>CANDBT010000044.1 GCA_947383005.1 uncultured bacterium | reverse complement strand
TAAAGTATTGATTTTTCAAGGTGCGGATCCCTTTTTAATGAGGGAAGTTTGAGTATATAAATTTTATTGCAGCTTTGATAATTAAACTTTTGCCGTTAGGCGATTTCTAATGGGCATATGCGGTTACGTTCACAGGGTACCTGTGAACAGTAACATATTATGAGAGTCGCCTTTGTGATGATGTGAAAAATAATGGGAATTTCATTATATATCTGCTATAATTGAATTGGGTAATACCCGGTTTCTAGTGGGAGAAACGCTGGCTAAAGCGCTTCCTTAGATATAAGGTTGACTAAAAAATATTTTCACATATAAAAATCATAATAAACGCAAAGAGGTGAATGATATAAATGAAAGAAATTCCCGGTTTTGATGTTGAATTAGCTCAATCCATTAACTACATTTTGGGCAGTCCTTTAGCGAAAAAGGCATTTGCTTGCCCTCCCTTTAATAATTTTACTAATATTTTGACAGAGATTATCCGGGGCATTGATCGGTTGGCTGATAATTGCCATATGCCTGAATTTACCAACCATGCCTTACCACATATCTGCAGTATAGTAAAACGGGCTTCAGAGTGGGGAGAAAGCGATGGCTGGCTGGCAGATGCTGCTTCTCAGGAAGCAGGATATTTATTGATTGCGCTGTTGATTCATGACATAGGTATGCTATCTCAGGATAGCGGGGATATTCCAGATGATGAAAAGTTTCAATATATGAAAGGTCTTTCCGATATGTCAAATTGGGTAAGGCGGACCCATGTGATTCGGATTGAAAAACTTGTAAAAAATATGTTGAGTGATTATAGGAAAAACGAAATGTTATCCGATCATCTGGATGTGATCATCGGAATGGCCCAGTCTCATGCAAAATGGCCATGGGATCCGGATTTTGTAACTGCAAAGTCTCAGATTGCCAGGGTGGGTCTTAAAGAAGAGCGGATTGGCGCGTTTAATGCGGTGATTGCCGTATGTGATTTGTTAGATGAGGATTCAAACCGGTGTGATACGCTTACTCTGATTAAACACCATTATGGAACTATAGAAAACAAAGCCCATTGGATTCGCCATGCCATTACGAAGCAGGTGGAGGGTGTGAAAGATCACCGTATCATGGTCAGATTCCGAAGATTGCCTGTGGATAGTCCCTATTTGGATATGTTATACCGAACCTTAAGAAACCATTACCGGCTGGTGAAATTGTACCAAGAAAATTTGAAAGTAATCCATGGAGAAATATGGCATCTGGATTTTGAACCAGGGGATGGAATTCCAGAGGAAAAAGATGAGATTTCTGAGAAATTGGGCGAGTATCAGTCTATTCCGGAGTTTCAATATGATTTGATCCCATATTTAATGGCAACTTTTATGGATGAAGCGAAGAATCAGGACAGAGGAGATGACAGCGTCAGAAAAAGGCTGAATGAGATTGGTCTGGAGACCATGGATTTGTCCGAATTAAATGAATTTTTCCACCCGGGTGTACTGCTTTATCCGGAAGAACGGGTGATTTTTGGAAAGGGCATGGTAGAAGAAAAGTTAAAATATGCACATGATTTGGCGGAAAAGGCATACGTGAATGGCGACATTGAAAAATTGCGTCATATTTGCGGAGCAGTATTAGAGACGTTGGAGCCACATACTGCGGCGTCCGATCAGAATTATTGGGCAATTACATATCTTCTTATCTATGAAAAGGGAAGTATGGATTTTGAAGCGGCAAAAAGAATGCATCAAAACCTAATTTGCCCTAATCTGATGGGTGATTGCGGAATAGATATACCTGCAGCAGATATTGGGCCTTATCAGAGATTGCTGGATGTTTTGCTGTGTTTTTTAGAGCCATATGTTACGGCAGAAGCTGTAAAAAAATATTATGATTATCTGATGACATGTGATTATACAATGCTCCAGGATGATTTTGCTACGTTGCAGTTGGTTCGGACAGTAGTGGGGATGTTTTGGTTTTGGGATAGAGAGTCAGGGGAATGGTGTGGGATATCAGAACAAATCCAGAATCAGGTGAAGAAAGAACGGCTGATAAATATATTGAGAGCACATAGGCGATATTTAAGACTTCAAGATAAGATGTTGTTTGGCAGTGGAGAAATAACAGACGAAGAGTTGACGAGCGTGGACTATCCAGTTTTGGCAAAAGCCTGGAAACACTTTTTTGGAGCAGATTGGGAGAAACTGGAAAAGGATAATGATGAGATGGTCAGTTGTGGGGAGAAAAATCAAGATTTGTTTGGTTCTATCCAGGGACTTCAGAATATGACCAATGTAATTATGGAATGGGGCGGAATTAACCGAAAATCCCAAATGCTAAAATACCACGATACGGGATTCCGGCGCTATCATCGGAATGCTGGTGAGAACCAGCGATCAGAGTTTTGGCATTCCAGGGAAAGCGCAATTGAGAGTTTATTGGCCCAGAACCGAAAAGGACTGAATAGTGGAAAGGCAGCTAATATACGCAAGGGTGTTATACGCCTTATTGCATTAAGAAAGCTGGAGGCATTGCAATACTGGAATATTGGAGAATATTTAGAATCGGTGAGAAATGAGACTTGCTGGATCCATAGCATGGCTGTTTATAAGAATCAGCAGGGGGATTATCGGGGAATTGCTGAGTATTTGCCAGAGACAGTGATTTTATCTGTTCAGAGTATGGATTCGGATCAGTTTACAAAAGATGAGATGAGGCAGATAATCGCAAAAATGTATTATCATTTTCCAGAAGGTTATGAAAAGATTATTAGTTTTCTGACATCGACGCCTCAGAGATGTATGTGGAACTTTGGGGTTCAGTGGCTTGAATATCTGGTAGCAGATTTAAAAGGAGAGCAGCTTACCAAGGTATTAAAATGGCTGATTTTGTATGATGAATTTATCCAAACACAGAAACATCATTATGATATTGGGGAATATCAATTCCTGGAACAAGCGGCATATTGTTTTACCGATGGGGACTGGGAGATTATACATCCGATTATCGCGAGAGTGTACCAAAATTATTTCTGGTATTGCCCAAATAAAAAGCTTGCTCAAAAAGCATTTGATTTTATGCCTTATTCTTTCTGTGAAGAAGCATTAGATATGATTGAAAAATGGCCTGATGAGGAAGTAAAGAGGGTGATGGTTTACGAAACCGGGATCAAATTAAACAAAAGATGGGGAGATAAGATAAACGGCCGTCTGCATCAATTTATTTGGAACTGCCAGCAAAAAGATCCTTGCCAGATGTATCAGGAGTTGGAGAACCTGATTGATGTGGATAATCTGTTGAAGAGGAATGATATCGATACAGAAGGGATCTGCAGTGCAGTGAAAGAGACGGTTGAAAACTTAAAAAGAGCCGGTTTATCTGGATATGATTCCAGAAACATACAAGAACTAAGTAAAAAAATGACGAACCAGAATTGGCGCTTAATGCCGGAAGAAAAGGTAATGGGGATAATCCGCTCTCTTTTTTCCGTGCTAAAGGACAAGCATAACGAAATATCTGAATACTATTTTATGGATTTTTGCAGGCTGCTGGGAGAGGTTGGCCGGATGGCAGAGGCAAAGATACAGCGGGAAATTACAACCTTTTTTGTAAACACATATATAATTACAGATAAAGGAGGGACAAGAAATAGCCGGTTGCGCGATATAGACGGTCCGTTGAACACGGTTCATCTTAATTTATTTGGCGGAAGAAGCTGGGAGCAGGGGGTATTCTCCGTACTGGTGAACTGCCTTACAGAGATTCCGGATGAGTATCATTTGGTATGTATCAGATGGGCACTGAAATGTCTGGAGAAAGACAAGGGAGTTTTGTATTATTATGGAATGCTTTTGATTTCATATTATTATTTTACAGGAGAAGCAGAAAGCAGAATGAGGGCATTCTGTGGATTGTGTTATATCAGGGGCAGCTTGGAAGCAGGGGGAGAGTATTTTGAAATACGGCTGCAGCATGTGTTCCAGGCTTGGGAGAATTTGAAAGCAGCAGATCAGTGGTTTAGTGAAAAAGATTTTGTAGAGACCGCAGAGGCGGACCGGGAGTTCCAGGAAATGTTTTGGGAACCTGTATTGGCATTAAAAAAGAAATCTGTGAACCCGGCAATCCGTCATTGGGATAGTTTGGTACAAGAATGAACGATACTGGAAGAAAGGATTACGGATTATGGATTGTGAAAAACATAAACAAATAAATAGAAGAGAAGCTATAGATGCGGTTAGATTATATGAAGGTGATATTCGTATTCGGGATGAAGAGGGGAATTTAGTTGGCAGGCAGTCATCTGATCCTTTCTATGGTGATAAAAATGCATACAGAACATTAAACGCTTTATTGTTTCCGGGAATAATAAATGAAATATCACGTATTCAAAAAGAAGGAAAACAGCTTAATCCGGTTTTTCTTGAAAAAATTGATGAAACAATTGATTTATACTGCCGTATATTTCAGCTTATGTGTTGGGAACACAGGAAAAGTGACAGGGAATGGGTGATTGCCAAAAGAGTAGAAAGGTTGAATTCATTGGCATTGTTGGAACAAGGGCAGGCGCTGTCATTTATATCAGCTTCCAAGGCTGGCTATGATGAGGAATTTGCAAAAAAAGATGGCGTGATTCTCATAGAAATGCATATTTCACCAGATGTGCCATATTTGGACTTTGAGAAAGCATTGGGGAGCGAGTATAAGAATATAGGGGAACGGGAAGTACTATTGGCCCCATTTGTTGATCTCGAAATAAACGAGATGGAGTTGACATTAAAGGAGAAGCGGACAATCAGGGATATAAATGGAAATCTTCCGGTGGGTAAATACCGGATCGATGCTATAGGAATTCAGGATTGTCAAACAAGAGACAAGGTTGCGGTTACGTTAGAGGCTGTAAAAAATGATGTTTTTGAGAAGAGATATATTCCTTTGGAGGCCGTGAACGCAATGAATAAAGGGGAATGGGACAAAGATTTTTCGGAGTATATAAAGTGGAAGGAAGAGCTTCAGAGATATTTGAGATATAAGCTTTCTGATATGTGGTACAGAGGAAATGATTTTATCTCTTGAAAATATGTCCTGCACCATGTATGATAATAATTAAGCAGGACAGGAAAGACAGGAGTATGCTTATGGGACAGGATGGAGAATGGAAAATTTGGCCAGGGGAGCTGTATCGGCATTATGAAGGGAAATTATATCAGATCGTAGCTGTGGCCTCCCATTGGGAAACGGGGGAAGCTATGGTGGTATACCAGGAGCTTTTTGGCCGTTTTCGGATATTGGTACAGCCATACAGCCAGTTTACTCGTGAGGTGGATCAGGAGATGTATCCAAAAGCCGGACAAAGGTACCTGTACAAACGGGTGTGCGCCGAAGACGGAAGCGGAACAAGGATGAAAAAACCGATAGAAACTGAGAAAATTAAGACAGAAGGAATAGAAACAAAAAAAACTGAAACGGAGAGACTTGAGGCAAAAAAGACGGAACCAGAAAGCATGGAACCAGAAAGAGCGAGACCAATAAGTACGGAACCAGAAAGCACGAGATCAGAAAGAATCAAACCTGAAAGAACAGGGACAAAAGAAGGATCAGGAGATAAAGCAGAAAAAGCCGCCCAGCCGGGAATGCAGCTGGAGAAAGTGCAAGAAACCGGGGCAGAAAAAACCGTCCAACCGGAATTGCAGCCTGAAAGAAAATCAGAAGCGGGAGAGCACGGGCCAAACCCGGAGCTGATGCGTTTTCTGGCGGCGGAGACATTGGAAGAGAAAATTGCTTGTTTAAACGGGTTGGCGGAGACGGCCAGCCAATCCGATATAGAAAGCATTTATATGGTTTTGGATATGAAACCTCAGTCAGGCAGCATTCAGGAGCAGATTAGCGCGATAAGAGGGACTTTGGCGATACAGAGGCATTATGAGGGCGTGCGGCTGAGGTGAGCAGCCGTGACGAAACAGGAGGCAACCGTTCAGATACCCCTTGAATGGTTACAACAGGAGGCTTTACGTTACGTGTTTAATATTGAAGAAGAATTGAAAAAACTCCCGGCGCAGCCCGGAGTTTATATTATGCATGACAAAAGAGACGAGATTATTTATGTGGGGAAGGCGATTAGCCTTAAAAACCGGGTGAGACAGTATTTTCAGAGCAGCCGCAACAAGACAGCCAAGATTGAGCAGATGGTGTCGCGGATAGCCCGTTTTGAGTATATTATTACCGATTCGGAGCTGGAAGCTTTGGTTTTGGAGTGTAATTTGATTAAAGAACACCGTCCACGGTATAATACTATGTTGAAAGACGACAAAGCCTATCCGTATATTAAGGTGACTGTGTTGGAGGATTTCCCCCGGGTGATGTTCGCTCGTGAAATGAAAAAAGATAAAAATAAATATTTTGGCCCCTATACCAGTGCGGGGGCGGTCAAAGATACGATTGATTTAATCCACAAGATCTATAAAATCAGGACCTGCAGCCGGGTGCTGCCCCGAGATGTCGGAAAAGAACGGCCCTGCCTGAATTATCATATCAAACAGTGCAGCGCGCCTTGCCAGGGGGCGGTCAGTAAAGAGGAGTATGGAAAAAATATTTCCCAAGTGCTGGATTTTTTAAACGGGCATTATGGGCAGGTGCTGAAGCTGCTGGAAGAGAAAATGATGAAAGCTTCCGACGCTATGGATTTTGAGAAGGCTATAGAGTACCGGGAGCTGCTTTCCAGTGTAAAAAAAATAGCGCAGAAGCAGAAAATCACCAGCAGCAGCCAACAGGACAGAGATATTATCGCGTTGGCTAAGGATGATGAGGATGCCGTCGTACAGGTGTTTTTTGTCCGGGAGGGGAAGCTTATCGGGCGGGAACATTTTCATGTGAATATTGCCACGGCAGAAGATACGGGGCAGATTCTGTCCAGTTTCGTGAAGCAGTTTTATGCTGGCGCGCCTTTTCTTCCCAAAGAGTTGTGGGTGCAGACGGAGCTGGAAGACGGGGAAGTGATCGCCCGTTGGCTTAGTACACGCAAGGGACAGAAAGTCCGTGTGATCGTACCGAAAAAGGGGGAGAAAGAACGGCTGGTTGAACTGGCGGAGAAAAACGCGGCGCTGGTATTGTCTCAGGATAAAGAGAAGATTAAACGTGAGGAACTGCGCACAATCGGCGCGATGAATCAGGTGGCCGGATGGCTGGGGCTTGAGCGGGTGCGCAGAGTGGAGGCATTTGATATTTCCAATATATCCGGTTATGAATCCGTTGGCTCTATGGTGGTTTATGAAGACGGGAAACCCAAACGCAACGATTACCGGCGGTTTCGTATCCGCACTGTTGTCGGCCCTAATGATTATGCCTCTATGAAGGAGGTATTGATTCGCCGTTTCAGCCATGGATTAGAGGAAAAAGATAAGCTCAGGGAAAATGGTATAGACGACGAATTTGGCAGTTTCACGCGTTTTCCGGATTTACTGATGATGGATGGCGGAAGGGGGCAGGTAAATATTGCCTTGGAGGTTCTCGGCCAGATGAAGCTGGATATTCCGGTCTGCGGTATGGTAAAGGACGATAACCATCGGACCCGTGGGCTGTATTTTCAAAATGTGGAAATTCCCATAGATAAGCATGCGGAGGGTTTCCGCCTGATTACCCGTATCCAGGATGAGGCCCATCGGTTTGCTATAGAATATCACCGCAGTCTGCGGGGAAAGGGCCAGGTGAGGTCGGTGCTGGACGATATCCCGGGGATTGGAGATACCCGGCGCAAAGCGCTTATGCGTTACTTCAAATCACTGGAAGCAATAAGGGAGGCGAGCGAAGAAGAGCTGGCTCAGGTACCAGGGATGAACCATCAGTCAGCCCGAAACGTGTATACGTTTTTTCGGGAGAAGGAAAATGGGTTTAAAAGTGTTACCATTTAGGCGGGTAAGAAGATATCCTGTCTGAACGGTTGTTCAAAAACGGATTATAAACAGGAGTAAATACTAAGAAGGAGCCAGGACGATTATGTATGGTGTTACAATTACGGAATTCATTCAAAAAATGAATTTAAAAAATATTATTCCGGAAATCGATGCCGATACGGCAGTACTTTCCCATTCGGATGTGAACCGTCCGGCATTGCAACTGGCAGGCTATTTTGACCATTTTGACCAGGAACGGGTACAGATAATCGGCTATGTGGAGTATGAATATATTAAAACCTTGCCGCGGGACAGAAAGCTTGAGGTATACGAAAAACTTTTGTCTAGCGGGATTCCCTGTCTGGTATACAGCAGGAGCCTGATGCCGGATGAGGATATGCAGAATTTGTGCAGCCATTATCAGGTGCCTTGCCTGGTTTCCGACCAGACCACTTCGGATTTGATGGCAGAAGTCATCCGCTGGCTCAATGTAAAGTTGGCGCCCTGCATCAGTATTCACGGTGTGTTGGTGGATGCTTACGGCGAAGGGGTGCTGATTATGGGGGAAAGCGGTATCGGGAAAAGCGAGGCGGCTCTGGAGCTTATCCGGCGCGGCCATCGTTTAGTGGCCGATGACGTGGTGGAAATCCGGCGGGTCAGCGATGAGACTTTGGTGGGCAGCGCACCGGATATTACTAAGCATTTTATTGAACTGAGAGGAATAGGGATTATTGATGTAAAAGCCCTTTTTGGTGTGGAAAGCGTGAAGGAAACCCAGACAATCGATATGGTCATTAAGCTGGAGGATTGGGATAAGGACAGGGAATATGACCGGTTGGGGATGGAGGACCGTTATACGGAATTTCTGGGAAATAAAGTGATTTGCCATAATATCCCTATCCGCCCCGGCAGGAACCTGGCAGTTATCGTGGAGTCGGCAGCAATTAATTACCGTCAGAAGAAAATGGGATATAACGCGGCCCGTGAGCTTTATAACCGGGTACAGGCCAACTTGGGGAAGGCATTGGTATAGGGGGATGAGATGAGCAGTTTTCAGGAATTGCTGGGCCAGGCATTGGTTTTTGGTAAGTTATATGTCCGGGAGCCGATGAGCCGCCATACGACTTTTCGCGTGGGCGGCCCTGCCGATTATTTTGTGGAACCGGAAAACAAAAAAGAATTGTCGGATGTTCTTGCCTTGTGCCGTCAGCAGGCAGTACCGTATTATCTTTTGGGAAACGGCAGCAACTTGCTGGTGGGGGATAAAGGTTATCGGGGAGTGATTGTGGCCATGGGAAAATTTTGGTCAAAGATTAAGACCGAGGATTGCCGGATTTGGGCCGGGACAGGTGCGTTGTTATCATCAGTGGCAAATCAGGCACGGAAAAATGCGCTTGCCGGGATGGAATTTGCTTCCGGGATACCTGGCAGCGTAGGCGGTGCAGTAGTGATGAATGCGGGAGCTTACGGATCAGAGATGGCTGATGTACTGGAAGTGGTGACGGTTCTTACCCCTGAGGGGGAAAACCGGCAGATGACGGCGAAAGAACTGGAATTGGGATATCGATCCAGCAATATTCCTGATCAAGGTTATGTGGTCCTTGAGGCAGGATTTCTTTTGCAACCGGGGAACCCGGAAGAAATCAGCAGTAAGACAGAGGAATTGGCGGTGCAAAGAAGAAGCAAACAGCCATTGGAATATCCAAGTGCCGGAAGCACTTTTAAGCGCCCTCCAGGACATTTTGCCGGTCGGCTGATTGAAGAGGCAGGGCTGAGGGGGATGTCCGTAGGAGGCGCACAAGTATCGGAAAAACATTGCGGTTTTATCATTAACCGCGGAGGCGCTACGGCAGAGGATGTGCTGAGGCTGTGCCGCCAGGTGCAAAAACAGGTGTGGGAAAATGCCGGTGTAGAGCTGGAGCTGGAAGTGAAGCTGTTGGGAGAGTTTTAGGTTACTTATCCGGATCAATTGTCACATGTTTCACCATACATGATGGAAGGCGGGAGGGAAAGTACATGAGATTAGTAGTTGTGACGGGGATGTCGGGGGCCGGTAAGACGATAGCTCTGAAAATGCTGGAAGATATGGGGTTTTATTGTGTCGACAATTTGCCCATTTCTCTGCTGGAGCCTTTCGTGCAGCTGGCTGTGCGGCCCGGCGCAAGTGACAAGGTGGCATTAGGCATAGATATCCGTAGCGGCCAGGAATTGCCTCAACTGCAGCACGTGTTGGAGGATTGGAAAGCCAATGGCATACCATATCAGATTTTATTTCTGGATGCGAAAGATGAGACTTTGGTCAAGCGTTATAAAGAAACGCGCCGTTCCCATCCTTTGGCAGGCCGGGGACGGCTGGACGGGGGGATTCGGCAGGAAAGGGAAAAGTTGGAATTTCTCAAGGAGGATGCCGATTACATTATTGATACCAGCCAGCTTCTGACCCGGGAGCTACGGCAGGAGCTGGAAAAGATATTTTTGAATAATCAGGATTACGAAAACCTGTATATTACTGTGCTTTCCTTTGGCTTTAAATACGGGATTCCCACAGATGCGGATTTGGTATTTGATGTGCGTTTCCTGCCCAATCCTTATTATGTGGACTCTTTGCGGCAGCACACGGGGGAGGAGGCTGAAGTTCAGGCATATGTCCGTCAAGGAGGGACAGCCGATGCCTTTTTGCTGAAGCTTTATGACTTGATGGAGTTTTTAATACCGAATTATGTGCTGGAAGGAAAGAATCAGTTGGTGATTGCCGTAGGCTGCACCGGCGGCAGGCACCGTTCGGTAACGATAGCCAATGCTTTATATCAATATTTGAGTAATCATGAAGAATTTGGCCTCAAGATTGAACATCGGGACATAAGCCGTTAGCATGACTGTTACGAATTGTTACGGCAGAACAGGGGTGATGGAGTGTCATTTTCATCAAAAGTAAAGGAGGAGCTTGCCAACCAGTTGAGCCAGGCAAGACATTGCCAGATTGCAGAGATTGCTGCAATAATCAGTCTTTGCGGGCGTGTCCAGGTTTCGGAGTATGGCAGATATTGTATAAAAATCCATACAGAAAATGGTTCAGTTGCAAGAAAGTACTTTACATTATTGAAAAAAACATTTAATATAAGTACGGATGTTTCTGTTCGTCAGAGTATGGGAAGGCGCAGAAGCTGCATGTATACAGTGGGCAGCCGAAGGCATCAGGATGCCCTGAAAGTGCTGCAGGCAGCTAAGTTGATTCATTTTCATGCAGGAAAGGATTCTGAGCTTGCCGATGGAGGGATAAGGCTGCTTGAAGAGATTGAGGAAAATCTTTCTCTGACACAGAATGTGGTTATCCAGCAGAATTGCTGCAGGCGGGCGTTTATCCGGGGCGCATTTCTGGCGGCGGGTTCCATCAGCGACCCGGAAAAATTTTATCATTTTGAGATTGTATGTGCAACAGAGGCTAAGGCAGAACAACTGCAGGGGCTGATCCGTTCCTTTGATTTGGATGCGCGGATTATTCAAAGAAAGAGATATTTCGTTGTATACATTAAGGAAGGCAGCCAGATTGTAGACATTTTGAATGTGATGGAGGCTCCTCGTTCCCTTATGGAGCTGGAAAATATTCGGATACTGAAAGAGATGAGAGGGAGCGTGAACCGGAAGGTCAACTGTGAGACGGCCAATATCCATAAGACGGTATCGGCAGCGGTAAAGCAGGTGGAGGCCATCACAATCATTAAAGACACCATAGGGTTTAGCGGGTTGCCTAATAATCTCCGGGAGATTGCACAGCTTCGTTTAGCGAGGCCGGAGGCAACTTTAAAAGAGCTTGGGGAGGCTCTTGACCCCCCCGTGGGCAAGTCCGGAGTGAATCACCGGCTCAGGAAGCTGGGTGAGCTGGCGGATAAACTTCGGGACGAAACAACAGGCAGACGGGCGTAAAGAGGCGCCCATAGAAATAGGAGGATAGCTATGTTAAAGAAAACCGTTACCATCGAACTTTCATCGGGGCTTGAGGCCAGCCCGATAGCGATGCTGGTGCAGATTGCCAGCCAGTATGAGAGCACAATCTATCTGGAAAATCAGAATGCCAGAGTTAATGCCAAGAGTATCATGGGAATGATGACCCTGGGTATGGGCATTGGCGAACAGGTTACTGTTTCTGCGGACGGGACAGATGAAGAGACTGCTGTAGAACAAATCCGGAAATATTTATTGGGAGAAGGTTGATTGCTGTTTCCTCTTTGAGGAAGGCAGATGGAGCGGGCATGATTGTTTAATGGGATTAGTCATAATTGTAACGGGATAAATTCTTACTTGACTTTTTTTGTACGGACAGATAGAATGTTATAGAGGTTTTGGAAAAGCAGTTGGAAAAATTAAAGGCTGTAAAAAGATAAAGGCAATGAATGTGTTATACCCACGGGCATACTGATTTGCCAAATGATTGGGTAGTTCTACGGAAATAGGGGAGCTACATTGGCAAATCATTTGGCTCACGGGTATAAGTAGGGCGTTATTTTCTGCCAGAGAGAAGGGGCCGTCGGCTGTAAACCCCTTTCAGTTCGGATAGCGCATGAAATTCGCACAGGAGCTGCATTGCTGAAGGATATATTGCCGCCCATACGGTCTGTATTGATATGTACAGGTACCAAGGCGTCGATGTGTCTGTAGGTGATGACGGAGTATGCACGTTACGCATGATGAGTGCCCGCAGGGAGACGGCCGTCTCGTGTGGGAATCAGGGTGGTACCGCGGTGAAATATCGTCCCTTTGTGATCGTTGAGATGACAGAGGGGCGTTTTTATTGCGAAGTATCCAGTAAAACGCGCCAGTGACGCATTTTCTCGGATTTTGCACAGACCCCCAACAAAATCATTCGATTACAGGAAGAGCACTTTCGGAAACAGAATGGAGGAAATCATGAAAGAGCAGTTGGAAAGAATCAAAGAAGAAGCTTTAAGAAAGATAGAAGCTTCCGATGCGCTGGAAAAGCTTAACGATATCCGGGTGGCTTATCTGGGGAAAAAGGGAGAGCTGACCAGTGTATTAAAAAGTATGAAAAATGTGGCGCCTGAGGAGAGGCCGAAGGTGGGCCAGATGGTTAATGACGCCAGAGCGCTGATTGAGGCAAAGCTGGAAGAGACAAAAGCGGCGTTGGCAAGAAAAGCCAGGGAAGAACAGTTGAGACGGGAAGTCATTGATGTGACTCTGCCAGCCAAAAAAGCGAACATTGGCCACAGCCATCCGAATATGGTGGCGCTTAAAGAGGTGGAGAGAATATTTGTAGGCATGGGTTATGAGGTGGTGGAAGGCCCGGAGGTGGAATATCAGGATTACAATTTTACCAAATTGAATATCCCGCCGAACCATCCGGCCAGAGATGAGCAGGATACCTTTTTTATCAATCCGGAAATCTGCCTGCGGTCGCAAACCTCGCCGGTGCAGGCCCGCACTATGGAGAAAGGAAAGCTTCCGATTCGGATGATTGCGCCGGGACGGGTATTCCGCGCAGACGAGGTGGATGCGACGCATTCCCCTTCCTTTCATCAGGTAGAGGGGCTGGTAATCGATAAGCGGATAACCTTGGCGGATTTGAAGGGTACCTTGGCAGAGTTTGCCAGGGAAATGTTCGGAGAGGACAGTAAAGTAAAGTTCCGTCCTCATCACTTTCCTTTCACCGAACCGAGTGCGGAGATGGACGTAAGTTGTTTTAAGTGCGGAGGAAAAGGCTGCCGTTTCTGTAAAGGTTCCGGCTGGATTGAAATACTTGGCTGCGGCATGGTCCATCCGCATGTGCTGGAAATGTGCGGTATTGATCCGGAACAATATACCGGTTTTGCGTTCGGTGTGGGTTTGGAGCGGATTGCTTTGCTGAAATATGAGATTGACGATATGCGTCTGCTTTATGAAAACGATATTCGCTTTTTAAAGCAGTTTTGATAGAAAGAAAATCGAGTGAAGGAGAAACGAAGATGAACGCAGCATTATCATGGATGAAAGCATATGTTCCGGATTTGGATGTGACGGCTCAGGAATTTACCGATGCGATGACTTTGTCCGGAAGCAAGGTGGAGAGTTATCGTTGTCTTGATAAAAATCTGGAAAAGATTATTGTGGGACAGATTATGAAAATCGAACGCCATCCGAATGCCGATAAATTGATTGTCTGTCAGGTAGATATCGGGGAAAAGACTATTCAGATTGTCACAGGTGCGCTTAATGTGAAAGAAGGCGATAAGGTTCCTGTGGTGTTGGACGGCGGAAAGGTGGCAGGAGGCCACGATGGCGGTCCTTTGCCGGAAGACGGGATTAAAATAAAAAAAGGGAAATTGCGGGGGATCGAGTCTGACGGCATGATGTGTTCGATTGAGGAGCTGGGATCTTCCCGTGATATGTATCCCGAAGCACCGGAAATGGGAATTTATATTTTGCCGGAGGACGCTTCGGTTGGCGCGGATGCCGTAGAGCTTCTGGGACTTCATGATGCGGTATTTGAGTTTGAGATTACTTCTAACCGGGTGGATTGCTACAGCGTAGTAGGGCTGGCCAGGGAAGCTGCCGCCACATTCCGCAAGGAATTTCATCCGCCGGTAGTCGAGCCCAGCGGCAATGGGGAAAATATAGAAGATTATGTGCAGGTAGAGGTGAGGGATACGGATTTATGCCCGCGTTATTGTGCCAGGGTAGTGAAAAATATTAAGCTTGCGCCCTCCCCGCAATGGATGCAGAGGAGGCTGGCCGCCAGCGGCATCCGGCCGATTAACAATATCGTGGATATAACCAACTATGTTATGGAAGAATACGGACAGCCCATGCATGCTTTTGACTATGATTTGCTTGCCGGCCATAAGATTATTGTAAAGCGGGCCGGGGATGGCGATCAGTTCCAGACCTTGGACGGGCAATTGAGGACGATGGACCATGATGTACTGATGATTAACGACGCCGAAAAAGAAGTGGGTATCGCCGGTATCATGGGAGGCGAAAATTCTAAAATCACGGATGAGATTAAAACGGTAGTATTTGAGGGTGCCTGCTTTGACGGCACCAATATCCGCCTGTCGGCGAAAAGGCTGGGCCTGCGGACGGAGGCATCCGGTAAATACGAAAAAGGTCTTGATCCGAATACTGCCTTTGAAGCGATCAACCGGGCCTGCCAGTTGGTAGAAGAGTTGGGGGCCGGTGAGGTTGTCGGCGGGATTATCGATATTTATTCGAAAAAACAGGAGCCGGTACGGGTGAAATTTGATGCCGATAAAATTAACAGCCTGTTGGGAACCCAGATTCCCGCCGAGGAAATGAAAGGTTATTTCCGTATGCTGGATTTGGGGTTTGACGAAGACAACCAAGAAGTAATCGCGCCTACATTCCGGCAGGATTTGCATTGCCTGGCAGATTTGGCAGAGGAAGTGGCAAGGTTTTTCGGCTATGATAATATCCCTACCACATTACCTTCCGGTGAAGCTACTACCGGTAAGCTTTCTTACAAGCTGCGGGTAGAAGAAATCGCCCGTGACGTGGCGGAATTTTCCGGTTTCAGCCAGAGCATGACGTATTCCTTTGAAAGCCCGAAGGTATTTGATAAGCTTTTGATTCCTCAGAATGATAAGCTGCGTCAGGCGGTACCGATTTTAAATCCGCTGGGAGAGGATTTCAGCATCATGCGCACTTTGCCTCTCAACGGGCTTCTCACTTCTCTGTCAACAAATTATAACCGGAGAAATAAGAATGTAAAACTGTACGAGCTGGCCAATATTTATCTGCCGAAATCACTTCCTCTGTCAGAACTGCCGGATGAGCGGATACAACTGACTTTGGGATTGTATGGGGAAGGTGATTTCTTCACCGTGAAAGGCGTGGTGGAAGAACTGTTTGATAAGTTGGGGATGGCGAAGCGCGTACATTATCAGCCGGATTGCGACCGTCCTTATCTGCATCCCGGCAGGAAGGCGGACATTGTTTATGAGGGGATGGTTGTCGGCTATTTGGGCCAGATCCACCCGGAAGTGGCAGATAATTATAAGATTGGCGATCGGGTATATGCGGCCGTGCTGGATATGCCAAAGGT
Organism: uncultured bacterium; assembly: GCA_947383005.1. GTDB lineage: Bacteria > Bacillota > Clostridia > Lachnospirales > Lachnospiraceae > Brotaphodocola. The sequence goes on along the minus strand of CANDBT010000044.1, from coordinate 20,153 downwards.
GATTCCTTTTGTTGATTTTGACCGCAAATATACCGGCATAGCCAAGTATCCGGCAGTAAACCGGGATATCAGTATGGTAGTGCCCAGAGAGATTCTGGCAGGACAAATTGAAGATATTATTGCCCAGAGAGGCGGGAAAATCCTGGAAAGCTATAAGTTGTTTGATCTCTATGAAGGCAGTCAGATTCTGGCAGGTCATAAATCATTGGCTTATTCCATCACTTTCCGCGCCAAAGACCATACTTTGACGGATGATGAGGTGTCGGCGGCAATGAAGAAAATCCTTAACGGGCTGGAAAAAATGGGTATTCAGCTCAGGGCATAAAAAGCGACAAGCTTTAATCAACGTTTTCTTATACCCGTGAGCCAAATGATTTGCCAATGAGCTTTCCTATTTCCGTAGAACCACCCAATCATTTGGCAAATCAGTATGCCCATGGGTATAATAATCTGACGGAAATTTTACGTTTTCTTACGGAATTACCCAACCTGTTGACCTTGGAAGCATTCCAGGGTGTAAAGTGGTGACATCAGAAGAACATAACCGTTTAGACGGGCAGGAAGATGCCCTGTCTGAACCATTACAAAAAAACTGACAGGAAAGGGGAAAACCATGAGAAAAGAAATGAAACAATTATTGATTCCGTGTATAGCGGTTGCATTTACTGCCGGGACCTGCATGATATCATTTGGGGCTTCAGGCTGGCAAAATGAGGACGGTATTTGGCGTTATGCCAATTCCGACGGGGGATATGCTTCGGAGGAGTGGAAAAAATCCGGCAATGACTGGTTTTGGCTGGATGCAGACGGGGAGATGCTGAAAAATTCCCTGGTTGAAGATGATGATAATTACTATTATGTCAATGAAGCCGGCGCTATGGTAAGAAACGAGTGGCACGAGTTGGAAAATACGGACGACGACGATGACGCGGCCGATACTTGCTGGTATTATTTTGGGCCTAACGGGAAGGCATACAAGGCAGGAAGTTCGGGAAAGACCACCTTTAAAACCATTGCCAGAAGCGGCGGCGGTTCATCGAAATACGCTTTTGACGAAGAAGGACGGATGTTGTACGGCTGGGTAGATGAGGAATCCGGAAGAGTGACAGGCGAGGATGCGTGGAAGACTGGCGTATACTATCTGGGCACCAATGGGGACGGAGCACTGAGGGCTAACCGCTGGGAGCTTTTGGAAGTTGAAGATGACGAGAATGAAGATGATGATTTTGAAGGCTCTTATTGGTTTTGGTTTAATACCAATGGCAAAAAGGTACAAGATACCACCAAAACCATCAACAGCCGGAAATACCGGTTTGGGGAGTTCGGCAACGCAGTATTTAACTGGTACAGCAAAGCCAGCAGTTCCACGGCCAGCGAAAGTGATATGTATTACAATAAACCGGATCAGTGCTGGCAGGCACAAGGCTGGTTCCAGTCTGTCCCGGATAAGGATATCGATCCCGAAGGATATGAGGATGGAGATATATACTGGTATTATGCGCTGAAATCAGGCGAGCTGGTAAAGAGCGAGCTCAAAAAGATTAACGGCCAATATTACGGATTTGACGAGTATGGCAAGATGCTGCATGGATTGTATAAAATGTCGGTTAATGATCGCGATATCCAGAGCTATGAGGAGATAGAGGACGAGGATGACCTGCCGGATGAGGACGACGGATGGGATGTATATTATTTCGGTGATTCGCCCAAGGAAGGAGCAATGAAGACCGGCAGCACCAGAATCCGTTTGGATGGCGAGGAATATACCTTTGAGTTCAAAAAGTCCGGCAGCGACCGGGGAGCCGGTTACAATGGCATTAATGACGGTTCTGTTTATATCAAGGGCAAGCTTTTGAAAGCAGACCGGGATGCCAAGCTGGAAAAGGTTACTTACGACGGAGCAGAATATCTGGTCAATACATCGGGGAAAATACAGAAAAAGAAAAATAACGTGAAAGATGCAGATGATAAATATTACTGCACGGATAATAACGGAATTGTTACCTATGAAGGTACGGAAAAAAGAGACGGGAAAGAATAAAAATATTGTTACTGTTCGCGGAGAGTTTTGATGGCTCTCCGCTTAAAGTTTTCCGGTTTTCGAAACAAGAGCTGTATGAGCGAACAGTTGCAACAGATTAAAAGACAGGAATATAAATACGGATAAAACTGGTGTCCAGTCCGTCTATGCGCCCGTGAGAAGCGCAAGTGGAGTAGAACTGGTGAGAGATCAAAAGCCCTTGCTGCCTGGCCCATTGAATCAGGGGTAACAGATCGTCGGGGGAAGGGATACTGGAAGCGCAGGCACAGCATGAAGAGACACACAGCATGGAATGCGGGGTTTTTGGCGTATCTTCCGTAATAGGATAATCCACATAATCTTTCAGGTATTCATAAAGGATCAACTGAGTGTTTTTATGTTCGGCACATAAGGTATCGCCGGTACGGTCCCAGGTAAACTCATTGAATGTATACATCATATCCAGGCCTGAGTAGCGGCTGGAGAACCTAAACCACTGTTCGGCGCTCCTGGCCGGAGTAGTGTGAGGGATGATTATGTAAGCTTCGGGAAAATCCCGCAGGGAGATTTTGCCCAGGTTACAGCGGATGTCCTCGCAGTCGTTCTTGGTCAGTTCGAGACGGGCGATATTCTGCCGGTGAAGCCGGATAGCCTGGTTTTCTTCTTCCAGCCGCTTTTCCATAATTGAAGACAGGTTGTCGATAGAACTTTCCGCATATTGCAACGCTTCCATATCGCTTAGGCGAATATCCATTTTCCTTTGGTAGAGAATGCTGATCAGGCGGGAAATATCCTGATCTGTATAATAACGGTAGCCATTCCCTTCCCGCTGGGAAGACAGGATGCCGCGTTTTTCATAATAACGGAGCGTGTCACGGCTCAGGCCCATCATGTTAGCTACATCGCCGATCAAATATTTTGTTTTTTCCATAAGGCTCACCTCCAATTATTGTAACAGTTCAGACGGCGGGGAATTTAATGTGAATTTTTGGCGTCAAGCTTGCTTGTAAGCCAAAATTCATGTTAAATTCCACATCAGATGAACATCCCAGCTTCTTGTCCGGCGTAGACGGGCAAGAAGATACCCGTCTGAACTGTTACAATTATTGGTATAACAGGAAGAATGGAGAAAAGCAATATGGATAAGGAAATCGTAATAAAATGTAAGGGAGAGTACAGGGGAAATTAATAATCCGGTAAACTTAATAATCCGGCAAATGCAGGAAAAAAGATGGTATGGCCATGAGTGGGCAATTGATCCATTTGTAATCAGGTATTCGTATAAAATCGGCAAAAAATAGCCATCCTTAGAAAAAAGATAAACATAAGGAGGCTCTTTTTTATGTATGGAGAATTTGAAATTGCCGGAGTCTGCGCCCGGGAGATTCTTGATTCACGCGGAAATCCCACAATAGAAGTGGAAATTCGCTTAGAAGGCGGTGCTGTGGGAAGGGCGGCAGTTCCTTCCGGTGCTTCTACAGGAAAATATGAAGCGGTAGAAGTCAGGGACGGCGGTTCACGTTACCAGGGAAAAGGGGTGAAAAACGCCGTGGAGGCAGTAAACAGCACTTTGGCCGAAGCACTGATGTTTGAGGATGCTTTTCAGCAGTCAACGATTGACCGTTTATTAAGAGAGGCAGATGGTACGGAAAACAAATCCCGCCTGGGTGCGAATGCCCTGCTTGGCGTGTCTTTGGCAGTAGCCAGGGCTTGTGCAGCCCAGCAGAGGATTCCCCTGTATCGGTATTTAGGCGGAGTCAACGCGAAAACCATGCCTGTACCGATGATGAATGTCCTGAACGGAGGAGTCCATGCCGACAACACGGTGGACCTGCAGGAGTTTATGATTATGCCGGTGGGGGCAAAAAGCTTTTCTGAGGGCCTTATGATGTGCTCTGAAGTATATCATTCCCTAAAAAGCAGGTTAAAATCGGGTGGATATAGCACTGCAGTGGGGGATGAGGGGGGATTTGCCCCAAATCTTAAGGATTCTGAAGAAGTCCTGTCCTATCTGGTGGAAGCGGTTAAAGCCAGCGGATATGAACCGGGAAAAGATTTCCGGATTGCTATTGATGCGGCAGCCAGCGAGTTGTATGATCACGCCAGCGGTCTATATGTATTTCCGGGCGAAAGCAAGATGGCAGGAAGGGAGATCCGGCGGTCAGCGGAGGAAATGGTGGAATATTTCTGCGGCCTGGCTGAGCGTTTCCCCATTTGTTCGCTGGAAGACGGATTGCAGGAAGAGGATTGGGAAGGATGGAAATTGCTGACGAAAACATTGGGAAACCGGCTGCAGTTAGTAGGCGACGATCTCTTTGTAACCAATACCAAACGGTTGGCTAAAGGGATAAAGGAAGGAGCCGCCAATTCCATTTTGATTAAGGTGAATCAGATCGGGACGCTGACCGAAAGCCTTGAGGCAATTGAAATGGCGAAAAAGGCGGGATATACCACGGTAATCTCGCACCGTTCCGGAGAGACAGAGGATACGTTTATTGCCGATTTGGCGGTTGCCGTCAATAGCGGCCAAATTAAAACCGGCGCGCCCTGCCGGTCGGAGCGTGTAGCCAAATATAACCAGCTTTTGCGGATAGAAGAAGGATTGGGCAAGCAGACGGATTAAAGAAACGGTTACGTTCACAGGTACCCTGTGAACGTAACCGCATATGCCCATAATAAATTGCCTTCGGGTTCTAAGCGCCAGTGGCGCTTGTTTAGAACCGACCGGAACGGAGTGTAGACGGGGGCATATGCTTTGCTCCCATAATGATATCTGCCTATGGCTAATCAGCGGAGTGATTAGCCATGGTGTGAACAGTAACAAGAAACTACTTGTCATATACTCAAATTTATGCTAAACTAGTACAGTATTTGAAGAATCAGGAAATACTTGTGCAAATATGAGGAGGTGCATGGAGATGCTGAAAATAATTTTATCTGTTATTTTTGTACTTATATGTTTGGCATTGATTGTGATTATCTTACTACAGGAAGGAAAATCTGCAGGACTCGGATCAATCAGCGGTATGGCTGACAGCTATTGGGGTAAGAATAAGGGCCGTTCTATGGAAGGGACATTGGAAAAGATTACAAAGGTAGCTGCGGTTTTATTTATGGTATTGGCAGTAGTTTTGAATGTACTGTAAGGTGAAGCACTCTTGATGACAAGAGTGCTTTTTCTGCCTTTGCATAAAAGTTGGCGTGCGGGAAGCCTTTGGCTTCAGAAAGCAATGGGGCAGAAGGGATGTTTCAAGTTTAAGGACAGAGAAGGAGATTTATGACAGAGGAACAGTTGAAAGAAAGGAAAGAGGCGCTGCTGGCAGTAGTGGAAAGCCCGGCTTATGTGCCGATGAAGCTTAAAGAAATTGCCATGCTTTTAGATGTGCCAAGAGAGCGCCGGGAGGAGCTTAAAGAAGTATTGGACGCTTTGGTGGCGGAGGGAAAGGTAAGTTTATCTAAACGGGGCAAGTATAAAAAGCCGGAGGCATTTTTGCTGACCGGAAGTTTTTTTGGCCATGAAAAGGGCTTTGGATTTGTGGCAGTAGAAGGAAGAGAACAGGATATTTTTATTCCGGCGGACAAAACCGGCGGCGCTATGCATAAAGACGTGGTACAGGTAACGGCGGAACCGGTTCAGGCAGGCCGGAGGGCAGAAGGAGCCGTAGTACGGGTGCTGGAACGCGCCAATTCTACTTTGGTGGGCTATTATCAGAAGAGCAATGTCTACGGATTCGTGGTGCCGGACAATAAAAAAATCAGTGAAGATATTTTTATTCCTCAGGGAAGAGACCGAGGGGCTGTTAGCGGCCATAAAGTAGTCGTGCGGATAACGGATTACGGCGGCACGGATAAGGCCCATGGCGGAGGGAAAAGAAGCCCGGAAGGAGAGATTATAGAAATTCTGGGCCATATAAATGATCCGGGAGTGGATGTTTTATCGATCATACGGGCTTACGGGCTTCCGGAAGAATTTCCTCAGGAAGTGATCCGGCAGGCGGGGCAGGTTTTGGATAAACTGAAGCCGGACGAGCTGCTTGGGCGCAAAGACTTGAGAAACTGGCAGATGGTAACGATTGACGGTGAAGATGCCCGGGATTTGGACGATGCAGTTAGCGTCAGCCGGGAAGATTTCGGCTTTCGCCTGGGAGTCCATATTGCTGATGTAACTCATTATGTAGCGGAGGGAAGTTTTTTGGATGAGGAGGCTTTAAAACGGGGAACCAGCGTGTATTTGGCGGATCGGGTGATTCCTATGCTGCCGCATAAGCTTTCCAACGGAATCTGTTCCTTGAATGAAGGAGAAGACCGCCTGGCTTTAAGCTGTATTATGGATATTGATTTTCAGGGGCGGGTAGTCGGCCATGAAATTGCCGAGACGGTAATTCGGGTAGATAAGCGGATGACTTATACGGCAGTGAACGGGATTGTCACTGAAAAGGATGAGACGCTGACAGCCGAGTATGCAGATTTTGTGGAAATGTTTAATCAGATGAAAGAGCTGGCAGATATCTTGCGGAAAAAACGCTGGGCGCGTGGTTCCATCGATTTTGATTTTCCGGAGACGAAGCTGGTTTTGGACGAAAAAGGACGGCCGTTGGAAGTGAAAGCTTATGAGCGGAATGCTGCCACAAAGATAATTGAGGATTTTATGTTGGTGGCCAATGAGACAATCGCGGAAGATTATTACTGGCAGGATTTGCCTTTTGTTTACCGGATTCATGACCGGCCGGATCCGGAGAAAATGAAAAGGCTGGGGATGCTGATTAATAATTTTGGCTATGCTATCCGGTTTCAAAATGGGGAAATTCATCCCAAGGAGATCCAAAAGCTGTTGGCGAGGATTGAAGGCAGCGAGGAGGAGGCGATGATCAGCCGTCTGACTTTGCGCTCGATGAAGCAGGCAAAGTACAGCGCATGCTGTGAAGGGCATTTTGGATTGGCGGCAAAACATTATACCCATTTTACTTCTCCCATCCGCCGTTATCCGGACCTGCAGATTCACCGAATCATTAAGGAAAATATTCACGGGGGCCTGGGAGAAAAGAGGATTGCCCATTATGAACGGATACTGCCTGACGTAACGGTCCGGTGTTCGGCTGCGGAACGGAGAGCGGATGAGGCCGAGCGGGAAACGGTGAAACTGAAAAAATGCGAATATATGAGTGAACGAATCGGCCAGGTATTTGAGGGAGTGATTTCCGGGGTCAATAATTGGGGCTTTTATGTCGAGCTGCCCAATACAGTGGAAGGCATGGTCCATGTGAGCGAGCTTCGGGGGGATTATTACATTTTTAATGAAGAATCCATGGAACTGCAAGGGGAATTAAGCGGAAAAACATATCGTTTGGGCCAGAAAGTCAAGGTGGAGGCAGCAGGCGTAGACAAGCGGAACCGGACGATTGATTTTATATGTACAGCCCGCACAGAGGAATATGCCGCTAAAGCGGCGTGCGGGCCGCGCGGCGAGTAGGGGAAGATGGATCTTCCCTACTCGATTTGGCAGAAGAATTGGCGGAAGATTAAGACGGGGGTGAGCAGCGTTGAAAGAGAGCAGAAAGTTGATAGCCAATAATAAAAAGGCATATCATGATTATTTTATCGATGAAAAATTTGAGTGCGGCATTGAATTGTTTGGCACGGAAGTAAAGTCTATCCGTTCAGGAAAATGCAGCATTAAAGAAGCATTTGTCCGGATAGAGAAAGGGGAAGTGTATGTTTTTGGCATGCACGTCAATCCCTATGAAAAAGGGAATATTTTCAACAAAGACCCTTTAAGGGCCAAAAAACTGTTGATGCACCGTTCGGAAATCAACAAGCTGGAAGGCCGCATACGAGAGAAAGGGCTGGCTTTGGTGCCGCTGCAGGTATATTTTAAAGGCAGCCTGGTGAAGGTGGAGATCGGACTGGCCCGAGGCAAAAAGCTCTATGATAAACGGGCGGATATTGCAAAGAAGGATCAGAGGAGAGAGGTGGAGAGGGATTATAAGGAGAAACTGAGATAAAAAGTTGCGGTTCAAGCCATGGCTGGCCGCTCTGCGGATTGGCCATGGGCGAATGCTGTTACCTGTTATAAGCAAAATGAATAAAATTTCAATCCATTATTGATTTTATAAGGCAATGGGGCTATAATGATTTCCAAAATGTGATATACGAAACGGAGGAAAATTATGGAAAAGAAAAATTTGGATTGGAGTAATATTGGTTTTTCTTATATGACCATAGATAAGCGTTATGTGGCCAATTATAAGGATGGCAAATGGGGGGAGGGAGAGCTGACCTCCGATGCGACGGTAGTGCTCAACGAATGTGCGGGTATCCTCCAATATTGCCAGGAGTGTTTTGAGGGGCTGAAAGCCTACACTACGGCCGACGGCAGTATTGTTACATTCCGGCCGGATTTGAATGCGGAACGGATGATGGATTCCGCAGCGTGGCTGCAGATGCCTCCGTTCCCCAAGGAGAGGTTTTTAGAGGCGGTAGACCAGGTGGTAACGGCAAATGCTGCCTGGGTTCCGCCATATGGCAGCGGCGCTACATTATATTTGCGCCCATATATGTTTGCTTCCGGGCCGGTGATAGGCGTGAAGCCTTCGCAGGAGTACCAATTTCGGCTGCTGGGGACCCCGGTGGGGCCTTATTTTAAAGGAGGGGCGAAGCCGCTGACTCTTTGTGTCAGTGATTTTGACCGTGCGGCGCCTCGGGGGACAGGCCATGTCAAAGCCGGACTTAACTACGCCATGAGCCTCCATGCTTCGGAAAAGGCCCACAAGGAAGGCTTTGACGAGAATTTGTTCCCGGATCCGGCTACCCGGAGCTATGTGGAGGAGACCGGCGGAGCGAATTTCCTGTTTATAACCAAGGAGCATGAGGTGGTTACTCCCCAGTCAGATTCTATCTTGCCGTCCATTACCCGGCGTTCGCTGGTATATGTGGCGGAACATTATCTGGGACTTAAAGTAACACAGCGGCCGGTGAAGATTTCGGAGCTTTCCGAGTTTGCCGAGTGCGGCTTGTGCGGCACGGCAGCGGTAATTTCCCCGGTAGGGAAGATTGTGGATCATGGCAGGGAGATTTGTTTCCCCAGCGGTATGAATGAGATGGGGGAAATTACCAAGAAGCTGTATGATACGCTGACCGGTATTCAGATGGGGACGGTAGAGGCGCCGGAAGGCTGGATCAGGAAGATTTTGTAAGAATTTGTAAGGTTATGGTAGCAGTTCAGACGGCGGGGAATTTGGCGTAAATTTGGGGTGTCAAGCTTGCTTGTAAGCCAAAATTCATGCGAAATTCCACATCGGATGGTTACTGTTCACAGGTATCCTGTGAACGTAACCGCATATGCCCATTTTAAATTGCCTTCGGCAATGGGGCATATGCTTTGCTCCCATAATGATATCTGCCCATGGCTAATCAGCGGAGTGATTAGCCATGGTGTGAACAGTAACATCGGATGAACTGCTACGGTATATTATTGATTTTTCGGTTGACAATATTGCTTTTTGCTGTTAAACTGTAGAAGTTCAGACAGTTCCAAACAGCTATAAATCAGTTTTATTTACCGATCATGTCGCGGTGTACCAGTAAGGGGTTGTACTGGTTTCGACGGGGATCATGCAGCTGGTGAAGCTATCCGCATGCGGTGCGTTAAACGGCAAAATTAAAATTAAACGCTGAAGATAATTTAGCATACGCGGCCTAATGGCCGCTGTCAGCCTTTGTGCACCCACACATAAAGGATTTGGCATCGACTATGTGGGAAACGACGTATATTAAGCTTTGCGTATATGGGCGTATGATGAAGCTACTGAAACCGTAAGGGTGTCTGTTCCCGTGCGGCAGAGGGAATGATAAATGACGGACTATGATAGTAGAAGAACAGGGAATTGGTTTTCGGACAGGGGTTCGATTCCCCTCAGCTCCATTAAAAAAACCTTGATTTTACAAGGTTTTTTTAATTTTATGAAAATGTAATGCAATCAATAATTTAATCAGACATATGTTCGGATAAAAGTTATAAAGGAGGATATCTTGTACGTATGATTTTATCTGGTAACAGTTGGTGTTAAAATGAGTTCGATTTTCAGTACTAGAATTATAGAAATATTGGTTCACATAAAGCGTCAGTAATTACTGGCGTTATTTTTATGTTGATATATTCCATTTAAAACCTGGAAATAATTTGCCACAATAGATGGCAAATGAATTAATTATGGCAGATAAAGTTCTTTTAATATGTGATAAATTTTATGCTAAAAGGCTGATTCGAGAAATGGGGGAGTGGGATGGGAAACAATGATTATACAAGGAGATATGATGGCTCATAATCATTCAACTAAATACATATGTATTTTACGAGAGGACAGTATAGATGAAGGTATACCTTTATATGCAAAAACAAAATTTTCACTTCAGTGGACAAAAACAGAAATTTTAGAAGAAGGTTTTCGTGAGCTGTTGTTTTATTTATTTGATATTGACATAGAATCAGAGTTAGGAGAAATAGCAAAAGATTTATTAGATAGAATTTAAGTTTCATTTAGCGGAGGTGACAAAATGGATCGGAAAATAGAATTAATACAGGAAGAAAATGGCAGTAGTAGATAGCATTGGATTATTTTAGAATATGATAATGTGGCAAAGACTTGGCATAATGTTGGGTGTGGTATGGAAGAATTATATATCAAGGCATTTGAGATTGCAAAAAAGGAATATGACTTATTATAAAGCAATGAAATTAGATTTTGATTGTATTTATACAATTGACGGGATATAATGGTATTATGGATGGAGGTGAAAGAGTTATGGATGCATTGAGAAAAGAAAAAATTTATACAATAGAAGACATTTACGCTTTGCCATATGGAGAACGGGCAGAACTGATTGATGGAAAGATTTATTACATGGATCCGCCAAGTAGGACACATCAGAAAATCAGCTGGAAATTACATCAGGCAATAGCGAATTATATCGACAGTAAAGGTGGAGAATGTGAAGTCTATGCAGCTCCATTTGCAGTGTTTTTGAATAAGGATGATATAAATTATGTTGAGCCTGATATATCGGTCATTTGTGATATTTCTAAACTGGACGATAAGGGATGTAATGGCGCACCGGATTGGATTATAGAGATTATTTCACCTGGAAACAAACCTATGGATTATTTTACAAAGTTATTTAAATATCGGACAGCAGGTGTGAGAGAGTATTGGATTGTTGATCCTACAAAAGAGATGGTTACAGTGTATATATTTGAAAAGGAAACTATGGAACAATATTCTTTTGGCGAAGATATACCTACAGGAATATATGAAGATTTCTCTATAAAGATTCAATAAAACGATAATAAAATAGAGAGTTAATGAAAGCATTTGGAAAGTAAAAATCCAGATGCTTTTCGTGTCGTAAATCCGATTACAGGGTTCGCGGAGCGGAAATCTGCCCATTTCCCCGAAAACGGAAAGAATCCATATTTGTACATTTTAGTAAGAATTTAATAGTTATTAGGCTCTGCAGGTGTTTGGTTATGCAAAAATGTTAAGGCCGACAAAAGGGAAAACAGGCATTCTTTTGGCGGCCAGTGGCAGGCTTATTGGGTGGAAAATGGATTATTAGCTAACGGTTTTGCGATTTTTTCTTTGATTTTCCCTGTAACGCCAGGATTGTCAAATACGCCGATAGCGGTCAGCGTATTGAGGGAGCCCCAACTGACAAGAATAGCATTGTTCCATTGAGGGATATATACTCCCGAATTTCCTAGCTGCGTGACAATTTGCAGATATGTGTATGGGCTTTGCTTTTGCCGGTAATCCATAATCAGGCGGGCCATTTCACAAAATACCCATTCCATATGGGCGTTATGGCCCGTCCCGCAGTTCCAAATATAGATGTTGTCAAAGAACATCTCCAATTGCTCCGGGGAAAATGACTGGGTGCCGGAAACAATGGTGGTGCTGTTCATGGCAGCAAGTTCTTCGTGGGTAGCGGCAACTTGTTTTTGCATATCGGAAACAGAAGCAAATAAGTCGGACAGCCGTTTTTGGACATTTTCCAATTCTTTTAGCTGGCTGCCCATGGTTTCTTTATATTGGCCATTTAAGGTTTTGATCTTTTTTGTTGTTTCGGAGAGCTGGCCGGCGGACTCAACGATTTTGTCTTTAATTTCTGTGGTTTTCCGTTCGCCGGATATAGACAGCCAGATAGCGGTAACGGACAAAACGATCGATACGATGATGCTGGCAAAATCGAATTGGGCTACAAAAGCCTGGTGGTTGTAAGCGGATAAAATCACGCAGAGCAGGGCAATGCAAAGGGATATCCCGCAAATGTACCTTGTATGTAAATTGCGTTTTTCCTGTTTGGTTAAGAATGATTTTTTCCATTTTTTACGTTTTCCCATAGTCGGATCTCCTTGTAAATTTTCGGTTATAAAATATTTTGAAATCTCTGTAGATTATAGCATGAATTTACTAGCTGTGGCAATGGGATTTTGGGTGTGGGCAGCAACCTTTTCCAGGAATCCCCTGTGCCTTTGTTTGGCAATAATCTTGAATTTTTGGGGGCAATTTGTTATAATCACCAATATTCAGCTTACATAGAGTGGATAGGGAAAGGCGGCAAAGCTGGCGCTGGTAATGTACATAGAAGTGTATTGCGGGAATTTTCTGTAATTAGGCGAGGAGATACGGATGAGAAAAAACGTAAGGAAGAAAGCGGGGGAAAAAAATTTGCATAAGTTCCGGCGCGTCTGCATAGCATTGGCAATTGTCCTGGCTTTGGGGATGTTTTCGCCAATTTCTGCTCATGCGCAGGAAAAGCAGGCTCCGTTGCTGAGAGCGGTAACTTATGTATCGGATGCCTGGGTGGTTGATTTTTGGAATACGGAAAGTGATCATATGGAAGAGGAATTGGCGCAGATTGCGGCGGACGGATTTAATAGTATTATTTTGGTAATTCCCTGGCGGGAGTTTCAGCCCAATATGGTTCCGGTAACTTATAACAATTATGCTTTTGATAAGCTGAACCGGGTCATGGAGGCGGCCAGGGCGCAGGGGCTTTGGGTTCAGGTGCGAGTGGGTTATACATGGGATTACTATGCTGAAGGAAGTTCGCAGCTTCGTTTTCGCCAGATGTTGTGGGATGAGCAGGTGCAGAAAGCATGGGTCGATTATGTAAAGACGCTCTACCAGGTTCTTTCATCGTATTCGAATTTTTATGGCGGATTCATTACCTGGGAAGATTTTTGGAATTATATAGAGGATGCACCGTATATGTTTCGGACACAGGCAGCAAGTATCAAGGAAGCAAAGCAGATCGGCTTTCAGGATTTTTTGAAAGAGCACTATTCCCTGGAAGAGGTAAATGATTATTTTGGACCCGCAACGCCGTTTACCGATTACGATTCAATTGCCATCCCAGACAGGGACAGCCCGGCTTATAAACTGTTTTTTGAATTTTATGATTGTTATCTTATCGGTTTGTTGGAACGCAGCCAGCAGGTATTTCCTGGTTTGTCCATGGAGGTGAGGCTGGATGTCGATCCGGTGAAAGGCCCGAATGGTTCGGATATTGGTGCAATCCATTATCAGACTTTTCCCTGCGGAGAATCGGACTATACCTCACTGATGTATAGTGTGTCTATGGGATATGGCGCCAATAGGCTGCTTACAGCTCCAGAGGCCATTTCAATGATGAAAGAACAGCTTGATTTGGTGAAGGCTTATAATGGAGGAAAGCCCGTTTTTATCGATCAGCTTCTTTATATGGATGAGACGCCAGGTTTTGAACATAATGCCAGGCTTTATCCGGAGGAAAGGAATGCGTATTTGGTTGGTTTGCCGGATATCTTGAAACAGTATACCAATGGTTATGCTGTCTGGACCTACCGCAATTATGCCAATAACCTGCTTTACAACAGCCAATTTGCTTTGGGGGATCGCGGATGGCGGGTTGTCAACGGAAGAGTTGAAGAGAGAGAAGGAAGCCGCCAGATGAAGCTGTATAGTCATGGAAGTTTAGAGCAGAGTTTTGCTTACAGAAATATTGGAAGGATTGGTGATGATACCCATGTGCGTTTTATTGCGGAAAGCCAGCGGCCTGTTACCATATCGGTGAGCGTCGGCGAAAAAAAAATGAACGTTCAAGTACAGGGCAGGCAGCAGTTTGATCTGGATTTTGGCAAGCAAGAGTATACGCAGGTGGTGTTCTCCACAGACGGTGAAGTATATTTGGACAACTTGTATGTGTATGACTTTGTTCAGGACGGGCAGCTATACAGTATGGATAATGACGAGTTGGGGTGTCTTGCCGGTGTGCAGACATTGAATCAGGAACTGTTGCACAATTTTAGCTAAACTGTGGGAAATCGGCGGCGATTTGCCTTGACAAATTTTTGGTTCATGCTATAATGGCAGTTACAGAGCGGTCATGTAGGCGGATCGGGTAATTCGGTGCAGCGACTCAGGGCTTTTCTGTATGTTTGTATAGTGGGAAAACGTTGACGAGACTAGTACCTTGGAGGAAACGTCCAGAGAGAGATGTGATTGGTGGAAGCATCTTGCGGGGAGGCCAGGGGAAGACCAGTTCTGAGTGGTTTTAATAAAACCCGGTGATTCCGTTATCATCTTAATGAGATGGCTGCAGGCTTATAGCGGGTCGGCAGCAAGCAGGGTGGAACCGCGATTGCAAGATATCGTCCCTTGTCAGGTGCTGAATGCACAGGGCAGGGGGCTTTTTTAGGTCATAGGAAAGTGTGTTCTATGACATAAAAATGCTCCGCTTAGGTTGCTGAGTGCCAGTGGCACTCGTTTAGCAACGACAGGAGTGGAACGTAGACGTACTGCGGCGGAAAGGAATTATGCCGCTGAAGCGGCCCACCGCAGGCGGAGAATCCTGCAAAGCAGGATTCATTATTCTTCCATAGAAAAATTTGTCCTATGGAATAAAAGTCCTCCGCGGAATTTAATCTGGATTTTGGTTTACAAGCGACCATTTTTGGCAAAGAAATGAATGGTTTTGAAGTGTTTTAGGGCGTTAAACATCCAGTGGACGTTTGCCCAGCGTCGACCGTAGTGAGGCCGAGATGTGGGAGCATAAAATGCGGAGCAATTCATGTAACAGAGAGGTCAAACTATCTTTTGATTTCAAACCATATTATATTTAAGAAGGGAGTACAGATTATGAGAATCACATTAAAAGACGGAAGTGTGAAAGAATATGCACAACCGATGTCTGTTTTGGCAGTAGCGAAAGATTTGAGTGAAGGGCTGGCCCGGATGGCCTGTGTAGGGGAAGTGGATGGGGAAACAGTGGATTTACGGACTGTTTTGGACAGGGATTGTACCTTAAATATCATGACGGCGAAAGAGGAACGGGGGTTGGCTGCCTTGCGTCATTCTGCCAGCCATGTGATGGCTCAGGCGGTAAAACGGCTGTATCCGGAAGCCAAGCTGGCTATCGGACCGTCTATCGCTGACGGATTTTATTATGATGTAGATTTTGCTGAGCCGATTGCAGCAGAGGACTTGGGAAAAATCGAAGCGGAGATGAAAAAAATTATCAAAGAAGCATTGCCGATTGAGCGGTTTACGCTGCCGCGCCAGGAAGCGATAGCTTTGATGAAGGAAAAGGAAGAACCCTACAAAGTGGAACTGATAGAAGATTTGCCGGAAGGTGAGGAAATCAGTTTTTATAAGCAGGGTGAATTTACGGATTTGTGCGCAGGCCCCCATTTGATGAATACCAAAGATGTGGGGAAGGCTTATAAACTGACCAGTATTGCCGGCGCCTACTGGCGAGGAAATGAACATAATAAAATGCTTACCCGTCTTTATGCCACGGCGTTTTCCAAAAAGGAAGAATTGGAAGCATATCTGACGATGATGGAGGAAGCGAAGAAGCGCGATCACCGGAAACTGGGCAAGGAGCTCGGAATATTTATGATGCATGAAGCAGGCCCGGGATTTCCTTTCTTTTTGCCTAAGGGCATGGTGTTAAAAAACACTTTGTTGGAATATTGGCGGGAAATTCATAAGAAGGCAGGTTATGTGGAAATTTCCACTCCGATGATTTTAAATCGTGGCTTATGGGAAAATTCCGGCCATTGGGATCATTATAAAAACAACATGTATACGACAATCATTGACGAACAGGATTTTGCCGTTAAGCCGATGAATTGTCCGGGCGGTATGTTGGTATATGCTTCCGAGCCGCGTTCTTACCGGGATTTACCCTTGCGGATGGGAGAATTGGGTCTGGTACATCGCCATGAAAAATCAGGACAGCTCCATGGTTTGATGCGGGTACGCTGCTTTACTCAGGATGATGCCCATATTTTCATGGCGCCGGATCAGATTAAAGATGAGATTGTCGGTGTGGCCCGCCTGATTAATGAAGTTTATACCTTATTTGGCTTCCAGTATCATGTGGAATTGTCTACGCGTCCGGAGGACAGCATGGGAAGCGACGAGGACTGGGAGATGGCAACGGAAGGCCTGCGTTCGGCATTGGATGAACTGGGGCTGGATTATGTAGTGAATGAAGGGGATGGCGCGTTTTATGGGCCAAAGATAGATTTTCATTTAGTGGACGCCATCGGCCGGACTTGGCAGTGCGGCACTATTCAGTTGGATTTTCAGATGCCACAGAGGTTTGAATTGGAATATATTGGCGCTGACGGGGAAAAACATCGTCCGATTATGATTCATCGGGTAGCGTTTGGTTCCATAGAACGTTTTATTGGTATTTTAATTGAGCATTTTGCCGGAGCATTTCCTACATGGCTGGCGCCGGTGCAGGTGAAAGTACTGCCGATTTCCGATAAATTTATGGATTACGGCCGTCAGGTGGCGGAAAAATTGGATGCAGCGGGGATTCGGGCCGAATTGGATATCCGTTCGGAGAAGATCGGCTACAAGATCCGGGAAGCCCAGATGCAGAAGATTCCTTATATGCTGGTAGTCGGCCAAAAAGAGGCTGAGGAGGGTCTTGTCGCTGTCCGCAGTCGTTTTAAAGGTGATGAGGGGCAGCGGTCTCTGGATGAATTTATCCGGGCCATAAAGGAAGAAGTTGCCAAAAAAGAAATTCGTACTGTGGAAGATCGTGAAACCGGAGAAAATAAAAAAGGCTAAAACGCCGCCATGCAGGGTTATCCGATACAATTATTAAGAAGATGTGCGGGAAAAGCGAATATCTCAGTCAAAATGGACGCATACTACTCCTGAAAGTTGAATTTATTATTATCTGATCAAGGAGGTATAGTTTCACTATGACTAAATTGGATTGTACAGTTACCCAATGTCTTCATAATTCGGATAACCGCTGCTGCAAGCAGGCGATTATCGTGGATGGCCATGGGGCAAAAGATAAGGATGATACGTGCTGTGGCAGCTTTGATGAAAATCGGGACGGCGCCTTCAAAAATATTTTTAAAACCCCGGAAAACCGTTTGGAAGTTGACTGCGAAGCGGTAAATTGTATCTACAATGAAAACCGTCATTGTCAGGCGGAGCATATTGATGTGGTTGGCGACGGCGCCAGCAGGGCCGAACATACCTTGTGCGCAACCTTTACCGCCAGTTGATTGTTAAAAAATGATGCTTAAAATACCCGATGCTTAGAAGATATGGATGAATGTTCAGAAAATTTCAGCTATATCCTGTGCAGGCAATCCGGTATCATAGGGGTCAAAAGACTTTTTGACCCCAACATCATTGTATATGGGCATCATAAGGGCCTTCTGGCCGTAAAAAGTTGTGACAGTTCAGATAAGGCATCTTTTTGTCTGGCTTTTTCAGACAAGAAGCATCGGGCGTTCGCCCGATGGGGAAAATTGAATTGTTAAAAAAAGTTCTTGACTTTACATATAAAGAATAGTATAGTTATAAAAGTTGTGAAAGCAGCTAGACAGGAAAGTAGGTATCCACCTCACCTTGGCGCAAACGGGCGGCCTGGGTTTATAGTTCGACAGCTACGGGCAGAGAATATTCTGTGTCTGGAACAGTCTTTAGAGGTGGATAGGAGTTCTATCTACTTTTTTATTTGCAGCGATTTGGAGTTTATGGTAACAGCGCAGGCGGGCACGAGGAGGCATCGTCTGGCCGGTTACAATTGATGTAACTATTCAGCCGTGTGGAAATGTGTGTTGCAAGTACACTTTTTTATGCACATGGGCGCCCAAAAGAAGATGTCAGCTAAAGCTGGCGGGCGCCTGGGCAGCGAGTGGGGGAGAAAGCTTCCCCTACTCGATTACAAATTGGCATATGGCTGAGAATAGTTGCAAGTTTATTGCTTCAAGGCATAAGGTTCAGCAGTTAAAGCCCTCGCCAGCAACTTTAATGTTTTCTGGAAACTATGCCATGCAGAAAAGCGAAACCTGTTTATTTTGTTGAAAGTGGAGGTGCACGACAATTAGCGATTTAATGATTAACGAACAGATCAGGGATAGGGAAGTCCGCCTGATTGGTGAGGATGGACAACAGTTGGGGATTATGTCCGCGAAGGAAGCTTATAAGCTGGCTATGGAGGCAGAGCTGGATCTGGTGAAGATTGCCCCTACGGCAAA
The DNA here is from genome assembly GCA_947383005.1 of uncultured bacterium. Lineage (GTDB taxonomy): Bacteria > Bacillota > Clostridia > Lachnospirales > Lachnospiraceae > Brotaphodocola. Next base: position 1,575 of record CANDBT010000044.1, on the reverse strand, counting down.
ACCGCCGGTTTGTAAGATTATCGATTATGGCAAATATCGCTACGAGTTGGCAAGGAAGGAAAGAGAAGCCAAAAAGAAGCAGAAGGTGATTGAGATTAAAGAGGTTCGCCTCTCTCCCAATATTGATACCAATGACCTGAATACCAAGGTAGGGGCAGCGCGCAAATTCCTGGAAAAGGGAGATAAGGTCAAGGTTACTCTTCGTTTCCGTGGCCGGGAGATGGCACATATGTCTAAATCCAAATATATTTTGGATGATTTCGCGGAGAATCTGAAGGATATCGCAGTTATCGAAAAGCCTTCCAAAGTAGAGGGAAGAAGCATGGTTATGTTTTTATCTGCAAAGAAGTGATAGGGCGGCAGCGAGGATATCCAAACTGTCAGGCCGTAGGTAAAGGATGTGCTGTTTGCAAGAGCAGACCGAAAATTAAGGAGGAAGAAATAATATGCCTAAATTAAAATCAAGCAAATCGGCGGCGAAGCGTTTCAAGAAGACTGGAACAGGAAAGCTGGTGAGGAATAAGGCCTATAAATCTCACATTTTGACGAAAAAAAGCACAAAGAGAAAAAGAAATCTGAGAAAAGATATCATTACCGATGTGACTAATGCGAAGGTAATGAAGAAGATTTTACCATATCTGTAAATATGTGAGAGAAGGAGGAAAAATCCATGGCAAGAGTTAAAGGTGGTATGAATGCAAGAAAGAAACATAACAGGGTGCTGAAACTGGCAAAAGGATACAGGGGTGCCCGTTCCAAACAATACAGAGTAGCAAAACAATCCGTAATGCGGGCATTGGCGAGTTCTTACGCAGGGCGTAAACAAAGAAAGAGACAGTTCCGTCAGCTTTGGATTGCCCGTATCAATGCGGCAGCCCGTATCAACGGCTTGTCCTACAGCAAATTTATGTATGGTTTAAAGCTGGCAGATGTGGAAATGAACCGTAAAGTGCTGGCAGATATGGCTATCAATGATGCAGAAGGGTTTGCTAAACTGGCGGAGATGGCAAAATCCAAGGTCGGGAAATAACAATATAAGGTTACCGTTTTTTTCATCGGGCGAATGCCCGATGCTTCTTGTTCGGCGTAGCCGGACAAGAAGATGCGTCCCGTGAATAGTAATAATGCAACTTAAACGGCTGTTACTGTTCAGATAGGTCTGCGCAGGGTCTGCCCCAGCGAAGCGAGGGTATTTGCTACGCTGACCGTATGATAACTTGGGCTGGCGAGCAAAAATCCCTCTACACTCCGTTTCGGTCCGTCCTAAATAAGTGCCACTGGCGCTTAGGACCGGCGCAGGCGATTTTGATGGATTTTTGACAGTTGCTGTGAACGCATGTGAACAGTAACAAACGGCTTGTTTGACCGTATAAAACTTGAAAAAGTAGTTGCATTTGGCAGAAAATTATGCTATACTAGGATAGTTGGCGGAAGTGCTGGAATTGGCAGACAGGCCAGACTAAGGATCTGGTGATCGTATGATCGTGTGGGTTCAAGTCCCATCTTCCGCAGCATATATTTTCCTCGATAGCTCAGTCGGTAGAGCACGCGGCTGTTAACCGCGCTGTCGTAGGT
>CANDBT010000043.1 GCA_947383005.1 uncultured bacterium | reverse complement strand
TAGCTTGGTAGCGCGCTCGGCTGGGGGCCGAGAGGTCGCAGGTTCAAATCCTGTTGCCCCGATTTTTGAAACATGTTAAAAGCCCGTATTGATAAAGATACGAAAAGACTCCCGTTTTTAGCGGGAGTTTTTTTATGCACATGGGCACCCAAAGGAAGATGTCAGCTAAAGCTGACGGGCGCGCGGCGGGTAGAGGGGAGAATTTTGTATATTTTCTTCTTCATCAGCATATCCTTATCTATAACATTGGGGGAGAAAATAACCAACCATGAAAGTCACCAACAAATCAACATTAATCATTTCCATTCTGATTCCGCTGGCCGTAGGCTCTTTGTCTGCCCTGTTCAGCGGAAATATGTCATATTCCGCCTTGAATAAGCCATCGTTCAGCCCTCCTTCAGCTCTCTTTCCTGTTGTTTGGACGATATTATACATTCTGATGGGAATATCCTCATATCTCATCTATTCTTCAGACAGCGCAGGGAAGAGAAAAGCGCTCACCATATATCTTTTGCAACTAGTTGTGAACTTCTTTTGGAGTATAATATTCTTTGGTTTTTCCCAATATTGGTTTGCCTTCCTGTGGTTAATTGCGCTGATTATCCTCATCGCAATAATGATTGATCAATTCTATCGGATAAACCCGTTAGCCGCATATTTACAGATACCCTATCTTTTGTGGTGTTTATTCGCAGCATATCTGAATTATCAAATATATTTGTTAAACTAAAGATATTTATCCGATATGGGATTTGAACCGCCGCCAAAATCTTAATCCTCCCATGCCCTTTCCATCCCGCAAATTTTTTCATACAGCCAATCATTCACCGGAACGGCCAATCCATGTTTTTGAGCTATTTTCCGTACCGTACCCGAAAACAGCTCCACCTCCGACGGACGATGGCTTATTCCATCCTGGCGCATGGAAGGCATTCCTTCCGGCGCCAAAGTTTTCAGCAGGTCTATATACTCCTCCATATCTTTCCCGGTCAATGCTATCCCTTCTAAATTTGCCAGCCGGATCACCTCTTCCATGGCTCCCCGCATAGTATGATAAGCTTCTTTTTGCGCTAATACCCCGCCATAATTCGTCTCATAAGCCATGCAAGTCTGATTCACCCCTACATTCAACATAAACTTTCCCCACAATCGGTACAAAATATCCTTTTCTTCAACATAAGGTATTCCCGCCTGACCGAGAAAAGCTTCCAATGCTGCCAGGCGCTGATAGACAGCCTCCTGGCCTTTCCCGCCCCCTTTCTGCAAAATCCCGATGCGCAATTCCCCAAACCGGGAATAATTCAGCGCACTGCCAAATTTTACAGCGTCCATCCCCTGGGCAACACAGTAAACCACCTTTTCCTCCCCAAAACGCTCCCCAATAATCTCCTCGCTGCTGATACCGTTCAGCACGGATATAATCGTGGTATCTTTTCCCACACACCTCTCCATTACATCCAAAGCCGCCAAAAGCCCGGTTCCTTTTACTGCTACAATCACCAAATCCACAGGCTCCATCTTCCTGCCATCCCGGATCAAAAACTGCCGCAGCTCCCCATTCACTGTGAATTCTTTGTCCTGATAACGTTTAACACGCCCTTCGTCCGCCACAAAACAGACAGCATCCTTTCCCAGCTTGCCGCCAATGCGTTCCCCATACATCATTCCCAAGGCGCCCATCCCGACAATTGCTGTTTGCATCCACCGTTCCATCTTCTCCTCCATTACCTTTTTGCCCTTTCGCACTTTCTGCCCTGTTATATTTCCCGCTCTGTCTGTGTTTCCAGTTCCGCAAAAAACATTTCATAAAAATCGTTTTCGCCTTTTAACACCGGAGAATTTTCTCCTCCCCCATTCGTACTGCGTTTAATCGCTGCATAAAATTCTTCCCCTGCCTCAATTAAATCCATTTCATAAATTTCATATCCCAGTTTCCGGCATTCCTTACAAAAAGCTGTCAATGGCTCTGCATCCCGTCTTGTTTCCAAGAACTTTTTGCCCAGGTTTTGATCTTCTTTCACTTTTGATTTAATCTCATCCAACATTTCTCCAATATTCATTATTGCCTCCTTCTATTTTCCTATCGGCTTCCCGGCTGACAACAGCAAATCCAAAACGGCATACGTTTTACGCCCCAATTCCTCGGAAAGCCGGATCGATTTTGCACAAACATCCACTTTTTCGGGGAGCCGGTACAAATCAATCACCTGAAGTCCTTTTCCCTCATAATATTTCCTCAAATAGTCCTTACCGGCATGATGGCTGCTGGACAAAAAGTAATTGCGGTGCATCTCCTTCTTTACCTGCATTTCCTGTGCGATATAGTCAATCCAACTGACAAACGTCTTCAGATTGTAATCGTTTAAAGAATATCCGACAAACAAAAACACATGATCAATCAACAGCGATTTAAGAAACGTTTCCATCAATCGGTGAGTGTGGGAATAGCGCAAATAATCATCCTCCTTAAACACCAATTTTTCCGGCTGGGAAATATCTCCATGAAGTTTTAACAAATAATGGGCGGACATTCCCGTCAGCAAGTCGCGGTCTTCCCGGACAATCTCATAGCCTTGGGCAACCTGGTCCAAAAGCGTGTCAAAATTGGTTGTCACAATGTGCTTCGGACGAAGGGATACAATCAGCTTGTCCAAAAGATTAGGCTGGATATTTTTAGGTATCATGGATTTTATCAGGGAATAATAAGCAGCATGGTTTTCACTTTCATCCAGGCAGTAATAGTATTGGGGTATCCGGATATATTCCTCGGTTGCCAAACGTCCTTTTGTAGGATAATCAATCTCCTTGGCAAACACCTGGACCATCTGTCCCCAGGTAGGAATCCCTGAATTTTTTGACACTCCTGCCCCGACAAAAATCACCAGCTTTTCCCGGCTCAAAGCAAGGGACAAATCCGCAATCATCTCATAAAAAGTCATATTTCCCTCCATTTTGCTGCCTGAGTACTCTCACAATTTCAGGTTTCCTTTATTTATATTATCTTTTATGATTTTTTCAGCTACCTGGAAAAGCGCTTCTGAGCCCAATTTTGTTTTTTCCTGCCGGCCATACACTTGTTTTGCCGTCACTTCATGTTCCCGCCAGTCTCCTCCATTGTTACTGTTATTTAGCAGCAATGGCTGCAGATTGTCCATCGCATGAGCGAACTTTGCCTCGGCCGTCCGGTTTCCCTCGAACTCGTCGAACAGTTCCGTTAATTCCCGTTTCTGATCCTCCGGCAGAATAGAATATATTTTTTCTTTCGCCCGGTCTTCCCGCTCCTTTTGTGTCTTTAAATTCTCCTCGTCATAAGCATAGGTATCTCCGGCCTCGATCTCTACAATATCATGGATCAAACACATCAGCATAACCTTGGCGATATCAATTTCTTCATTTGAATATTCACGCAGCAAATACGCCATAACCGCCATATGCCACGCATGCTCCGCATCATTTTCCCGCCTTCCGTGACCGGATAAATGAGTTTGGCGGAAAATATTCTTTTCCTTATCAATTTCCAATGCAAAATCCAACTGACGCTTTAATCTCTCCTCCATACACCCTCCAAAAATTCAGAAAACATCAGCAAACTGGCGCCGCTATAATCTCAATAGAAATTATACCATAAAATACCCTCAGCAGGGGATTTGTTTTTTACAAAAATATAGTGTACCGACACGTCTATTTAAACCGCTTATCTGGTAAAAATAAACGTGTCGCTACACTAACACAGAAAAATAATCCCTGTACCGATAAAAAATCCCGCGGTAAAAAGCACATTATGCTTTTTTCGCTGATCAGGCGCACAGGCCAGCAAGCCTGTAGCCAGCATACTCATCAGCAAAAAACGAAAGACAAATCCCACCTGGCTGCCACCTTCATCGTTACATGCTTACTCTATTTTATGCCGGCCAATAGGATTTGGGGATGTCAAAATCAAACTTACGGCTGATTATTTTCCGCCTCATCCCTCTTCTCCCCATTCCTTTTGCAGTTTCTTCAGACGGCAATTCAGTTCCACCAATTTGCCAAGCTCTTTTTCCTTTTCGATTTCTTCTTGAAGAGCAGCGATTTCCTTGCGCATCTGCCGCTTTTTCTCGCCTTGCAGAATAGCCTCCATCAGGTTATCCATAAATATACCATCCTTTCCGCCAAAAATGGTACAATTATCTTATCACTATTTTTGCAAGAAAACAAGAGGTTACTGTTTACATGGTACTTATGAACTATTACAACAACAAGAGCAGATATCACGCCGGTTCCGCTTCATAACACAAACTGATTCCCACGATTCCCGCCAGCATGATCACTGTTCCCACAATATCCGCCGTCTGAAAGGTTTCTCCCAAAATTACTACCCCGGACACAATCCCGACCACCGTACTCAAGGTACAGGTAGAGGCAAACACCGCTACCGGAAGATGGGCTGAGGCGTAAGTCATCAGCAAAAAAGCTCCCACACATGAGCCAATCCCCATATACAGCACGGCAATGACAAAAGCCGGGCGCCAAAGTCCGGTAAAATATTCAGCAAAAGGAGCGGACGCCAAATGGGTTCCCATAGAATATGCCGTAAATGCTACTGCGCCTATGGCTGTTGTCAGGTAGACAATCTCAAACGAAGTAAATACTTTCGATGCCCTTCTTACCATAATCCTCCCCAACGCAATGACAATATTGGAGGCAGCAATCAGTACCAATCCTATCGTTGTCAGCCCGGCAGCCGATTTGTCGGAAAAATTTGTTATCACCATGCCAAACATCGTCACAAACACAAAAGCCACCTGGGCTTTCGTCGGATATTCGTGGTTAATCAATGCGGCAAAAATCAGCATCAGCGCCGGCATAGCGCTGGCATAAAGGGAAATCTGGGAAGCCGGCGCGTAAGTGGTGGACGTTGTTTCCAGCACCTGGCTGACCAGCGGGTTAAACATACCGCAAAGTAAAATCAAGTGAACCGGCCGTCCCTTATATTTCACCTTCTGAAAGCCAGCCGCCAGCAAAAGCGTCATGGCCAGAAACCCCAGCCCGAAACGGAAAGACAAAAATTTAACCGTATTCTGATTGACTACCGCCATGCCCATTTTCATGAAGAGATAGGCAAAACCAAAAAGAACCTGCGAAGCAATATTGGCCAACAACGGCAAGTATTTTTTCATTCCTTACCTGCGCTTTCTCTATGGTTTATCGGATAATGGCAGGCGACAAAATGTCCGGGTTCTTTTTCTTCCAGTACAGGGGCGGCTGTCTTACATTCCTCTTTGGCATAGGGGCACCGGGGATGGAAATAACAACCGGAAGGCGGATGAAGCGCATTAGGAATATCTCCCTGCAGAATTTCCCGTTCCCCATCAGGCTTCCTCAAAGATGGGTCAGGGATGGGAATAGCCTCAAAAAGTCCTAAAGTATAAGGATGCATAGGATGGGCAAAAAGCTGATCCCGGGAAGTAAGCTCCACCATCTTTCCCAAATACATCACTGCAATCTTACTGCTGATATGCCGCACACTGGGAAGGCCATGAGCAATAAAAATATACGTTAAATGGAATTCTTTCTGCAGCCGGCGCAAAAGATTGAGGATCTGAGCCTGGATAGACACATCCAGAGCCGATACCGGCTCGTCACAGATAATCAGCTTTGGCCTTAAAGCCAGCGCACGGGCAATACCGATACGCTGACGCTGGCCTCCCGAAAACTCATGAGGATAACGGCTGGCATAAGAAGCGTCAAGTCCCACTACCTTCATCAGCTCCATAACCCGCTTTTCCAGATCTTTTCCTGTCAACACATGATGTGTGCGCAAAGGCTCAGCAATAATATCAAAAACCCGCATCCGGGGATTAAGCGAAGAATAAGGATCCTGAAAAATCATCTGCATATGAGGCCGATATTTAGCCAGCTCCCGTTTTTTCATTTTAGCCAAATCTTTGCCTTCAAACAAAATTTCCCCTGCTGTAGGATCCAACAAACGGATAATGGTGTTGCCCAGGGTAGATTTACCGCAGCCGCTCTCCCCCACAATCTCCAAAGTCTCCCCTTCTTTCAGGCAAAAACTTACGTCACTGACTGCTTTTAACGTTTCCGGTTTCTGTCCCAGTTTTCCCCCCTTAACCTTAAAAAACTTATCCAGATGACGGATTTCCAGCAAATATTCTTCAGACATTGTCTTTTCCTCCTGTGTTTGCATGGATGCACCGGACTTTCCGCCCCGCTCCTGCTTCTCTAAGCTCAGGACAAACCGTCTTGCACTGTTCGTCCGCTAATGGGCACCTGGGATGAAAACGGCAGCCTTCCGGCATATCTGCCAGGCTGGGAACCGTACCTGGTATAGTAACCAGCATTTCTTCTTTCTGATCTACCTTAATTGTGCTGCCCATAAGCCCTTTGGTATAGGGATGGAGCGGATCGGAAAACAACGTAAATACATCTGCTTCCTCCACAATCTGCCCGGCATACATAACCATAACCCGATCAGCAACCTCGGCCACCACCCCCAAATCATGAGTGATAAACATAATCGAGGTATGGTATTCTTTCATCAAATGCTTCATCAAAAATAAAATCTGAGCCTGGATCGTCACATCCAAAGCCGTAGTCGGCTCATCCGCAATCAACAGGCTGGGATTATTCACCAATGCCATGGCAATCATCACCCGTTGGCGCATCCCGCCGCTGAGGGCATTTGGATATTCGGAAATAATCCTCTCCGGCCGGGGAATTTCCACCTTTTTTAAAATTTCCACAGCCATATCCCTGGCCTCTTTTTTACCGACCGAATGGTGAATGCGTATCGTTTCCATTAACTGATAACCTATGGTAAACAAAGGATTTAAACTGGTCAACGGCTCCTGGAATATCATAGCCATCTCCTTCCCCCGCATCTGGCGCAGTTTTGCCGCCGGGAGCTTGGTCAAATCCATTTCTTTAAAGGTGATACTGTCTGCCTCCACCTGGCAGTTTTTTGCCGTCAAACCCATTATAGACAGGGACGTCAGGCTTTTTCCGCAGCCGGACTCTCCTACAATAGCCAAAAGCTCTCCTTTTTTCACCTGAAAGGATACATCTTTTACTGCCTGAAGCCTTCCGTCCTCAGTCTTAAAATAAACATTCAGGTTTTCCACCTGCAATAATGTTTCCTGATTCATCCTTTGCCGCCTCCTTATTCCAAGCCCTGGTTGTGGGGATCCATAAAGTCGCGAAGCCAGTTGCCCAAAAACATAATGCCCAGTACGGTCAGGGTCAAGGTAATTCCGGGCATGGTTGCCACCCACCAGTTGGTTGCCAGATAATTTCTTCCCGCACTGAGCATCCCGCCCCAGGAAATATCCGGCGGCTGGATCCCCAGCCCCAAAAAGCTTAAGCTGGTTTCCGCGATAATGCTGGTGGCGACTGCCAGAGTTGATACGACAATAAATGAAGAAAATATATTAGGCAAAATATGGCGAAAAATGATTTTATAATCAGGAGTTCCAATCGTAATTGCCGCCTTGACAAACTCCCGCTCCTTAATCACCAGTACTTCGCTGCGGATCAAACGGGCATAGGTAATCCATCCTGTCACACCGATAACCAGCACCAGCGCCCCGATTCCCGCTTTCATCAGGCTAACTGCCACCATAGCCAAAAGCATACGGGGAATAGAATGGAATGCGTCGGTAATCCGCATAATCACCGAATCCACTATCCCGCCGTAATAACCGGCCATAAGCCCGAAGCCTGTCCCGATAATACCGGCCAGCACCACACTTAATATTCCGATGATCATAGACACTCTGGCTCCGTAAATCAAACGGCTTAATATATCGTGTCCCAGATTGTCCGTCCCCAAAAGAAACGCCGGATCCCCTCCCGCCATAAACGCCGGAGGCTTAAGCATATTCAAAGGATTGATCGCATTCGGATCATACGGCGCCAATTGAGGGGCAAACAACGCACAAATTACTGCCGCTGACACAATAATAAACCCTAAAAGCCCGGTTTTGCTTCTCCAAAGCATACGGAGCCACCGAGGCATCCTATGTCTGGTTTTTTTCTCTTGTCTTTTCTTTTCCACAATCGTTCCTCCTATTCGTACCGGATACGCGGATCAATAAAGCAATACACAACATCCGCAATAAGGTTTGCCACCAGCGTAATCACCGCGATCAAGAAAATACATACCTGAACCACACTCATATCCCGGTTTCCGATAGCCTGAATCAAAAATTGCCCAAGTCCCGGCCAGGCAAAAACGGTCTCGGTAATCAGCGCCCCGCCGATAAGGCCGGGGATTTCCAGAGCAATAATCGTCACCACGGGAACCAATGCGTTTTTAAAAGCATGGATACAGATAACCGCCCACTCCTTAAGGCCCTTGCTGCGAGCCGTCCGGATATAATCCTCGTGCATAATCGACAACATATTGGAACGGATCAGCGGAATTATCTGAGCGGCATTTTGGATAGACAAAGTCAGCGCGGGAAGAACCAGATGGGCCGGTGTCCCGCTTCCCGAAACCGGAAACAACCGGAACTTTACTGCTAAAAGAAGAATCAGCATAATACCTACCCAGAAACTGGGCATCGCCCGCCCCAACACGGATATCCCGCTGATAACCAGATCAAAAGGGCTGTTGGAAAATTGCGCACTCAGTATTCCCAGAGGGATTGCCAGGACAACGGCAAACAAAAGAGCCGCCCCCGCCAATTGGATCGACATAGGCATTCTCTGCATGGCCAGCTCCAGCGCCGGCTGGTTGAAGCGATATGAATCGCCAAAATCCCCCCGGATTGCCTTTCCCAGGAAATCCAGGTACTGCACCGGCAGAGGACGATTCAATCCCATAGCTGTCCGCAGAGCCTCCCTTTCCGCCTCGGTAGCATCTAACGGGAGCATATTTACCGTTGGGTCTCCTGCAACATTCAGTAAAATAAAAATAATCAGGGTAATAATCAGCATGACCGGTATCATCTGCAGAATTCTTTTAATCAGATACTTTCCCATATTGGTTCCTCCTATAAAAAGTATACCCTTCGGGTATCCCTTAACTCATGCTGCTTCGCAGCGGGGCGGTTCGGCTGTCGCCGAACCATAAGGTATACCCTTCGGGTATCCCTTAACTCATGCCGCTTCGCAGCAGGGCGGTTCGGCTGTCGCCGAACCATAAGGTATACCCTTCGGGTATCCCTTAACTCATGCCGCTTCGCAGCAGGGCGGTTCGGCTGTCGCCGAACCATAAGGTATGCGTCCTGACGCACATTCGCACCGGAGCGCGGTTGCGGCAGCAACCATTTTCCTTATGCGCGTAATGCGCTCCAGGTTTCACTTCGGCCGTTGCCAAACGGATGCCGACGACATCCAGCACCCCGAAAGGTTTTTCGATTCATCAAACAAACCTTCCGACGAATCGAAAAAGCACCGCAAAACGGGTATATCCTTCCCCATCCTTGCGGCGCCCTTCGCTTCTCCCTGTAAGGAATAATTGCCATTTTCAGAATTATTTTGCCAAAGTCACTTCATCCGGAAGAATATTGGTATCCATTCTCGGATTCAGCACCACACGATTGCTGACGCCAAATATCGCTTTCATCTGGGCAATACAAACCTGCGGTCTGTCTTCAGCCGCAATGGCCTGAATCTGAGAAGCAAGCTCGGCCCTCTTCTCCGGATCCCGCTCCACCCTGGCCTGCTGATACATCTCAACAATTTCAGGGTTGTCATAATCACTCTGCCCTTCCGTACGGATCGGATCACAGAACTGGGCCAGCGGATAGCATCCGTCATACTGGCCATCAGACAAGCCGATCATAAACACATCTTTGTTTTCCTTATTACTGAACATATTGGAAAGAACGGTGGCATCCACCAGCTCTAAATTGACTTTTATCCCTACAGCCTCCAAATACGCGGCGATCATTTGAGCCATTTCCGCATCCATCAGATAACGCCCGCTGGAAGCCGTCATATTCAATTCCAACTGCCCCTCGCTGTATCCGCCCTGCGCCAAAAGCTCTTTTGCTTTCTCCGGGTCATACATATCGCCATTCTCGCTGCCGAACAAATCATTGTTAAAGCCCACAACCGAAGAACCAATCCTGGTACGGGTTGGCGTACCTGCCCCCAGAAGAAGCGTATCGCAGATTGCATTCTTATCAATTGCATATTCGATTGCTTCCCTTACCAGAGGATCTTTGCAGGCCCAGCCATCAGTCATCCGCAAAATGATTAACATAATGCGGGATGTTTCCCCATACACAAGAGAAGTGCCATAACCGTCCGTATTGTTGGAAACCCTCTCCCACTCATTTACCGGTACGTTATATATCAGATCCACACCGCCGGTAAGAAGCTCTGACACACGGGTGGAACTCTCGGGGATAGCACGGACAATAACCTCTTCCCAGGTGGCCGGAGTTCCGTAATAATCCGGATTGGGCACCAAAGTATAATGATCATCCGGAATCCATTCCTTCAGCAGATAGGCGCCCGAACAAATCGGCTCCTTGATATAGGCATCCATTCCGTTGGCCTCAATATATTTAGACGGAAGAATGGTTGAGCTGGACATGCAAAGAAGGCTGGTCATATCCGGCCTGGCTGACTCAGTTGTTACCTTAATGGTGTGTTCATCTACAATTTCCACATTATCAATATATTTAAAATAAATATAGCCTACCAAAGACTCATCTGTAGATACCCGGTCAAGGCTCCATTTAACATCTTCAACGGTAATCGGGTCTCCATTGCTGAACGAAGCATCATCACGGATAGTAAATGTCCAGGTCAGATCATCCACTTGTTCATATTCCGTACATAAATCTCCCTGAAGCTGGAAATCCAAATCCCTGACAAAAAGCTGGGAACCAATAGACTTAAACAAATCGCCAGTATTGGTCTGATTCTGGTCATGAGGATCCAGAGTAATAATATCGCTGGCAGCACCGATCTTCAATACCTTGGAATCTTCCTGCACCGCTTGTCCGTCCGTACCGCTTTCTCCGCCAGCCGTCGTCCCGGACTCCGCCGGGGTGCTGCCGGCTCCTGTTGTTTGTCCTGAACTTCCGGAACCGCCACAGCCGGTCATTGCTACTGTGCAGGCCATAATCCCTGCCAGTATGCCGCTGATCGTCTTCTTTTTCATAATCTACAACTCCTCCTTTATGTAATGGTTGATTATACAAAAAGCGCAATAAGAGAAAGTGCCCGCTCCATTGCGCTTTTTATGACTGAGTATTAATGGGGTTTGGTAACCATTTGGCACCTTTTGCAGCATCAGGTATGGAATTTACCACCCTAAACTGGTAAAGTGTTAAGTGATTAAACACATTATAGACTAAAAAGTATTTTTTGTCAACACACAAAACTTTCCAAATCATCAGCTTTTTGGAATCAGATAATCCCATCCGGTATTTGGCTCCTCAATCATCAGCCTCGTATAAATTTTCATGACTTTATAGAAATTTTCCAATTCTTCCTTACTGCATCCTTTTTCAAGCAAACGGGTAAACACCTTATTTTTATCTCCCTCCTTGCTCTCTACAATATGATTACGCAGTCCCATTCCCTCATCTGTGGGAAAAAGCAAAATGCGTTTATGATGCTCATTGCTGCTCTCTGAGTAAATCATATTTTTCTGTTTCAGCTTTTTAATAATTTGGGACATGGCGCTTCTGGTCCGTTTTGAACTTTTACACAATTCCGAAGCCGTTATTCCCGGATGCTCGGTTATCTCCATCACAATCCTGACTTCCACCATGGTTAATAATACGCCTGGACAGTATTCTCTTGGCCTGTTGGCCATCGCATTGCATACAGTAGTAAAATCAAACACCATTCCTATCCGATAATCCGAATGATGTACCAAGTGGTCGATTATCGCCTTCATTTCTTCTGTTGTCATAACTCCTCCTCCGAATATCAAATTGCACTTATTCCCTGTGCCTTTATCACTATAATCGCTTCTTCCAAAAATGTCAAAGCATATGCCCCATTGCCAAAGACAATTTTAAGTTACCGTTCACGGGGCGGGGAAAAACGGATGAAAACAGGCGTCAAGCTTGCTTGCAAGACTGTTTTCATCCGTTTTCCCCATCGGGCGAACGCCCGATGCTTCTTGTTCGGCGTAGCCGGACAAGAAGATGCGCCCCGTGAACAATAACAATTTTAAAAGGGCATATGCAGTTACGCTCACCGGGTACCTGTGAACAGTAGCGCAAAGGAAAAACCTTTTTATTGACATGATTTTTTCTTAGTGGTATGATGGTTACAATCAAAGTATTAAGTCACTTAACATTCAAGGAGGGAGATTTTTATGAAACAGCTTTACGATTATATAGACGCTCATCGGGAAGAATATATCGCCCTGCTGCAGAAATTCTGCCGCCAGCCCAGCATTTCTGCCCAAAATATCGGCATTCAGGAAATGGTTGATTTAATTACTGAAGAGCTGAGCACCATCAATGTCACTCCGGACATCGTAAAAACCAGTGGTAATCCTATCATTTACGGAGAAATCAAAGGAAAGAATGAAAGTCGCACCATTTCTTTCTACAATCACTATGATGTCCAGCCGCCGGAACCATTAGAAGAATGGCACAGCGATCCTTTTGGCGCCGAAATCCGTGACGGAAAGCTCTATTCCCGGGGCGCTACGGACAACAAAGGCAGTTTGCTGTCCCGTATCTGTGCAATTAAAGCCTATCAGGCCGTATATGGCCAGCTCCCATTGAACATTAAACTGATTTATGAAGGAGAAGAGGAAATCGGAAGCCCCCATTTGTCCGAATTTGCTCACAAATACCCGGAACGCCTGAAAACTGACGGCTTCGCCTGGGAAGGAGGAAGCAAACAGTTAGACGGGCCTTTGGAAGTTGGCCTTGGCGTCAAAGGGCTTCTCTATATCGAACTCCGCTGCCGCACCGCAGTCAGCGACCTTCACTCCAGCAACGCCGCCATTGTCAAAAATCCCGCCTGGCGGCTGGTTCAGGCATTGGCTACCATGAAAGACGCCAACGACCATGTTACCATTGATGGATTTTATGACCAGGTTAAAAAACCTACCGATTATGAGATGGATTGCCTAAAAACTCTTCATTTCCGTGAAGACAAGACAAAAGAGCGCCTGGGGCTGGACAGCTTTATCAATGATCTGACGGGCATTCCGCTTTTAGAAAAACTCTATTATCAGCCGACAGCCAACATTGCCGGTTTTAAAGCCGGTTATCTGGGAGACGGCGCCAAAACCGTTATGCCTGGCAATGCCGTGGTAAAAATGGATCTGCGTCTTGTCCCTGATCAAAAACCGGATGATATTTTCCGGCTGGTGAGGGAACATCTGGACCGCAGGGGCTTCACCGATATCGAAGTCGTCCGGCTTTCCGGGGAACCGCCCTTCCGTGCCAATCCGGAATGTCTTTTTGCCCAGACAGTTATTAAATGTGTGGAACCCGTTTACGGAATGAAACCGGAAGTATTTATCAGCAGTTCCGGCACTACTGCCATGTATCAGTTCTGTCACGATGCCGGCCTGGACGCCGTCATGTTCGGCGCAGGCAATGAAGCTTCCAATATCCACGCACCTAATGAGAACATTATTCTCGATGATTATATCAACGCAATCAAGATGGCTGCCACCGTAATGGAAGAATTTGCCAAGGCATAAACGGCCTGTTATTTTATCTGCACCATTATCCGAATGGTCAAAAAGCTGCTGCAAAATGTGCTGTCCCCTTTATGGAGCATCAATATTTCCCAATGCGATGCCATATAGGGAAAAACAGCCTTTTGCAGCAGCCCTTTATGCTTCTATTTCCATCTTCTGCACTTTCTTTAATGATTTTTTCCCTCTGCTGTCACAATATCCTGTTCATGTTCCGCTATGGCAGTAAGAGCGGCCTCAATTCCCACGGCAATATCTTTCATTCCCAAACAAGGCGCAGGATTTGGACGGCTGACTACCTGGCTTGGGACGAAAGGAACATGCATAAAACCACCCCGAATCCAAGGATACTCATGAGCCAGGGTATAAAGCACACCGTACATCAAATGATTGCAGACAAAAGTACCGGCTGTGTTGGATACACTAGCGGGAATGCCTGCATTACGAATACTCTGCACCATGGCCTTAATCGGCAAAGTGGCAAAATAAGCCGGCGCACCATCCTCAAAAATGGGCTGATCTATCGGCTGATTTCCCTCGTTATCTTTAATGCGGGCATCATCAAGATTAATCGCCACACGTTCCGGCGTTAAATCATAGCGGCCACCCGCCTGACCGATGCAAAGCACGGCATCCGGCTGTTCTTTTTCGATAGCTTCTTTTACTTTGGCAATTGACTTGACAAAAACCGTGGGAACTTCCAGCTTGATAACCTCAATATCACGAATCTGATCAGGAACCAGCTTGACAGCTTCCAACGCTGGGTTGATAACATCGCCTCCAAAAGGATCGAATGCGGTAAGGAGTATTTTCATAAGATGATTTCCTTTCTGTTTATTTGTCATTTATTGTAACGGTTTATTCCTTTTACTGTTGCGGTGCAGCCGTAACTGCTGAACCGCAACAATTAAAATAAAGCTTTCAAGCGGGCTTGACGACTAGTACTACCTTGCGGAAATTTCAGTGGCACTCGTTATTTCCGCAATGCAGTACTAGCACTTTTCCGTCGGCTATCTTCTTGCCCGTCTTCGGCGGGCAAGAAGCATCGGATATTCATCCGATGCGGAATTTGACATCAATGGGGGCTTTCAAGCGAGCTTGAAGCCCCCCATTGATGTCAAATTCCCCGCCGTCTGAATTGTTACGTTAAAATGCTAAAATGTACATTAGTACGATGTGGATAGCCAGCATAACCAGTGCTACCGGTATTTGGGAAAAAATAATAGCGTATTTGTTTTTCGTCTCTAATAAAGCGGCAGGCATGATATTGAAATTAGCCGCCATGGGAGTCATCAGTGTTCCACAGTAACCGGCAGTTAATCCCATGGCGCCTACCACCACCGGATCTGCCCCCTGGGCAATCAAAAACGGAATCCCTATACCCACGGTGATCACGGAAAAGGCAGCAAAGCCGTTACCCATAATCATGGTAAACAATGCCATGGCGATACAGTAAACAGCCGTAGCCAAAAAATGGCTTCCTGACGGGATAATGGCGCTGACGCCGCCGGAAATCACTTCCCCGACACCGGCAGCCGTGAACAAAGAACCAAGTGCCGCCAACACCTGAGGCAAGATCCCTGCCGTTCCCACATTATCCATCATTCGGGTCCCGTCTTTTACGATGTATTTTGCCTTGGGCCGGAACAAAATCAACGCGATAACAAGAGCAATTGCCGCCGAAACGCCAATCGCATTATTTGCGCCCAGAGAAGTAAAGAACGTAGCTACCACAACGGCGCTCAGGGCCAGCATCAGCGCGGGAAGAAATACGGGATAGCCGAATTTATCCGCAGCGGCGCGGGTTTCTTTTTGCGAAGGGACATCGCTTTTGCTTTGAACGACCTTTCCGATGGCTGTCAGGCATGCCATCAGCACAACGCATAAGCCCGTAATCCATTTCGGCAGATAAGGTCCGGCAATAAAAGTAGCAGCCAAAATAAACCAAAAAGCCGCGGTAAAAATACGATTGCCACAATCCTTATCCTTAAGTGCTTTTACGCCGGTAAGAATAAAAATCAAACCGATAATACAATAAAAAACCTCTGCCACAACCGTACTTAATGTCCACGTCATACTACTTCACCTCCGTTTTTTTCTGCCCACCAAAACGTTTTTTCATCATCTGATCAAACAACAGCGCATAGGCAATACCGACAACGACAGAAATCACAGCAATCGGAACCGACTGACCGGCAATCTGCAGGGCATCTACCGGATAGCCTTGCTCGTTAAGCGTAGTCATAATCAACAATGTGCCAGAAGCGCCCATAAAGCAGTTCTGAGCAAAGAAATTTCCGTAATTTTCACTTCCGGCCGCCAAACCCTTGATCTGGTCTTCGGTTTTCTCGTCCAATTCGCCGTACTGCGCAACGGCAGCCGCCTGAGCCATAGGATTAATCAACGGGCGGATAAAGGTTGGATGGCCGCCTATCCGCAGCGAAAACGCGGAAGCAATGGTACGGATAATCTGCCAAATGGCAATCAAACGTCCCGTAGAAGCATTTTTAATCGAGCGGATAAAATCCACGGCTTTGTCTTTCAGGCCGTTCCGCTCACACAAGCCGATAACCGGCAGAGTGAGTACAAACAGCGTCGCGGTGCGGTTCGTAATAAACGCGCTGCCCAAAGTATCCAAAATAGCTATAGGGGACATCCGCGCTATCAGCCCCGTTACCAATCCGGCAACCACCACCACCGCCAAAGTATCCAACTTTAGCACGAAACCGACAATAACAATCAAAACACCGACCAATTTTAGTACTTCCATAGCAATCCTCCTTTGATCAAATATATACGCCGAAACGCGGCGAGCAAGGAAAATACCCTCCCCTACTCAATTCATAGGATGCACTTTCCTATGGTATGGAAAAAGGCGCCTTGTCTGGCAGGGCCGGTAATAGCCGCAGACAAAAGCACCTTCGCCATAACTATTCTATCACACAAAACAAAATGTGACAACTGTCAACTACATGAAAAGTAACCATTCAGACAGAATATCTTCTTGACCGTTTACGCCAGACAAGAATCATCGGATATCTATGAAAATCATTCGGAGACCACTTTATTTGCCATAACCATCCGAACCTTCACCATCTGTGCCCCCAGAACCACAACCAGGCACAAAATCCCCAGCAAATCTGTCGTTCCGCTGCTGTCGATAAGCAAAAGCGCCCCCACAGCCGCCACAATCCGCAACACAACGTTCAGGCTTCCCTTCAGATATCCTTCTACAGCCGCCGCAATTAAAAGCACTCCTATACAAGAGGTAATCACCACCTGAATACCGCTTATCACGGTAACATTTTCCAGCAAAAGCTGAGGATTATACACAAACATGAAAGGAACGATAAAACCTGCCAAAGCCAGTTTTACCGACTGCCAGCCGGTCTTCATCGGACTCCCTCCCGAAAGTCCTGCCGCCGCAAAAGCGGCCAGCGCTACCGGCGGCGTCAAATTCGCAAACATAGCGAAGTAGAAACAGAACATATGGGCCGCAATCTCCGCCTGCCCTAATTCCACCAACGCCGGCGCCGCAATAGTTGCCGTAATCAGGTAAGATGGAATGGAAGGCAAACCCATCCCCAGAATCATACAAGTAACCATGGTAAACAATAATGTAAGGAACAAACTGGCCGCCGCACTTCCTGGAATAGCATTCTGGCCAATATTGATAATGGCATGAGCCACATTGAGCGCAAAACCCGTCAAACCGCAAACCCCGACGATAATCCCCACACAGGCGCAGGCAATAGCTACGGAAACCGTAGACTTAGCCCCCGATACAAAAGCGTCGCCGATATCTTTAAGGCTCATCCTGCTGACCGGGCGAAGCTGCGCTACCACTATCGTCACAACGATCGTCCAAAAAGCACTGAAAAGTACGGTCTTTCCGCTAAAAATCAACATATAAAGCAGGAAAACAATCGGGATCAGCAAATGGCCCCGCTCCTTCATTACCGCCACAACCCGGGGCATCTGATCCTTGGGAAGACCCAAAAGCCCGTCTTTTTCCGCACGCATCTGAACCTGAAGAATAATTCCCAGATAATAAATCAGCGCAGGCAGTACGGCTGCACGGATAATCATACCGTATTTTACCCCTAAAGTTTCTGCCATAACAAAAGCCGCCGCGCCCATAATCGGCGGAAGAAGCTGTCCTCCTACGGAAGCCGTAGCCTCCACGGCGCCGGAAAATTCTTTTGAATATCCGGTTTTTTTCATCAGCGGGATGGTAAACGTCCCTGTTGTCACTACATTGGCTACCGCCGAACCGTTGATTGACCCCAAAAAACCGGAAGCCAGCACAGCCACCTTGGCCGGGCCGCCTTTCGTATGGCCGGCCAGGGCATTGGCAATATCATTAAAAAACTGACCCATACCACATTTGTTCATTACGTCGCCGAAAATGATAAACAATACGATATAAGTGGCAGATACCTTGATTGAACTTCCATAAATCCCGTAAATATCCGTAGTCAGATACGTCACTACCCTGTGCCAGTTATATCCGCGATGACGGAAAATCCCGGGGAAAGAACGTCCAAACAGCGCATACAGCAAAAAAACGGCAGAAAGGATCGTCAGCGCCGGTCCGGAAATACGACGTGAACACTCCATTACCAGAATAATCAGCAAGGTTCCCATAATGATATCAATAGTCTCCCCGGAAAATCCTGTGGAAATAAATACCGGGTAACGAACAAAAACATATACCGGCATAACCGCACACAAAACAATGAAAATCCAATCATACCATACAATCTTCTTGCGGCTGCTCTTTTTCAGCGCGGGATAAAGGGCAAAACCAAGGACAAGCACCAGCCCTACATGGATAGCATGATGTTTGATATTCACCATCTGCAAAAGCCTTATCCCTGACGCATAGGCCAAATGATAAATCGTAAAAGCCAGGCACAGCGCGTAAACCACCACATTCAGCTTCCGGCCTAAAAACTTCCGTGTACGAGATTCCTTCTCGTACTTTTCCACGATTTCTTCACCATTCATCTTATTCATGTCAGACATCGGATAAATACCCCCTTTTCTCAATTATTTCTCCGCGGATGCGGCTGGCATCCGGCAAAGTGCGAAAATCAAATATCTCTTCTTCATTAAGTGTGAAAACTTTCATGTATCGGGCAGAGGTGATCCAGCTAAATCGGGGAAATACACTGTTTATCTCCTCCATCCAAACAAGACCGTCTTCTATGTGCGTGGGTACATCCATTTCTGCAGGAATCCCCGCTCCATAACCAGCTACTGCAATGGCATCCAGATTAAACTGCAAATCTTCTGTCACCGTATAATATTCGTACCAGGGAATATGCTCAAAAGAATGTTCAATCTCCAAGCTCAGCTTGTCACCAGCCTTCACCGGAACAGACAACACCACCTGTTCCCGATCCCGGTCATATAGTTGAAAAACGGTCCCCGCCGGGGCCAGGAAAGCCCACCAAAAAAATCCTGCGGCCAGAACCAGAATCACGACTCCCGCCAATATATAGCCTCGCGTCTTTCTCATCACAGGGTTCCTTTACATGATACCAGAGCCAAAAGGCTGATTGAAGTGCGAAACAATCCATGCTATAACCGAGTAGGGGAGGTTATTTCCCCTTCTCGCCGCGCCGGGTACCCGTCAGCTTTAACTGGCATCTTCCTTTGGGTGCCCGTGTGCAATCGAGAAGGGAAGAGCCATCTTCCCCTACTCGCCGCGCGGCCCGCACACCGCTTTAGCGGCATATTTCTCTGTGCGGGCCTGTGCATACAAAAGAGTGCGGCCGCAGTACTTTCCGCGCCGCACACCTTCGTGCTATGAATCCAATTGCTTCTTAAATATTACTTAATATAACCGTTATCTTTCCAGAAAGCTTCTGCACCTGGATGAAGCGGAAGCTGAATATCATCCACACCAAAGGTAATATCAATATTCTTATCTGCCGCATTGTGCGAAGCCTTGATGGTACTGATATTCTCGAAAACACCATTAAGGATATCATACACCATATCATCGCTCAAATCCTCACGGACCAGCATGATATTGTAAACAAACACGCCTTGTACATCTTCCGTATTGTTGTAAGTATTGGCAGGAATTACGGATGCGGCGTAATAAGGATAATCATTAATCAGCTTATCACGGCCGGCTCCGTCAATGGGGATAACTACCATGTCGTAAGATACACCCAAATCCATCACCGTAGCATTCGGAAGGCCGGAGGTGACAAATACCGCATCGCACTGACCGTTCTTCATATTATCAATAGCTTCTCCATAAGCCAGATAATCCGGGGTAATATCATCATAAGTAATTCCGTAAGCATCCAAAATCATCCGGGCATTAATCTCTACGCCGGAATTGGCCGCGCCTACGCCTACCCGCTTGCCTTTCAAATCCTCCACCGAAGTAATACCGGTATCAGCCGTCGTCACCAACTGTACATAATTCGGCCACAGACGCATCAACGCCTTCAACCCGCTAGCCGCTTCCTGACCCTCATAAGCCCCGGTAGCAGTATAAGCCTGCATAACCGCATCCTGCATAGCTATGGCAATCTCGCAATCTCCGTTCAAAATATTCTGAATATTCTGTCCCGTGGCGTTGGTTGCTTCCGCTGACGTCTGATAGCCATAATCGCTAAGCGCCGTGGCAAAAGCTCCGCCTATAGGGAAATAAATACCGGAGGTAGGACCCGTTCCTACCGTAATAAACTCTTTCGCCCTTTCCTCGGCAGTCAGCCCCTTGGCGGAACCTTCTGCTTCAGTATCGGCTTCGGCAGGATCAGCCGCCGTAGTGCTGTCGCCAGCCGTCGTAGTCCCCGCTGTCGTTGCAGTCGTATCTCCGGAACCGCCGCAGGCCGTAGCCGATAAAACGAGACAGCCTGCCAATGTCAATGCCATGATTTTTTTCAATTTCATAGATTTTCCCTTCTTCCTCTTTTTCTCACAAATGCTCTTACATATATTTCATTGTAACAGGTACAACGATTTATATGTATTATAGTAGTAAAGCATTAACTTGTCAATAAGTTTTTGCTTTCCGTCGTTTGAATGCCGTCTGAACTGGTTTATCCGTTTTTCCCCGCCCCATGAACCGTAGCCGCTTTTCTTAAAACCGGCAAGGCAAATAAAAGCGCTTTGCAGACATTATCCGCTATCATGCAGGTCCAAACTGCCCGCAAATCCATGTTCCAAACTCTCACGCATAAATAGGTAAACAAAATACGGATTCCCCACATACTTCCGGTTTCGACAATAAACGCATACCGGGTCCGTCCCAACCCGTAGTAGATTCCTTCCAGAACAATCATCAATCCAAAAAACGGCTCGGAAAACGCCACCATTTTCAACATTTTCGCGCCCAAAGCGGCCACTTGTCCGCTGCTGGTGAACACGCACATCAGCGGGTAAGAAATATGGTACAAAATAAAACCGCTAAGGCACATAAGCCCCACCGTCACCACTACACTGATCATCCCTGTTTTTTCCAATTTATGATAATCCTTTTCGCCTAAAGCCATGCCGACAATGGCGGAAGTAGCCGTCCGCAGCCCATATCCGGGTATATAAAAACAAGTTTCCGCGGTAACGGCTATGGAGTGGGCAGCAAAAACCGTAGTTCCCATATCTGATACCAGACTGGCAAATACTACATAACCCATACAGGAAGTGATGCTGGTTCCCAAGACAGGAAGGCCGATTTTTGCGCATTCTTTAAGAATGGGCAGTTTTATGCCAAAATCCTTCCGTTTCCAACTCAGCACAGGCTTTTTTGCGTAAGCCATCAGCATCAATATACCAGAAAGCGTATACGAAACAGCCGAGGCAATGGCTGCCCCCGGGACTCCCAGCCTCAAAGAATAAATCAGGATGTAATTCAACGCCACATTTAGCAAATTCGCTGACATATTAATCAGCATCGGCGTGCGGGTATCCTGAGTCGCCCGGATAGACGCACCTAAAACAGCGTTCATTGTGCGAAAAATCATGGGAATATTGATAATGCAGAAATAAAGAGAAGCCGTCTTTTGAATAGCGGCTTCCGCTCCCATCCATCCGGGTATAAAGGGACTCAGCAACACTGCGATACTACCGGTAAACAGTCCGCTGGCAACAGCCAAAAAAAATGCCTGCATGGAAATTGCCCTTGTCCGCTCCTCATCCCTGCTGCCGACTGAATTGGAAATCATAGCTAAAACGGCAATCGCTACCGCGCCATTCATGCTGCCAATCAGCCAGCTTACTGTGGTGGTGATACTGACGGAAGCCGTCGCCGTCTCCCCGAGCCTTCCTACCATAGCCGTATCCACATATTGAAGCAGTGTAGCCAGAATTTCCTCTAAAATCGTAGGGACAGCAAGAACAATCAGGCGGTAAAACAATCCTGCAGTAGAATTGCTGCCGCCTTCCGTTTCCCTTTCATCTATTTTTAACCATCTGTTTTTCATATTCCTCCACACCACGGCAAAGCCTCTCCAAACCGTCCTCCAACCGTTTTCTCGGACAAGCCAGATTCATCCGCAGGAAATATTTACCTGTCTCCCCGTAAGCGCCGCCTTGCGACAAATAAAGTCCCGTCCTGCTTCGAAGAAAACGGCACAGGCCTGACGGGTCAGGCAAAATCCTGCTGCCATCCAGCCACATCAGATACGTGGCATGGGAAGAAACCGGCATAAGGTGCGGGATATGCTCTTTAATGTATCTTTCTGCCTGACGGCGGTTTTCCCACAAATACTCCCGCAGTCCGTCCAGCCAGCCTTCTCCTTGGGAAAAAGCCGCCGCCGCTGCCTCTGCCGCAAAAACGTTAGGCTCTGCCACTTCATCGGTATTGAGCGCCCGCCAGATTTTATGCCGCAGTTCTTCATCCGGCGCCATAACCGCCGCAGTCTGCAAACCGGCCAGATTGAAAGCCTTCGTGGGCGCCATACAAGTAATACTCAGCCGTGCGCAGACCGGAGATACCGAAGCAAACGGGATATAAGAATAACCGGGTTCAGTCAAATCACAATGGATTTCGTCGGAAATCACCCGCACATGGTTGGCCGCGCAGAGATCTCCTATACGCCCCAGCTCTTCCCTGCTCCAAATATTCCCCGATGGATTCTGCGGGTTGCACAAAATCATCAACGATGTCTGCGGGTCAGAGAGCTTCTTTTCCAAATCAGCAAAATCCATCCGATACTGCCCGTCATGATAAGCCAATCGGTTTTCCACAACATTGCGGCCATTATTCCGGATAGAATTAAAAAAAATATTGTAAACTGGCGTCTGTACCAGTACGTTTTCTCCTGGCGTAGTCAGCTTTCTCACCGCACTGGAAATAGCCGGAACCACCCCGGTGGTGAAAACCAGCCATTCTTTCTTTATCGCAAAGCCATGGCGTCTCTCCCACCAGCCCGCATATGCTTCGCTCCAATCATCCGCTATATCCGCATATCCAAAAATCCCCTGTGCCGCCCGTCTTTTCAAAACATCGGTAATCTCCGGGGCTGTCTGAAAATCCATATCTGCCACCCACATGGGCAGCTCTCCCTCCGGCACATTCCATTTCAGTGAATTCGTCCCTCTGCGCTCTGTCAGCCTGTCAAAATCATATCGGTCCATCTTTCGCCACTCCTTTCCAAGACGCAAACAAATTGTGAAAGTTTGATCAAGCAAACAACGGGATTGATCAGAAGCAATCAGCCTCGATGTGACACCGAGCGCAGAAACTGCCGTGTCCGCTCTTCTCCGGGCTCTTCAAAAATCTGCTCCGGCGTCCCTTCTTCCACAACTTCTCCATGATCCAAAAAAATCACTTTCGTAGCCACCTGTCTGGCAAAATTCATCTCATGGGTGACGATAATCATGGTTCTTCCCTCTCTGGCCAGATCCCGCATTACCGCCAGCACCTCCCCCACCAATTCCGGATCAAGAGCCGAAGTTGGCTCATCAAACAAAATCACCTCCGGATTAAGGGCAATAGCCCGGGCAATTCCTACCCGCTGCTGCTGTCCGCCGGATAGCTGATGCGGATAATAATCATAACGATCCGACAAGCCGACCTGATCCAATACCTGCCTGCCAAGCTTCTCCGCTGCCGTTTTTTTCATCTTCCTGGCAACAATCAAGCCTTCTGTCACGTTTTGCAGCGCTGTCTTATTCCTGAATAAATTATAATTTTGAAATACAAAGCCAGTCTTTCTGCGAATCCGGCTAATCTCCTTCTTTTGTATATCCTTCACCGAAAATTGCTCTCCATCCAACACGATAATCCCCTCATCGGGCTGTTCCAGAAAATTTATACAGCGCAAAAATGTGGTTTTTCCTGAACCGCTTGGACCGATCAGGACCACCACATCTCCCTTATCCATCTGCAAATCAATACCGTTTAATACATTCTGTGAACCAAATTTTTTTTGTAAATTGGTAATAGAAAGCATATTGTTAGTCGAAAACATTTGCTCCTTTGCCTATTCCCTTCATTCTTTTCAACCGTTACTATTCCATTCGCAGCTTTTTCTCCAAATGCCTCTGCAGCCGGGTCAATATGGTACAAAAAATCAAATAAATCAATGCCGTTTCACAATATAATGCAAATGGTTCATACGTACGGGCCGCAATCCGCTGCGCTGCCATGAACATCTCCGTCACGGTAATCGTCGCTGCCAGAGAGGTATCCTTGACTAAACCAATCAATGAATTGCCCAGGGGAGGAAAAGCTGTCTTGAGCGCCTGGGGAAGAATGATTCGAAACAAAATCTGCCAATAATCCATCCCCACGCAATATCCCGCCTCCCACTGGCCTTTGGGCACAGATTCAATAGCCGCTCTGAGCGTTTCCGAAGCATATGCTCCCGTATTTACGGCAAAAACCACCACAGCCGCAGGAAAGGCCGGCCAAACTATGCCAAAGCCCGGCAATCCGTAAAAAATCACGTAGAGCTGCACAAGCAACGGAGTCCCCCGGATAACCCACACATAAAGCCTGGCCAACTCCTTGAGCCCTTTAATACCGGCCACCTGAACAGTAGCTGCAACGAGGGCAATCATAAACCCGATAGTAAAGGAACAAACAGTCAGTGGTATGGTAATCGTAAGACCCGGAATCAAAATCTGCCCGAAAGACTGAAGCAGCAATTCCCAAAGCCTCTCACTCATTTTACTTCCTCCTGCTTTTGCCTGATCGTAACCATTCAGACAAGGTATCTTCTTGTCTGTCTACGCCGAATCTATTCCTGGGTAACATCGGCTCCAAAATATTTTTCCGACAATTCCGCCAGCTCTCCGGAATCCTTCAGTTCACTTAATGCCTGATTAATCGCATCCAATAAAGCTTCTTCCCCTTTACGCACAGGAATGACCGATGAAGTAGTCGAATCTGTCATCGCCACGATTTTCACCTTTTGGTCAGGCTGATTTCTCATATAGTCATAAAAAGCCGTCTCTGCGTTGAGAGTGACATCTGCGCGTCCGGCCAGCATCAATTCCACAGACTGGTTCATGGACTCAACTCCTACCAGTTCGGCGCCATAGCTTTCCGCCATCTGTCCCCAACTGCTCGTCAAATTCTGGGCGGCACGTTTCCCCTTCAAATCCTCAAACCCCTGGACTTCTTCATTATCCTCAGTAACCAGCAAAGCGCCATGAATATAAGTATATGGCTCTGAAAAATCATATTTAAGCCTCCGTTCCTCAGAAGCCTCTACCTCATTGACAATAATGTCAATGCGTCTGGCATCCATGCTGGCAAACAGGGCATCCCATTTTGTCTCCACAAACTCCGCCCGCACCCCAAGCTTTTCAGCTACCTTCTCTCCCACTTCCACATCATAACCCACCAGCTTCCCTGATTCATCATGGTAACTATTGGGAGAATATGTCCCTTCTGTACCGATAGTAATTACGCCTTTGTCCAGAATTTCCTGCAATAACCCCGTCGCATCATCCGCAGACTCTTTTTCCCACTCTGTTTCGGCCGCCTGCTCCAACGATGACGTCTCTGACGGCGAAGCCTCTGACACCTGTGCCGATATCGTCACCCCGTCGCCGCTCTCTCTCGCCCCGCAAGCAGTCAAAGCGGCGGCTATCAATAAGGCTGCCCCCGCTGCAAAATATCCCCTTTTTCTCATATCAATGCCTCCATCAGTTAATTATATCTTCCTTTTCTGTGCCGTTCTCTGCATCCCGTTCTTCCAAAATCTGAATCAGGCGCTCACGGAATTCCTGTTGCACTTCATTTTGAAAACCCAAGGCATAAATATGTTCAATATCATCATGGTCAAAAACTGCCGTTGTATCTGCATCTAAAAAACCTTCCGGGTATGTGCATCCGCAATAATCATATACCTTTGTTTCATCCCCCTTCAGATACTTGACATACCCCAAAACCATCAGCCGCTTCTCGGCGCCATATAAGGATACCACGGAACCAATAGGCAAAGTTCTCTCAAACATTGATTTTTCCTCCCTTCCTTCTATTGTTCTTTATCCTCAGAATTTCCGGCAATTCCAGAAGAATCTGAAACTTCAGAGCCTTCGGAAGCCGCCGCCAGCTTTTCCGCTGCCTGTCGAATGCGCTGCATAAACGCAAAAGATTCCCCGTCCTGGTACCCTATGGCAAATACCTCTTCGATCTGGCCCTGATCAAAAGTATATACATCGGCCTCATTGCGCAGACCGATAGGATAAAGAAAACCCGAATAATCCCAGATATATCCTTTCTGCGCCTCGGATTCTGCCAGATAACCGGCAATCATAATCGCCGCCGTGGAATTTTTCAATCTTACTACCGTACCTATGGGGAACATCTGAATTCCTTTTGTCATGCTTTTCACCTTTCCTTCCTGTTACCAGGGCCAAATTGCCTTGGCCACGTCGTGAGCCGCATCTGCTACGCCGCTCAAATCAACTTCCAGCTTTATGCCGACACCTACTCCCAGGGACGCGCCTATATCGGCGCTGAATTTCCCGTCTTTAAAACCGACTTCCGCATGGGCGCCCACGCCTACATTGACGCTCCCCTTCACTCCTACATCTGCGCCCAGGACTTTAGCCCCGCCTTTTACGGATGCCTCGGCAGCAATGGCTTCGGCGGATGCTTCGGCATGTACCGTCGGATTAAAATCCCCATCCTTATCCCGAAGCCCCGCTACAGCCTCTGCCTTCCCTTCCAGCCGGCCAAGCGTCTCCTCTGTTTTTACATATAGGCCAAGAAGATTATCGCCCAACTGGCCTTCCTGTGCCAGAGTCAGCCCGCTTACCGACGCGCCGAATGCAGCGCCGAATGCCGGGTTGATCTTTGTCTTGCCATCGGCATCTACCGTATAAAGGCCACCGTAAAGCTCGCCTTTGACTTCTCCCTTAAGAACATCTATGCTTGTCTTAATATGGCTTCCATCTTTATCCCCTATAATCGTTTCATCGGAAAACAAAGAATCATCTATCCATTTCTTTTCCAGATTAACCAATTTTACCGGGGACAGTTCGCTTTCTTCCACTTTTCCTTTTTTATAAAAATCCGTTTCCCCGTCCTTAAACCTTCCGGACGTCCTGATAGGAAGAGTCTTATCATATAAATCGAAATCATCCGTATGGGGCAAAACATTTATTTTCATATTATGATTTTCCATAAAAGAGGAAATCCCAGCCCCGGACGGAAGAGGCGGTATTACTCCCAATACTAACTTCACATCCGTCAGCGGCGGTATACATCCCGTCTTGGGCTTTTGCCCTACCAGCTTTAAATCTGTCCTCTCATAAGTGTTGGCGATACTTGTCAGCGCCTTCGCAGCCTTACGGAGCCCATTGTACTCTTCAGAAAGATTATCCGCCGCCCTTTTCAGCCTTTTCTTAATCTGCTCCGACTGCGCGACCTTCATGTTCAGCCCGCTGCATATCCGGCGGACGTCATTCTCCATCCCCCGCATTTGTTTAGCGATATTATTCTGATCCTGGACGGTTCCCCTGACCCTTGAAAGCCTTACTTTAAACTCATCCATATCCCTCTTTTGCACCTCCACGTAAACAATAACAATATGTCCTTTTAATATTTCCGCCTTCTGGCAATTGCATAAGCTCTCATCTCCGCATCGTAAATCCGCTTGGCAACCGTCCGTATATCTGCGGCAATCATCCGCAAGTCACGAGCCGTATTAATCATATTGCACTTGATTTGTGTTTCCTTTTTCAAAAACATCCGGGAATTATCCCCCATCCAGGCTGATGAAAGGCCCTTCATGGAATTCTCCAGGCTTCCGCTCGCCGCATTATGCAGCTTTTCTGCAATCGCATCCAGCTTTGCCGCATCTTTTTTGGCTTTCTCAAAATTTATGCTTATCTCCCTTTTGCTTTTCATCCTTTGCCTCACTCCTTATATTTATGATGATCATCCGCGCATTTACCCCGTTGACCGTATGAAAGCGTAATAACCATAATCATACGATCGACTGGTCCATTACCACAGATCTACATAAGATCTACATAATAATGATCCATATTCCCACGTTCCACATACACCGGCACCTGGCTTCCCTCAGGCCAACGAGAAACATCGCCGAAAAACGGATCGCTTTTAAAAAGATAAGATGTCCCATCCGCCGTTTTGTATTGACATACCAGATTTTTCGCGTAAGAATAATTCCGCTTCAGATGATAATTTTTCTCCCAGCCTATTACCTCTGCATAAATGCGTTGGCCATTTTCCCGCAGCTTGTCTGTCTTTTTGCTTTTGAAAAAACACCGGCAAAGTATCCCGCCCCCCAAGCCAGACAGCAATATCCCGGAAGCGAAAAACACAAGATAGAATATAGGCATATCAACAAATACTTTTTCCGGATTTTGAAGATCATAGTAAACAGACATGCTATCCCCCGGCAGAATCCTGGCAGAGCGATAACGCAGAAGGGATGTAAACGTCTGACCATCCGCCTCATAGACAATTTCCGTATAGTTCTCGCCGACATCCGTCACCACGGCCATTGTCTGGATGCCGTTTTTCCTTATGCCGGATTGGACTGTCAATCCGATCAGGGAAATGATAAGAAAAACTGCCCCGCCAAAAGCAAATAATAAGCCTACCAGCCTGATTACCCGTTCGCCACTCTGATTTTTCTGTTGCATACGTTCTCCTAAACTATTCAGTCACACAGGCAATTCCCTGCTCTTTCAGCATCTGCCGTACCGCCTCATCCCAGGCAAACTCAACCTTTTTGTCCAAAGTAAATATTTGTAATGCCGTTCCGGTCACACAACGCACCATCTTGTCTTCATAACGGATATTTAAATATAAGCCGCCGATTTGCTCCGCCTGGATGTTCAATTGCCAGGTTGCTAAAAATTGCTCCACAGCAGCCGGAAAAAGTTGCAAAGTGATATGAAAGCTGCCTGGCAGCTTCTTCCCTTTAATAAGAGAAAAGCAGACCGGACGAATCATCCGCCACTCCGAATACTCACCAATGCCTTTTTCTTCCCGTTCCTCCCTGGTATAAAAATCACGGCGAATCCGTCCGTCAATGGCAAACGCATTGAAGGTGACAATCTCCGCTTCCCGCAGCAGCCAACGATCAAACAAATCCCCCATAAACACTTTCGCTGTAAAATCCTTTAAATCTACTATTTTAAGCGCAACCATACCTGCCCTCTCTATCCGGAACCGCCCCCGGAAACATGTTACTCCATATATTCTTGATATAACGAAAAAAAAGTTGTTGTTGTCGAATTCTCCTCTGCGGTAAAGGACAGCTTCTGCCAAATATCATTTTCCATATCCACAGGGTTTTCTGCCGAAAACACATCGTAAATCTGCCGGAATGCCTGGTTTTTTCTTTGCAGCGTCAGTTTTCGCTTGCGCTCCTGAGTAGCTTCCTCATCATACTCATTAATGCACTTGACAATATAATAAACTTCTCCGTCCCGGATCACAGGCCCGACTTCCCCTGCTTTCAGGGCAAAAACCACATCTTCGTATTTTTTTGACCGTTCCCCGCGCCCGACAAGTTTTTCTATTTCCGGATCCTGGGAAACCGCCTTCGCCAGCGCCTCAAAATCTGTTCCCTCAGTCACAGCCCGGTTATAAATCTCGTTTGCCTGGTCGTTGCCTGGCAAAACAATCTCCTGAACCGCAATCACCTTTGCCTCGCTGTCACTGATTTCCAGATTCACGTCTTTCGTCAATTCTTCCACCAGCCGATTGGCCCGCAGACATTGTTCATACAATTGATACACGTCATCTTCACTCGCGCCAATATAAGCCCGGTCCTCATCAGTCAGGCTTTCATAGTATTCTTTGGACAGTTTTTTCAGCTTATCCCGCTCCTGGCTTGACAAACTGATCTCCTGCTGATCAGCCAGCAAATTCATGGTTTTCAGTTCCCGAAAAAAGTTTTGTACCTGTTCCAGCAGATAATCCTGAAAAGTAGCGCCGTCTTCACTCACCTGAACCTGCCATATCTGATCCGTATACACCTCACTGTAACGATTCTTTTCTGTGGCTGCTACCAGCATAATCTGAGCATCGGTATACTTCGTTTCTTTTTTTTCCTCGGACTTTTCTGAAAAATGGCTGTCGCAACCGGTGACGAGCCATATTACAACCATCGTCACGGCCAATACAGCCAGCGTCTTCAGCCATCTTCTTTCTCTTTTCTTTCTCATAAGCGGATGATACCCCTGTACATACTCACAATAGAAGCCTAAGCGTCTTGAGCACGCCGTCCCGTACATTGATATCTGTCTGAAAACGGGCTACATCTTTAACCTCCGGACGGGCATTACCTACGGCAAAACTATAATACGCCTGATTCAGCATCTCAATATCATTAAGCTGATCGCCAAAAACCATCGTTTCTTTAGGAGAAATGCCTAGGCTTTCCTGCAAAAGCCGCACAGCTTCTCCTTTATTCACTCCCGGCGCCATGCAGTCCATCCACATATCTCCGGAAATCGTTATTTTCAGCCGATCCTTGTACTTTTCCCTTAACTTTACCGTCGCCGGTTCAATATCTTTTCTGCGATATGCCGAGACCTTAATAAACTGATCCTCCACAGCCATCAAATCTTTAACCTTTTTTGCCCGATAACGATAACCATTTACCATCCAATCATATAATTCCGTATCCTGTTCATCCATATATACAATATCCGGACCGCTGATCATCGCCATCATCCCGGCCTCCCGAATATCCGCAGCCATTTGCCGGATCAAATCCGCATCAACGAGATTCACATATAAATTCCGGCCATGGCATCCTACATATGCCCCGTTATCCGATAAATAAAAGATTTTTTCTTTCACCGGATCGAAAACCCGTTCAATACTGACCCATTGTCTGCCGGTCGCCGCCGCGAACTGCATTCCCCGTTTCCTCAATTGTAAAATCACGGAAAACAATTCGGGGTTCAGCTCATGGCCCCCGTCTTCCAATAATGTGCCGTCTATATCGGATACCACAAGTTTTATCATCGCAATTTGTCCCTCTCTCTAAACTCGAATATAGGTAACAGTTCAGACGGCAGGAAATTTAACATGAATTTGGGGCGTCAAGCTCGCTTGTAAGCCAAAAATCATGTTAAATTCCACATCGGATGGTCATCCCAGCTTTTGTCCGGCATAGACGGGCAAGAAGATGCCCGTCTGAACTGTTACAAATATAGTATAATAGTTGCCGCACAGAACTTTTATAGTAGATTTTACCATACCCCCCCGTGGCTGTAAATAGGAACTTATCCGTCACCTGGATAAACTTGTTCCTATTCGGCGTAGCCGGACAAGAAGATGCACCCCATGAACAGTAACAAATTGAATAAAGTGTAAATTGTCCGGAAAATAAACGCTTGACTAGTACATGTCATGAGCGATATACTAAAAAACGATTCAGAATGTGCGGGCGAAGGATACACACGCGTTTAAAAAATATATGGACGACAAACGAAGGGAAAGACCAAAAGGCGAAGGGCAAAGCGGTCCGGATTGCTGCCAAAGGTCAAAGCGCGACAAATGGAAGAAAAAAGGATAGAGGGCTTGTGGGACTGCGCATATTGCGGCAGGAAAGCGATAAAAGCAAGATTCAGCACCTGTACATCGTGCGGAAAGCCCCGGGGAATTGAAAATATTTTTTATCTGCCTGAAGATTTAGATGGCGCAGTTTTAACTCAGGAGGAAAAGGCGAGAACCACCAACGCGCCGGACTGGCTATGCGCATATTGCGGTTCCTATAATCGCTCAGATGTCTCCTGTTGTGTCAATTGCGGCGGAGACAGAGCGGAGTCGAAGACCGATTACGGGATTCTTCACAAGCTGACCGGAACATTATTTGGAAGAAAAGACTAATTGGAAGTCCGTGAAAGAAAATGGTTGGGTAAGAGAAAATGGCAATACAGATTATTGCAGATCTATATGATTGTTCTATGCTTATTGACGATATGGGAGCAATGACGGAGGCGGCGCATAAAGCCATTGAATACGTGGGCGCAAATATTGTGGAGGAATGCATTCACAAATTTGAACCGATTGGCATTACATATTTTGCTGTTATTTCCACTTCCCATTTTTCCATCCATACCTGGCCGGAATATCAATATGCGGCAGTCGATATTTTTTCATGCAGGGATGATATAGCGGATGGGATTGCGCAGATGCTTAAAGATTTATTTGGTTCGGGACGTGTCCGGATTCAGGCCATACAGCGTGATATTAAGGGTTAGGAACTGTTCAGAAATAACTTTTCAACAGTTCCTTAAAGAAGGAGGGGAATATGTTTTATCGAGTAGGTACACTGCTCAATATAAAGGGCCGGCCGGGAAAGGTGATTGGCTATATCCAATATGAAAATCCCCGGGATTCCAATAAAACATGGACGGAATACCGCATAAAAACATCAGATGGGGAAGTTTGGCTTTCCTGTGATGAAATATATGACGAATATTCTGTTTCATGGCCTGCGAACAATGTCAGCGGAAGGATTGGGCCGGAATGGCATAAGGTCGATGAGGGAAAGCAAGTGGTCCGCTGTGCCGAAGGAGATGTGGATGTAGACCCGGGCGAGAGTGCAAATTTTGTAGAATATGAAGATGTATCGGAGGAGCACACGCTTTCTGTTGAGGTCTGGGAAGACGGAAGTGAATTTTCCAGGGGGGAATATATTGAAAAAAGTGATATTGTCGAGACGGGATATGAAAAACATTCCGCCGGAAATGGAATATCTGCCAATCGGAGCGGGCTAATTATAGTGGGCATTTTCTGTATTTTTTATTTTGTGACATTTATTGGGAGCTACGTTTCTTCGTACCTGGGCGTCAACAAAAGTATTAGCAAATATTTAAAAGGTTCCGAAAAATATGTGTTTGAGACTTCCCTGTCCGGCTATGAGAACCAGAAAGCAACGGTATATGCGTATCATACGCCGGCGACTACGGATGATGTTGCCAAGGATATCATTCAGGGCATTGCGGGATATACCGAATCGGTGACCCAAAAAGATGATAAGAATAATCAGGAGATTGCCATTTTGACCAATAAGGAATATTGCCTTGTATATCATCCGGAGAATGAAGAACAGAAGGTATATATTCAGGTGTCAGGCAGAAAGTATAATTACACATCGGATAATGCCCCTTACCGAATCTCAGGCGCCGGCACTTTGTGGTACCGCAATCACTATTACAGCTCGGGTTACCCATCAGATTCGTCTACCTATAAAGGTATGCCTTCGGCCTATTCGATGTATAACGGGACAACCATACATAATATCGGAAACGGTTATTTTGACAGTTATTCCAGTTCCATCCGGCAGTCAAGCATCAATAGCCGGCAGTCGTCCAACGGAGGATTAAGCAGCGGCAAATAAATAATGGGAAGATAATTAAGAAAAGGAGAACAATTATGGTGACGGTTATATTGGATACAGTGGTTTATTTCTTGATTGGGCTGATTATGATGATGCTGGGGTATTGGCTGATTGATTTGGTGATTCCGGTGGATTTCCCAAACGAGATAAACGAGGGAAATAAAGCGGTGGGCTGGGTGAGTGCGGGAATCTATGCGGGTCTTGGTTTTGTGATTCGTTCTGCTATCATATCTGACGGAGCCGGCGAAGCGGCAGAGCTTTTACATGGAGTGCTTGATACCGTAACTTATGCGATAATTGGCATCGTCTCATTCATACTGGCATATTTTCTCGTGGATATCGTCAACAGAAAGTTTAATTTTGGCACTGCGCTGAAGGAAAAGAATGAAGCGGCCGGAATCATGATATTTGGCATTTTCCTGGGAATTGCATTTATTGTCAGCGGTGTGATTCAATAAAACGGGGCTTTGTTCGGGCGAAGCGAAAGGAATATCATTATGAGCAGGAAGTACAGGCTTCTCATGCTGACTACTCTGATTATATCAGGGTGTTCCATGTGCTATGAGCTTATTATCGGCGCGGTCAGCTCGTATCTTTTGGGGAACAGCACCATGCAGTACTCTATAACGATCGGGCTTTATATGGCGGCGCTGGGGCTCGGTTCCTATATCTCCAAATTTTTCAAAAAAAATCTGTTTAATGTTTTTGTGGCAATTGAGCTTGGAATTGGTATAGCGGGGGGCATGAGTTCCCTGCTGCTTTTCTTGTCCAATATCTATATTTCGAATTATGCGGTTGTTATGTATTCGGAAACCATACTGATCGGTATTCTGGCGGGAGCTGAAATACCGATTATGACAAGAATCATTGAGGAGGATGAGAAGAACCTGTCCGTTACTCTGTCCTCCATATTCAGTTTTGATTATATAGGGGGTCTTGTGGGAGCTGTTGCATTTCCGCTTTTACTGCTGCCAAAACTGGGATTTTTTTCCACTTCTTTTCTATGCGGGCTGTTAAATATCATTGCGGCTATCCTGATTTTATACCGCTTTGGCGAGCTTGTGGCGCATATCCGGATTTATCGCGCAATTTCTGTCGGTATTGCAGCAGGGATGATTGTTGGGATTGTATTTGCGGATAACATTTCTGAGCGTGTGGAGGGAGGTTTATACAGGGATAAGATTATTTATATGGAACAGACGGAATATCAGAAAATTGTGCTCACAAAGCACCGGGATGACGTGAGGCTTTACATCGATGGAAATTGTCAGTTTTCCACAGCAGACGAGTACCGGTATCATGAAGCTCTGGTGCATATTCCCATGAGTGAACTAAAGAGCCGGAGCCGGGTGCTGATTCTTGGAGGCGGGGACGGAATGGCGGCTCGTGAAGTCCTTAAGTATGATGAGGTGGAAAAAATTGATTTGGTGGATCTGGATGCTGAGATGATAAGAATCTGTTCCACCAATCCCAATATCACGTCTGTCAATCAAAACAGTCTTAATTCTGACAAACTGGTTATCTACAATATGGATGCGTATGAATATTTGGAGAATTCCGAGGAACAGTATGACCTGATTATTGTGGATTTGCCGGACCCAAACAGTGAATCACTGTGCAAATTGTATTCCAATATTTTTTACCGTATGTGTAAAAACCGCCTGAATGAGACCGGCGTGATCGTGGTTCAGTCCACAAGCCCTTATTATGCTGCCAAAGCATTCTGGTGCATCCATGAAACCATAAAGAGCGAGGAACTATATGTAAAAGCCTATCATCTGCAGGTTCCCGCATTTGGGGATTGGGGGTTTAATATGGCAAGCCGGAAAGAACTGACGGAGGATGTGGACTTTGATGTGGACACGAGGTATTTGAGCAAAGAAAATGCTTCGGCACTTTTTCGGTTCGGAAAGGATGAGATTGCTGATGATGTGGAGATTAATCATCTCACGAAACCGGTCTTAATGGAATACTATAATCGTGCGGTGGATCTTTGGAACTGACATTGCCTAATGGATAGATAAAATGCAGCTCTAGGGAAACGCTGATTAAAGCGTTTCCCGTGCCGGATTTGCGGTGCGAAGCAGCATTTTCCTCTGCAAATCCGTGCACATCCACCGGAGGCCCTAAAGAAACGATGATTTTATCAGCGCTTTTTTAGATATTGTAGATAAGGGGACAGAGTTTCTTGAAGTGAGCATATTTTGTCAGCCATGCAGACAATCCATGCCTCACGGGTGATTGGTGGTATGGGGGTCAGGGGAAACATATGGCGGGATATGATATCTTCCTCCCTGGCTGTGAGCAAAAAATCCTCCCTGGCATTTTCCAATGCCTTTCCCGGGTGAAAAAATCCGTGCAGGCGGTGGCTGCTGTCCTTTTCATGCCAATCATATAAAAAGTAATCGTGCAGCAGCGCCCCTCTCATCAGGGAATCCATATCCGCCGTTCCCGGCAGCCTGGCGGCTATCCGGCAGCTAAGGCCGGCAACACGCAAACAATGTTCATAAACAGAACATGTGCCATGCTGAATAAATTCCTTTGTCATCGAAAACCGGCTTTCCCTTTCCAGGCGGCTGGCCAGTTCGCCAATCTGATTTTCCCATAGGTATTTTGCGTCCATA
>CANDBT010000042.1 GCA_947383005.1 uncultured bacterium | reverse complement strand
AGTTAGGAACGCATAATAAGCATTTATCCGTGTTGGACTTTGAAAAACAGGAGAGGGGAAAAGAAGTTGAAAAATTAGAAAAGGAAGTATCTAGCAATAAAGAGGAACTATCCCACATCATTTATCAGCAATTCTTGGCTGAAAACGAAATGGAGAAGATAAAGCTGGAAAATGAAGCGGTCAGGCAGGAAACAACGGAGCTTTCCGCCGCCAATGATTTATTAAGGGAGCAGACGGATGGATTGATAGAGAATAGAGAAAAGCTGATGTCTGATAATAAAGCATTGGAACAGCGACAGAAAAAGTTGCAGCAGGATATTGAGAAAATGGCTGATTCTAAAGCGACATTGGAACGTAACATACATGCCTATGATGAAGACGCAAAATGGCAGTTGCCGGAGCCGGCTGTTTTAATGGGGGCAAAGGCTTATCGGGAAAAGAACGCTATGCCGCTTGTGGAAAGGCTGAAAGAAATTGTAAAAAGCCTTACGATAAAATGTGTCAATCTGATGGAGCAGATTAAGCAGTTAAAGGCAAAAGTCACAAAACAGGCAGAGGATATTGATTTCTATAAAAGTAAGGTACATCAGCAGTATGTAAAATTAGAACAGTTGCAGGAAAAAGCGGATGATTTTGAGCGTGTGAAACAATATGTCGGGGTAGACAAAATTGATATTATTGTGACAAATGCAAGGGAATTGGAACGAATCGCACAGAGTGAAAAACAGCAGAACAGAGCGTATGGAATGGGCAGATAAGAAAGGACGGATTGATATGATGGATAATGGAAATTGGAGCGAACAGTATTCTATGGAAAATATTATGGGTTGTGAATACAACATGGATAACGGTTATGTGGAAGTTTATTATTCTGACGGCAATATTTTGCAGTTGAAATGTGAAGAAATAGAAGCTAATCTGCGTACTACAGAACAATCGCTTGCGAAGCTGCATAAGTTGTTGGATAGCAAGCCGATTGAGTATGTTGCAATGGCGTTGTCGGGAGAGCTACAAGTCTATTGTGACATAGAGGCAGATATGGTAAAGGGTATGTTTGGCACAATTGTTCAAGGATATTTGAAGCAGGGATACAGTAAAACTATGGCAGAAGCGTTGGCAAGAGAATTTTTTAGATATGAAAGTTGAGGGATAATATGACAGATACAGAGAAAAAAGTAATGGTGAGGCTATGCACGAAGATTTTGACAGAAACAGAACTTTACGAAATGGATATGGAAGTAAGGAATTTAGTGGATTGGGTATGCGTTTCGGAGCAGATGAAAGAGAATAACAATAAAATCCGCAGCCTGACAGGGGAATATAAGCAGATAGAGTCGGAATGTCGGGAGGGCATCGGGGAAAAGCTAGAACGTATGAAAAAACTGTATGAGGAGCGTAATAGTTTGTATGAGAAGCAGAATGAGTTAAAGGGGCAGAGAGAGAAGTTGGAACGGAATTTTATCTGGTAGAAGGTGAGGGAGGGAATGGTATTTCTATGTCCTTTCGTAAGATGCTAATCTCTATATAAGGAATAGGTAATTTTTTAGACGTTGTAGATAAGAGACAGTATTTTTTCTTTTTATTGAAAATCATATAGACATGGTGCTAGCACCATGTAGTGAGGGAGGATTAATGGTGACATAATATTTAGAAACGATGTTTAAAGTTGATGGTTGCGGTACGTTGAATGTGGTATCTAAAAAAATATCACTAATAGCGATAAAATATCTTGACTTTTTCTGCTTATGTGTTATACTGATAGTACTTTAACAAATAGGTATATCCATCCAGAAGATGTAACGTGAGCGAATTGCTTGGAAGGGAAACCTTAAATTTAAACCGGGGAGCGAGTATCATGCGTGTTCCATATGGTATGTGCGCATTGTCACATCACATACTGCAGTATGGTATATAGCGTTCTCAAAGCGTGTGGATGGAACACGCTTTAATGATTGATTAGTTTGTGATTTGAAAAAAGACCTTGATTCGAATTCCTTTCTTGGATGGCGTCTTTGATTATAAAGATGAGAAAGGGGGCGAAACTATGAAAAGGTTTTGCGGAAAAGTTAAAGTATTTTTCAAATCCGGCATTGAAACGGTGGTGGCATTCTGTAGAAATAACAAGAAATCAATCGTAAGATTGGTTGGCAAATTTGTTATCTATGTTTGCAAAACCATTATTGAGTTGATTTTAGATAACTTGTTTTAGTGCCAACTAATCTATTTTTTTATGCATAGATAGAGAAGGGAAGATCTATGGTTGGAGAAGCACTTAGATTATTACGGATTTTTAATGGATATAAATCTGCTGAATTAGCTGAGAAACTTGGAATTTCTCAAAGCTATGTTTCGGAGATAGAAAATAATAAGAAACAGCCGACAATGGATATATTAGATAAGTATGCCAGTGTATTTGAAATGAAAAAATCAACATTATTATTATTTGCAGAAGCTTTGGAAAATGATGTTGAAGTACAAAATGATAAAAAACAGAAAGTGGCATTAGCGGGAATGAAATTATTGAAAATACTTGAAAGAGTTGGAAAGTTTGAAGATGAATAAATGTTATCCAATAGAGAACAGCCCATTGTATCGGTTGAGGAATAGAAGAAAGCTAGCGGAATTTTTAAATCTGCCTAAAAACTATTTTAAGGAAAAACATACCTATTGTTATAATGAATTTTCAAGACCGAAACCCAATGGAGATGGAGAAAGACATTTTACTGTACCGCCAGAAGATTTAAAGGGTATACAAAGACATATTTGTAAACTATTTAAACGAATTATAACGCCAGAATGGGTAATGTCAGGTAAAAAATCATGTAGTTATATTACAAATGCAGAGGTGCATTTAGAACATAGATTTGTGAAAACAATGGATATATCAAAATTTTATGATTCAGCGCAGCGAAGCAGAATCTATCAAATGTTTTCACAAACTTTTAATATGGCGTCTGATATTGCATGGATTATGACTGAGTTAGTAACATATAATGGAACATTGCCAACAGGAAGCCCCTCTAGCCAACTAATTATATACTGGACATACCATAGCATGTTTCAGAGAATAAATGAATTAGCAGAAGAATATAATTGCTATTTTTCGCTTTACGTAGATGATATGACATTTTCTTCTGATTTTCCGATTAAAGCCATCTTGAGAGATGGGGTCTCCGATGTATTAAGAAAGAACGGATTATTGGCAAAAAGTAAAAAGGATCATTATTATCAGGTAAACGATTTTAAGGTTGTTACCGGAGTTGGAATAAAGCAGGGGAAAAAGCTTGTGCTTAATAGTAAGCGTAAACAAATAATAGAGTTATATGCAAAATGTAAAAAAAGCAGTAATATATATCAAATTGAAAAGCTTAACGGAACCTTATGTTCGCTAAGACAAATAGAACCAGATATCTTTCCGGAAATATATAGGTACGTCCATAGCTATGAGCAGGAGCTAAAGAAATTATCAAGAGACAGATTTTATAGGTCTAAAAGGGAAAAAGGCAGGTATCTTTCTAAGCACATACATAATGTTGGCATTAATACAGAACAAGGATTTGATTAATTGAAAAGAAGGTAAACGATGTTAGATTGCATTATTGAACGTACAAACAGATATATTGATGATATGCCGAAAAAAGAGCGTAAAAAATATGGTCAGTTTTTTACAAGTAAAGAGACAGCACGTTTTATGGCTGGACTATATACTATTCCTGAAAATTTGTTCAAGATTCGCATTTTAGATGCAGGGGCAGGTTCGGGCATATTGGCGTGTGCGCTTTTAGAACGATTAGA
This sequence comes from uncultured bacterium, assembly GCA_947383005.1. Lineage (GTDB taxonomy): Bacteria > Bacillota > Clostridia > Lachnospirales > Lachnospiraceae > Brotaphodocola. The sequence continues at coordinate 34,935 of CANDBT010000042.1, read as the reverse complement.
ACAGATGAATTCTATTCAGACGATAGAGTTAACCTGCTATGAAAATGATGACAACATTTTGGAATTGTTAAAAGAGAACTTGCATACTTGTCAGGTAAACTCTAAAAAAGACATACAAATTCATGTTGTCACAGATAATTATATTACAAGTCAGTATTTGGACTTCAATCATATGTTGGGCGGCAATTTCGATCCTAAGAAATATGATTTTGTTATTGGCAATCCTCCATATATGAAGATACCTAAAGATGCACCGGAAGCAACAGCTATGCCAGACGTATGTTATGGCGCCCCCAATTTATATTTTATTTTTGCAGCAATGGGATTGTTTAATCTTGATAGTGAAGGGGAGATGGTGTATATTATCCCTCGTTCATGGACTTCTGGGGCTTATTTTAAGCGATTTAGACAGTATTTTTTAACAGAAGGGAAATTAGAACATATTCATTTATTTGTAAGCAGAAATAAGGTGTTTGATAAAGAAGATGTCTTGCAGGAAACAATCATTATAAAAGTAAAAAGGACAAACCAAACGCCAGAAGAGGTTACGATCACTTCTTCACAATCAAACAGTGATTTTGCTGATCTAACTTCGCTGACAGTGCCATATAGCCTGGTAGTTTCGGGAGATGATTATTATGTTTATTTAGTAACAGATGAAAAAGAAGTTTCCGTGTTGAAACGATTACATAGATTTGATAAAACATTACCGGATATTGGACTAAAAATGAAAACGGGATTGACAGTTGATTTTCGCAATCGCGAGATACTTCGTGATGATGCAGAGGAAGGGGCGATTCCGCTTTTTTACTCACAACATATCAAACATGGACAAGTGCAGTTTCCTATCCAGAAAGAACATGAGTATGTTGTGACTGACCAAAAAGGACTAATGCAGGATAATCGGAATTATTTATTTGTTAAGCGTTTTACTGCAAAAGAAGAAAGGCGCAGACTGCAGTGTGGGGTATATTTATCAAAGAAATATCCTCAGTATAAGAAAATCAGCACACAGAATAAGATAAATTTTGTAGATGGATTGATAACGGAAATGTCAGAATGTCTTGTGTATGGATTATATGTAATTTTTAATTCTACACTTTACGATGAATATTATAGGATTCTAAATGGTTCAACGCAGGTAAATTCAACAGAAATAAACGCAATGCCTGTGCCTGATTTAGAAAGCATACAGGAAATGGGCAGAAAACTGATGAAAAGCAAGGATATGTCAGAAAGTAATTGCAATATGATATTGGAGGGATATTGTGGATAAAATTAATGAGGCAAGAGAACTTCTGAAAATGCTTGGAATGCCGAAAACGCAGCAGGCAGATATTTGCTGTTATGTGCTGTTGGCAATGGCAGGGATAAAGCCGGATACATTATGGGAAGATGCTGGAAATGAGTGGATTCGTATCCATGATATTATCCAATTTGCGAATACATATTATGGATCAACTTATGCGGAAAACAGCAGGGAAACTTTTCGTAAACAGGCATTACATCATTTTCGCAATGCCGCACTTGTAGAGGATAATGGAAAAGCCACAAACAGTCCTAATTACAGGTACAGGCTTACAGAAGAAACATTGCAGATGGTAAGGACATTTCAAACATCAGAATGGCAAAAGTCTGTAAGTCGATTTTTGGAATATCATGAAAAACTGGTAGACATGTATGCTTCAAAAAAGAAAATGACAATGATGCCGGTGCGTATCAATGGAGCAGATTTTCAATTTTCTATAGGCAGACACAATGAACTGCAAAAGGCTATTATTCAGGAATTTGCGCCACGATTTGCGCCCAATTCAGAATGTTTGTATGTTGGTGATACCATAGAGAAAGATTTGGTAAAGAATGTTGATAAGTTAAAAGAATTGGGATTTGAAATAACTTTGCATGACAAGATGCCGGATGTGGTTTTGTACAGAGAAGATAAAGACTGGATATATTTTGTTGAATCAGTGACTTCCGTAGGTCCGATGGACGCTAAAAGAATATTGGAAATAACTGAAATGACAAAGAGTGTAGCGGCAGGGAAAATCTTTGTGACAGCATTTCTTGATTTTAAGACTTATAAGAGATTTTCAGAAAATTTGGCATGGGAAACGGAAGTCTGGATTGCGGAGATGCCGGAGCATATGATACATTTGAATGGGGATAAGTTTTTAGGACCGAGATAGGGAGCTATATAGGAATATGTTTGAAGAATAGTATTAAATTGCTAAAGAGGTAAGAAATGAAACATATATTTGAACAAGGTGATTTTAATGATTATATGGATATTAGGTTAGATGAAGCAGTCAAACCAGTTACAGAATTTTATGAAAAAGTTGGGAGAACAACAGTTTTTATTTCCCATAAACACGATGACTTAAAAGATTTAATGGGATTGATTGGCTTTTTGGAAAATAACTATCATGTCAAAGCCTATATAGACAGTCGTGATCCGCTAATGCCTAACAATACTTCTGGTAAGACAGCATTAAGGATAAAAGAAAAAATAACACAATGCAATAAGTTTATATTGCTGGCAACAAATGGGGCAGTTGAATCAAAATGGTGCAATTGGGAATTGGGGTTTGGAGATGCAAAAAAGTTTCAAGATAATATTGCGCTTTTCCCGATGAAGCCCAAAGGAGGCAGTGACTCGCTTTACAAGGGTAATGAGTATATGTCTATTTATCCATATATTGTAAAACAAGAGTATGGAGATAGATATAAAAATGGTTCATCAGTAGCGGCGGGATATTATGTATGTACAAATGAAGATGGCAATTGCACATTGTTGCCATTAGAAGATTGGTTTTCGAGAAGATGAGGTGTTGAATTATGAATAGAGAAATTTCTGCATTTGTTGAAAGGTATGTAAAAGAAATAAGAAATAATAATGCAGCTATTTTTGCAGGGGCAGGCTTTTCAAAGAGTTCAGGATACGTGGACTGGAAAAATTTATTGAGAGATATTGCAGAAGAATTAGGGTTGAATGTAGATAAAGAGCATGATTTAGTTTCATTAGCACAATATTGTTATAACAAAAATGGAAACAGAAGTATAATCAATGATGTGATTTTTGAAGAATTTTCTAAGGAAAAGGAGTTTGGGGTGAATCACAAGATACTGGCAAGACTGCCAATATTTACATACTGGACGACTAACTATGATTCTCTGATAGAAGATGCATTAGCAGATGCACAACGTGTTGTTGATGTGAAATATAATAATAAACAGTTTTCTATTACCAAACCGCATCGGGATGCCGTTGTATATAAAATGCATGGTGATAAAAATAATCCAGATGAAGCAATTCTCATTAAAGATGACTATGAGAAGTATTATCGTGAACATGCACAGTTTATAACCGCATTAAGCGGAGATCTGATTTCAAAGACATTTTTGTTCATTGGATTTAGCTTCGCAGATCCAAATATTGATTATATTTTGAGTAGAATAAGAATTGATTATGGAGAAAATAAGAGACAGCATTACGCCCTTATACGCAAAATTAAAGAAAATGAATATGAAAATAGAGCAGATTATAAGTATGCGGAGCGGAAACATCAGTTTTTTGTTGAGGATTTAAAAAGATATAATATACGCGCTTTAATGATAGATGAATATGATGAAATTACGAATGTGTTGGAAGAGATCAGTAGACGATTAAATAATGATAATATATTTGTTTCTGGAAGTGCGGCTGAATATGGAGATTATGAGGAAAAAGAAGCTGTGGAATTTATACACCAGCTAAGCAATAGATTAATCCGTGAAGAATATAATATTATATCTGGATTTGGAGTTGGTGTAGGAAGTGCTGTTATAACAGGAGCTTTACAAGAAATTTATATGAGGAGAAAAACTATAAATGAAAGCAGATTGCTTTTGAGACCGTTTCCTCAAGGAATAGAAAATGAAGATACAAGACAAAAGTTATGGAAACAGTATCGTGAAGATATGATATCAAGAGCTGGAATATCTATATTTCTGTTTGGAAATAAATTGGAAAATGGAAATATAGTATTAGCTAATGGTATGAGGTCTGAGTTTCAAATTGCAAAAGAACAACATAATTTAATAGTTCCTATTGGCTGCACTGGCTATGTGGCTCAAGAAATTTGGGAAGAAGTAAATAAGGATTTGGCAAAGTATTATAATAAAGTTGATGCGGATTTGAAAGAAACTTTTGAAAAGTTGAATAGCAAGGTGGATAATAATACATTGATTGATAATGTATTAAAATTTATAAAATTAATTAGGAGGTAATGATTTTATGGCAAAAAGGCAAGTGTTTTTCAGTTTCGAGTACAATAAGGATAATTGGAGGGCTGGTCAAGTGAGAAATATGGGGAAAGTATCTGATTCCTCTACATTTTCTGATAATGACTGGGAAGAAGTAAAACTTAAAACGGATGCAAAGATTAAAGAGTGGATAGATTCCCAATTAGCAATGCGTTCATGCTTGGTGGTTTTGGTTGGAAGTACAACGTCAACGAGAAAATGGGTAAAGTATGAGATTGAAAAGGCATATGAATTGAATAAAGGGATAGTAGGAATATATATACATAATTTGGAGGATAATCAGGGAGAACAGACAACCAAAGGCAGTAATCCGTTTTACAACATAATGACATATGATAATAAGAGATTGTCTAATTTTGTGGAGTGTTTTGATTCAAGCTATAGCTCAAGTAAGAACGTGTATGCGGATATCGAGGAACATTTGGAGCAATTAATTGAAGATGCTATTTCTGCTTCAGGAACGTATTAGAACTTGTTTTACTTATTGTATATACATGGTGTCAACACCATGTATATAGTATTTATAAGAGAAAATGTTTTACTCGAAAATGGCAATGAATTCTGAGCAATTTATAGATGTTTTCAAGACATTAAAAAGAGTGGTTCTATTTTGGTTCTAAAAAATTTGAAAACCTCAAATAGTACGGCTAAAATAGGAGAATATGAGCACAAAATCCAATAAAATGCATGAAAAAGCATTATAATTATGTTCCCTACGAACCGTGAGGGTGGCAGGACTGTTGGGTCTGGCAGGGTTGTTTCTATTATTGAGTAATTACAATTTATTCAGTAAAATCAAGGCTTTTGGGGATTTCTCCGAAAGCCTTTTTACGTGAAAAGCCACTTTATGAGGATAAAGCGGCTACAAAATAGCTACGATATTTTATTCTTGCGTTATTTTTTTACTTAATATCTTTCAAGTCAGCGGCTCTTTCAGGAGAAGTATGATTTTTCTTCAACATTTTTGCATATTCAAACAGATCACGTCTGGTGATATCATCCAGTACATATAAATCCGCAATCAATTTTTTTTAATATGCGGGCGGTACGATCCAATATATTAGAAATTCTAAGCGCGGTGTCAAAACGGATAGCGGTGTCCCTCTGAATGATGGAATAAAGCGTTGTTGGTGCTATCTTTGCTTTTAGCGCAAGTTGTTTTACTGTCAGGCATTTGGGTGCGGAGAACAAATAGCATTAGGGCGAGAGCAGAGTAGATAGTGAGGGAAGAAAATTATTTATTGCTTGTGAGCAAAAAGTAGCAGGAACAAAATAAAAAGGTTCTTGCTACTTTTATATGCTGATTTATCATTGGAAAAAGCGTATTATGTATTTATGATGATTTGAAGGAGGGAATATGATGCAAAAATATGTGCAAGATCTTATAGAAAAAATAGGAATTAAAGAGTTATTTATAGTTCCACACGGAAAATTGCAGGGTAATACTGTGCTTGCTACAAATGGAAAAGAGAATTTGACGGTTTCACAAATGCTGAAATCAGTCGAATATTTAATTAAGTTTATAAAAGATAATTTTGATGTTAACGAGAATCGATATTCGGTTACTATAATTTTCTTAAAGTCTGTGCAATTGGTCTTAAATAATGGAAGTGCAGATAAACCGACTAAAGATGATGCACATATCATTATAGATGTTATGCACGAGATAGCTGATATACATGCTAAGAGCGAAGGTGAAAAGAAATTAAATGAAGAAATAGCGGTAGCATTAAATCTTTTGATTGAGACGTTGAAGTAGAAAAATATTTGAATTTTAAATTACAGTATTTGAATATTCAAATTGATTATTTGGAAAATTAATGCTATGATTTTAAATATATTATGAAACTCTGATTTGTAGAAAGCAAGAGGAACTATATTATGGCAATCAGTTATAACGGACTATGGAAGTTATTGATCGATAAGGGTATGAAAAAGGGTGACTTATGTAAAAGCACGGGGTTAAGTTCAAGCACTATGGCGAAAATGACAAATGGAGAGTCTGTGAATTTATCTGTTTTGGAACGTATATGTGAAAAGCTTGATTGCGATTTTGCAGATTTGGTAAATTATAGAAGAACGCAGGAGGAAACTGATAAAAATGAGCAATAATAAAATTAGTGATGTTGGAATCAATATAGCGGAAAAAGCGACTGTCATTTGGAATGTGGCAGATATGCTTCGGGGACCGTTTAAGCCGCATGAATATGGTCTTATTATTTTGCCTATGACAGTGGTCAAGAGATTTCATGATTGTTTACTGCCTACGCATGATAACGTGCTTGCGCAGTACGAAAAAGTGAAGCATTTGGCAGTCATTGACGGTTTTTTGACAAGGGCATCAGGCTACCAGTTTTATAATACAAGCAAATTTACATTTGAGACGCTTTTGGCTGATCCGGATAATATAGAAACGAATTTTAAAGATTATTTAGCTGGTTTTTCTGCAAATGCGCAGGATGTTCTTTCAAAGTTTGATTTTGATAATATTATCAAAAGAATGGTGGAGAGTAATACATTGTATCTGATTATCAAAGAGTTTAATTCTGAAAAAGGTTATTTAGGCGCTGATAAAATCAGCGCTGTGGATTGCGGTTATATTTTTGAAGACTTAGTGCGCCGCTTTTCAGAGTCATTTGGAGAGGAAGCAGGAGCGCATTTTACCAGTAGGGATATTATCTATCTTATGACGGATTTGCTGCTTGCGGATGCGAATTTAGACGCAGGCGGAATGACAGTCTATGATATGACGATGGGAACATCCCAGATGCTTTCCTGCATGGAAGAGAGAATCCATGATTTGAACAGCGATATAGAAGTCACCTGTTTTGGACAGGAGTTTAATCCGTCTACTTATGCAATAGCAAAAGCAGATATGATGATTCGTGGTGGAGATCCGGATAATATGCGGTTTGGAGATACCTTGTCAGACGATCAGTTTGCAGGATTTACCTTTGATTATTGTATTTCTAATCCGCCTTTTGGAATCGACTGGAAACGTGAGCAGAAAAAGGTGGAAGAAGAAGCAGCGAAAGGCGAACAGGGCAGATTTGCACCCGGACTGCCTAAAATCAGTGACGGACAGCAGTTGTTTGTATTAAATGGGCTTTCTAAGCTTGCGCCGAATGGGAAGATGGCGATCATACAAAACGGTTCTCCGTTATTTTCGGGAGATGCCGGAAGCGGTTCTTCGGAGATTAGAAGATATATTTTGGAAAACGACTGGCTGGATTGTATTGTGCAGCTTTCTACGGATATGTTTATGAATACGGGCATCAGTACATACATTTGGATTTGCTCCAAGAATAAACCGGCATATCGGGAAGGAAAAGTACAGCTTATAGATGCTTCTCATTGTTATGAGGCAAGGAGAAAGAGTATTGGAACGAAAAGAAACGATATTACAGATCAGTGTCGGGAACTGATTGTAAAGACTTATGGTTCTTTTGAAAACTGTGTTGTGTATGGAGATAAGAGTGGAATCTATTGTGAGAGTAAAATATTTGAAACGGTAGAGTTTGGATATAACAAAATTGTGGTGGAAAGACCACAGCGGGATGAGAACGGTGAAATTGTCCTGAAAAAAGGAAAACCGGTTGCCGATGCAAGCCTGCGTGATACAGAGAATGTACCGCTTATACAGGATATTGACAGGTATTTTGAGAGGGAAGTGCTGCCATATGCGGATGATGCGTGGATTGATAAGAAAAAGACGAAGGTGGGGTATGAGATACCTATGACAAGATATTTCTATGAGTATCAGGCACCGGAAAAAGTGGAGGATATCGTGGCGCGGATTCATGTGCTGGAGGCTGATATTTCTGCTTCTTTGGATAAGTTGTTTGCGGAGGAGAAATAGGTATGGCTAGAGAGATGAAGGGTAGCGGGATTGAGTGGATTGGGGAGATACCGAAAGAATATAGAGTTTTTAGACTAAAACATTTATTAAGAAAGCCTTTGGATTATGGCGCAAATTCTAGCGGAATAGAATATTCGAATAATTTGCCAAGATATATTAGAATTACAGATATTACAACAGATGGAAGATTAAAAAATGATGGTGCATTATCTATAGAATTAGAAGATGCAAGTCCTTATCTATTAGAAGATGGGGATATATTATTTGCTAGAAGCGGGGCTACAGTTGGAAAGAGTTTTATTTATTATACAGAGTATGGGAAGGCTGCTTTTGCAGGGTATTTAATTAGAGCGCGATTGAAGGAAAAAATTGTACCAGAGTATGTTTATTATTATACATGTTCAACAGGGTATGATATTTGGAGAAATGGGATTTTTATTCAATCAACAATTCAAAACATCAGTGCGGATAAATATGTAAATCTTCCTATTGTGTTGCCAGAAACAAAAGGAGAACAAATGCGTATTGTCAGTTTTTTGAAGGATGTTTGTACAGAACTTGATAATGTGCTTGAAAAAACTCACACAAGTATAGAGGAATACAAAAAGTTAAAGCAAGCTGTGATTACACAGACTGTTACCAAAGGAATAAGAGGTAACAGAGAAATGAAGGATAGCGGTGTTGAGTGGATTGGGAGCATACCTATTGGGTGGAAACTTATTCCGTTTCGCCATGTACTTAAGGAACGCCAAGAAAAAAATAGTCCTATAAAATCAGAGGAGCGATTATCTTTATCTATTAATTTGGGAGTGACGCTTTATGCGGAGAAAACCACAAATTTGGATAGATTTAAAGATGATTTTGAACAGTATAAATTAGCCTATGAGGGCGATTTGGTAATGAATAGTATGAATATGATTGTAGGTGCAACAGGGGTATCTGATTATTTTGGATGTGTAAGTCCGGTATACTATACTTTTTATGATGAATTAGAAGATCATGTGACAGCAAAATATTGTGAGTATATATTTAGAAGTAAAACTATGTTGAGAGTGTTATATAGTCTGGGAAAGGGTATATATGCGATTGTTCGGGGAGATGACCGGGTAAATACTTGTAGACTAAAGGTGTCGAAGGAAGATTTAAAAAGTATTATAATACCGGTTCCACCAGTGAAAGAGCAGAGGGAGATAGTGAATTATCTTAAGAAAAAGTGTTTAGCAATAGATAACCTTATTGCAAAGAAAGAGCAATACCTCTCCGAAATAGAAAATTACAAAAAATCTTTAATTTATGAATATGTGACAGGGAAAAAAGAAGTTCCACAGAAGTATCAGGCATAAAATGAAAGAGTGCCGAAACAGTGTTTAGGTAATTGGATAAAAAAGGAGATAAAAATACATGAATGATAAGAAATATCAGGTGTTTATCAGTTCAACATATACTGACCTAGCCGAAGAACGTAAAAAGATTCTTGATGTTCTTTTTATGGCAGATTGTATTCCGGCAGGAATGGAAGCATTTGTGGCGGCAGATACAGAGCAATTTGAAGTGATAAAGAAAGTTATAGATTTATGTGATTACTATGTGTTGATAATCGGTAAGCGTTATGGTTCAGTTCATCCGGATACTGGAAAGAGTTATACTGAAATGGAATATGATTATGCAATAGAGCAAGGCATTCCTGTTTTGGTATTTGCTATTGATGACAATGTGAAGCTTGCGTCAGATAAAATAGAAGCGGATGAGGATAAGAAAGATAAATTAGAGAAGTTTCGCACAAAAGCAATGACGAATAGATTAGCAAGTATATGGGCTTCAACAGAGGACTTAACCGGTAAATTGGCAATTTCAATTATGAAGGCAAAAACGGAAATAAAACGTCCGGGGTGGCAGAGGGCAGTTGATTTTGATGAGGCGTCTCTCCGACGGGAAATTATGACATTGAAGAGTGAAAATGAACACTTGGCAAATGATTTAAAGGCTGCGAGAGAAGAGATTTCTTCTTTAACGGAGCAAACCCATATTGCGTTTGAAGATCAGGAGATAAAAATAGAATATCATTATTATGAAAATCACAGAACGCGATATGGAAGTGTTGCAACGAATTTGAAGGAAATTTTTAAGGTAATTGCTACGGAAATGATGGATGTGTCAATCACTGAAAATAGTATTGAAGAGACAATAAAAACAAAATTTTATTCGGGTGATTATTCGGTGTATTTGAATGATAGCCAATTTGTTAAAAAAATATTGAATCAGTTTCGGGCATTAAATTTAATAAATTCTTCATGGAGTAAAGAAAATAAAAAATTGTTTTGGGGATTAACATCCAAAGGATGTAAAGTAAGAGATGATTTAATTTTAATTAGGAATTAAAAGGGAGACTTCAATGGAAAACAAATTGATTTTGCCGGAAAATTATAAACAGACATATAACAAGATTGTGAAGATGATTGAAACAGCTAAACATAAAGTATTTGAGACTGCTAATTTTCAGACCGTATATTTGTTTTGGCATATAGGACAAGAACTAAAAGATAATATTTTGAATGGACAGAAGGCAGAATATGGTAAATCTATTGTGAAAAATATGAGCAAGGATTTAGAGTTTCAATATGGACGGTCTTATGAAAAGAGTTCTGTTTTCCGGATGATACAATTCTATGAAGAATTTCCTGATTTTGAAAAAGTTGCTACACTGTCGCAACAATTGACGTGGTCTCATTTTAAAGAGTTATTGCCGGTTAATGACGAATTAAAAAGAGAATTTTACGCTGTTTTATGTAAAAATGAAGGATGGAGTGTAAGAGTATTAAGAGAACGGAAAAAATCAATGTTATATGAGAGAACTGCTATTTCCAAGCGTCCTGAAGAAACAATTAGGAATGATATTCAGCTTTTAGAAGAAAAAGATATGATGACGGTAGATATGTTTTATAGAGACCCTTGTATATTAGATTTCTTGGGATTACAGGATACTTACAGTGAAAAAGACTTAGAAAACGCAATTTTGGCAGAGCTGGAAAAATTTATTTTGGAAATGGGAACGGATTTTGCTTTTATGGCGAGACAGAAAAAGGTTACTATAGATGGAAAAGATTACAAGATAGATTTGTTGTTCTTTCATAGAAAATTGAAAAGGCTTGTTGTTGTGGAATTAAAAATTGGAGAATTTGAACCAGAGTATAAAGCACAGGTAGAACTTTATCTGCGATGGCTTAATAAATATGAGCGAATGGAAAACGAAGAAGCGCCAATTGCATTAATATTATGTGCAGAGAAGTCAGATGAAGTAATTGAATTACTTGAATTGGATAAGGGAGATATTAGAGTGGCTCAATACTTAACAGCCATGCCACCCAAGGAAGAACTGGAAGAAAAGCTGCGTTTGGCAATTCAAAGAGCAAAAATACAATTAGAGCAGCGAAAAGAGTAAAAGTCGCTACATGTAGCAATTTTTTTAATAGATTTGCGGAGGAAGAATCATGGGCATAACAGTTACCACAGAAAAGCAGTTTGAATCAGATATTGAGGCTTTTCTCATATCGGCCGAAGGCGGATATACAAAGGGAAACGGAACGTATAATCCGAAGTTGGGTTTATATCCGGATAAACTGATTTCTTTTATCCAGCGTACCCAACCGAGAGAGTGGGCGGCATTTGAACGGCAGAACGACATAGACCCAGTACGCAAATTCTGTGTTGTCTTTCATAATGCTTGTGATATGGATGGCGTGCTGCATGTCTTGCGAAATGGATTTAAGCATCGGGGTACTACCTTTAAAGTCTGTTATTTTAAACCCGAATCTGCGTTGAACGATACAGCAGGGATTCAGTATGCGGAAAATGAAGTAGAGTGCTACAGACAATGGTATTATTCTGCGGATACCAAAAAGTCGGTGGATATGGTGCTTGTGGTAAATGGGATTCCGGTGTTTGCTTTTGAATTAAAAAATCAGTACACAGGGCAGAATGTAGATAATGCTAAAACTCAATGGATGTATGACAGAGACCCACGCGAGATATGTTTTCAGTTTAATAAGAGAATTTTGGCGTATTTTTGCGTAGACCATACGGAAGTTTGGATGACAACAAAACTGGCAGGGAAAGACACCTATTTCTTACCTTTTAATCAAGGCTCTAATGGAGCAGGCGCTGATGGCGGTGCGGGCAATCCGCCTAATCCGAACGGGTATCCTACAGCATATCTTTGGGAAAATGTATTTCAGAAAGACAGTATGTTGGATATTATCCAAAAGTTTATTAATTTGCAGAAAAAGAAGACATTGATATTTCCGCGCTATCATCAGTTAGATGTTGTTCGGAAACTGATTGCAGATGTACGGATAAACGGAGCAGGAAAGAATTACCTGATTCAGCATAGCGCAGGTTCTGGCAAATCTAATTCGATTGCGTGGACAGCATATCGCCTTGCATCGCTTTTTAATGAAAACAATAAGCCGGTATTTTCCTGTGTGATCGTCGTGACGGACCGCACTGTTTTAGATGCGCAGCTTCAAGAAACAATTGCGGGATTTGACCATAAGTTAGGTGCCATAGAAACCATAGGAGAGGATAAAACTTCTCAACATTTGAAAAATGCAATTAATGACGGTGTGCGCATTATTGTTACGACTCTACAAAAGTTTCCAGTGATTTATACGGAAATTGATAAGGCAAATGGCAGATGCTTTGCTGTTATTGTAGATGAAGCACATTCTTCTCAGACGGGCAGTTCGGCACTTAAATTGAAGACTGCGCTGGCAGATACAGAAGAAGCCCTAAGAGAGTATGCGGAGCGAGAGGGATTAGCGGAGGAAGAAGTTGATCTGGAAGACAGGCTTGTAAAAGAAATGATTGCGCAAGGCAAGCATAAGAATTTATCCTTTTTTTCCTTTACTGCAACGCCAAAGGCGACTACGCTGGAAATGTTTGGGCAAGAGCAGGAGGATGGTTCTTTCCATCCATTCCATGTGTATAGCATGAGACAGGCGATTGAGGAGAAATTTATTCTGGATGTCCTTCAGAATTATATGACCTATAATACCTGTTTCCGAATTGCAAAAACTATGACAGATAATCCGGATGTTCCGTCCAGCAGGGCGGCAAAGGTGATCCGTAAATATCAGGAATTGCACCCATATAATATCAGTCAGAAATCACAGATTATTGTGGAGACATTCAGGGATACCACAAGGCATAAGATTGATGGTAAAGGAAAGATGATGATAATCACATCGTCAAGACTGGCTGCTGTTCGCTATTACCACGAAATCAAACGTTATATTGAGGAAAAGAAGTATGATGACGTGGATATTCTGGTGGCTTTTTCCGGTGCCATTGACGATAAGGGCGAGGAATATACGGAATCAAAGCTGAATGTACGCAAAGATGGTTCCCATATTTCGGAAAATCAGACGAAAGCGGAGTTCCATGACAATTTTAATGTGCTGATTGTGGCGGAAAAATACCAGACGGGGTTTGATGAACCGCTTTTACATACGATGATTGTGGATAAGAAATTAAAGAATGTGAAAGCAGTGCAGACTTTGTCCCGATTGAACCGTACTTGCGAGGGTAAGACAGATACCTTTGTGCTGGATTTCGTAAATAAGGCGGAGGATATCAAGGACGCATTTCAGCCATTCTATCAGGAAACATTCTTGCAGGAAGAAGTAAACGCAGACTTATTGTATCAGACACAGAGAGAATTGCGGGCGTATGGTATATACTCGGATGAGGATATTAAAGCTTTTACAGATGAGTATTACAAAAAAGGCAAGCAGGACAATAGAGCAATGGGGCGAATGAGTAGTATTTTACTTCCTGTTTCCAATCGTTATAACAAAAAGACTCAAAATGAAAGATACCAATTTCGAAGACAGGTACGGAATTTGATTAAGTGGTATAGTTACATATCGCAGATATTGAGAATGTTTGATAAAGAGTTGCAGAAGGAATATGTATTTTGCTCATACCTAATTGGTTTATTGCCGAAAGACCCTGTAGAACTGATTGACTTGGAAGGTAAGCTGAAACTGGAATATTACAAATTGCAAAAGACATTCCAAGGTGAAATTGCTTTAGAAGAAGCAAAGACAATGTATGTTCCAGCAAAGCACAAAGGCGTCAAGGGAATGGATGAAAAAACACCTTTGGATGAGGTGATTGCAAAGATTAATGAGAAATTTAAGGGCAATTTTACGGAGGGGGATAAAGTTATTCTGTCAGCACTGAGGGATAAGTTGCTTTCTGATAAGAAGTTGAAAAAGATGGCGCAATCTTCTGACCCGCAGATTTTTGTGGAAAGTATTTTCCCCAAAGCGTTTGGTACGGCAGCACAGGATGGATATATGGAGGCACAAGAGTCGTATCAAAGTTTGTTTGAGGATACGGCTAAGTATAATGCGATTATGAGTGCGTTGGCGGAGGTTGTGTATCGGGAGATGAGGAAGAAGGACATAAAGGCTTTGGATGAGACGGGCGCTTATATATATGAGATGCCGCAGAATTTGTCTATGGTGGCAGAAGGGGCAATACCATATGGGAGAAAGGAAGAAGACAAACAGGAATAATGTAAGTAAAGTACGAGGAATAATAGTGTTATATAAACATAAATAATGCAGATATGAGATTAATTAATAAAAGGAATAGGGAGAGGCTAAAAGATAATGGATGAGAGAATGAGAAGTTTTATAGAGCGTTTAAATTTTGGACAATCGTATTTATTGCTGGGACAACAATATTTAGCAGAAACCATTACTGATAAATTTTACGAAGTTGTGTCAGAACGATTGGGAAGCAATAAAAAAGATTGCAATATTTTTTTAGAATTGGATGAACTTTCAAACAATGTTGAAGATGCACTTCAGTGGCTACAAACAGAGGCAGATTATGTTACATTACCTGATTGGGGTAAATATCTTTCAAAAATACAGTGGAATGGAATCATTACAACTTCTGTAGACTATTTCGTTGAAAAAATGTTGCGGCTTGAAATGAGAGAGATACAACCAATTTATCAGTATGGAAAAGGCTTGCCATACAATTTTAAAAGCAAACAGATTCTTCACATTTCATATTTGTATGGCTGCTTAAATCAAAGTATGGATGAAATAAAACCGCCATGCTCTATTTTTGATTTTTCAACATATACAGCAAATGCGTCACTTCTTTTAAATCAGATAGATAGAGAGTTTTTATCTCCTATGGGAATGTTTGTAATAGACGGCTATGACTATGATAAGGATTGGATGAAGGATGATGTTCTGTTTGCTGTGTGTAAAAAACTTGCAAAAGAACAGGTTTTCTATTTTGGATTTAAAGATGAATATCTACAGAGCAAATACATCGAAAAATTAGTCAAAGATGGAATTATTGTACCAATAAAAGATTCATTAATATCTATTTTAGAAGAAGCAGAAACAGCCGGATTGCTAGAAAACTATGTGGAAAATATAAACACGAATGATTTAATTATTTCGATTGCAGGAGAACGAAGGGTATTTCCTAGAAAGAAATTGAGAAATATTTCAAGAACTTGTAAAGTATTAGATGATTTTCGGTTTGAATTTGATGCTATTTCATCGTCGGAAGAAAAAGAACTATTTAGGGATTTTTTATATAGATCATCAATGGAACCGGTATGGGAAGCGTTTTATTATGGGATGAATATAGTTAGAGAATATGAGAATATTGCGTTTAATGATATTATAGGTATTTTAAATAGTGACTCATTATTTAAGAAGCCGATTATTCTCTATGGACAAACGGGAACTGGAAAATCGGTAGCATTAGCGAGTCTGGCTTATAGGATTAAAGTGCAAAAAAAATATCCTGTATTATTTATAGACGGGAAAACCACAGAGCCACATCGTGAAGATATAGAACAATTTTGTTCGTGGTGTGATGATGTGAATGTTGCTATTTTTTGGGATGCATCCACGCATGGAAATGATATAAGCAAATACTTTGATTTGAATAATTATTTGGCATCAAAAGGAAAGAAAGCAGTTATAATTGGAACATCATATAATTTGGATGAAGATATAAGAAACTCATATAATGCATTATATGTGGAAGCACCCATTGACATTGTTTCGAGGGCAGAAATTAATAATTTTAAACAAAATTATGAAAAGTTTGCGGGGAAAAACCTAGATGATATGTGGACATCGAAATATGATAACAATTTTTTGGTGGCATTATATCGTATGCTTCCGGGAACAAACTATAGTATTAGAAAAGGAATTTTAAGAGAAATAGATGTGGATACTATTGAATTGAGTGAGTTAGTGACACTTGAGGATAAGAATACGCCTATGATGGCGTTATTACAAAAGTGTGGTATACCAATTTCTTCGGATGAGGAACAAAAAATTTCTAATAAAGTTAGCATAGGAAAGATAATAAAAATAGTTTCAATGATTGGGCAATATGGAATTGCTATTCCGTTTGATGTTATTTTTAGAATGCTGAGTGGAGATGTGTCATATTTTGTTGGTAGCTTGTTAGAGAAAATAGACTTCCTTCATGTTGAGACAGATATGAATGGTAATATAAATGTATTTCCAAGAAGTAGTTTAGAAGCACAGATTGTTGCAAATTCTTCGCTAGTTCAGATTAGTGAACAGGTGGAGATAATCAAAGAGGTTGTAGAAAACATAACAGAGAAAGAATTAAATTTTTTAGTAACCCTTTTGAAAGCGATAGGACCTAATGGAACTGTAGGAGATGGAGAATTTAAAAGTTACTATAAAGACATAGCTGAAACAGTTGGGGAATTACGTAATAATTGTGGGATATACAATGCAAGTACTATTTTACAAGAAGCATCATATATACGAGAATATTTTAAAAATAGTGATGAAAAAGAGTGTGATATACAAGTTCTTATAGAAACTCAAGAGTTGTTACTTAGAGAGCTTAATAATATAGAGGGAAAGAAAGATGATTTTACTCTCAGAAATTCGTATGGACAATTGTTGATTGAACTATCATCAAATATAGGAGCAGAATTGACATTTTATTGCGAAATAGGAAGTAACCTGAATAGAATATTAGGAGTGTATCACAAATTAGAATGCTATTTGGAAGAAGCATTGATTTATTCTCCAGACCCATACTATCCAGTAGATATCTGGGCATGGTCCGCAGGTAATGTTCTCCGAACTGATATTGCAAATGATGAAAAGACTAATATAGTGGGGAAATTGGTATCATTATTTGAAAATGTCGTTGCAGAGAATCCGGAAATCAAATATAGAGAAGATTATAATAAACGTATTCTTATGGTAGATTCATTTGAGAGTGACGAAAAAATTACAGATGAGGCATTTGAACGTTTGCTTGCGATTAAATCGGATTCCGGTATATATCTTAGAGCAAGGAACAAGTTACGAGGGATAGATATTACTCAAAAGATAGCTAATGCAGATATAGGTAGAGTGAAAGAAACAATAAAGTATTTAGAAACAGAAAAATTCCAATCAGTTGTGACTGAAAGTACAAAATGTTTGTCCTTGCTGCTAAAGCTTTACTGGCTTGTGATGGCGAAAGAACCATTATTTTTTGTAGAGAAAAAGGTTTTGCCTTTTGATAGAAAAACATGGGAAAAATTGTATTTTTTACTAGAGCGTATTGAGGAATTGGTTGAAGAAGTATCACCACAGAATAAATATTTGAAAGGAGTATGTGAATTTCATTTAGGAAAAGTAAATGATTGTTTCAATCATTTTGAGGAGATAAGAAACAATTATTATTTTGGAGCAAGGAGGCCAATTCTGTATTATATTGCTTCTAAGGTTGATGAAGGTGGTAAGGTAAGGGGGTTCTCAGGGCAGTTAAAAAAAGTTGAAAAAGAAAAAGGACGTGCAAAATTCTATATACCTACAATAAGAAAGACCTTGTTCTATTATAATTATGATTTTGTGTCTAGAGATTTAGAAGAGAATATAGAATATGGTGGTATACACATTGGCTTCAGTTTTATGGGAATTAGAATTTCGGATATTGAGTAAAGGGGAATTGACAAATGGATAATAGAAATAAATTGCTGATAATATCCGAAATGATAAAACAGATAAATGATGTGACTAAAAAAATGGAAAGCAATATTCTATTCTTTTCCGAGACACATCAAAAATTGCGTTCGGATATTGAGAATGAAGCAGCATATTATGTTAATATTGATTATTTTTATGGCTTGTTTTTTGAACGATGTGATATTTATAGAGAATTTATTATGCAGAAGATATTGTTATTTAATTTAGAGTATGAAAAGGTGAAATCTTCATTAACACTTATACATGATCTCAGAACATATAAGAGTCATACGCTAGATAAAGCAAAAGTGCATGATAACAGTGTGATTGAACGAGTTGAAAAATGGCATTTTAGATTGATAGGGAGCAAAAGGATTGGCGATGGAGATTATCTGGTTTGTTCGAATGAATTGATTGATTTGGCGAAAAATATTCTTGATGCGATGTTATATTGTATAGAACAAATAGGGAGGGATAGCAGAAAAGAACAAATGATTCATGAAATGCTTATGGCAAAGGATAGTTATTGCCCTGATTTCTATATTGAAAGTCAATTTAAAGAGATAATGACAACGCTGGAGGTAAAAGCAGATGCACATGTGCTTACAAAAACATATGGAAAGAATATACGCAATAAAATGAAATTGTTTAGCTCGCTTTCGCCAGAAGAGCATAAAGAAAAAATAGGATTATTGATAGAACAGATTCTTTTTTCTAAAGATATTAATATCTGTCCATTGGGTGGGAAACGGATAATGGAAGAATTTGGATTGATTCCAGGAAAAGAATTAGGAAACCTGAAAAGGAAAGCTATAGAATTATCACAGGAAGATCCATACCGCTCAGAAGAGCAATTGCTTATATTATTGAAAGACTGGAAAGAGAGTGTGGACTAATTAGTAAAAAATGACGTCATCATACCAAAAATATTCCGATATAATACTTTATATTTTCCTTAATACAAACTTTGTTCAACGAGATGTGTGTGGTTACCTAATGTCTTTGGCTACAAAATAGCTACAAAAATTTTGAAACTACAGAGAAAATCAATATTTTCAGAAAGTATGATGGCAGAAAATCCCGAAAACATGCCACTTGTCACCCAAGGTTCTACCAACCTAATCCGTGAGGGTGGTAGGACTGTTGGGTCTGGTAGGGGTGTTTCTATTATTGAGTAATCTTTTTTAGAGCCAATAATTTAACCTGTTGTGCTAGTTGACATAGAAAAACTTCAGCAAAATGTGCTATTCTATAGTTGTACACCACTACGACTATGAAAGGAGGCACATTATGCTGAAGCTTCAAGATGATTATACCACCCTCATAGCAACTTTTGAAGATTTTGTTGTCTGTATACTGGGGTTAAAACCCTCGCCTTTTAGGCGAAACCTTTAGGTCAACTCCACACCTTAAAGTTTAGTAAACGTAAAACCATCCGCCCCCACTATAAAAAGCGCCGCTTTTCAGCGGCGTATTCTATGACATTTGGCTGGAAGGCTCTCTGACCATGGCAGCAGAGGATCCAGGTCCTTTGCTGCTATGGCCCCCTCGGCATTCATTAGCTCCGGGATCCGTTCCAAAAGATATTTTAAATAATAGTACGGATTCAGCTCATTTAACTTCGCCGTCTCTGTGATACTATAGATCATCGCGCTTGTCTGCGCTCCCTTTACGGAGTTGATCAGTACCCAGTTTTTCTTTCCCACACAGAACGTCCGGATACTCCTCTCCGATGCTGAATTATCCATCGGTACATCCCCGTTTTCCAGAAAAACTTTCAGATATGACTCCTGGTTTACGCTGTACTTCAGTCCCTGGGCCGTTTTCCCTTTCGGCAGGCAGCTTTCGTCTTCCAGCCGTTCCTTTACCCATGCGAAATATTCCTCCACCAGCGGCTTGATCGAGGTCTTCCTTTCTTTTAGCCTTTCTTCTCCCGAAAGCTCCTTTAGCGTCCCTTCCAGCTTATAGATTGTGCTGATCCTTGCCAGCGCCTGGTATGCTACCGACTGGCGCACTGCTTCCGGGCTGCTTTTTCCAAGAGCCTTCACCGCATCCGCGTAATCCCGCCTGGCATGGGCCCAGCCGTTCGCGTTCCTCAGCCCCGGCAGTTCTCTTTCTATTTTGTGGTACTGCTCCAGACTGTCCGTCACCAGAATCCCTTTATAGTCTTTATAGAATTCCTTCGGATGGCTGCTGTTGCGGGTCTTCTGGTATTCATACAGCACCACTGGCTTCTCCCGGTATAACTCCCCGCTCCGGTGTACCCACATATAACTCGTGCTTCCCGCCCCACGTCCGTCCCGGATTACTTCCACCGGGGTCTCGTCCGACTGGGTGACCGGGTATTCCAGCAGCCTTTCCTTCAGGCAGTCATCCATCGGGGCCAGGTATTTTTCGCAGCACCGGATGATCCATCCGGCCATGACCTGACGGGAAATATTCACCCCATTCCGGCTGAATTCCTCCTCGATCCGGTACAGCGGCAGCGAGTTTACATATTTCGCGTTCATCATCGCTGCCCCCAGGGATGGCGTCAGGATGCTGTTCCTCAGAAGATCCTTTGGGCGGTCCCCTCTTAAGAATTCATCCTGGTGTTCCCCGTCTGTCCCTACATATACATGAACCTTATGTGTTTCTACGGTCCAGGAGGCCGGTTCATATCTCAGCCTTCTGTATTCCTCCGCGGGCAGCTCCCTCCAGCAGCCTTTCCCAAACAGGCTGTCAGCTCTTCATGGGAGATATCATGGTCGTGGGGCTCTTGGGGGAAATCCTTTAAATCCGCCTCCCGCTTTCCTCTCTGCTTTTTACTGCGCGGCTTCTTTGGAAGGATATCCGCCGGTTCTTCTTCCACGGCCTCTTCCGACAGATATTCCGCCTCGTTGAAAAAAGACAGCTGGCCTTCCATAGCCTCCAGCTTTTCCGTATGGCGGCCGAATTTCTGCTGGTTTGCGGCCCGGATCTGCTCGATCAGGTTTTCCAGATTTCCGTTCATCCGCTCCATTTGTTCCTGCATGGACAGGAGCATGAGCATCCGTTCCTCCTTGCTGCATTTCTCCAGTTCCTCAGCCGTATACGTTTTCCCCATGGCTCCTTCCCCCTCTCTTTCCTCATGATACCATAAAAATAAGAAAAACGCGAATGCGTACAGGATTTCTCTTCGTCATTATGCCTATGGTCAGAAGGTCTCTCTCGTGCCGCCTGAACAGTCATAACGGTGAAGAAGCAAAAGAAAGTAAAACAGGGGATAAAGGTTCTTTTAGGAAGGGATGGCAGATTTTGGGGAACTGAAAACTGAGAGGAAGACAATCCCCGCCGGAAAGAGGACACAGGCAGGAAATTTCTCTATTCTGCACAATGGTTTTCAACTGATCTTTGTGGGATGGACTTCCTTGATCTTCGGATCTAATGGATTAAGGCCCAGCATCAGGTAATGGAATTGTTCTTCTGTCAGTTCTGCCGCTTCTTTTGTAGTACGGGGCCAGGTAAGGTTTCCATCCTCAAATCGTTTATATAGAAGAAGGAATCCGTTTCCCATCCATAACAGTCCTTTCATGCGGTCGGACCGCCTGCCGCAGAAGAGAAATAAAGTTCCTTTTTCGAAAGGATTCTGGCTGTATCGGGAGCGGATGATCTGCGCAAGTCCATCAATTCCTTTCCTCAGATCAACAAAGCCGCACGCAATTACAACCCGCCGGATACCCGCAGCATCCTTAAGCATGGGAAACCGCCTTCATAAGCCGGTTTAGGAGCTGGTCCGATATTTCATTGGAAACAGCCAGTGTTACGGCGGGAGTTTTTATGACTGCCACAGGTGCAAAGGAAAAGGAAGACGGATATTCCTTTAAATAGCTGTCTGGCATCTGTGCAAAGGAGAGTTCCTGTTCCTGTGATACCACAAAAAGTGTACCACCGGCAACAGATTGGTCATAAATCGTTCTTCGGATTTTTCGCAGCCAGTAGTAGTAGGCTTTATCACTGATATCATGTTCCGCCAGCCATTGTTTCGCTGTTTGTGCTTTTGGACGGCTCTGACATTGTTCGATGATCTGTTTCCAATGCGCAAGCCGGATCTCATGTGTACTTTTATCCATTACACAGACCTCCTTGAAAAAACTAAGTAGTTTTTTGGGTTTCTTCAAGTATGACACAGGATTGTAGAAAATACTAGTGCCCTGTAAAGTTTAAAAGTTTATCAAAACCAGCATCCATCTTCACTATGGCATGATATACTCAAATAAAAAGGAGTGAGTGTATTTTATGCCAAAGAAAAATTATCAGGTACGATTAACGGAAAAGGATATTGAGGCTCTAAACCATATCCGTAAAAATGGGCATTCATCTGCAAAAACGATTATGCACGCAAATATCCTGTTAAACACAAATGACGCTTTCCCCGATAAGAAAAAAAGCAATCGGGAACTATCTGAAATATTCGGGGTGTCACTTCCTACTATTAATAAAATACGAAAAACATACTGCGAGGAAGGGCTGGATGCCGCTTTGAACCGAAAAACCAGGATAACACCGGAAACTATGGCAAAAATTACGGGTGATTTTGAAGACCATGTAATCGCGTCAGCATTAAGTCCGCCGCCAAAAGGGTATGCCAGGTGGAACCTGCGCCTCCTTGCAGAACACTGCGTAGAAAAAAATTATATTGTATCTATATCGCACATGGCTGTTGGGACAATTCTGAATACCAACCAGTTAAAACCCCATTTAAGCAAATACTGGTGTATCCCAATGGAAAACGACCCGCATTTTATTGCAAATATGGAAGACATCCTTACCATATACCAGAAGCCATACGCCCCCTGCTGCCCTGTGGTCTGCATGGATGAAAAGCCGGTGCAGCTGCTTGATGAGATCAGGGAGCGGGTCAGTGCCATGCCTATGGAAACCGATCCTGAAACGGAATTGTCCCGCCCTGGGACGGTTCAGAAAATTGATTCTGAGTATGCCCGCATGGGGACATCCAGCATATTCATGTTTACAGAGCCGCTCAGCGGATGGGGGCATACAGAAGCGCTGGAACACCGGAAAATGGGCGACTTTGCAAAAATGATGAGGAAAATATCTGAAACTTATTATCCAGATGTTTCCAAAATCATCCTTGTAGCAGATAACCTGAATACCCATTGCTGCGCATCATTCTATGCGGCGTTTCCGCCAGAAATTGCATGCAGTCTGATGCAGAAGTTTGAGTTCCATTACACGCCAAAGCATGGGAGCTGGCTGAATATAGCGGAAACTGAACTCAGCTCCATGTCAATACAGTGCCTGGGAAATCTAAGGATCCCTAAAATCAAGGAACTAAACGAAAGGCTTGCAGACTGGGAGCGTAACCGAAATCAGCGTCAAAAAGGCGTAAAATGGCAATTCACGACAAAAGATGCAAGAGTAAAACTAAAGCGCTTATATCCAACACCTTTATTCGACGATTGAATTTATTTCCGAGTGCTGCAGTACAAGCACCTGGAAAATATTTTGATAAACTTTTAAACTTTACAAGGCACTAGGCGGATGGTTTGACGTTTACGAAAGTCCCGAGTGCACGTAGGCAACGACGAAGCACATAGCCGAATAGCAAGGGTGTCCGCCGTGAGACGGAATCTGAAAGAAGCTGTAAGCAAACCTCTGACCTGACGGACAGGAACCACATATAAGGCTCGGAAATACGGATAAGGTGGCAAAAGGCACTGAAGTCCAAAAGGTTGCCGGAAGTACGAGTAAATGTGGCAGGTGCATGGAGGGAAAGAGTGTGCACCTTAACTGGGGAGGTCTCACAGGCGGTCTCATCAGCCGTAGTAACAACGAACTGTGAGAAGTCAGCAGAAGCCATAGTAGTGAGGAAGTTCCTGTAATGGGGATGGAGCGAAGGGCTGAATAATCAATCAGTTGAAGTACGTTCCACTTCGTAGCCGGAGCATACGCCTGTCGATGACATCAAAGGCGGCAAAGGCAAAAGGGGCAGAAAGGAAACAACGCATGGACACAAGTAGTCTTATGGAGCAGATATTGAGCAAAGATAACCTCAATGCAGCGTACCTGCAAGTCGTAAGGAACAAAGGGGCGGCAGGAGTGGACGGGATGACCGTGGAAGAGCTTGACGCATACCTTTCGGAAAACGGCGAAAGCATCAGGGAACAGCTGCGGACGAGAAAATATAAGCCGTAGCCAGTTCGCAGGGTGGAGATACTCAAACCCGATGGTGGTACAAGAAATCTTGGAGTGCCGACAGTAACAGACCGCTTTGTACAACAGGCGGTATTACAGGTACTCACCCCGATATTTGAGGAACAGTTTCACGACCACAGCTATGGATTCGGATCTAACCGGTGTGCACAGCAGGCAGTCCTAAAAGCATTAGAAATAATGAATGATGGACACAACTGGATAGTGGACATCGATCTTGCTAAATTCTTTGACACAGTAGACCAGGATAAGCTGATGACAATCTTCGGACGGACAATAAAGGATGGAGATGTCATATCGGTGGTAAGAAAGTTTTTGGCCAGCGGCGTGAAGATTGACGATGAGTATGAAGATACGATAGTCGGCACACCGCAGGGCGGAAATATCTTGCCGCTGTTAGCGAACGTCATGCTAAACGAGTTGGACAAAGAACTAGCGGCAAGAGGGCTGGATTTCGTCCGGTATGCAGATGACCTTATTATAATGGTCGGGAGCAGACGGGCGGCAGAACGCGTGATGAAGAGTGTGACCCGATTCTATAGAGGAAAAGTTTGGTCTGAAAGTGAACGCAGAAAAGAGCAAGGTTGATAAGCCAAAGGGCATTAAGTATCTTGGATTTGGATTTTACTATGACTCATTTGCCAAAGGGTACAAAGCCAGACCACACCCGAAAGCGGTAGCAAAGTTCAAGGCGCAGATGAAGAAATATACAAGCAGGAGTTGGGGAGTGAGCAATGGTTATAAGATTGGGAAACTCAACCAGCTTATCCGAGGATGGATAAATTATTTCAAAATCGGAAGCATGAAAGGGCTGTGTGCAAAAATGGACGGACAGATCTGATACCGCCTGTGCATATGGAAACACTGGAAAACGCCAAAGAACAGGGAAAAGAATCTTATCAAACTTGGTCTACCACCATATGCGGCACATGGCATCTCATATGCCAAAGGATATGCCAGAGTGTGCAGAAGCTGGAATCTCCACATTGGTATCAGCAAAGAGAGACTGGCTAAGTTTGGTCTTGTATCCATGGAGGGCTACTACGCCGAAAGGCTTGTTACTTGTTAAGTTGATTGAACCGCCGTATACCGAACGGTACGTACAGTGGTGTGAGAGGTCGGTAGGAGGAATAATCGCCTACCTCCTACTTGATTCAATACCAGATTTGCGCCTGTATGTGCAGAAGAACTATTCATAGAGCCCTTATATATTTGATTTTTTGGGATTGCAGGACACTTACTGTGGAAAGAACAGGCAGATCTATATAGTCAAATTTGTCCACAGTTTGTGGACAAATTGTGCTAAAATTGAAAAAGAACTAAAAAGTGCATAGTTTATTAATAAAGATAAATATATACACTATTCTTCAATTTGACGAAAAGAAGGGAGCAGTCTATGAAAAGAGAAGATTATATTTCAGATGAAGCAGTTATTAAGCGCGCGAATGAGGCAGTAAGAATTGAATTAGAGAAAAACAAGGCGTTAGGGGTTCCGGTGGTTTAATATGATAGGGAAAGTCAGATTATATATCAGGAGAATGATGATGGAACACGAAAAGAAGTGGGAAGAAGGATGAGAAAGGAGCGCTATAGTGAGCGAATTTCAAAAAAGCCTGAAATTGTTGTCTTTGCCGGCCCAAACGGTTCCGGAAAAAGTACGTTTACACAATTATTAAAACCGCCAATGGACTATATTAATGCAGATGAAATAAAAAAATATTTGAAATGTTCTGATTTAGAAGCAGCACAATTAGCAAAAAAGCAGCGGGAAGAACACTTGAAACAGATGCAGAATTTTGTTTTGAAACAGTGCTGTCAACAAAACGAAACTTGAAGCTATTAAAAAGAGCAAGGGAAAAGGTATATTTTATACGCTGCTATTATATTTTGACAGCGGATTCCATGATTAATGTATGGCGCGTAAAGGCAAGGGCGGAATCTAGTGGACATGATGTGCCGGAAGAGAAGATAGTTGCACGATATGATAAGGCATTGGCTTTGGTTAAGGATGTAGTCAAAGT
Organism: uncultured bacterium; assembly: GCA_947383005.1. Taxonomy (GTDB): domain Bacteria; phylum Bacillota; class Clostridia; order Lachnospirales; family Lachnospiraceae; genus Brotaphodocola. The sequence continues at coordinate 8,512 of CANDBT010000042.1, read as the reverse complement.
TTGCGATATTTGCCATATATATGACAATTCTACCAGCAGACCTTTTCGGATATTTAAGAAACGGAAATAACAGGTGTGCTTTGATGAATGTGATGATTGGCATTATGAAGATATATGTGCTTTGACGGATATCCCAAATATGGAAAGAAAAAATTTGAATCAGATAATAGAGTAGTTAATATTCATGAGAGCGAAAATAGGTAAAGTCGCCTATTCTTTTGAAATCAGTAGAAAAGTGTATGCAGATGTGCTAAAATTAAAGCGATTGAAAAGGCAAAGCCTTCATTGGAAAAAACATATAATGAGATATAAAGACTGGCAGCAGAGCGTCTTAAAGGATATATTGCATGAAAGCAGAGGAATAGGATGTTAGATTGTATTATTGAACGTACAATTAGATATATTGATGGTATGCCTAAAAAAGAGCGAAAAAAATATGGTCAGTTTTTTACAAGTAAAGAAACAGCACATTTTATGGCTGAACTATATACAATTCCTCAAAGCTTGTCTAAGGTTCGCATTTTAGATGCAGGAGCAGGTTCAGGCATATTGTCGTGTGCACTTTTAGAACGATTGGAGCGGGTGGCTTCTGTTCGGTCGATAGAATTGACCTGTTATGAGAATGATGACAATATTTTGGGATTGCTAAGAGAAAATCTGCGCACTTGTCAGGCAAATTCAGAAAAAGACCTTCAGATTAACATTATTACAGATAACTATATTACAAGTCAGTATTTGGACTTTAATCATATGTTAGGCGGTAATCCCGAACCTAAGGAGTATGATTTTGTGATTGGAAACCCTCCATATATGAAGATATCTAAAGATGCGCCGGAAGCGGCGGCGATGCCGGACGTATGTTATGGATCACCTAATTTATATTTCATTTTTGCTGCAATGGTAGCGAAATGGTGTATATTATCCCTCGTTCATGGACCTCAGGGGCTTATTTTAAGCGTTTTAGACAGTATTTTCTTACAGAAGGGAAATTAGAGCATATTCATTTATTTATAAGCAGGAATAAGGTGTTTGATAAAGAAGATGTCTTACAGGAAACAATCATAATAAAAGTAAAAAAGACATATCAAACGCCGGAAAATGTTACAATTACTTCTTCACAGTCAAATAATGATTTTGATAATCTGACTTCGCTGACTGTACCGTATAGCCTTGTAGTTTCGGGAGATGATTATTATGTTTATTTAGTAACAGATGAAAAAGAAGTTTCTGTGTTGGAACGACTACATAGATTCGATAAAACATTGCCGGACATTGGGCTGAAAATGAAAACAGGATTGACAGTTGACTTTCGCAATCGTGAGATACTTCGTGATGATGCAGAGGATGGAGCAATTCCACTCTTTTATTCGCAGCATATCAAGCAGGGAGAAGTGCAGTTTCCTATTCAGAAAGAACACGAGTATGTGGTGACAGATCAAAAGGGTTCGATGCAGGACAATCGAAATTATTTGTTTGTCAAACGATTTACTGCAAAAGAAGAAAGACGCAGACTGCAGTGTGGGGTATATTTATCGAAGAAGTATCCGCAGTATAAAAAAATCAGTACACAGAACAAGATAAATTTTGTAGATGGATTGATGACGGAAATGTCAGAATGCCTTGTGTACGGATTATATGTGATTTTTAATTCTACTCTTTATGATGAATACTATAGAATTTTGAATGGCTCAACGCAGGTAAATTCAACAGAAATTAATGCAATGCCTGTGCTTGATTTAGAAAGCATACAAGAAATGGGCAGGAAACTGATGAAAAGCAAGGATATGTCAGAAAATAACTGTAATATGATATTGGAGGGATACTGTGGGTAAAATTGATGAGGCAAGAGAACTTCTGAAAATGCTCGGAATGCCTAAAGCACAGCAAGCGGATATTTGCTGTTATGTGATATTGGCAATGGCAGGGATCAAACAGGATGCATTATGGAAAGATGCCGGAAATGAGTGGATTCGTATTCATGATATTATCCAGTTTGCCAATACATATTATGGTTCGACGTATGCGGAAAACAGCAGGGAGACTTTTCGTAAGCAGGCATTACATCACTTTCGCAATGCTGCGTTGGTAGAAGATAATGGGAAAGCCACAAACAGCCCTAATTAATAAAATGATGAAAGTAATTTAATTTTTTGATATATATTGGGCGATAATGTTTTCAAAGAACAAGAGGAAGATTTTATATGATGGAGATACAAAATGCTTTTTTAATGTTTGCCAATTCTTTGAAATTAATCAGGTGAGGTGAGCTGAGATAGAACATGAGGGCAAAAATATTATAGATGAAATTTATACAGATTTGCATCCAAATGAAGGGATATTACAACAGGTAAATTTACCGAGAACATCAATATTAAAAGGAAGAAAAGGAACTGGAAAGTCAACAATATTTCAAAAGTCAATTGCTGACATGAAGGGAAATAAAGATGTAATTACTGTTTATATTGATGTTAAAACATTGTTTGATAGTGCAACGCCAACGCTTTCGGGGACTTTAACAACAGAGATGTCGGAGGAAATAAAAAAATATCTTATCTACAAAAATTTTTTGTTTGAAGTTATAAAACTGTCAACAGAAGGATTTAGGAATTCAATAAAAAGTCAAAATTTTTTAAGTAGATTAGCGCATTCTTTAAATGGAACAGTTATTGAAGTTGAAGAAAAGAAATTTATTGTGGACAGACATTTGAGAAATGGCTCTGTTTTAATTTCTGCTGATAACAATGAGGTATACATTGTGAAAGGGATTTATTCTTCGTGGAGAGAAATGCAGGAAGGTTATCCCATGCCGCAGATTATAGAAGCAACATTGATACCATTCGGGAATGCTATTATTTATAATGGAATTGTTGTCCCATCTGGTGTGTGTTTGGGAAGAAATATGTCAGAACAGTCCAAACAGATTTATTTGGCAGCAAAGAAAACTGGCCGTTTACACTATGATTTATGAATAGATGATTGTAAAGTAAGAAATAACATAGCGGAGAAGAATGAAGAAAGGAACAGGGGATAAGTGATTCAACCAAACAAAATAAGAGCAGAAGCCAAGAAAAAGGAAAACGAAAATTTTAAATTTCGTAGCTTCCTGAAATGTCATGCAGACGAGGATGAGTTGGACAGGCAGTTTTTACGATTACATAGAGAGTTATTTGCAGAGTATGATTGCAGTAAATGCAGAAACTGCTGCAAAATGTACAAAGGAAGTATTCCGGCAGAAGATGTTGACAAGGATGCGAAGTATTTAGGAATCACACCCGAACAGTTTATTGATGCCTATTTGGAAAAAGGAGAGTATGGCATGGATTATCAGACCAGGCATAAGCCGTGCGATTTTTTGCAGGAGGATGGTAACTGTAAACTGCGGGATTGTAAACCAGAAAGCTGCAAAAAATATCCGTATACGGATCAGCCGGAAAGATTATCAAGTTTGCTGGGCATGTTGGATACGATAAGAATATGCCCGGTAGCTTTTGAAATTTTTGAGAGGTTAAAGAAAGAGTATGGGTTTAGATCACGGAGATAAAAAGCGCAGTTTTGGAGATATGAGGAGGACTGTTTTATGAAATCCATTATCATTTATGAATCCACTCATCATGGGAATACGAAAAGGCTTGTAGAGGCAATTGCGGTGAAGGATAATGTGGAAACTGTCAGCATTGAAAATGCGGGTTCCTTAGAGCTGTCAGGTTATGACAGGATCGGTCTTGCTTCGGGGATTGCTTTTGGAAAGTTTTACAAACGTATGGAGAAATTTGCTGAAAAAATTCCAGCCGGCGCCCAGGTGTTTCTTCTTTATACTTGCGGGAGTCCGGCCGGCGGGTATGTGAAGAATATTACCAGAACGCTGGAAGCAAAGGGGGCGAAAGTGTTGGGAAATTATGGCTGCAAAGGTTATGACACTTATGGCCCGTTTAAGCTGGTGGGTGGTATTGCCAAAGGACATCCGACAAAAGAGGACATTGCCGGAGCTGTGGCGTTTTACAATAAAATACAGATGAACAATCCTCACAAAACAGAGGTAGGCTTATGAACCTGACTAATTTTTTAAAGCAGACGGACGCTATTACAGCGAAATACTCAAAGGAACAGCTTGTGTCATTTATTCACGATATCGGGCGTGTCCTGCCAGAGCACAGCAGGGAGGGGTTCCTGAACAGGCTGAAGGCGGCGGGGGGAGAAAGGGAAAAAGAACCAGCCAAAGTTTGGGAAAAAGAACCTGAGTTTGATGAGATGTACAAATCTGTCAAAAATAATTTAGAGATCATCGATTCCCAGGAAGTTGCAATCAGCGCTATAGTAAATGAAGAATATGACGATTGGTATGATGACAGCAATGAGGAATACTATTATGAGGACGAGAGCGGTATTTCGGACATGCTGGCGGAAGCCTGTGGTTTTGTTCATATCTGCATGGACAGGGAAAGGTATCAGGAAGGCTTCGAAATCGGAAATTAGTTGTTTTCTATGGAGATTCTGTGCTGCGATGATTTTGGCGACGAGGAACTTTCACTGAAAGATATGGCGGATCGTGAACTTCTGCCATGCGATCTGCAGGAGGTAATTTTTGACACGGTATATTGCGCATACCATGCGGTATCTTTAGAAAAGCGGCCTGAAGCACTGTATGGGATTATTGTAAATGCCGGAAAAGAAATCACCCTGGAAGCCATTATGCAGCATGGAGAGGAAGATCTGCCTGATTTTCAGGATTTTCTGGTGCACTGGATTGACTGTCTCGGTACAAAAACAGGGCGCGAGGCTGACCGCCTAATCCAGGAAGCAGTCAATTTGTTGAATGATGTCTCCGCGGCTGGCCGGTATGCAGAGAAATATGTTGTTGCCCATCCAGGATTATATCTGAACATATTAGAAAATGGGCAGTGTGTGGATGCAAGGGACAGGATATCCATAGGGACGAAGGCAATGGAGATGATACCAAAGAAATATATTATGAGGAGCAGGGTGGCTTTGAAGACAGCAGAATATATTGTTGAGGCAAATGAAGATTCTTCTCTGTTGGAAAAGTGCTATTTTGCCGCGTATGAATCGGATACATCTGCATTGAATTATCTCCGTGCCCGGTTAAATGGGGATGAAAGTGAAAAGAAAAGAAGAGAGATTCAGAAAATATTTATGACATTACCTTCGTACAAAAGTGATGGTTTCTGTGATATGCCCAGAAGAGAGCGCACGCATTCTGAGAGGGAGGAAAACAGACCAGACAGCAATATGATTTTATTGCTCAGATTTCTGGACGGGCAGTTTGCCGGGGTGTTGGCTGATGGCCTGAATAAGCCGAAGGCGCTCGGATGGTCAGGAACTTTTATGAAGCAGGGAATCGCATTGTATTTGTGGTATCTTTATGAGGGCCAGCAGATGGGCAAGGGAATAACTGCCATGGCTTGTATGATAAAATCTGCGGTGGATTTCTCGGCGGAAGAATATTTAAAGAGTACATATGACCAAAAAGGCGCTAATGAAAACGTTTTGTTTTATGAATTGTTTTTGAAATGGAAATCCGTGGTGCGGATGGATCCAGATACCAAAGCCTGTGCAATGAAAAAAATAGCAGGTTTGCTTGAGAGAAGGGTGGAGGGAATCATGGACGCAAACCGCAGAAACTATTATGGGGAATGTGCCGCATATATTGCCGCATTAGGCGGGGTGCAGGAATCTTTGGGGGAGAAAGGCGCAAAGCAGAGGCTTATGACATCATACAAGGACAAGTATTCCCGGAGAAGTGCGTTTCGTCAGGAAATGCGAAGTTATGGGTGGATAGATGTGAAGAGAAAATAGAAATAAATTGAAGAACTAATGGTATAGTTATGGATAGGTACAAGGAGAATGAATATGTTATTTATACAATACCCCAAATGTTCCACTTGCCAAAAAGCAAAAAAGTGGTTAGAAGCTCACAAGATTGCTTATACAGACCGCCATATTGCGGACGAAAATCCATCATATGGTGAGCTAAAACAGTGGTATGAGAAAAGCGGTTTGCCGCTTAAGAAATTTTTTAACACAAGCGGATTGTTGTATAAAAATATGCAGTTAAAGGACAAGCTGCCGGTTATGAGCGAGGAAGAACAGTTAAAGCTTCTTGCAACCAACGGAATGCTTGTAAAACGCCCACTGATTGTAGATGATAAAAAGATACTTGTGGGTTTTAAGGAAACAGAGTGGGCAGAGAAGCTTTTGTCATAAAGTTTTAAATGATTAATCAAGCAAACTTCACATATTTTTCATACAGTCATGATAAAATTTATGGTATAATCTCGACAGAGATTATACCTGCGCCAGTTCGCGTCCGACCAAAGGGAGGACAAATACGTAAGCGAACTGTGCGCATCCCCCCGGAGGGAGCATGTCCGGAGGACATGATATAATCTCGACAGAGATTATACCCGCGCCAGTTCGCGTCCGCCCAGAGGGAGGACAAATACGTAAGCGAACTGTGCGCATCTCTCGGAGTGGGAAAGGCGTTCGAAGGATATGGTATAATCCCGCGCAGATGATTCCAGAGTTGATTTTTGTCCGGCCAGAGAATAAAGTTGAGAAAAACAGATGGCACTCAGGTATGCAGCGTAAGGAGTTTGGAAGATGACATTGTATAAAACGGGATTTGGCCTTCTTAGCGGAATTTTTGTTATGGGCCTGTTATTTGCAGTACCACAAGGAACAGCAGCAACACGAGAGGCGAAGATGACACAGGATATAACAGCGGGACAGGAAATAGCAGCAGGACAGGAAACAGCGGCGGGACAGGAAATAGCAGCCAGACAGGAAACAGTGGCAACACTAGAAACAATAGCGTTTTCCGCGGTAGCAATACAGGAGGAAACCACAGAGCTTTCAGCAGCAATACAAGAGCCAACAACAAGTTTTTTTGTGGCAGCAATGCAGGGAACACCGGCAGGGCTTTCAGAAATGGCGCAGGCACAGGAAGTGATGGCAGGGAATCTGGCAACGGATTTGGCAGCGCAGGATGCGGCAGGGAGACCCGGACAGTTCTCATCTTATGTTTATGGACCGGGAGAAGCCAATTTATCGCTGGGCGATCCCTATGCCCGATATCAGTGGGGGCTGAAAAATGACGGAGAGTTGCAGTACCAGGAAGTAGTAAACCGTTTTCGTGACAGTGATCCTGTACTAGCTACTACGATTGATTTAGCCAATGCTTTGGGGATTCCGGCACCGGTTGAAGGCCCGAGCGCTTATGAACTGGATACGATTACTTCTATAAAAGGAATGGATATCAATATCCGTCCGGCTTGGGAGTTGTATGATGCCAGTACGGAAGAACATCGTGCCGTTGTGGTGGCAGTTATTGACACGGGAATTGATATCAACCATTCGGAGCTGAAAGATGCAATTTGGGTTAATGAAGACGAAATTCCTGGTGATGGGATAGATAATGATGGGAATGGATACATTGATGATGTAAACGGCTGGAATTTTTTTAGCGATAGTAATCAGGTGTATGTGGGGGAGGAGGATAACCATGGCACCCATGCTGCCGGGACAATTGCAGCTACCCGCAAGTCCATGGGAATTGCCGGAATTGCCGACAATCGTTACGTTAAGATTATGCCTTTAAAAGCATTGGGAACCGTATTGGGGATCGGTGAGGAGGAAGCGGTGATCAATGCCATTCGATATGCAGAGGCCAACGGTGCTTCCATTTGCAATTTGAGTTTTGGAACGGAGACTTATTATCCACGTTTGGAGCAGGTGATGAGAGAATCGAAAATGCTGTTTATTGTTGCGGCAGGGAATGGCAATAAACAGGGAGTAGGCTGCAATGTCGATGAATATCCGGATTATCCGGCGGCTTATAACCTGGAAAATGTCATTTCTGTGGCAAATTTGATGTTTGATGGAAGCCTGGCCAAAAGTTCTAATTACAGTCCCAATTTGATTCATATTGCGGCGCCGGGTACTTACATTGTCAGTACGATAACCAATGATTCTTATGCATTTATGAGTGGAACCTCCATGTCGGCTCCTATGGTAACCGGGGTGGCAGCGCTTTTGTATTCTTATCGAACAGATTTAAATCTTCAAGATGTAAAGACTGTTTTGATAAATTCTGCCAGGAAGCTGGAGGGTCTGGAGGGAAAATTGATATCTGGTGGTATGGTAGATGCTTATGCAGCGATGACTTATGGGAAATAGAAGAAATAGAGGAAATAGGACGGAGCCGCCCTGGATGGGAAATTGCCCGGTGCGGATGCCTATGCGGCATTGGCCGCAGGCAACAGGGTTAATGCCGGGCTGATGGCAGACGGATTGGTACGGGGAGGATAATTGACAGAATAATAGGGGAGGCCGTGGCCTATATGGGCTGTAGCCTCCCTGGAAAATCATTTTCGAAAGAGAAGAAAAAAGGAATTTAGAGGAGGATGTAAAGAATTCTGTGTCTATGGAAATTTGAGTTTTCCTGATAAGAGTTCGATATGTAAGATTTTGCTGTCGATTTTTTTGATTTTTTGTT
>CANDBT010000041.1 GCA_947383005.1 uncultured bacterium | reverse complement strand
CCTTTGTTTTTCGCTGTAGCCATATTGGCCGTTTCTTTTATTAATCTTTTGTATATGTTTTTGGTCATCAGCCGAATAAAAATTCCTGACAGACAGACGGCCACCAGCGCATATAGCGCTTGTCCTGTTTCCAGTAATTGCAGCATAAAACAGTTCCCCTTTCTTTTCTGGATTTTTAAACAATTATCATTATAACGGCCATATCCGTTTTTGAAAAGTTCAGGAAAGCTAGAATCGTTCGTCAAATTCTGCCAGGATTCGATTTTGAAGTTAATATCATTTATAAAGGCTCCATATTTTTTCCGAAACCCTTGTCGCCATTTCCATTCTGTAGTAAACTAATGAATAGAATAATATATTTCCAAAATATATAAACGAAGGAGGCTGAAATATGGCACAAACAAAAGAAGAATGCCTGGTATTTCTTAATAGAGCAAGAGATGCTTTAGACGAACTATCACTTCTTAATGATCAGGAGAAACAGTTAAATTGTGAGGAACGTCAGCTTGAACAAAGTCTGAACACAGAAAAGAAACTGATGAATGATTCTATCCAACAAACACTTAAAAAACGCCGGGAGGAAATTAATTCTTCTTATGATAAAGAATTAGATAAATCGGAAAATCTTCTTAAAAAAGCCAGAAACCGCCGGGAAAAAGCAAAAAATGAAGGAGTTAAAGAACGAATTGCCAACGAGACATCCGCTCTTAAGGAAGAAAACCGCGATTTGCGCACACAGTTAAAAACTATGTTAAAACGCAGCCGTGTACCCGCTTTTTGCCGTACTCCCCTTTACTACCATTTATATTTTCCTCGTCTTTTAAAAGAATATGTTCTGATTATTGCAATCATACTGGCCTTTTTCCTCGCTCTGCCTTTGAGCATATATTTACTTATTCCAGACCACAAGCCTTTCTATCTGGCTATCATCTATCCAATAGATATCTTGTTATTTGGCGGTTCATATATTATCATTGGAAACCGAACAAAAGTTCTGTATAGAGATATTTTAGAAAAAGGCCGAGATATCCAAGACCACATTTTTGCTAACAATCGAAAAATTAAATCTATCATTTCCGGTATTTACAAAGACAAAAACGAATCACTCTATGATTTAAAAAAGTTTGATGATGAAATTGCGCGCTTACAACAAGAATTAGTCGATGTCTCCGAAAAAAAGACCGAGGCATTAAACACATTTGAAACGGTTACGAAAAATATTCTTATCGATGAAATTGAGCACAATTATAAAGAAAAATTAGACAAATTACAGCAAAAATACGAGCAAGTAAGCGAAGAACTGAAGTCGATTACTCAACAGCTAAAAGAAAAGCGTCTATATATTACCGATCATTACGGAACTTATTTGGGAAAAGAATTTTTGGACTCTCTAAAAATTGTCGATCTCTGTGCAATCATACAAAATGATCAGGCAGCCAATATCAGTGAAGCCATTAATGTATACCAAGCAGAAAAATCACAAAATAAAAACAATTCAAAAACAAGTGTCTTATAAATTTGTGGAAAAAGCTGACAGCCCGTTGCCTTTAGGTATAAAACTTTCGTGGAATGCTTATAATAGGAATAACAAAATGAGTACAGGCAGGGCAACATGAAGACGGGTTGGTGTAGAAAATGGAAAAAAAGCAGAGAAATTTATTATTTCGGTTCCGATAAACATTTTGACACAGAAGCCTTTGCCCAAACCCTTCATGAAATGATAAGCGAGATCATGCAGGAAGAAGGTAAACAAGGTGTATTGGCATTATGTATCGGTACCGATCGTTCGACAGGAGATAGTCTTGGACCATTAATCGGTCATAAATTAAAAGAACAGCATATGCACCAAATAAAAATTGTTGGAACTTTGGACTATCCGGTACATGCTATGAATTTAGAACAATCCATGGCCATGATTCACATGTGTTATCCCAATCATGTAATTGTGGCATTAGATGCTTCCGTAGGAAGTCAGGATCACGTTGGCTGCGTCACTTTGGGAAAAGGTACTTTACGGCCGGGATTAGGAGTCTGTAAAGATTTACAGGAAGTCGGAGATATCTTTATTACCGGCATTGTCGGAGGATATGCCAACTATGACCCTTTAATGCTCCAAAGTGTCCGGCTATCTGTTGTTATGAAAATGGCGGATTATATCTGTGAAAGTGTTTTTCTTGTCGAACAGTTTTTAGAAAAAGCTTCTTTATTTTGACAAAATCAGCACCTTGTCCATGTTATGATTCAGAAAATAGGTAAATCTATCATAACAAAGGGGTGTGAACATGGGAGAACTTTATACTCCGTACCCAAAACTGCCGAAAAATATCCGGCAGGTTGGGGATCGGGATTTAAATGTAAAATTATTTTTGGAGGATTATGTTAATACATATCTAAAACGTCTTTACCCGACTGGCGGACAATATCTGCGAGTCGGCCTTTTACTAGGTGAATCCAAAAGCCAAGACGGAATCCCTTACCTGTTTGTCGACGGTGCTTTGGAAATGGACAGCATTTCTTCAAACAGGGAACAAGTAGAGTTTACAGAAGAGGCATGGAACAAAGCCTATCAAACCATGGATCAGATGTTTCCTAAAAGAATTGTTTTGGGATGGTTCCTTTGCAGTTCTCCCGAACATAATTTGAGTCCTCTCAATTATTGGAAACAACATAATCGTTATTTTTCTGGAAAAAACCAATTAATGTATTTGAACTGCGGGCTTGAAGGCGATGAAGCTTTGTATGTAGCCTCAGAAGATGGCTTCTATAAATTAAGAGGATACAATATTTTTTATGAACGAAATCAAATGATGCAAGATTATATGGTTTCACGAAAAGATATACATCGGGTTGAATCGGCTGCTAATGATACGGTAATTCGTGATTTTCGGCAAAAAATGCTCAACAATAAAGAAGAAGCTCATCGTCACACTTCAACGTTAAGTATCCTGAGAACGACTTGTGGAGTATTATCGATAACCGTTTTAGCTTGTGGTGTAGCTATGATAAACAATTATCATAAAATGAAAGAAATGGAATCCGTTCTGGTTTCTGCTTTACCGGAAGACGCTATTCAAAAATGGACGGATAGTTTGGAAAATGATCAGAATCTTCCTTCCGATGAAGAAATGATTTTTGAAGAAATTCCCGGTGAAGTTTATCCCACTCAGGCAAGTATTGTAATCAACGCCGAAAGCTTTCCGCAAACTAACAATTCTCAGCAAAATACGCCAAAAAACGAGCAGCAAGAATATCAAGAGACTGAAAATAACCAAACTGAGGCTAATGAAACTCAATCCATACAAACTACAACCGGAGAGACAATTTCTCAACAAACCATAACAGAACAAACCGAATCCGGATTGACGGAAACAAACGAATCGGAAACCGGACAAGCCGAAAAAACAGAAAACACAGAAATTGAAGGACAAGCCGAAACATACATGGCTGCAGAACCTGTTCAAATACCTGCTGACGCTGTTCTTTATACGATTCAAGAAGGTGAAACTTTGTATGGAATCTGCCTGAAACGTTATCATAGCGTCAATGACCTGGAGAAAATCTGTCAATGGAATCAACTAACTGACATCAATCATCTGTCCATTGGTCAGAAAATATATCTGCCTCCTGCAAATTAGTCGTAACGCTTAGCGCATATGAGCAAAAAAATGCCCTTCTGAACTGCTGCAATAAATGTTTTGACCCTGTTAGAAAAATGATGTATACTTAGATATAGTGGGCATGTTTTAGTGTATATACAAGCATATTTATTGCGCTGTCGGAGGTAACTATGAGTGACATAAGTTCTATGAGCCGGGAAAGCAAAAAACAAAGGTTGCGTAGTCAAGTCATTACATCCAATACCCTATATTCCTCTCCATCAAATCAAGCGCCGGATGACGATATTCCCCATTCGGCGCAACAAAAATCCATTTTAAGAAAATTATTGCCTTTTTTAATTATTACCATATTGGTTTTAGCCGGTGTCGGATATCTTTTTTATCGGCAATTTTATCAATACACCGGCACGGATATAATATGGCAAATTTCTCTCAATGAAGGCAGTCTGATAGGCTACAAAACCTTTGGCAACAACGTGCTGAAATACACAAAAGACGGTGCATCTTACATTGACAATAAAGGAAAAACCATCTGGACGGAAAGCTATGAAATGAAATCTCCTATTGCTGCCGTCAATGGTGATTTTGCAGTAATTGCCGACCGGCAGGGCAACCACATCTTTATCTGCAATACTGAAGGAAAGGTTGGAGAAAGCGTAACTTTACTGCCTATCACTAATGTAAGTGTATCCGGCTTAGGTCTGGTAGCTGTTATTGTAGAAGATTCCACATCCAGTTTCATCTATTTTTACAGAAAAGACGGCAGCAATCTTGACATCAGTATACGGGCCAATATGGCTGGCGCTATGGGATATCCTTTAGACCTCAGTTTATCGAAAGATGGCACACAGTTAATGTGTTCCTTTGTCCATCTAGAAAACGGGGAACTAAAAGAACGGGTCGCTTTTTATAACTTTGCTGAAGTAGGAAAAAACGAACCTACACGTATGGTTGGAGGGTTTGATGAAGTTTTCAAAAATACCCTTATACCAAGAGTTACCTATATGCAAGAACCTTATTCGTGTGCTTTTGGCGGAAACGGAATGGTATTTTTTTCCTCCAGGAATTTAACTTCACCAGAAATGATTTCCCAAGTATCTTTGGCTGAAGAAAACATCAAAAGTATTTTTTATTCTGATGATTATGTTGTTGCTATTGTAAGAAATAATATGGGTGATCAAGAAAATCGTATAGAAGTTTTCCGAGCTGATGGAAAACATGTTCTCAGCAAGGAATTCACTTACGATTACACCCAGGCAGATATTGACGGAAAATGGATTATTCTATATAATGACAATTCCTGCAGAATATTCAATCTGTCCGGAGTAGAAAAGTTAGCTGTCGATTTTGACTTTCCTGTTTCTAAAATACGTAAAGGACGATATCCCAATTCCTTAATCGTCATGGGGCCTCAGCAGATGCAGGAAATAAAACTAAAATAAGAAACGGCGCAAAAATCCCCTTTAAACCAACAATTTCAAATGGATTTTTGCGCCAGCCTTATATTATTCCTTTTTTTCCATTACAATCCTATAAATATCTCTTTTGCTGATTCCTCTGTCCTTTGCCACCATTTTCATTGCTTCTTTTTTCTCTATTCCTTGTTCCCGATAAAACTCCATATGCTCATCTATAGACATATCTTCCCATAGTCTTTGTTGTTCACGTTGTAAATCTTTAATTTTGCGCCCTTCAATCACAATTACCCATTCTCCTCTTATTTCTTCTGTTCGATATTTCTCTAAGGCTTCACCAATAGTCGCCTGATAAGCCTCTTCAAATTTTTTTGTCAATTCCCGGCATAGTGTTACTTTTCTTTCATCTCCCAATATCCCTGCAAGTTCACCTAAAGTCCCTACAAGATGATGAGGAGCTTCATACAATACAATCGTCCTTGTTTCCTTCTTCAACTCTTCCAATACCCATTGTCTTTCCTTTTTATTAACGGGCAAAAAAGCTTCAAAGCAAAATCTTCTTGTTGGCAGTCCGGACATAGTCAAAGCAGTCACAAAAGCAGACGGACCTGGAAGAGAAGTCACGGCTATCTTCGCTTCATAACACTGTTTTACCAATTCTTCTCCCGGATCAGATATAGCCGGCGTTCCAGCATCAGTTACTAAAGCAATATCCATCCCTTTTTTTATCTGTTCAATCAAATATGCCGCTTTGCCTTTTTTATTAAATTCGTGGTAACTGGTCATAGGGGTTTGAATGCCAAAATGGTTTAGAAGCTTAATTGTATGACGGGTATCTTCCGCTGCAATTAGATCAACACTTTTTAATGTATCCAACACCCGCATAGTAATATCATCTAAATTTCCAATCGGTGTTGCACAGAGATACAGCTTACCTTCCGTTATCTTGTCCATTTTTTATTCCTTTCCGTTTCAATATCCATAAACAGATGTGATTTCTTCTGAATACACTCCCGGTTCTTTAAACACAATCAATGGCGGCTCGACCTTCAGCATTTGTCCTCCGCCTTTTACCGCTTGTATAAGCACCATATTCGCTTCTTTATCCACATATGGGTGAACCATCTTGATCCTCTTAGGTTCCAGTTTATACTGTTTTAAGATATAAATTATTTCTGCCAGACGCCGAGGACGATGTACCAGATAAAATCTTCCTCCTGTTCGGAGCAAAAGCCCCGCCTCTCTTGCCACATCTTCCCATGTACATAAAATTTCATGACGAGAAATCGCTTTTGGTATATCGGGATTTTTTAACCCTTGCTGCTTAACTATATAAGGAGGATTAGCCGTCACCACGTCAAAAGAAGCCTTGCCGAATATCCGACTGGCTTCCTTCAAATCCCCTTGTATAATTTTTATTTTATCTTCCAAATGATTAAGAGAAACGCTTCGCGCAGCCATATCTGCCATATCTTCCTGAATTTCCAAGCCAACAAAATATTTTCCTTCAGTCTTTGCTTCCAACAATAAAGGAATAATTCCTGTGCCGGTGCCTAAATCAACAGCCTGTTCCCCCCGTTTTACCCAAGCAAAACCTGACAGCAATACAGCATCCATACCAAAACAAAATCCTTTTTTTTTCTGAAAAATACGATATCCATTTCGCTGCAGATCATCTACCCTCTCATCTTCCCGTTGTTTTGGCCTCTTTTTTTCTGTATAATCCGAATTTTCCTGGCGATTACTCATCAACTTTTGATTTTCCTTCCTTTTTATCCAGCGCCTCAAGGTTTTTTAACTCAGCATCCTCGATATCTATTTTTTTCTTTCTGCGTTTGGGTTTAAAACGAAGCTGTTCTACCTTATATTCACGAATTTCCTTCTCGTCATGATTTACTGTTACAATAACTTTTACCAGTTGGCGGAGAACATTGACATTTTGCACTTCGCCTTTTAGCCCATCATCTGTTGTCACAAAATCACCCACTCCTGGCAGCTTGCTGTTTAAATATTCATAAGTCTCCTCTTCATTTTTCAGACAACACATCAATCGACCGCATACTCCAGATATTTTTGAAGGATTTAATGAAAGATTCTGTTCTTTTGCCATTCTAATCGATACAGGAATAAATTCTGATAAATAAGAATGGCAACAAAGAACACGACCGCAAATTCCTACACCGCCAATTATTTTTGTCTCATCTCTGACTCCTACCTGCCGCAGTTCAATTCTGGTCTTAAATACAGAAGCCAAATCTTTTACTAATTCTCGAAAATCAATTCTTCCGTCGGCAGTAAAATAGAATAGTATTTTATTATTATCAAAAGTATATTCGACATCAATAAGTTTCATTTCCAAACCATGCTTAGCAATTTTTTCCTGACATATTCTAAATGCTTCTTTTTCTTTATCATGATTATTATCTTCTCGAACTTCATCTTCCTCTGTAGCCAGGCGAATTACAGATTTCAGCGGCTGAGTTATCTTATCTTCCTCAATTTCTCTATTTCCTAATACTACATATCCATATTCTACTCCGCGGACAGTTTCCACAATCACATGATCGCCGTTTTTAATATCCAAATTTCCCGGCATAAAATAATACACTTTTCCGCCATTGCGGAATCTGACACCTATTACTTTTACCATTAAACTAATTCTCCTTCATCACTAATAACAGCAATTCCATAGCCAATTCCATATTTACGTTTGCTTTTAATCGAATTTTTGTTCTATCAATGGCTTCAACAATATGTTCTAAACCAGTGTATGAACTATGGGTGCTGGTTTCATTAATTGACTTATACTCATCTTTAAAAATAAGCAAATTTATATCCCGTGTAACCTTATAAAGCAAAACATCTCTATACCACAACTGCATAAAATCAAGACATTCGTCAATATCTAAATTTTTTTCTTTTAATTTCTGTATATACTCAATCAGTTCCGTAATCTCTACATCATGAATATTCCTTAACAAATGCAGCATGGCTTGGTGCATTAATCGAAACTCTTCCGAAGTAGCCAGGGAAATCGCTCTTCCTAAATTTCCTCTTGCAAAAGCAGCATATATATCTGCATCTGCTTCTTTCACATGAAGATTCTTCACCAGATATCCTCTTACTACAAAATCTTTAAGCGGTTTTAACTTCAACTGCACACATCGGGAAAGAATAGTCGGTAAAAACAATTCCTGATTAGTTGTCAACAAAAGTATAACCGCATAAGATGGCGGTTCTTCAATCGTTTTTAATAGTGCATTTTGAGCCTGAACCGTCATTTTTTCCGCTTCATCGATAATGTAAATCTTATGGCTGCTGCTATATGGGCGAATCATAATCGTATCATTTAGCTGTTTTCGAATATCATCTACGCCAATACTGGCTGGCTTTTCATGAGTAACATGTATTAAATCCGGATGGCTTCCGCTAAGCACCTGGCGGCACGCGTGGCACTCTCTGCATGGCTCATTTCCCCCTTTTTCACAGAGCAAGGTCATGGCAAACGCATGTGCCAAAGATTTACGTCCCATTCCGGATTCCCCATCTAAAATATAAGCATGAGATATCCTGTTCATCCTAATTGCTCTCTGAAAATGTTCCTTGATTTGTTCGTGCCCAAAAATTTCATGAAAATTAAGCATAGCCGCCTCCTTTTGTATTAAACAAGAGTGTAATTCAAATGTACTCTAATAAAAAGTATAGCACAAAATCCTTATTCTGTATAGAAACAGTTTTTGTTACTGCTATTTGCAATACTGCTATTTTCATATTTTCACAAAAATATCCAATTTTTTGACAAACAGGTATTCTCATGAATATTAGTTAAAATCAGAAAAATGATCTTTAATAATCTCATTAACGCATTTTTCCAAATCATCATTTTTGTATATCCGACTAATCCCACTCTTTTTCAACTTTTCTGATGAAAAATCATTTTCGTCTGCTAAATATCTTCTGCATAATTCTGCGTAATCCGGTGATTTTTGTAAATGCTCTCTTCGTAAAGCTCGTTCCAAACGCAGACCATCCTCAATTTCCAAATAGAGGGGAATAACCGTTCCCTCATGAAAATAATTTTTTATTTTTTCAAAAGAATCTAATGTGCCAATAGCCAGATAATCTACTTTTTCATCTAATTTACCATCATCTATTGTAGCATAACTCCACGAACCAGTCATCGTTTGATAAGTTCTGACTTCGATTACCCTTCCTGCTTTCTGAAAATTTTTAAGCTCTTGCATGCTAATAAAATAGTACTCAACCCCTTGCTTCTCTCCTTCCCGCATAGGTCTTGTCGTATAAACTATTAGCGACTGCAATTCCGGGCGTTCCTTTTTCAACCGCTTATATAAAGTATCTTTTCCGGATGCACTTTTCCCCATTAAATAAAAAATTCTACCCATACTTATTCACTCCTCCTGGCAGACTCGCAAATATTGTGCTTCTTTATCTGCCATTCCTTCAATGGAAAATTTTCTTTTTTTATATAAAAGTATCTGTTCTATAATTTCCTTAGTCATTTGTTCTCCTGGCGTCACTATCGGTATCCCTGGCGGATAAATATAAATAAACTCTGAGGAAACTCTGCCTGTACAGTCATTTATTGGCAGTTGTATATAAGAAGTATCCATAGCATCCGCCAATTTTTTCTTAATAATAGGTTTATAATTTGTAAAACTATCAGAAATATTTTCCAGACAGTTTTTTTCTTTTACCTCTGCTTTTCTTTGTTTTGTTAATTTTTTATCAATTTTAATCAATGCTGTCTCTAAACGATGCAATCCTTCTTCTGTGTCCAAAAATGTAGTAATTGCTATGATATAATTTATTCCACACATTTCCATTTCCAAAAAATATTTTTTCCGCAGTATCTCACTTAATTCCACTCCTGACAATAATGTGCTGCGGCCAAAGACCACAATTTTAGATAAATCTATGTCATATACTCCCCACTTTCCAACAATAGAAGTATCTAACAACCATAAATTTTCTAATCCTTTTAAATGTTCTCTGAGATGATCTAAACGATAAAAGAATTTTTTTAAATACTCATGACCAAAGTTATTCATTTCATCAATACACTTTTCTATTCCCGCCATCATCACATAAGAAGGACTACTGCTTTGAAATATCTGTAAATACCGTTCAAGCTTTTCTTCATCAACATATTTTCTCTTTACATGAAGAATTGCTGTTTGAGTAAATGAAGGAAGCGTCTTATGAAGACTTTGGATAACTATATCTGCTCCGCAATCTAAAGCTGACTTGGGAAAGATTTCACTAAAGGCAAAATGCGCTCCATGTGCCTCATCTACGATCAAAGGAATATTTCTTCGATGAACTGCTTGAGCAATACTTTCTATATCTGATACAATTCCTTCATAGGTGGGAGAGACTACAAGTACCGCTTGTGTATTCGGGTTTTCTTCAAGCAATTTTTCCACATCATTTGCCAATATTCCTCCGTTTATTCCCAAAAAATCAATAATTTGCGGAAACACATAAACTGTTTCTAATTGTTTTAATAGAGCACCATAATAAGCAGACTTATGACAATTACGGCTCATAATAATTTTTCCGCCTAAATTAGCGGTTGCACAAACAGCACTTAATACACCACAACTGCTTCCGTTGATTAAATAATAAGATTTATCTGCTCCATAAATCTCTGCTGCCTGCACCATAGATTCTTTTAATATACCTGTTGGATAATGAAGATTATCAAATCCTTCAATTTCAGTAATATCTATTTGATAGGGGTTAGGAAAATCTTTTAATAAACTTATATTTTTTTGACGTTTATGACCTGGCATATGAAAAGGATAAAAATTACTATCTCCATAATCCATTAATCTGTCTAGCAACAAATACTTTCTATTTAGTTTTTTCATCCATGCTCTGCTATAAAGCAGCCCCTCTCATATTTATTATTTAAACGCAACAATTCAGATAGTGGAGAATCTATTTTACATTATTTTTTCTATTTTTGTATTCAAATTGAACCATATTCTCAAATTTTCTCGTGGCATAAAGGGACTGTCGCACTTCTTTCTGCAGCAGCCCCTTAATTTTTTTGTATCTGTTGAATTGTAATCGTTCAGGCAAATTGTCTTTTTATCTATTCGGTCAAAAATAAAATGTAACAGTTCGAACGGGTATCTTCTTGCCCGTCTACGCTGGACAAAAGCTAGTACTGCATTGCGGAAATAACAGTGAATACAGTGCTTGATATTTTCGTCATCTGTGCGTCTGCAAAGCGACGTTCTACACTCCGTTCCGGTCCTTGCTGAACAAGCGCCACTGGCGCTTAGCAACGTAGCGGTGCCTACGTCTAGCTTTGCAGGCGTGCAGAGGGCGGAAATAGCGAGTGCCGAATTCACCGGAATTTCCGCAAGGCAGTACTAGGATGTCCATCCGATATGAAACTTAACATGAATTTTAGCTTATAGGCAAGCTTAACGCCCAAAATTCATGTTAAATTCCTCGTCGTCTGAACTATTACCATAAAATGTCAAATTATATAATTCCTGTATTCTGATAACTTTTCCACAACTTATGATAATTAAATGTAGCCGTAACCGAATAAAACGCTGCCAAAATTATCAAAACGCCGGCAGGACGTCCACTTATAACCATAGTGACAATAGAATTAATACAACTGTATATTAAAATCAGAATTGCGCAAATACGGCTCTTAGCTAATTGAATTCCAAGAGCACAACCAGCAATCAATATTACGTCAATAACAACACATAAATTCATTTGAATTATACCATTTACAATAAAAGTAAGACCAGCACAAACGTATAAAATAATGGCAGCTCCCCGTAAATTCATTTTAATCCCCTTCATAGAAGGATGATTGTAAAATTCTTTTGCTGACATCCTGGCATTCGCAGAACCTTGAAATTGATTATAAGATTGATTACCAGATTGCTGATAAGATTGGCTTTCTTCCGTAAGGCGATTGCCGCAATTTTGACAGATCTGTTCAGAATCCGGATTGTTTGCACCACAATTTTGACATTGCATATATAATATTTCCTCCTTTTTTATTATATTTATTGTACTAAAAAATGAGAAACATGTAAAGTCTTTTAATCAAATAGTAATTGTACGTTAGTTACTGGTTACTGCTCACTCCCATTTCAAGTACCTCGCTGCTTGGCATGAGGGATGAACGTAATGGCAGCGAATTAGGCCGTCCATTGCCGCAGGCGATTTTAAATGGTGGTCTGAGTTGCTGTTCGCTTGGTACCAATGAATAGCATCTACCCATTTGAAATTACCTACGGCGATGAGCATATGCTTAGCCACATAACTGTATTGGCTCATGACTAATCAGCGAACTGATTAGTCATGGTATAAACAGTAGCGTACGTTACTGTTTACGAGGCGGAGAAAAACAAATAGAAACAAACATTAATCTTGCTTGTAAGACTGATTTTATCCGTTTTTCCTCATTGGACAACGCACAATGCTTCTTGTCCGTTGAAAACAGGCAAGAAAATGCCCCACTCCGTGAATAATAACAATTAGGATGGAATATATTCTTGCCATATTTCTCAATATGTCATAAAATAGAAAACAGCAATCAAATAATTTTATCATTATTATAGATAAAGGAGATTTTATCATTATGCGCGAAATTGAGTTTAAAATGGAACGCCAAGGATTAGTAAATATAGGTGATGAAGTTGAAATCACCGAACGGGAAGGTGTTACTTATAGCTATATTATAGAACCAGCCGTAGCAATGTCAGGCTGCTTTTCGGCACGCGATAGAATTAAATCTAAAAAAGGTATAATTAAAGATATTCGCCAAAATGATCGGGGATTTTATATCATTATTATTTTTGACGAATAATGAATAAATAAAACCTTTTACTTTGCAAAAAATCTGGAAAAAGTATTGTTTTATCATAGAAACAATATTTTCTCCAGATTCTGTATTTACGATATGTATGTGTTAGTACAACCCGATTTAATTAACCTTACGTTTCGCTTGTCTGCTTTCCCGATAGCACTCAGAAAAAATGCTCAGCGTAGCACCACTAACACATTAAATATCTATCCTTGTTTCACGTGAAACATTCTTTATTAATCTAAAACCATCCTTGCGGCACCATAAATTCCTGCATCATTTCCCAATTTAGCCAAACCAATCTTTCCTTTATTTTCTGAAATTGGCGTAAAATGGCGATAATATTTATCTACTATATCAATTAAAAATTGACCTGCTTTTGATACACCGCCGCCTATAACAAATATTTCCGGATCAATCGTCATTGCTACTTGAGCCAGCATAAGCCCCAAATAGCGTCCTACTACTTCTACTACTTCCAATGCCATGCAGTCTCCAGATTTTGCTTCATCCAACACATCCTTAGCAGTAATCCCATCTCCATATTTTCTCATTTCCGTAAAGACATCAGAAGCCGCCATTTTTCTTCTAGCTTCCCTGGCAATTCCCGTAGCACTGGCAATCTGCTCTACACATCCCACTCCTCCGCAATTACAATGTTCCTTTTCTTCATCTCTTACATGAATATGACCAATTTCACCAGCCAAGCCATGTCTTCCGGCAATAATCTTTTCGTTTATAATGACTCCGCCACCAACACCAGTTCCTAAAGTTACCATAACAATATCCGTATATCCTTTTCCACCACCCTGCCACATTTCTCCAAGAGCAGCCACATTGGCATCATTTCCACTCTTAACCAAAAGTCCTGACAACATTTGGCTTAATTCTTTTTGAGGATTCATATTATGCCATCCTAGATTCACACATACCTCAACATATCCATCTGGCATTACCGGGCCTGGCACTCCCATTCCGGCTCCAACTACATCTTTCAAATCAATATTCTTTTCTTTTAACACGGATTTAATCGAGGCGGCCACATCCTCAAGAATATGTTTTCCACCTTCTTCTTTACGAGTAGGAACTTCCCACTTGTCCAAAAGTTCGCCACTTATCTTAAACAACCCCAACTTTACACTGGTACCTCCAATGTCAATTCCAATACATTTCTTTTCCATATGTTCCTCCTTTATAAATATAAAATCATATAAATACCTGTATCGTAAACAACAAATCACTGTTATCTATAATAATTATTGTTCAATCAATAAATATTCTATCTCCATTAGGAATACACAAAGTATCTTGCCATAAAATTTCTGTCGCTTTTTTAGTCTCCTCATCCCACTGATAATCTTTCCAATAGCAATACACTAAATTATCTTGTACCATAATAAATTCCAAAGCATCATTTCCAGTGGTTTCCCTCCGTAATCGTAATTCCTCATCATCAAGATAACTCATCTGGCCATTTAACGCAATTACTGCAACAACTCCATAATTATTTTTCCAATTTTTCGGTAGATAATTTGCATATATATGCCTATTTTTTTCTTCATAGTACATTTGATAAATACGTCCAGGAAATTCTTCCGATACTCTTTTTGAATCTTCTTCACTTGTCAATGACTTACGAAAAATCTTGCTATAATTTGCTGATGACTCTCCTTTACGAACAAATACACTATAGTACAACCAATTATCCACAAGACAAAAACTATCTATTACTCTTTCCTCTTCTAAAAAAAGTTCCTCCATTCCATTCGACTGCTTATATATTCCCATATGATCTTCATCAATATTTCTTAGCTCATAAGAAATTCCATCCTTTACTCGTTTGGCAGGCTCTACCGATAATATACAATCTGATTGCATCTGAAAAACTCTGTCTTCATACTCGATAATGCCATCTCCATTTTTACTTAAAGACCTTCCTAGCAAATCCTTCAAATAATATCGTCCTTCTTTCTCATAGATAAATGTTCCTGGAACCATATCTTCAAATTCACCTTCTGTATCTATAGTTTGTATGCTTCCCAATCTTGCCATACAAATTTTATCATTCCACAGACAATAATCCTCAACTTCTTTAGCTACTATTTGAATTATTCCCCTTGCTTCATCAACACGATATAAAATATGAGATAAACTTGGCGATACATCTGACAGTAAAGTATTTGTTCTCTCCGGACAGGGCAAATAGTAAACCCAATTTTCATTCCTTTGAATTTCCGAATTTTGAAAATTCTTTTCTTCTTCACTTAAAGGAAGAGTATATAATACTTGGCCAATATTGGATAAACATACCTGCTTCCCGCTTATTTTAACAAAATTATTTTGATTACCTTCTTTATCCTTGTCAACAGAAAATGATTTAAAAAAGGGTTTCTTTATTAACTGTATTTGATGACTGATTTTTTCTGCGCCAAATATAATAATAGTTACAGTAGCAATCAAAAATGCACAAGAAACAAGTATTTTCACTATTGTTATTGGTAAAATAACGTCCTCTTTTAAATCGGAATTATCAATTGATTTTACTCGATCCTTTATTTCCAAAAAAACAGAAGTTTCATCAAATTTTGTTTTTCTTATTGAATTTTTCTTTTCTTTTTCCTCTATCTCTTCTATTTTCTCTTCTATAAAAGTAACTTCCTTTATTTTATTGGAATCAACTCCTATTTCTGTCTCAGCAATTAAATCTGACTTTTTTATTAGCCAATCCAATATATCTTCATAATCTGAAGATTCCCTTATATGAGAGTAAAAGTCTATATATGTGGAAACTAAAATTTCTTTTACCTCTTTTTCATTTTCTGTAAGATATCGAATATGTTCTCCCAATTCAAGGTAGGTGCGAATATATATTTCTTCAAACAATTCAAAATTTTCTTCTGTCTCTATACTCTTTTGCTTCTTCATCATACCTTCTCCATATGAATTATTTATTCTTTGATATACAGAAAAACTATCGACAAGAAATTTCCCACATTAATTTATTACGCATACTACCATGATAAAAACACTTATTCCTTATATCCCAAAGCCTGTTCTAACGCATCTTTTTCTTCGCTCCCTAAGGTTATCTCTGTCTGTCCTCTGTCTACTGCTTTTAAATAGAGATAACATCCTTCTCTACTATGAACCGAATTAATAATAAAACCGCTATTCGTATAATCCAATAGTGCAAAAGCAAAACTCAAATTACCGCCTGTTCCCTTAAATGCGTTATATTTTACCATACCAAATTTCTGAAAAGAAGCCCGCATATTTTTATTGTTAATACGAATTAAATCTTTATTAGCACGATCCTGAGATTTTAATTCCAAAATATCTTCCATTTGATTATATATAATATCTTCTAATGTTTCCGCATCTTTACCTCTCATAAAACAATCATAACGTCGATATAATTGCTTCATTCTGAAAATATAAATAATAACAACAACTAATAATATTATCGTCAAAACAGCCTGAGCTATAATAATATAAACTGGGTCAAATCCCAGATTATTCAATATACTTCCTTCCATCACATCACTCCCGCCCTTTGTAATTGAATAGAACTTATTATTTTTGCTCTTATCGAACAGATTCAATTAATTCAACAATTCTCTCCAATTCAGACTCCGAATAATATTCTATTTCTATTTTTCCTTTATTTTTATCTTTTCTGTTAATATTAACTTTAGTTCCCATTGCTGTCTTCATCCGTTCCTCCAGACTTTTAAAAATCAACTCTAAAGCTTCATCCATTTTTTCTTTCTTATCTTCTTTTACTGGCTTTCCCAAAGCTTTTACCGCTTTTTCTGTATCTCTTACGCTTAAATGTTCTTTTACAATTTTTAAAGCTAATTCAAGTTGTACATTCTGATCACTAATTGCCAATAAAGCCCTGGCATGGCCACTAGTAATAGCCCCATCAATCAAAAGTTTCTGTACTTCAGGCATTAAATTTAGCAAACGAATGCTATTAGTTATTGTTGTTCTATTTTTTGATACCCTCTCGGCAATTTCTTCTTGTTTCAAATTAAATTCTTCTATTAAACGCTGATACGCCATTGCTTCTTCTATCGGATTCAAATTTTCTCTTTGCAAATTTTCAATAAGAGAGATCTCCATTGCCTGCTGAGGACTATATTCCCTAATTACTACAGGAATTTCTTTTAAGCCAGCTATTTTAGCAGCACGCCAACGGCGCTCACCAGCAATAATTTCATAATAATCATCTTTTTTCTGTACAAGAAGGGGCTGAAGCACTCCATACTGCCTAATTGATTCTGCCAATTCTTGAATCTGCTCTTCCTTAAATTCTTTTCTGGGCTGTTGACGATTAGGCTCAATTTTAGAAATTTTTATAAAAATTTCTCCTGAATCATTAATCATATCCTGAATAACCTGGTCTGCTTTACCATCATTACCAATTTCTGCTTCTGATTCCACAGCATGGTCTGTTTGCTCCGATTTTTGTGTTTTTGTCACTTCCTGAACTACTTCTTCCCCAAAAAAAGCTCCTAAACCCTTTCCCAATCCCCTTTTTGCTTTTGCCATATTATATTTCTCCTCTGCTAATTACTTCTGCAGCCAGCATTCGATAACTTTCCGCGCCCGCTGAACGAGTATCATAAAGATTAATCGGCATCCCATGGCTGGGAGCCTCGGCTAGCCTGACATTTCTTGGTATAATCGTTTTATAAATTGTCCGATTTAAATAGTTTTTTACATTTTCTACAACTTCCAGAGAAAGATTTGTCCTGGCATCAAACATAGTAAAAACTACTCCTTCAAGTTCTAATTTGGGATTCAATTTCTTTTTGACCAAATCCACTGTTTGAATAATTTGACTCAAACCTTCTAAAGCATAATACTCACATTGGATAGGGACTAAAACAGTATTCGCTGCCGTCAAAGCATTAATTGTAAGAAGGTTCAAAGAAGGCGGACAATCAATAATAATAAAGTCATACCTATCTTTTACCTTTTCTAATTCCCTGCGAAGCATTGATTCTTTATCAGGTTCATCTAACAATTCAATCTCTGCACCAGCTAAATCTACATCTGATGGTAAAACATCCAAATTTTCCTGCACTTCCGAAAGAATGCACTCTTCTATACTACATTCTTCCATCAAAAGCTCATAAACTGTTTTATCCATATATCCTTTTTCAAATCCTAAACCACTAGTCGCATTTCCTTGCGGATCGAAATCTACAGTTAATACTTTTTGCCCTGCTTCTGCCAAACAAGCAGAAAGATTAATTGCTGTGGTAGTCTTTCCGACGCCTCCCTTTTGATTTGCAATAGCTATTATTCTTCCCATTTTTTACCCTTTTATTTATCTTTTCCCTATCTGTCTTCTAGTTACCTTTATCAAAATTATATCTAAAAACAACTTGATATGCCAAATGATAACGGGGCAAAAGATATTTCACCCCCTATATGTTTCACGTGAAACAATATTATCCAAAATATGTTCTAATCAAATCCCCCAATTTATCCGGCGCTTCCAATTGAAGAAGAGATTTAGTCTCAGGAACCAAAGCAATCTCCACTGATGGATTATATTTCTTATACTCTTCCAATCGCTCCTTAATGTGACTGATTTTTTCTCCTCCAACCAAATAAATGCTATTATTTATTTTTCTTAAAGCATTAACAATATTACACTTCGTGTAATTACATTTTTGACTGGCATAAACTGCTTTAGGCCAAAGTCCAGTATGAGCCGATTCATAATAGAGATCTATCCAAAAAGAATGAATCTTATGTACATCATAAAATCCCTCTTTAATAAACTCCTCTCGGATAGCTTGTCTACTTACTGCCATTTGATAAAGAAGTGTTCCTAATATTGGAATATCAACAATCATTTTATAACACTTAGCGAATTTTCCTGGTATACGACTATACTCCCATATACTTAAAGGGTTGATCAACATTAAGCGATTAAACAAATCCGGATTATTTCCGCAGGCCATAATTACAATAGAAGCAGACTCACCGGACACAATCACATCCGTTCTATGGCCAATTTCTGATTGAATAAAGTCAGAGATTAGCTGAACATATAAATAATTCGTATATGTCATATTTACCTTTTCTGAACGTCCACATCCTAAAAGATCAATTGTATATACCGTATAACGTTCTTGAAGAAAGGAAACCATCTGAATCCACTCATAGCCAGAAGAACTGGAATTCAAATCATGGATTAACAAAACAGGTCTTCCGCTTCCTGCCTTAGTATAATAAACATCACCAAAGCGCCACTTATAGCACATTGAATTCTGTTTTAACAACAATTTTTTTGACACAGCCTTTAACTTAATTATCCGGTTAATCAAAGCCGTAATAACAGCCGCACTTGAGGACAGGGCAAACACTGTAAATAATTTCTTCTTCATCAATACCTCCCAAAGAAAATGGTAACTATTCAATACTCTTATTTATAAATTAAGTATAATACAAACCATCATTTGTTACAATGAAAATAATTCATTTTATCGGTTCTTTTGATGGAATCCCTGCTCTTCGAGGATATTTTTTATTTGTTTTCTTTCTTTTGCCAATAATTACTAAAGTACGATTTATCTCATTATCAGCCAAAGAAAACTTTTCTATTTTTTCTAGTTCTCCCCCCAGTTCATATATTGCTTTCTTTCCCCTTGCCAATTCCTCTTCTATTTTATCCGATTTATAAGCAATGAACTTTCCTTCTATCTTCACAAAAGGTATGCAATATTCTGACAGAGAGGATAAATGAGCAACCGCGCGCGACACACAAATATCATAATGTTCACGATATTCAGGATTTTTTCCGTAATCTTCCGCCCTTCCATGAATTGTCTGAATCTCCTTAAGGTTTAATCGTTGAATCATTTCCCGTAAAAACTCAATTCTCTTATTTAAAGAATCCAACATCGTAAAAGAAAGCTGCGGAAAAGCAATTTTTAAAGGAATCCCCGGAAATCCGGCACCAGTACCCACATCAATAATTTTTAATTTGGATTGAGGCAAATCTTTTACCACTTTTATCAAAGATAAACTATCAATAAAATGTTTATCAATTACTTCATCCATTTCTGTGATCGCTGTCAGATTCATTACTGTATTCCGCTCCATCAGCCATTGATAATATTGATAGAACTGCTCCATTTGATTTTCCGATAAATTCACTTTTAACTCTTTCAAGCCAGACTGCATTCTATTTACAAAATCGTGATACATCTCTTCTCTCATACTTTTCACTGACTCCTAAACTACTTAACTGCTTTTCTACCCAAGCTACTTTTCATGATGCTGCTCCAAATATACTAAAAGCACGGAGATATCTGCTGGCGACACTCCAGAAATTCGGGAAGCTTGACCAATTGAAAACGGTTTGTAAATATTCAGCTTCTGAACCGCCTCCCGACGTAAACTTTTTACCAACTGATAATCAAAATCAGGAGAAAGCTTTTTACTTTCTAATTTTTTAAATTGAGCCACCTGCTGTTGCTGTCGTTTTATATATCCTTCGTATTTTATATTTATGTCAACCTGTTCAGCCGTATCTGTCGGTAATTCCGGCCTGTTCTCATCAATCTCCTTTAGCAAAAAATAATTCAATTCCGGACGACGAATAAGTTCTGCCAATGTAGATCCTGTTTTTAACGGCATACTACCATGACATTTCAAGAACTCTTGTACTTGAGGCGAAGCTCCGACGGACGTTTTTTCCAAACGTTTTATCTCTCTTTCTATATCCTGCTCTTTTTTCTGTACTTGAGCATACAATTCTTCATCCACCAAGCCAATTTCATAACCGATTTTACGTAAACGCAAGTCTGCATTATCCTGACGAAGAAGCAGACGATATTCTGCCCGGGAAGTCATCATCCGATATGGCTCATGATTCTCTTTCGTCACTAAATCATCAATCAAAACACCAATATATGCCTGTGAACGATCCAATATAATCGGATCTTTTCCTAAAATTTTCCTGGCTGCATTAACCCCTGCCATAAATCCCTGTACAGCCGCTTCTTCATAACCAGAACTTCCATTAAATTGTCCGCCGCTGAATAAACCTTTAATCTTCCTAAACTCTAAAGAAGGCAAAAGCTGACGGGAATTGATACAATCATATTCAATAGCATAGGCATTTCTGACTATTTTTACCTTTTCCAGCCCGGGTACGGTACGATACATCGCATATTGAACATCTTCGGGAAGCGAACTGGACATTCCGCTTAAATACATTTCATTTGTATATAATCCCTCCGGTTCAATAAATACCTGATGCCTTTCTTTATCGGGAAATTTCACTACTTTATCCTCGATAGAAGGACAATATCGTGGTCCCGTTCCTTCAATAACTCCTGAATACAAAGGAGAGCGATCCAAATTTTCCCGAATAATTCTATGAGTTTCCGAATTAGTATAAGTCAGCCAACAAGAAACTTGCTCTTTCTGAATAGATTCAGGATCAGTAGAAAAAGAAAAAGGTACTACCTGGCGATCCCCTAACTGCTCCTCCATTTTTGAAAAATCAATACTTCTTTTATCTACGCGAGCCGGAGTTCCTGTCTTAAAACGAAACATCTCAATTCCCTGTTTAATTAATGAATCGGTCAAATGATTAGCAGCCTGCAAACCATTAGGACCTGTTGGATTACTCACATCTCCATAAATACAACGAGCTTTTAAATAAGTTCCGGTAGCCAATACTACCGCTTTGGCATGATATACCGCGCCAGAACAGGTTTTTACTCCGACAATTTGCTGCTCTTCCACCAAAATCTCCGACACTTCAGCCTGTCGAATAGTCAGACAATCGGTATTTTCCAAGGTACGCCTCATTTGGCGGCTATAATCTTGTTTATCAGCCTGAGCTCGTAAAGAATGTACTGCCGGACCCTTGGATTCATTTAACATTTTTGACTGAATAAAAGTCTTATCAATATTTTTTCCCATTTCTCCGCCCAAGGCATCCAATTCTCTCACCAAATGTCCTTTGGAACTGCCGCCGATATTTGGATTGCAAGGCATCAGAGCAATACTGTCAATGCTGACAGTAAACACTATCGTCTCCAATCCCAATCTGGCACAAGCCAAAGCCGCTTCACAACCTGCATGTCCGGCTCCTACGACCACCACATCATATTTTTCTTCTAAATACGGCATAAATTATTCTCTTTCCTTATCTGTCATTTTACAACAATTCATCCGTTATAAATGAAATCTAATATAAATTCTCTACAGTTTGAACTGTTACGTCATTTTCCCATACAAAATTTTTCGAATATTTTATCAACTAAATCATCTTCTACTGCTTCCCCAATAATGCTTCCTAAATACTTATAAGCATCCATAAGATCAATCGTCAAAAAATCTTCCGGCATTCCCGACTCAATACTGCTTATTACCATATTCAAGCTTTCCTTGCAACTCATCAACGCTGCTTTATGGCGCACATTAGTAATGATCAATTGATCGTTAAAATTAATCTCCCCCGCAAGAAACATATCCCGAATAGCCTTTTCTAAATTATCTACTCCGGTTTCTTCCTTTGCCGATACAGAGATTATCGTGTGTCCTGTCTTTTCTTCCAACTCCTGTTCTTTTACCTTTAACCGTAAATCCGTTTTGTTAAGAAGCACCACCGCTTTCTTATCCTGGATTATCTTGATAATCATTTCATCGTCATCGTTCAAAGGACAAGATCCGTCTACCACATATAAAATCAAATCTGCTGCATCTGCTGCATCTTTTGCTCGTGACACACCGATTTGTTCCACTTTGTCTTTAGTTTCTCTTATCCCGGCTGTGTCCATAATGTTCAAATGAATCCCTCCCAGGCAAATATGCTCTTCTAATACATCCCGCGTAGTTCCGGCAATATCGGTTACAATCGCTCTCTCTTCTCCCAGAAGCACATTAAGCAAAGAAGATTTCCCTGCGTTGGGCTTACCTAAAATCACTGTCCTGATTCCTTCTGAAATAATCTTTCCTTGATCAGCCGAAGAAATCATTTTTTCTAACTGAAAAATCATTGGCTTCAAAACTTCTAACAGGGATTCTTCATATCCGTCAAGAGAAATATGCTCCGGATCATCCAACGCCGATTCGATATAAGCAAGTTCATACAAAATTTCTTCCCTCATTTTTTTTACCTTACGAGATACCGAACCCTTTAACTGGAGAGCAGAACTTTTAACCGCATATTCATTTTGAGCATGAATCAAATCCATTACAGCCTCAGCTTGAGACAAATCTATTCGGCCATGTAAAAAAGCTCTCTTAGTAAACTCTCCTGGCTCTGCCGGCCTGGCGCCATATTTAATCACTGTCTCCAGAATTTTTCTTGTTACCAGAAAACCACCATGGCAATTGATTTCCACTGTATCTTCCGCCGTATAACTATGTGGGCCACGCATAACAGCAACTAATACCTCATCCAACAATTCGTCACCATCCTGAATTGTTCCATAATTTAACAGATGAGAAGGAACAGTAAACAAATCAATATTCTTTTTCTTGCCATAAAATAATTTATTTACAATAGCAACCGCTTCATCACCACTGACTCGTATTATACCTATTCCTGCATTCCCAGGAGGTGTGGCTATTGCTGCTATAGTATCCGTAATTATTCCGCTCATTGTCCGTTCTCTCCCTAAATCAAAATTTAATCTGAAAAAAGAAAACGCCCGGCGGTGGTTAAACCACTACCAGACGCCTTATGACTTATGTTATTTAATCTTCTCCAGCTTCATTCTTTTCTATTACATCATCTGCCACATTCGCTACCTGTCCGTCGCGATTTCGATTATCCCGATCCCGGTTATCTCTGCGAGAATATCTGTCTTTTCTTCCTCCATAATTCTCTCTCTTCAAAGAAATCACAACATGACGGTAAGGATCTTCTCCCTCACTTCTTGTAACTACATAACGATCATTTTGAAGAGCTGAATGAATAATTCGCCTCTCATAAGGATTCATTGGCTCTAAAGCAACAGGATGTTTAGTCCGTTTCACTTTATAAGAAATATTCCTGGCTAAAACCTCCAAAGTTTCTTTACGTCTTTCCCGATAATTTTCCGTATCCAGTTTGACCCTCAAATATCCTTCCGTTTCCTTATTAACCACCAGGCTTACCAGATATTGCAAAGAATCCAGAGTCTGACCACGTTTCCCAATAAGAATTCCCATACCTTCCCCGGTCATAATAATCTGCAGTTCACCCTCTTCGGCATTTATTTTTGTCTCAATAGAAACTTCTATATCCATAGAACGGAAAACCTGTTCCAAAAAATCTTTTGCCTTTTTCTGAACTACTTCTTCATCCATCTTAACTTCTTGACGTACTTTCACTTCCCTCTCCGGTTTTCCGTCTATCTCCCGTTTCTCATAACGGGAAGCATCTCTCTTTTCATGTTTTCTTCTGTTATTAAACTCCCTTTGTTCATAATTTCTTTTTGACACTTTTTCTGATGGAGATGGCTTTAATGGCGCTTTCTTATCGAGTTCATTCTTTTTTTCCACCTCGGCCTTTTTTGCTATTTCAGTTTTTCTCTCTAATTCGGTTTTTTTTGCTGCTTCAGCTTTTCTTTCTTCCTCTGCCTTTTTTCTTTTTTCTTTTTCTGCTGCTTCTCTCTCTGCTTTTTCTTTTTCCGCTCTCTTTCTTTTGATCTCCTGTTCTTCTTTCTCCCCCATAACACGAGCACGTATTACGCAAGGCTTACTGCCAAAAATTCCGAGAAAACCACCACTTTCCTTTTGCACAATTTCATAATGCAAATGATCACTGGTAGTCTGAAGCTCCAACAACGCCTTAGTAATCGCCTCATCCAATGTTTTTGCCGAAATGGTAATCATATCCATTTTTGTATCCCCTCCTGCTTACTTACCACGTTTCTCATTACGTTTAGCTTGCTTTTCATTGTATTTTGCAACCATTGCAGCCTTAGCTGCCAAACTTCCCGGTTCAGCGTTCATATTATAGTATTCTGTAGATTCTTTTACCTGTTGTTTTGTTTTCTCCAGCTTTTGATTACGGCGCTGTTCTTCACGCTGAGCAGCTTCCTGCATATTTTTCACATTTGCCGAAACATTCTGTGTGATTTTTTGAGGAGGAAGACCTTTCTTTTCTCTTTTTGCATTGGCCTTCTCCATATTTTTACGAACCATTTCATCAATGTCAACATTTTTCAAATAAGCATTAACAATCATCTGCTGAATAATCTGAAATACACTGCTAGCCACCCAGTAAATACCAATAGCAGCCGGGAAAGTAAAACAGAAAAATACCGACATTAAAGGCATCATCACATTCATCTGTTTCATCATTTGAGCACTGGTACTGTTTTCATCTTGCTGAGGCTGATTAGACATCATCAATTTAGTACTAAGCCACTGACTCAATCCGGCCAGAATAGGAATTACCCATCCTATATTAGGCATTCCACCCTGCCAGGGAGTAGTAGTTAAATTTATGCCAAAAAAAGCATTCATACTTTCAATAGCTGCCGAATTTTTCGCAATCACTGCGGAAGCGTTGCTGAAAGCAGTTTCCAATTCCGTCCATTGAGCCGGATTGAGTTTATAAAGAATATCTACCATCTTATTGCCAAGGGCTTCGCCGGCAACACCGGTTAAATCGCCAATAGCATTCATCCCCGTCAGCGTTACTCCATGATCCGTCGCAAATTGCAGCAAAGACGAAGCCGCGCCTTCCTTAAGATCAGCCACGC
The DNA here is from genome assembly GCA_947383005.1 of uncultured bacterium. Classification (GTDB taxonomy): domain Bacteria; phylum Bacillota; class Clostridia; order Lachnospirales; family Lachnospiraceae; genus Brotaphodocola. The sequence goes on along the minus strand of CANDBT010000041.1, from coordinate 13,356 downwards.
TGCTCACACTGGCGACAGCAAAAACCACTTCCATAAAATAAGCTTTTACTGAACTTACATAAGCAGGAATATTATAAATTACCCGATACAGAGCAAGCAGAATCGGAAGCTGAATCACAAGCTGCAGACAACCACCGGTCATAGAAGTGCCATATTTTTGATAAACCGCATCCGTCTCCACTTTCATTTTCATCATGGATTCATTATCCGTTTTACCCTTATACTTATTTTGAATAGCCATAAGCTCCGGCTGCATCACCGACATCAGCTTGGAAGATTTTTGCTGTTTAATTGTCAGAGGAAACATAAGCACTTTTACAACTAACGTGAACAAAATAATACATAGGCCAATATTCATTACACCAAAAGAACTAGTAAAACGAAAAAGCAAATCCATAATAAATCCTAAAATCTGCGACACAGGCCCTAAAATAATGCCGCTGGTCTTTGTCAACACTAAGTAATCCAATCTGCTACCTCCTCATACGTTACGGAACTGGATCATAACCGCCCTTAGCCCATGGGTGGCACCGAAGTATCCTCCTTATAGACAACCATAATCCTTTCACCACGCCATACTTTGTCAGTGCCTCAATGGCGTATTGAGAACACGTAGGCGTGTAAATACAGTGGATATTCACTTTTAAAGGGGATAAAAATATCTGATAACCACGTATCATCATAATCAAAGATTTTCTGAGCATAAATTCATTTACCCCTCTATTCCCACTTCGATTCCTTTAAAATGTTATGCAGCCCGCAAAGATGCAAATATGCATGTTCAATAGTTTTATAATCCAAATCTTTTGCAGCGGCTCTGGCCACCACTACGATGTCCAATCCTGTCTCTAATGCGCTATCGTTTAACCGGAAACATTCTCTGAGCAGCCGGGCTATCCTATGCCTCACTACACTGTTTCCCACTTTCTTACTGACAGAAATGCCAATTCGATTGCCTTTCTGTCCACTCTGTCTTATATACATCACTAACTGCCTGTTAGCATGCGATATGCCCATCCGATATACTGCCTGAAAATCAGAATTTTTTTTAATACTCGGAAATCTTCTCATTTTATCACCTATACCCGCGGGCCAAATGATTTGCCAACATGTTCCCGTTATTCCCACAAAACCAACCAATCATTTGCCTATGCAGTACTAGAAAGCATAAAAATCAGACAGAGAAAAAAAGGCCACAATTTCTTGTGACCTAAGTTCATCAAGCCGATAATCTTGCTCTGCCTTTTGCTCTTCTAGCTGCCAATACCTTGCGCCCGCCTGGAGTACTCATTCTGGCTCTAAAGCCGTGGACTTTCGATCTCTGTCTATTTTTTGGCTGAAAAGTCATCTTCATATTCCTGCACCTCCTCTTACTATCAATATACACTAATACACACGATTACCGCATTAAGACGTATTTTACTAAACATCTTCTCAATTATATAGAAAACAAATCTTTACGTCAAGCACTTTTTACCGATATTTCTTGCAATCAACAATAAAAAATGATATATTCATCAAAGGCATAATTTTATTATAAAAGAAAGATAGATAAATGGATGACTGCAGAATATCAAAAGTACTGACCTGAAGGCAGTAACTCTATTTATTGCTCTCCATCACCATCTGTTTTATTTTCTTTCTTCTGTGCCTGCATTCCCCAAATAAATAAAAGGTCTGAAAAACAGGGGACGCTTCGCGCCGTTTTATCAGACGAAAAAGGAGAATTATGAATCAACAATCAGTAACCAGCACCAGACATATGGCACAATTGGCCTTAATGTCATCAATTATTCTCATCATGTCCTTTACCCCTTTAGGATATTTCCGTACTCCCGGCCTGTCTATCACTTTTCTTACTGTTCCTGTAGCCGTCGGAGCAATTATCCTCGGCCCTAAAAGCGGAGCTTTCTGCGGGCTCGTATTTGGAATCACCAGTTTTATTTTATGCCTCACTTCCGGTTCTTTCCTGACTATACTTCTATCCATCAACCCTATCGGTGTATTTTTTACCTGCATAGTACCCAGAGTCATGACTGGATTTCTATGCGGAATAATTTTTCAAATATCAAAGAAAATCAACAGAAAAACATCCTGTTTTGTTGCCAGTTTAAGCTGTCCTCTTCTCAACACCCTGTTTTTTATGACTTCCCTGGTAGTAATCTTTTACCGCACAGACTGCATTCAGGAGCTCACTCATAATCTGGGTACTACGAATCCTTTGGCCTTTGTTATCGCCTTTGTCGGCCTGCAGGGACTTATCGAAGCGATTATCTGTTCCTTTATCGCCAGCATAATATCCATTACCTTAAACATAGCATTAAAAAAATAAACATTTTCTGTGTATTGTGTGAACAAACTTATCCACATAATGTGGATAAGTTTGTTGATAAATGTAGATAACTTTCACAATTTCGAAGTATCTGTAAATTTTTCTGATTCAATTATCGTTCAATAATAGGGAATTATAGCATTCCTTTCTAAATTTTCATTGAAAATCCTTTCGTTTTGTTATACAATAAATATAGATTGGGTTCGTGTGCATATCCACAAATTAAAACGTAATTATCCACAAGAGAAGCCAAAGTATACACTTTTCAAACATAAATGAGGAGACACAGGCATGATAGAAACACTAAAGGCTAAATGGGATGATATCTTACATTATATAAAGGAAGAACACGAGGTATCGGATGTTTCATTCAATACATGGCTGGTTCCTCTCGATCTTTATTCTTTTGAACAGGGAAATATCGTAAGAATCATCGTCCCTGACGCCAATTTTCTCGGGTATATCAGAAAGAAATACAGCTTTCTGATCAAAGTAGCCATTGAGGAAATCACCAGCATCAAATGCGAAATAGACTTTATCGTCAAAGACCAGATTGAAGAAGAAAAGGCCGCACACAATCAACTGATCAATAAGACGGCAAATAAAGTCAGCCAGGAAGCACTTCAAAACGCCAACTTAAATCCTAAATATACTTTCGATACTTTTGTAGTCGGGGCCAACAACAATCTGGCTCATGCCGCTTCTTTGGCTGTCGCTGAATCCCCTGGTGAAATTTATAACCCGTTATTCATTTATGGAGGTGTGGGACTGGGGAAAACCCACTTAATGCACTCTGTCGCCAATTTTATCATGAAAAACAATCCGAATGCAAAGATACTTTATGTAACTTCGGAAAAATTCACCAACGAACTGATTGACGCTATACGAAATAAAAATAACATCTCCACAACCGAATTTAGAGAAAAATATCGGAATAACGACGTACTGCTCATTGATGATATTCAATTTATTATCGGAAAAGAAAGTACTCAGGAAGAATTTTTCCATACCTTCAACACTCTCTACGAATCAAAAAAGCAGATTATCATATCCTCAGATAAACCGCCTAAGGATATTGAAACTTTAGAAGAGCGCCTCCGTTCCCGGTTTGAATGGGGTTTGACCGTAGACATCCAACCTCCCAACTACGAAACCCGCATGGCAATATTGCGGAAAAAAGAAGAAATGGAAGGCTACAATATTGACAATGAAGTGATTAAATACATTGCCAGCAACATTAAATCAAATATTCGTGAATTAGAGGGCGCTCTAACAAAAATCGTAGCCTTTTCCAAATTAGGAAATACTAAGGAAATCAGCATTTCCATGGCGGAAGATGCTTTAAAAGATATTATTTCTCCTGGCGGAGTCAAAAAAATAACTCCTGAATTTATTATCCAAGTAGTAGCAGAACATTACAATCTGACCCCGGCGGATATTCTTTCTCAAAGACGCAATAAAGAAATATCCTATCCCAGACAGGTCGCCATGTATTTATGCCGCAATATGACTGATACTCCTTTACAGGAAATTGGCAAAGCCATGGGGGGGCGTGATCACACTACGGTTATTCATGGAATTGAAAAAATTACCAAAGACTTGGAAAATACTCCGACACTCCAGAACACTGTGGATATCCTAAAAAAGAAAATGAGTCAAAAATAATAATATTCCTTTATTTTATCAGGTTTTTACGATATATACTATTTAAAAGTTATACACATTTTTTTGTGGATATGTCCACTTTTTTGGTGGATAACTTAAAGTTTTCCCCAACTATCTGGAGTAAAATTTTTCTCCTGTGGAAAAGCCCTCAATTTCATCTGAACTTAAAAATAGTTTTCAACATGCCTTTTCACAGGGGATTTTCCTTTATTTTCTAGGGAAAAACACCTTTTACACAAATTCACAAACCCTACTACGGTTACGACGAAATTTAATTATATATTAATCTATGATAACAACCGAACAAACAGAAAGGAAATTATCAACATGAAGCTGGTATTCCAGAAAGAGACCTTGATGAACGGAATCAACATCGTATTAAAAGCCATTCCTTCAAAAACGACGATGAATATTTTAGAATGTATATTGATAGATGCTACAGCCGGAGAAATCAAACTGACAGGAAATGATACAGAATTGGGTATAGAAACGAAAATAGATGGATCCATTTTAGAAAAAGGAAGTATTGCCCTGGAATCAAAAATCTTTTCAGAGATTATTCGAAAACTTCCTGATAATGCATCAGAAGTAACGATCACTTCTGATGAACGTTTTAAAACAGTCATTAAATGCAACAACGCCATATTTAAAATCCAGGGAAGAGATCCCCAGGAATACCCGTATATTCCTTATATAGAAAGGGAGCAATATGTTTGTCTGTCTCAATTTTCTTTAAAAGAATCTATTCGGCAGACAATTTTTTCCATCTCGCCTAATGACAGTAATAAAATGATGGGCGGCGAATTAATGGAAATCAAAGACAATCTATTGAAAGTAGTTTCTTTGGATGGGCATCGGATTTCCATTCGTAATATATTACTAAAGGATGTATATGAGAACAGGAAAGTAATTATCCCGGGAAAAGCTCTTTCTGAAGTTAGTAAAATACTTTCCGGAGATAATGAAAAAGAAGTTCTCATTTATTTCAGCAACAATCATATTTTATTCGAATTTGATGAAACCATTGTAGTTTCCCGACTGATAGAAGGGGAATTTTTTAAGATTGATCATATGTTGTCTACCGATTATAAAACTCATATTAAAGTGAACAAACGAGATTTTATGGATAATATTGATCGGGCAATCATTATGATCAGGGATAATGACCGTAAACCAATTATTTTTAATATCGAAGAAAATAATGTTAATATGCGGATACGTTCAGCATATGGATCTATGGATGCAGATCTTACGGCAAAAAAAAGCGGCGATAATATTATGATTGCTTTCAATCCGAAATTTCTGTTGGATGCTCTTCGTGTGATTGACGATGAAGAAGTAGATATTTATATGTTAAATCCTAAATCTCCTTGTTTTATAAAAGATGATGCCGGAAATTATATTTATTTAATTTTACCAGTTAATTTTATTGCCGAGTAAAATCAACGTATCGGCATATTTTAATTATAGGAAACATAACCGGCTCCCTGTAATCGGAATTATAGCCATATCATTTATTGGGATAGAATAAAAAGGGGAAAAAATGGAAACAATTAAATTAAAGACAGATTATATTAAATTGGGGCAGGCTCTTAAAGCGTCAGGATTATGTGATTCTGGCGCTGAAGCTAAACATATCATTGAAAATGGTTTGGTTAGGGTCAATGGCATTGCAGAAACTCAGAGAGGGAAAAAACTGCATCACAAAGATATAATTACATATGAAGGAAAAGATATCCATATCATATCCGATGCGGAAGGATAAAGGGAATGATTATTGAATCGATCCAGTTAAAGAATTACCGCAATTATGAAAAATTACATATACAGTTTAATCCGGGAACTAATATTTTGTATGGCAATAACGCTCAAGGGAAAACCAATATTTTAGAAGCCGTTTATGTCTGTTGTACAACAAAATCCCACCGCGGTAGCAAAGATAAGGAGATGATTCGTTTTCATGAAGAAGAGGCTCATATTAAAATAAATCTTCAGAAAAAGGATGTTCCTTATCGTATTGATATTCATCTAAAGAAGAATAAAGCCAAAGGAGTCGCGGTAAATGGAATCCCTATCAAAAAAGCCAGTGAATTGTTGGGAATGGTAAATGTAGTGTTTTTTTCTCCGGAAGATTTGAATTTGATAAAAAACGGTCCGGCAGAGAGGCGGAAATTTATTGATTTGGAATTATGTCAGTTAAATAAAATTTATATTCATTCTCTTTCTTCTTACAATCGAATATTAGTGCAAAGGAACCGATTGTTAAAAGATTTGGTTTTTAAGCCGGAATGTGAAGAAACATTAGATATTTGGGATGCACAGTTGGTTCGCTATGGTCGAGAGATTATTCGTTGCCGCAAAGATTTTATTGTTAGATTAAATAAAATTATCAGCAAAATTCATTGGAAATTATCAGGAGAAAAAGAAAATCTCCAGATAATTTATGATCCTTGTGCTCAAGAAGAAAATCTGGAGGAAAGCATTGCCAGAAGCAGAACTTCAGATAAAAAGCAAAAAACTACTCTGATTGGACCGCATAGGGATGATATTGGTTTTTATATTGGACAGATGGATATTCGCCGGTTTGGTTCTCAGGGGCAGCAGCGGACGGTTGCTCTATCCTTAAAACTGGCAGAAATTGAATTGGTGAAAATATTAGTTAAAGATAACCCTGTCCTTTTGTTGGATGATGTATTATCGGAACTGGACGGAAAACGACAAAACCAATTGCTCTCTGCTATTGATCAGATTCAAACAGTGATTACCTGTACAGGTTTGGAAGATTTTGTAACTAATCGTTTTCCGATTGATCGTATTTTTCGTGTTGTTAGCGGTACGGCGATACAGGAAAATTAATACTGCTGTTTGGCTTTGAGACCGGGCTATAACGGTACTTGGCTCATTGCTTACGGAAATAAAGGAGGAAGTAACATGGGTGCAGAATATGGAGCGGACCAAATTCAGATTTTAGAAGGGCTGGAAGCGGTTCGGAAGCGGCCGGGTATGTATATCGGCAGTACATCATCAAAAGGATTGCATCATCTCGTTTATGAGATCGTTGACAATTCTGTAGATGAGGTATTGGCCGGATTTGGTGACAAAATTGAAGTATTCATCAATGCCGATAATTCCATTACTGTTATTGATAATGGCCGGGGGATTCCTGTAGGCATTCAAAAAAAGGCGGGTATCCCTGCTGTGGAAGTGGTATTTACTATCCTGCATGCAGGAGGTAAATTTGGCGGTGGCGGATACAAGGTGTCCGGAGGACTTCATGGAGTGGGTGCTTCTGTAGTAAATGCACTTTCTTTATGGTTGGAAGTGAGGATTTACCAGGAAGGAAAAATTTATCAGCAGCGCTATGAACGAGGAAAGGTAATGTATCCGTTGAAGATAACAGGAGAATGCTCCAGTGACAAGCACGGTACAGAAGTGCAGTTTTTACCTGATCCGGAAATTTTTGAAGAAACCGTGTATGATTTCGGAATACTTCGCGCTCATTTACAAGAAACCGCGTTTCTGACTAAAAATTTAAAAATCATTCTGCGGGATGACCGGGAAGAAAAAAAAGAAAAAACGTTTCATTATGAAGGAGGAATACAGGAATTTGTCACCTATCTGAACAAAGGCAAAGCACCTCTTTATGATAAAGTAATTTATTGTGAAGGCAGCAAGGATAATGTTTATGTGGAAGTGGCAATGCAGCATAATGATTCATACAGCGAAAGCGTGTACAGTTTTGTCAATAATGTCAATACGCCTGAAGGGGGTACTCATTTAGCTGGATATCGAAATGCCTTAACCAAAACTATCAATGAATATGCCCGTAAGAGCAAATTACTGAAAGACAGTGAAGAAAATTTGAGCGGTGAGGATATTCGTGAAGGATTGACAGCTATAATCAGTATTAAAGTGGAAAATCCTCAGTTTGAAGGACAGACAAAACAAAAGCTGGGCAACAGTGAAGCAAGAGGGGCTGTAGATGGTATTGTCAGTGAGCAATTGACATATTTTCTGGAGCAAAATCCTAACATAGCAAAGAAAATTTGTGAGAAATCGGTTTTGGCTCAAAGGGCCAGAGCTGCTGCCAGAAAAGCCAGGGATTTGACCCGTAGGAAAACTGCTTTGGAAAGGATGGCTTTGCCAGGAAAGTTAGCTGATTGTTCCAATCAAGATCCGGAAAAATGTGAGATTTTTATTGTTGAGGGTGATTCGGCAGGTGGTTCGGCTAAAACTGCCCGTTCAAGAGATACCCAGGCGATCCTTCCTTTAAGAGGGAAAATATTAAATGTAGAAAAAGCAAGATTAGATAAAATTTATGCCAATGCAGAAATTAAAGCTATGATTACTGCTTTTGGAACAGGTATTCATGATGACTTCAATATTTCCAAGCTTCGTTATCATAAAATCATTATCATGACAGATGCAGATGTGGATGGCGCTCACATCAGTACGTTAATGCTGACCTTTTTGTATCGATTTATGCCGGAACTGATTCGTCAGGGACATGTATATCTGGCACAGCCGCCTTTGTATAAACTGGAGAAAAATAAAAGAATTTGGTATGCTTACAGTGATGAAGAGCTGAATGAGATTCTTAAAGAGGTAGGGCGTGACAATAATAATAAAATCCAACGTTATAAAGGATTGGGAGAGATGGATGCCGAACAGCTTTGGGAAACTACTATGGACCCGGAGAGAAGAGTGCTTCTGCGGGTAAATATGGATGATGATATTCTTTCTGAATTAAATTTGACTTTTACTACCTTAATGGGAGACCAGGTAGAACCAAGACGGGAATTTATTGAGGCAAATGCCAGATATGTACAGAATTTGGACATTTAAATCATGAGTTGAACGGTGGGGATAAGGAGGAGATTTATGGAACCAAATGTTTTTGATAAAGTGCATGACATAGATTTAAAATCAACGATGGAGAAATCCTATATTGATTATGCCATGAGCGTGATTGTTTCCCGTGCCCTTCCCGATGTAAGAGACGGCTTAAAACCAGTTCAGAGACGGGTTTTATATTCGATGATTGAGTTGAACAATGGCCCGGATAAGCCGCACCGGAAATGTGCTCGTATTGTTGGTGATACCATGGGTAAATATCATCCTCATGGGGACAGTTCAATTTATGGGGCTTTGGTTAATATGGCCCAGGAATGGTCTACTCGTTACCCATTGGTAGATGGCCATGGAAATTTTGGCTCTGTAGATGGTGACGGCGCGGCTGCCATGCGTTATACAGAAGCTCGTTTAAGTAAGATTTCTATGGAAATGCTGGCCGATATCAATAAAGACACCGTTGATTTTGTGCCGAACTTTGATGAGACAGAAAGAGAACCAACCGTATTGCCTTCTCGTTTTCCCAATCTGTTGGTAAACGGAACTACAGGTATTGCTGTGGGCATGGCTACTAACATACCGCCGCATAATCTGAGAGAAGTAATTTCTGCAGTGGTAAAAATTATTGATAATCGGATTCTGGAGGACAGGGGTACTACCATAGAGGAACTTTTAGAAATTGTCAAGGGTCCTGATTTTCCTACAGGAGCTACTATTATGGGAAAAGCTGGCATTGAAGAGGCTTATCGAACCGGCCGTGGTAAGCTGAAAGTCCGCGCTGTTTCGGACATTGAAGCCATGCCTAACGGTAAAAACCGAATTGTTGTGACAGAGTTGCCTTATTTAGTCAATAAAGCAAGATTAATTGAGAAGATTGCCGATTTGGTGAAGGAGAAACGGATAGACGGCATTACTGATTTGCGAGATGAATCAAACCGTCAGGGAATGCGTGTAGTAATTGAACTGCGTCGGGATGTAAATGCCAATGTGATTTTAAATCAGCTATATAAGCATACTCAGCTTCAAGACACTTTTGGGGTGAATATGCTGGCTTTGGTCAATAATGAACCAAAAGTACTCAATCTTCTGGATATGCTGATTCATTATTTGAGGCATCAGGAAGACGTTGTAACCCGCAGAACAAAATATGAACTGAATAAAGCAGAAGAGCGGGCGCATATTTTAGAAGGTTTACTGATTGCCTTGGATCATATTGACGAAGTTATTCGGATTATCCGTGGATCCGAGACGGTACAAAATGCTAAAAATCAGTTAATGGATCGTTTTGGCTTAAGTGATGCCCAGGCTCAGGCTATTGTGGATATGCGTTTGCGTACACTGACCGGTTTGGAAAGAGAAAAGCTGGAAAACGAGTATAATGAACTAAAAATAAAAATCGAGGAGTTGAAGGCTATTCTGGCAGATGAGAAAAAACTGTTAGGAGTTATCCGAAAAGAAATTTTGGTGATTTCTGAAAAGTTTGGAGATGATCGGAGGACATCTATTGGATTTGATGAATATGACATGTCGATGGAAGATTTGATTCCTAATGAAAAAACCATTGTGGCCATGACGAAACTAGGCTATATCAAGCGGATGAGCATTGATAATTTTAAAAGTCAAAACAGGGGCGGCAAGGGAATAAAGGGAATGCAAATTATTGATGAGGATTATATTGAAGATCTGATATTGACTCATAATCATAACTATATTATGTTTTTTACCAACAAAGGACGTGCGTATAGGCTCAAAGCCTATGCGATCCCCGAGGGAAGCCGGACGGCAAGGGGAACGGCTATTGTTAATTTAATTCAACTCCAGCCTGATGAAAAAATCAGTGCTATTATTCCGATTAGGCAGTATGAAAGCAAGGATTATTTATTAATGGCTACCCGTAATGGCATGGTTAAAAAAACATCGGTAAAAGAATATGAAAATGTACGTAAAACCGGCCTTCAAGCGATAGTATTGCGTGAAGGTGACGAGTTGATCGAGGTAAAGGCCACAGATAATACCAAGGATATCTTTTTAGTAACGAAAAAGGGTCAGTGTATTCGTTTTCATGAAACAGATGTACGAATTACAGGAAGGGTATCTATCGGCGTTATCGGTATGAAACTAAATAAAGATGATGAAGTAGTAGGTATGCAGATGCATACACAAGGTGAGTGTTTGCTGGTAGTGTCGGCTAATGGTATGGGAAAACGTACTCCCATTGAAGAGTTTACTATACAAAACAGAGGAGGAAAAGGTGTTCTTTGTTATAAGATAACAGGGAAGACAGGAGATATTGTAGGAGCCAAATTGGTTCATGATGATCATGATATTATGATGATTACTACAGAAGGAGTAGTAATTCGCATTTCTGTTGATGATATTTCCAAAATCGGACGGAATACGTCAGGAGTGAAGTTAATGGACATTGACCAAAATTCCGATGTACGAGTAGCCAGTATTGCTAAAGTAAGAGATGATGGTGAAAAGTCGGAAGGAGAAGGATTGGAAGAATTAGATTTAAACAAATAAATGAAAAGCCATCTGTTTAACAGCGGATGGCTTTCTTAAACCACCTCATAAGTTCAGGTACAAATAAAACACAGCGAGCACATATTTGAGATAAGGAGAAGCATAATGAGAATCATACATGTATCGGAAATTACAAGGCAAATTAAAGAGATGTGCATTGAATCCAATTATTATCTGTCTCCAGATATGAAAACAGTCTTTGAAGAGTCACTAAAAAGAGAGTGTTCACCTTTAGGAAAACAAATATTAGAACAATTAGATGAAAATTTAACTATTGCTGCTCAAGATCAAATCCCTATTTGCCAGGATACGGGAATGGCGGTAATATTTTTAAAAATTGGTCAAGAAGTTCATTTTGAAGGAGGTTCTTTGAGTGAAGCAATTAACCAGGGAGTAAAAGAGGGATATGCGGAAGGGTATTTGCGTAAATCTGTGGTAAAAGATCCTATTGAGCGGGAAAATACCAAAGATAATACTCCGGCAGTTATTCATTATGACATTGTGGAAGGAGAGAATGTTCATATTGTTGTGGCGCCCAAAGGATTTGGGAGCGAAAATATGAGCCGAATATTTATGTTGAAGCCTGCAGATGGAATAGACGGAGTGAAAGAAGCTATTTTAACAACAGTCAAAGATGCCGGGCCTAATGCATGTCCTCCTATGGTTGTGGGAGTAGGAATTGGAGGTACTTTTGAGAAATGTGCTTTAATGGCTAAGAAAGCTTTGACCAGAGATTTAAGAGAATCTTCGCCGGTTGCCTATATAAATGATTTGGAAAAAGAGATGTTGGAAAAAATTAACAATCTGGGAATTGGTCCAGGCGGACTAGGAGGAAAAGTCACGGCTTTTGCCGTGAATATCGAAACATATCCCACTCACATTGCCGGACTTCCCGTAGCAATAAATATTTGTTGTCATGTAAATCGGCATATACATAGGATAATTTAATTGAATACTATATGCTGAACTGCTACAATTTATATGATTAAGGAGAAAAATTATGGATAGAAGGATAAAAGTTCCGATTAGCAAGAAAGAAATTTTACAATTAAAGGCGGGGGATTATGTGTTAATTAGTGGAGTAATTTATACGGCCAGAGACGCAGCTCATAAACGGATGCAGGATGCTTTGAAACAGCAAGAAGAACTTCCTTTGGATATAAAAGAAAATATTATTTATTATATGGGGCCGTCACCTGCCAGAGAAGGGAGACCGATTGGCTCTGCCGGTCCTACTACTGCCAGCCGTATGGATAAATATACACCGCAATTATTGGATATGGGACTTGGCGGAATGATTGGAAAAGGAAAACGAAGCCGACAAGTGAAGGAAGCGATTGTCAGAAATCATTCCGTTTATTTTGCTGCGATCGGAGGAGCAGGGGCATTGCTGTCCAAAAGAATTCTTTCTTCAGAAATAATTGCTTATAATGACTTAGGAACAGAAGCAATACGAAAACTGGAGGTAAAAGATTTTCCGGTGATTGTAGTTATAGATTCAGAGGGAAATGACCTTTATGAAATGGCAGCTCAGAATTATGCTCATATATAAAAGATAAAAATAATAAATTTTCGGAATCGAGTATGGAATGAAAAATCAAGATATAGGAAAACCAAAACAAAAAAAACTATATTTAGTATAGAACAAAAAAGGTAAAATAATTTGTTAAAAAATTGAAAAATATGGGTTGACAAGCTGAGTTTTTTCGCTTATAATCGGTAATGCGCTTCGGAACAGTATAGTTTCTAAGCAAATCATAAGAAATAGTTATTCGGAGAAATACTCAAGAGGCCGAAGAGGCGCCCCTGCTAAGGGTGTAGGTCGGGCAACCGGCGCGAGGGTTCAAATCCCTCTTTCTCCGCTCTATTTCATAAAAATAATGTTTTCTTTGATTCGATAGTAAGAAAAAAAGAAAATAAAAAAGTCGAAAAAAGTTGTTGACAGAATCGGGAAGATGTGGTAAGATAAACGAGTTGCTGCT
>CANDBT010000040.1 GCA_947383005.1 uncultured bacterium | reverse complement strand
AGGAAAGTGAAAACGGTACAGATTTTTCAGAGGATAATTATATAGAACAAATCAGAGAGTTTCTTGCATGAAAATAAGATACTGGCATAATCAAATCGCATGAAAAAAGCACAGAACAAAAGTTCGATTTTGGTCTGTACTTTTTTTGACTTATGTGTTATAATGAAAAACCAAATGACTGGATAATACTATCTGTACTGGCTGGTGTTATTCAGTGTTGTTACGTTTTAAAAATACGGTTTTGTGACCTGCATTCGTGTAATTGCTATTTTAACGCTTATTCGCCAGCTTTGCAAGCCCATTTTACACGAATCGAAAATCAAATTACACGAATTTCGGGCGAATAAGCAAACTTTTTTCGGTCACAAATTGGAGGTTTTCATATGCCAGAGTTCAAATTACAAGCCCCCTACAAGCCCACAGGCGACCAGCCGCAGGCCATCGCCGAGCTGGTCAAAGGCTTCAAGGAGGGCAATCAATTCCAGACTTTACTAGGGGTTACGGGTTCCGGCAAGACATTTACGATGGCGAATGTCATTCAGGAATTGCAGAAGCCGACGCTGGTCATCGCCCACAACAAGACGCTTGCGGCGCAGCTCTACGGAGAATTCAAGGAGATGTTCCCGGAGAATGCAGTGGAGTATTTTGTGTCCTATTACGACTACTACCAACCTGAAGCCTACGTCCCCTCCACGGACACCTACATCGAGAAAGATTCCGCCATCAACGACGAGATCGACAAGCTGCGCCATTCCGCCACGGCGGCATTATCGGAGCGGAAGGATGTGATTATTGTAGCTTCCGTATCCTGCATTTACGGATTGGGGAGTCCGATTGATTATAAGGAGATGGTGATCTCCCTGCGGCCGGGGATGGTGCGGGATCGGGATGAAATCATCCATAAATTAGTAGATATTCAGTACACTCGTAATGATATGGATTTTCATCGAGGAACTTTTCGGGTACGAGGTGATGTGATAGAAGTATATCCGGCCTATTCGGGCAGCGAAGCCTATCGGATTGAGTTTTTTGGAGACGAGGTAGATCGGATCACGGAAATTGACGGATTGAGTGGAGAACCAAAGCTGCAGTTGGGTCATTTGGCGATTTTCCCTGCGTCTCATTATGTAGTACCTAAGGATAAACTGATGGCTGCGACAGAAAATATTCTGGAGGAGATGAAGCAGCAGGTTGGGTATTTTAAAAGCGAAGATAAGCTATTGGAAGCTCAGCGAATTGCAGAGAGAACCAATTTTGATGTGGAGATGATGAGGGAAACCGGTTTTTGTTCCGGTATTGAAAATTATTCCCGCCATTTGACATTTGGAAAGCCGGGAGAACCGCCGTGGACTTTGATTGATTATTTTCCGGATGAATTTTTGATAATTATTGACGAGTCACATATTACCTTGCCGCAGGTGCGGGGAATGTATGCTGGGGATCGTTCCCGGAAGCAGACTTTGGTGGATTTTGGTTTTCGCCTGCCGTCGGCGCTGGATAACCGTCCTTTGAATTTTGGGGAATTTGAGAGTAAAATCGATCAGATGATGTTTGTATCCGCCACACCCAATCAATATGAGGCAGAACATGAGCTTATGAGGGTGGAACAGATTATTCGGCCTACAGGGCTTTTGGATCCAGAGATTTCTGTGCGGCCGGTGGAAGGGCAGATTGACGATTTGGTATCGGAGGTCAATAAGGAGACGGCAGGGCATAATAAAGTGCTGATAACTACATTGACAAAGCGGATGGCTGAAGATTTGACGGATTATATGCGTGATGTGGGAATCCGGGTTAAGTATCTCCATTCGGATATTGATACTTTGGAACGGGCGGAAATCATCCGGGATATGCGAATGGATGTATTCGACGTGCTGGTAGGGATTAATCTGCTGCGTGAAGGTCTGGATATCCCGGAGATTACTTTGGTGGCTATACTGGATGCGGATAAGGAAGGATTCCTGCGTTCGGAAACTTCCCTGATTCAAACCATCGGGAGAGCGGCAAGAAATGCAGACGGACATGTAATTATGTATGCGGATACGATAACGGATTCTATGCGGACAGCTATTGAAGAGACGAACCGGCGTCGGCAGATCCAGCAGAAATACAATGAGGAACATGGGATTACCCCTACAACGATTAAAAAAGCTGTCCGCGATCTGATCGCTATCTCAAAAGCGGCTCAGGCTGTGCCAGGGAAATTGGAAAAAGATCCGGAATCTATGGATGCAAAGGAACTAGGCAAGTTGGCCAAGGAACTGCAGAAGAAAATGAATCAGGCAGCGGCAGAATTAAACTTTGAGGAGGCTGCGCTTCTGAGGGACCGGATGCTTCAGATCAAAAAGATGTTGTGGGAATTGGAGACATAAGACGGGTATTATTGACAAATATTCTCAATAAGAGTATAGTTTTCATCGATGGATAGTTGATAGTTCAAATACGCAGAGATAGATGACGGCAATGCGTGTTTGTCAAAAAGGAGGCATCCGTGATGAAATTAAACGAGGGTGAGGTAGGAAAAACTTATCTGGTAGAGCATGTGGCCGTAGAGGAAGCCATCAGCCGCCGTTTGGCGGCTTTGGGGGTGAATGAGATGACGCCGGTGGCTATTCTGAATAAAAAGGGCAGCGGATCGGTGATTTTTAAGATACGGGGGACCCGTTTGGCGGTAGGAAAACGGATTAGTGATGGTATATTTATCCGGGAGGATATAAACGGCAGCCATGGCAAGGCAGGGAAAAGGGAGGTGGCCATCCATGGCAGATAAGGGAAAAGAAATTTGCGTAGGGTTTGTAGGCAATCCCAATTGCGGAAAGACTACGCTATTCAATGCATTTACCGGTTCCAGTCTAAAAGTGGCGAATTGGCCCGGTGTTACTGTGGAGCGGGTAGAAGGGCGAACCAGCTATAAAGGCAGGCCGATTCGTGTTATTGATTTACCGGGGATATACAGCCTGACTTCATATACGATTGAGGAAATTGTGACTCGCCGATGTATTGAGGAAGGCGAGGTTGATGTGATTATCAACGTGGCGGATGCATCGTCTTTAGAGCGGAACCTGTATTTGACGCTGCAGCTTTTAGAGCTAAAGAAGCCGGTTATCCTGGCTCTGAATATGATGGATATTGTGGAAGAACGGGGAATGGAGATTGACCTGCACCGCCTTCCGGAAATGCTGGGACATATTCCCGTGGTGCCGGTGTCGGCCAGGAAAAGAACCGGCTTGGATGTGCTGCTGCATGCGGTAGTCCATCATTACGAAGAAGAACCTCAAGGTGTTGTAGTCCGGTATGATGAGGATATCGAAGGCAGGATAAGACAAATCGAGAATATTTTGCGTGCCAAGTACGGCGATATGGATAATATGCGCTGGCATGCAGTCAAGCTTTTGGAAAAGGATTCCGAAGTGAAGAACGACCACCCGGTAGATGTGGATTTTATTGTGGAATCCGGTTTTGAGAAAAAAATTATTAATGAAAAATATGATTATATTGAGGAGATTATTGAAGAGTGCTTGTTTAACAAACAGGAGAGAGCGGCGTTTACCGACAAGATAGACCGCTGGCTGACCCATCCGGTAGGAGGATTCTTTTGGTTTTTAGGGATTATGGCTGTGGTGTTTTTCCTGACTTTTACAGTGGGTGATTTTTTAAAAGGATATTTTGAAGTGGGGGTGGATTGGTTCTCCGCTATGGTATCCGGCTTTTTGCTTTATATTCATGCTTCGCCGGGGATGATTTCGCTTGTGGTGGACGGGATTGTTGCCGGAGTGGGAGGAATTCTAACTTTTTTGCCCAATATTTTTATCTTGTTTTTGGCACTGGCTTTTTTGGAAGATAGTGGTTATATGGCACGGGTGGCTTATGTGATGAATGAGATTATGGGACGGGTCGGTTTATCAGGAAAGGCTTTCCTGCCTATGTTGTTGGGATTTGGCTGCACGGTTCCGGCAGTAATGGCTTCCCGTGCATTGCCAAGCGAGCGGGATCGGAGAAGGACGATATTGATTACCCCCTTTATGTCCTGCTCGGCGCGTCTGCCGATTTATGTGTTGTTTGCCGATTTGTTCTTTGCCGAACACGCATTGCTGGCCGCCTATTCTTTGTACCTGATTGGAATGGGAACAGCGATTCTTTTGGCTTTCGGGGTTAATTTATTTGATAAATGGTATCTGGGCCGGAAGACGGCCGGGGGGCAGGAGGCGTCTCAGAATATGGAGGATGCACTGTTAATTGAATTGCCTGAATATAAGGCGCCCAATGCCCGTACGGTAGCTATTTATGTGTGGGATAAAGTAAAGGATTATTTATCCAAAGCGGGAACCACCATTTTTGTGGCATCTATTGTACTCTGGTTTGTATTGAATTTTGGTCCGTCCGGCTATGTTACTGAGGTAACGGGGAGCTTTGCCGCTATATTCGGCAGGATACTGTCGCCTGTGTTGGCGCCGGCCGGCTTGGGTTTTTGGCAAGTGGCGGTAGCGCTGATTTCCGGCCTTTCGGCAAAAGAGGTGGTAGTGTCCAGTTTTTCCGTCTTGTTCGGAATCAGCAATATCAATTCGGCAGCAGGAATGGCAGAGCTTTACGCCAGCTTGATTCCCATAGGTTTTGGCGGAGCCAATGCTTATGCTTTGATGGTATTTTGTCTTTTATACACTCCTTGTGTGGCAGCTATCGGGACTATCCGACGTGAGACCAGATCATGGAAATTTACCATAGGTATGATGGCTCTTCAGATTTTAGCCGCATGGATAGCCGCCGTGGCAGTATTTCAAATAGGGAGCAGGTTGTGCTAAACAGGTTGGTAATCGTCGGAGGGAATAATGATTTGATCGGTTTCCCGAAGATAGAGGTAAACGTGGTTGGAAAGCTGATCTTCCGTGGGTACTTCACAGCGGTTGATGTTGTCCACTAAAGAATTGAGATCTTGATAGGAAATTTCCTTTTCGTAAGGAGCAAGAAGAACTTCGTGGATACTGGAGGGAAGGATGATTAGATCCTTTTCCAGGCAGTCTGCGAAGTTTTTTAATAAGTTTTGATAGAGAATGCAGCAGGCGCCGTAAATAGCGGACTGATTGGAAAGCACATATAGAGGAGAAATATTGGTTTCCTCCTGCAGAAGTTCATCTAAAGCCTTTTCATTATAGGCATCTCCCAGGTTATGCCGGGCGATATCTTTCATTACATCGGCAATATCGGTGATTTTGGGGGGGAAGGCTTTGGGGGTATTGCTTAAGGCCAGGCGAAAAAGTTCTTTTTTGCTTATCTGCCAGTATTCCAGGTATTCGTTGTGTATAAGTGTGGTCATCTGACCGGCAGCGTTGCGGTCCAGGAACAGATAGAAAATGACGGCTAAATCCAGACAGGGAATGTAGGGTATCTCGGAAAGCAATTTGATGTTGGAATCGGCATGGATGAGCCGCATCATAATCCGCGGTTTCATTTGAGAAAAGTCGGTGAGATCGGTTTCATTGAGAGAAGAACATAGAGGATTGGCTAAAAGCAGATCCAGGATATCGGAGATGATTTCATCTGATGTCAAGCCATCCTGGAATTGTTCGTAGTAGGGGTTTAAATAAATTGTCGGTGTCAGATGAGAAGTGGGAGATTGGACAGTCAAGCCGTCCAGGATAACTCCATTGTTTTTAGGGACGGGATGGATGGCTAATACGTAATTGCTGCCAAGCTTTTGCTGTAAGCTTTGTGTGATCATTGTTAAAAATGTGTTGTAGTCCATGTTGATACCTCCTGAAAAATAGAATGGTTAAGAGAAACTGTTTGAGAAAATAAAGAATACCAGAATTGGTAGTTTTATTATATCGGATTTGTAAGGATTTGGCAAGAGTGAAAAAAATTAAATGTGACACGGACAGTGACGAAGTTACTGTTCACACCATGGCTAATCACTCCGCTGATTAGCCATGGGCAGATATCATTATGGGAGCAAAGCATATGCCCCCGTCTACACTCCGTTCCGGTCGGTTCTAAACAAGCGCCACTGGCGCTTAGAACCCGAAGGCAATTTAATATGGGCATATGCGGTTACGTTCACAGGGTACCGGTGAACAGTAACGTGACGAATTAAAAAAGAATTTAGTTGTAGTTTGGAGGAAAAACAGATAAAATAAAAGGAACGGCAGAGAAAGGAATATCATTAAGTATGAATCGTATCCTGAAAAAGGTTGGAATTTTATTTGGTATTTTCACTATTGCGCTGATTGCATATGTTGTGGGAAAACGGGAATGGATGCCCCGGAAGGACGCTATATATACGGCTTTTGAAGAAGCTAGGCTTCCCGTGGCGTATGTGGATATGTTTGGGCGGGAGATGAATCCAATGCCTGGTTATCGCCAGGATATGGGGAATGCCCTGGTTGGAGACAGCCTGACCGTGCTTCCTTCCGATCGGATGTTGGCGGTCCGTATCCGCGGCGGAAAAGCAGCAGTACGCGGTATCGGCTATGAGATTCGCAGCCTGGATTTGGAACGCCTTGTGGAAGTCACATCCCTGGATGATTGGGATACTGACGAGGACAGCGTCTGTGTGACTCTTCCGATCCAAAATCTTTTAAAATCAGGAAAGGAATATCTTTTGCGGCTTGATGTGGATTTCCAGGATATCGGGAAGGTCTACTATTATACCCGCATTGTGCTTGCGGAGGATGCGACGGCTCAGGAAATGATTGAGTTGGCTGTGGATTTTTCGGCAAGGACGTTTTCCCATACTGCGGCTCAGACATTAGTGACTTATATGGAGCCGACAAGCAATGAGGACAACAGTTCCTTTGGCCACGCGTCTATTCATTCCAGTTTTTCCCATCTTACCTGGGGGACAATGAAGATCCAGCCTGTCGGAGAGGTGCAGGTGACACTGAAAGAGAAGGCAGGGATTATGGGCTGTATCAAGATTTCTTATTTGGCTTCCCGGGATGGGGAGAATGGCAATGAACTGTATCAGATCGAAGAAGATTTTACTCTGAAGTGGAATGAGACCCGTATTTACCTGATGGATTATGAGCGGACGGTAGATCAGGTCTATATGGGGAACCGGGCAGATTATACAGGGAAGAGGATTCTGTTGGGGATAACAAATGACGATCGGGTTAGCGCTGTCCATAGTCCGGACGGGAATATCATCGCTTATCGGGTGAACCGAGATTTATGGAGTTATGATCAGAAAGAACGACAGGGTATCCAGGTGTTTTCTTTCCGTAGCCAAAATATCCAGGATATGCAGAGCAATTTCAGCCAGCATGATATCTGTATATTGCAGGTGGAAGATGATGGGGATATTGATTTTTTGGTTTACGGATATCAGAACAGAGGAAACCATGAAGGGGAGTTCGGTATTGTCGGATACCATTTTCAGAGGGAAAGCAATGCACTTTGGGAAAAATTTTATATTCCGGTGGTACTATCTTTTGAGCAGTTGGAGAAGGATATACAGCAGTTGGCATACCGTTCACAGTCGAATCTTTTATATCTGTATCTGGATCACGCGGTTTATGGGATTGATTTGGAAAGCAATGAGATTATGGTGGTGGCCGATGCTTTGGAGGAGGGCAGTTATGCGGTCAGCATGGACCAGGCACGTCTGGCCTGGCAGGAAAGCGGCGATCCATATCAGTCTTCTGCGATTAACTTGATAGATTTGGAGACAGGGGAAAAACAGGATATTCGCGGTGGTGACAACGAATATCTCCGGACATTGGGATTTGTAGGCCGGGATTTGGTATACGGACAAGCCCGGATTGATGACCGGTGGGAGGACAACGGACGTATAGAAGGGTTTCCGATGTATGCAGTGGAAGTGATTAATGATGAAATGCAGGCAGAAACCCGGTATGAAAAAGACGGATATTATGTGGAAGGGGTAGCAGTAGATGAGAGCCGTATCCATTTAAACAGGATGGTAAAAACCGGAGGGAATCGATATGAGCCTGCTCAGCCGGATACGATTGTATGCAATATGGATATGGGGCTGGGGAAACTTGACGGTATCGGATGGTTTGCTTCCCAGGAAAGGGGAAGGGTATATTTTGTCCAGTTAGATCATGAAGTTCGCGGAAGCCGGAATATCCGTTTGAGTGCCTCCAAACAGATAAGCTATGAGCAAAGCGGTGTGTTGGAGCTGAGATCCAATTACCAGGTGCAGGGAGTATGGTTTTATGCCTATGGAGGAGGACATTTGCTGGGGGTAACTTCTGATTTCTCCCAGGCGTTGGCGTTGGCTTATGAAAAGATGGGAATCGTTGTGGATCAGAATCATCAGATTTTATGGAATCGGGTAAACAGGGGCAACGCAAGGAGTATCAGCGATCCGCTGACGGCATTTGCGGCGTTGGAACGCCATTTGGACGATTTTTCGGGAAGCAGGAAATATAATGACGGGGTAATGCTTTTGGATGCCAAAGGCTGTAGTATGCAGCAGATGTTATATTTTATCGATCAGGGCATTCCTGTCCTTGGATATACCGGAGAAGGATCTTATCTGATTCTTTGCGGGTTTGACCAGTATAATGTGACGGTTTACGACCCAGCTACAGGAGAGCTTTACAAAGTCGGCTTGAATGACGGCACAGAGTTTTTCCGGGTGAGAGGCAATGATTTTGTCTGTGCGTTGCTGCTTACGGGTACATCGTGAACTGTTTTACCAATATTCCGATTACAGTTCATGGGACGGGGAAAAAAGATAAAAACAAGCGTCAAGCTTGCTTGTAAACTAAAATTTATGTTAAATTCCACATCGGATGGACATCCCGGCTTTTGTCCGGCGTAGACGGTCAAGAAGATACCCGTCTGAACTGTTACACATATTCCGGAAGGCACGTTCCGGAAAAACAATAAGGTACTTGCATATTTTGGAAAAACTATTATAATAGATAAAAAGCATGTTTTTAAACTGTATTGTTGATAATTGATGATGAGGAGGTTACGAATGGATATTCGCTATTCAGCGAACCAAAAGGATTTTAAACGTTATACTACGGAAGAAACAAGGAAAGAATTTCTGATTGAAAATCTGTATGAGGCAGATGAAGTAGTAGCCGTATATTCACATGTGGATCGTATGGTAACTTTAGGATGTATGCCGGTTACAGAGACGGTGTCTATTGATAAAGGCATTGATATCTGGAAGAATTTCGGTACACAGTATTTTCTGGAAAGAAGGGAAATCGGCATTTTCAATATCGGAGGCTCAGGGACGGTTACTGCTGACGGAGAAGCTTTTCGTTTAGGATATAAAGATTGTTTGTATATTTCCATGGGAACCAAGGAAGTGCTTTTTGCCAGCGATGATGCTCAAAAGCCGGCTAAATTCTATATGGTGAGCGCACCGGCCCACAAAGCCTGCAAAACGACTTTTATTCCGATTGAAAAAGCGGCAAAGAAGCCATTAGGGGCTATGGAAACGTCGAATAAGCGGGTGATTAATCAGTTTATCCACCCGGATGTGCTGGAAACCTGCCAGTTGTCTATGGGTATGACTGTGCTGGATCCCGGGAGCGTATGGAATACCATGCCGGCTCATACACATGAGCGTCGTATGGAAGTGTATATGTATTTTGAAGTGCCGGAAGGAAATGCAGTATTTCACATGATGGGTGAGGGCCAGGAGACACGCCATATTGTTATGCAGAATGAACAGGCGGTGATCAGCCCTTCATGGAGCATTCATGCCGGCGCTGGTACCAGCAACTACACCTTTATCTGGGCTATGGGCGGTGAGAATCAGGCTTTCGACGATATGGATACGATACCGACTACCGAGTTAAGATAACCAGAGAACAGGAGGACAAACTTATGATATTGGATCAGGCAAAGAATTTGGATTTTTATAAGAATCTGGGGATTGAAGGACGTTATGCGAAAGCTATTCAGTGGCTTCAGGACAATGACCTGGGTTCATTGGAAAACGGCAAGTATGAGATTGACGGAAAAAATGTTTATGCCAATGTGATGACTTATACGACCCTTCCTTGGGAAGAGGCATCTTATGAGGCTCACGAGAATTACAGCGATATTCAGTATATAATTGAGGGAAGCGAGGTTATGACGTATGCTCCGGTGGAAGAATTGAATCCGGCCGGGCCTTATAATGCAGATAAGGATGTGATCAAATATGATAACGCCAATCCGGGACTGCAGGTGGTCTGCAACGGAGGAGATTTTATGATTTTCTTCCCCTGGGATGGACACAAGCCCAAAGCCGCAAATGGCGCTCCCTCTTTGGTGAAGAAAGTAGTTGTGAAAATAAACGAAAAGTAGAAAGTCTGGGGTTCGGGCGGATTTACTGAATAGTTGCTGGAGGTCTTCATAAAAACGAAGAGGTTTTTATGGAGACCTTTTGCATTTGGCGAAATGTAAATATGTCAGTATATTAGTACTACCTTGCGGAAATTTCAGTGAATTCGGCACTCGCTATTTCCGCCCTCTGCACGCCTGCAAAGCTAGACGTAGGCACCGCTACGTTGCTAAGCGCCAGTGGCGCTTGCCCAGCAAGGACCGGAACGGAGTGTAGAACGTCGCTTTGCAGACGCACAGATGACGAAAATATCAAGCACTGTATTCACTGTTATTTCCGCAATGCAGTACTAGTGTGCTGACATGATTATATCTGGCGAAACTCCGCAGGATAATTTTTCATTGGCAAGGCGTTTGAAGGAGGCGATTTTCATGGATTTTTGCCCGTTGCTGTGAACGTGTGAATAGTAACCATCCAGTTGTAACAGTTCAGATGGGTATCTTCTTGCCCGTCTACGCCGGACAAAAGCTGGGATGTCCATCCGATGGGAAATTTAACATGAATTTTGGCTTACAAGCAAGCTTGACGCCCAAAATTCATGTTAAATTCCCCGCCGTCTGAACTGTTACATCCAGTTACCGTCAGAGTGACAAAAAAATTGCGCTCTGTCTGGACAACTGCCGGGAAATACTATATAATTATGAAGGGTTAAGCAAGGACTAGTAACCGCAGAGATGCGGAAGGGGTTAGGAAGAGGAAGAGAGAAACAAATGATCGAGTTAGGAAAGATTCAAAAACTGGTTGTGCAGAGAGAAAAAAGTTTTGGTGTGTATTTGGGAGAAGCGGGTGATGACAGTTGTTCCGTACTGCTGCCGAAAAAACAGGTGCCAGAGGGAACCGGGTTGGGAGACGAACTGGAGGTTTTTATTTATAAGGATTCCGAGGATCGTCTGATTGCCACTACAGGCCGTCCGAAGCTGCAGGTAGGCGAGGTAGCTGTGCTGGAAGTAAAAGATGTGGCGAAAGTAGGCGTATTTCTGGATATGGGGCTGGAGAAGGATCTGCTGTTGCCATTTAAAGAGCAAAACCATCAGGTCAAAGAAGGAGATTCCTGCCTGGTAGCTCTTTATGTGGACAGGAGCCAAAGGCTGGCTGCCACCATGAATGTATATTCCTATATGAACGCTGATTCCCCCTATAAAAAGGATGACTGGATTGTGGGCACTATTTATGAGATTAATGAAAAGCTGGGTGCTTTCGTAGCGGTGGACAATCATTATTATGGTTTGATTCCCAGAAAAGAGATGTATGGGGAATTTCACTTGGGAGACAGCATTGAGGCAAGGGTACTTAAAGTGCGTGAGGACGGCAAATTGGATCTGAGTCCGAGACGCAAAGCATATGAACAGATGGATACGGATGCCAAGTTGGTGATGAAAGCAATTGAAGACTTTGACGGCGTGCTGCCTTTCAATGACAAGGCAAAGCCGGAGACGATACTGAGAGAGATGAAAATGAGCAAAAACGCTTTTAAAAGAGCCGTAGGACGGTTGTTAAAAGAGGGCAAAATCCGAATCACGGAAAAAACTATCGAGCAGATATAACGGATAGCAAACTGTTATGACAGGAGGATTGTTTTGGACGCAATAGACTATTATAATAAGTATGCGACAAAGATTTTTGAGGAAACGGTGGAATTGGACATGGAGAAGCCGCGCCAGGAGTTTCTGCGTTATCTGGAGGAAGGCGATACCATATTGGATTTAGGGTGCGGTTCCGGGAGAGACAGCCTGGCTTTTTATGAGCAGGGCTATGACGTGACCCCGCTGGATGCTTCCGCGGAGATGTGCAATCTGGCAGAGATACATACCGGTTTGGAGGTATTGCAGATGCACTATGAGGATATGGAGTTTGATAATGTATTCGACGGGATATGGGGATGCGGGGCATTGATTCACATTCCGGAAAAAGAGCGGAGAGTTATCCTGGAAAAGATTGTCGATGCCATGCGCCAGGGCGGTATTTTGTTTCTGTCATTTCGGGAGGGCGATTTTGAGGGCTTTCAGGGAGAACAGTATTTCTGTGATTGTACGGAGGAAAAGTTGGAAAGGATATTGCGGGATACCAGACGGCTGGAGATAAAAAAACTTTGGATTTCCCGCGGCGGAGGTCATGGTTCAAACGGCCAGTGGGTGAATGTGCTGGCAAAGAAAGAAAAAGCAGGATAATTTACAAGATTTGAAGCCGGATGTTGGGCATGATTCACAAGTTTTTTTGCTCTGGAACCAGCGGGAAGTTTTTTTTGTAAAGAATTTATGAATATGAATAATAAAGGCAGGCCAAAATCGGCCTGCTTTTGTAATTTTCGGCATTTTTTTTTGCGGATAGGCATATGTTACAAAATCATAAAAAAGTTTTTGGTTATTTGCCATATGGCGAAAAACTCATGATTAAGGTATGATAAATACATAAAACAAAGGAGCAGGAATGTTTTTTCCCGTCAGTCTAACGATAAGAAATAAATCAGAAATATCAGGAGGAAGAGAAAAATGGCTAGTCTGTCACTGAGAAACATTACAAAATCTTATCCGAATGGATATGTAGCAGTAAAAGATTTCAATTTGGAAATTGCAGATAGGGAGTTTATTATTTTCGTAGGACCATCCGGTTGTGGTAAATCGACAACTCTTCGTATGGTTGCTGGTCTTGAGGATATTTCCTCCGGTGAGTTGTATATTGACGGGAAACTGGTCAATGATGTAGAGCCAAAAGACAGAGATATTGCCATGGTATTCCAGAACTATGCTCTGTATCCTCATATGTCCGTATATGACAACATGGCATTCGGACTGAAATTGAGAAAAGTTCCGAAGGATGAAATTGACAAGCTGGTTCAGGAAGCAGCAAGGATTCTTGATTTGTCTCATTTGCTTGATCGTAAGCCGAAGGCGTTGTCCGGTGGTCAGAGACAGCGTGTGGCCATGGGCCGTGCCATTGTTCGTAGCCCGAAGGTTTTCCTGATGGACGAGCCGCTGTCCAACTTGGATGCTAAGCTGAGAGGCCAGATGCGTGTGGAGATTTCCCGTTTGCATCAGAGACTGCAGGCTACGATCATTTATGTAACACATGACCAGACAGAGGCTATGACTCTGGGTACTCGTATTGTCGTTATGAAGGACGGCGTGGTTCAGCAGGTAGATTCTCCGCAGAATTTGTATGATAAACCATGCAATAAGTTCGTTGCCGGATTTATCGGAGCGCCGCAGATGAACCTGGTTGATGCCACCGTAGGAAAAGCGGGCAGCGGCGTGACACTGACCTTTGACGGAAATACCATTACCTTACCGGATGAGAAGGGTAAAGCATTAGAAAGCAAAGGTTATGTAGGAAAGACCGTTACTCTGGGAATCCGTCCTGAAGATCTGCATGATGAGGAAGCTTACCTTAAGGCATCGCCAGACAGCGTATTCAGCGCTTCTATCCGTGTGTATGAGTTGCTGGGCGCTGAAGTATATCTGTATTTTGATCTGAATGATACCAACTGTACTGCACGGGTAAATCCGCGTACTGTAGCAAGGCCAGGTGATACCGTTAAATTTGCTATGGATCTGAGCAAGGTGCATGTATTTGATAAGGATACAGAGCAGGTAATTACAAATTAATCGAGTGCTGATTATTCGAGAATTAATGCAACGTTATACTAACACTAAGAATGATTGAGTGCGGGGTACATGCTGTGTGATCGAGTAGGGGAGGCTACTTCCCCTACTCGTCGCGCGGCCCGCATGCCGCTTTAGCGGCATATGCGGTTACGTTCGTAGGGTATCTGTGAACAGTAACCATAAAAAAGGCAGGCGAGTAGAAGATACTCGCTTGCTTTTTTTTTGATTTTGCTATAAGATATAAGATAAGGGTTTTATATGTATTTTTACCAATAATAGAAATAAAAGTCTTTGAATAAGGAGCGTATGCGATGATTTCCAATCAGATTTTACAGACTACCATTGAAGGATTGAAGGGAATTACCAGGATTGATCTTTGCATTTGCGATACGGAAGGAAAAATATTGGCTACCACTTTTCCGGAAGCGGAAGAATATGAAAGCTCTATCTTGTCTTTTGTGGATTCGCCTGCTGACAGCCAGGTGATTCGGGGCTATCAGTTTTTTAAAGTATTTGACGAGCATCAGTTAGAATATATTTTATTGGCCAGAGGCGCCAGTGACGATGTGTATATGGTAGGGAAGCTGGCGGCATTTCAGGTGCAGAATTTGTTGATAGCATACAAGGAACGGTTTGACAAAGACAATTTTATCAAGAATTTGCTGTTGGACAATTTGCTTTTAGTGGATATTTATAACCGCGCCAAAAAACTGCATATTGAAACTACCGTTCGGCGTGTTGTATTTCTTATTGAAACCAAGCATGAAAAAGATATCAATGCTTTGGAGACCGTCCGCAGTCTTTTTGCGGCAAAGACAAAAGATTTTATTACTGCCGTGGATGAGAAAAACATCATTTTGGTGAAAGAACTGAAGCCCAACGAGGATTATTTGGATTTGGACAAGACAGCCAATATGATTCTGGACATGCTCAATACGGAGGCTATGACAAAGGTCCATGTATCTTATGGCACAATTGTAAGTGATATTAAAGAAGTATCCCGTTCCTATAAAGAGGCCAAGATGGCTCTTGATGTTGGCAAGATATTTTATAGCGGGAAGAATGTAGTAGCATACAGCAATTTAGGCATTGGCCGCCTGATTTATCAGCTTCCGTTGCCGCTTTGCCGGATGTTTATTCGTGAAGTGTTCGAAAACAAATCGCCGGATGATTTTGACGAGGAGACACTGGCTACAATCAATAAGTTTTTTGAAAACAGCCTTAATGTGTCAGAGACGTCAAGGCAGCTCTATATTCACAGAAACACCCTGGTATATCGACTGGATAAATTGCAAAAGAGCACCGGTTTGGATTTGCGTATATTTGAGGATGCGATTACTTTTAAGATTGCCTTGATGGTGGTAAAGTATATGAAATATATGGAAAATCAGGATTTTTGATGATATGATTGAATTTTTGGATGTCTGCATGACTTATGACACGGGAAATAAGGCTCTGCGTAATATAAATATAGCTATTGGAGATAAGGAGTTTGTATTTATCATGGGACGGAGCGGTTCCGGCAAATCTACCTTGCTTAAGCTACTGACAAAAGAGGCAGAGCCTGCTTCCGGTCAGATTTTTGTCAATAATTGGGATTTGGGAAGGATGAAAAAACGGTTTGTGCCTAAATACCGCAGGAGTCTTGGCGTTGTATTTCAGGATTTCCAGTTGCTTAATGACCGGAATGTGTTTGAAAATGTGGCGTTTGCCCAGCGGGTGATAGGAGCTTCTTCTCGTACGATTCGGGAAACGGTGCCCCAAATGCTGAAACTGGTGGGTCTTTCCTCGAAATACAAATATCTGCCACAGCAATTGTCCGGCGGGGAGCAACAGCGGGTGGCTATTGCCCGTGCTTTGGTTAATCGGCCGGAGGTATTGTTGGCCGACGAGCCCACGGGCAATTTGGATTATGAAAATGCGGTGGGGATTATTCGGCTTTTGCAGGATATTAACCGACTGGGAACTACTGTGGTTATGGTGACGCACAGCCAGGAAATTGTAGACCAGACGGGCGGACGAGTAGTTGTTTTGGATAAAGGACAGATTGTGAGCGATGAGATATGCTAAGGGGCTTTCATGAGGATTAATGTAATTTGGTATTGTATCAAGCAAGGGGTAAAAAACATATGCAGAAATATCTGGTTTTCTTTGGCATCCATAGCTACGATATCTGCATGCGTCTTTTTATTTTGCTTGTTTTTTTCCCTTATTGCCAACATCCAGTCTACCATTAAGAATATGGAGGATACGGTAGGCATTACGGTATTGTTTGATGAGGATCTTGAAGAAGCGGATATTTTGGCTTTGGGGACGGCTATCGGCAGCCGCAGCGAGATCAAGGAAATGGTTTACGTATCCGCTCAGGAGGCGTGGGAAGAATTCCAGGCTGATTATTTTGTTGGCCATGAAGAGCTGGCTGCCGGTTTTGCTCAGGATAATCCTCTGGCCGGTTCTGCCAGTTACGTGATTTATGTTTACCATATTGAGGATCAGGATCGGCTGGCATCTTATTTACAGGCTCTTGACGGGGTGCGGCAAGTAAATTATTCTCATAAGGTGATAGAAGGTTTTGCTGGTTTTAATCGTGTAGTGAGTCTGCTTTCCTTAGCGATTATCGGTGTTTTGCTGGCAGTAGCCATGTTTTTAATCAGCAATACGATTTCCGTGGCGGCAGCCTTCCGTAAACGGGAGAGCCAGATTATGCGGCTGGTGGGCGCTACCAATTTTATGATCCGGGCGCCCTTTATTGTAGAAGGGCTGTTAATCGGGATTACCGGAGCGGTGATTCCTTTGGCGGGAATATATATATTGTATTCCTGGGCGGCGGGATATTTGGCCGCAAGGTTTTCTGTGCCGTCGGAGATTTTTTCTTTTGTGCCTATTGAAAATATCTATCCGGTGATGATGGTTACGGCGTTGCTTTTAGGGGGAGGAATAGGTTTTTGGGGAAGTTTTTTTACTATCCGCAAATATTCAAAAGTATAGGTGGGCTATGGGACGGAAAAGAAGACGTTGGTTTATACGCTGTCTGGTTTGTGTGACAGCATTGTTTTTTGTGATTGCATCAGGTCATGGCTTGGCTTATGCCACAAGCAAGGATGTGGAGGAAGCGAGGAAAAAGGCCGACAGCCTGGAAGCAGAAAAAAAGAAAGTAGAAGAGGTATTGGGAGGGTTGGAAAAGCTGAAGAGCGATACGGCGGCATATATAACGGAACTGGACGGCGTTTTAAATCAATTGGCTCAGGAGATGGACGATCTGGAAAAACAGATTGAACGGAAAGAGGAGGATATTGAAGAAGCCGGACGGCAGCTTGAACAGGCAAAACAGACGGAGGCCAGTCAGTATGAGGCCATGAAACTCAGAATAAAATATATGTATGAACAGGGAAAGACCAGTTATCTGGAACTGTTGTTCCAGTCGAAAAATATCGTGCAGATGATGAACCGGGCGGAATACATCCAAAAGATTTCGCAATATGATCGGCAGAAGATGAATGAGTATGAGGAGACAAAGAAAGCAGTGGCAGCTTACGAGGAGAAACTGACCAAGGAGCATGCCCAGCTTTTGCAGTTTCAGGAACAGAACGAGGCCAAACAGCGATCGACAGAAACGTTGCTGTCGGAAAAAAGCCGCGAGCTGAATAGCGTGGAGAGCCGGATTGGCACAGCGCAGGGGCAGATTAGCGGATATGAGAAGGATATCCAGGCTCAGGAGGAAAGGATAAAACAACTGGAGGCAGAGATCAAACGAAAGGAAGAGGAGGCCAGAAGAGCCGAGGAAGCCGCCAGAAAAGCGGCGGAGGAAGCCGGGAAAAGGTATAATACGGCAAGTCTGGGGAATATTAATTTTATATGGCCCTGTCCTGCCAGCTCAAGGATTACTTCTGGTTTCGGCCAGCGGGAAACCCCTACGGAAGGAGCTTCCGCCAGCCATCAGGGAATCGATATCGGTGCGCCCAGTGGTTCGGTTATACAAGCTTCGGCGGCAGGTACGGTAGTGATTTCCACATATAGTTATTCGGCGGGAAATTACATAATGATTAATCACGGAGGGGGCGTTTTTACGGTGTATATGCATTGCTCGCAGTTGCTGGCTATGGAAGGGCAGCAGGTAAGCCAGGGGCAGACGATAGCAAAAGTAGGGTCTACCGGATATTCCACAGGACCACATCTGCATTTTGGAATTCGTTCCGGCGGCAAATATGTGAATCCGGAGTTAATGGTTGCGCCATGACTAATGATTTTGCCGATTGGTTATGGACATCCCGGCTTTTGTCCGGCGTAGACGGGCAAGAAGATACCCGTCTGAACTGTTACAAAAATCTAGTACTGCATTGCGGAAATAACAGTGAATACTTTGATATTTTCGTCATCTGTGCGTCTGCAAAGCGACGTTCTACACTCCATTCCGGTCCTTGCTGGGCAAGCGCCACTGGCGCTTAGCAACGTAGCGGTGCCTACGTCTGGCTTTGCAGGCGTGCAGAGGGCGGAAATAGCGAGTGCCGAATTCACTGAAATTTCCGCAAGGTAGTACTAGGTTGGCAGGCAAGTTTGATAGGAGAAAATTGTGGAAAACGAGACGAAGACAAAGAATAAATTTTGGAAGGGCGTATTAGTAGGTTCTCTGGTAACGGCTTTTGCCGGATTGATTATTGTAGGGGTGGCTACGGGAATATGCCTGATTGGACGGACGGTGATGGCTAATCACAGACGGCTTTTGCAGCCGGTGGCGGAATCTCCGACGGGCAGAAAAGAATTGAATATGGAAAACATTGAAGATAAGATTGGTACTTTGCAGATGCTTGTCGATGAATATTTCCTTTTTGAAGAAAATATTGATACAGATTTAATGGAGGCAGGCATATATAAGGGGTTGCTGGCGGGATTGGATGACCCTTATACCGTATATTACACGCCGGAAGAGTATGCCGCCTTAACTGAGGAAACAGAAGGGGTATACTGTGGCATCGGTGTGCTGGTGAGCCAAAATATATCTTCCGGTACGATTACGGCATTGCGGATTTTCCGTGGTTCACCGGCGGAAGAAGCGGGAATGAAAAAAGGAGATATTATCTACAAAGTGGGCGAGATCGAAGCGTCTACCATGGAGCTGGATGTGTTGGTGCAGCAGGAAATCCGGGGGGAAGAAGGAACCTGGGTGGATATTACCGTACTGCGTGAAGGAGAAGAGATCCCGCTGCAGATTGAGAGACGTTTAGTTGAGGCGACAACCGTAGAATATCAGATGTTGGAAGAGAATATTGGTTATATTGAGGTTACTCAATTTGAGTTGGTGACAGGAAAGCAGTTTGCCGAAGCGATAGACTCGCTTCAGGAGCAAGGTATGGAGAAGATGATCATTGATCTTCGGGATAATCCAGGCGGCGTGTTAGATTCTGTGGTAGAGATGGCGGCATATATTCTGCCTGAAGATAAGCTGGATGGCACCATTGTTTCTACTTCGGATAAAAATGGCCAGGGTGACAGGTATTTCAGTGCGGATGGTGAAATCCGTTTTGAGTCGGATTTGGGTCAGAGAGATGCCCGGTATCCCAAGGAAGACGGCCATGAGGTAGATATACCTATTGTGGTTTTGATTAATGGGAATTCAGCCAGCGCTTCCGAAGTGCTGGCAGGGGCGCTCAAGGATTACGGGTGTGCAAAACTGGTCGGAACAACTTCTTTCGGCAAAGGAATTGTGCAAAGTTTGCTGGAATTGGATGACGGTTCAGCGATAAAAATGACCATATCTCATTATTATACGCCGGGCGGGGTTGATCTGCATAAAAAAGGCTTGGATCCTGATGTGGAAATCGAACAGGAGATTCCTGAAGATTTAGTTGACGCATTTGAAATCCCTTTAGACAGGGATAATCAGGTGCAGAAGGCAATTGAGGTTTTAGGAAAATAAAAATGTCAGGGAGTATGCATTAAGGCAATAAAGAAAGCGTCAGGGGCGGATAAAAATCTCATTGAGGATTTTGCTTCCGCCTTCTGACGCTTTTGTCAAAGCTGCCGTTAAGGCTGTTGTCATAGATTGAGTTTCAGATCTCCCGGCTTGATCCATCCTATTTTACGGAATATTTGGCCGAATATCCAGGTCAGCACGGCAGGGAGAATAAAGCAGACGAGGAAGATTCCCAGCCACATTTGGGCGCCGCCGCCCATAGCCGTATAAACACCGATAGGACCTACCATACCACAGGTTCCCATGCCTGAGCTGGTATGGACATTTTCCATGCGGAAAAGGCAGGTGGCAATGGGCCCGGTGATTATCGAAGCTAGGGTAGGCGGGAGCCAGATGCGAGGATTTTTAACAATATTGCCGATTTGCAGCATGGAGGTACCAAGACCTTGTGCCATCAGACCTCCGATACCATTTTCCGGAAAGCTGAGGATCGCAAAACCGATCATCTGGGCGCAGCAGCCCGCGGTAGCGGCGCCGCCGGCCAGACCGTCCAAGGTAAGCATGAAGCAGATGGCAGCGCTGCTGATGGGAAGGGTCAGGGCGATGCCGATGAGGGCGGAAACTAACATGCCCATAAAGAATGGCTGCATTTCCGTGGCTGTTTTTACCATATTGCCGAAGCCCGTCATAAACAGAGAGACGCCGGGGCCGACAAACTGGGCGATCAACACACCAGAGATAATCGTCACGCCGGGGGTGACCAGGATATCTACCTGGGTTTCCTTGGAAACGATTTTGCCTAATTCCGTTGAGACAATGGCGGATACCAAAGACCCTACGGGTCCGCCCAGCGCATATCCGGCAATTCCTACGGTAGCAGCGGAAAAGAGAACCAGTTGGGGAGCTTTCAGGGCATAGGCGATAGAGATGCCCAAGGCGGCTCCGGTGGCATTGGTGCAGTATTCGGCGATGGTATTAAACAGGGAAATTTGGGTTTTGCTGCCCAGAGTGTTGAAGATGGTACCGATGAGCAGGGAGGCAAAAAGGCCGTACGCCATGGCTCCCAATGCGTCGATGAGGTAGGTTTTTACGGTAATGTTGACATTTTTTTTCTGTAAAAATTGTTTTATGCTTGTGTGTGCCATGAGATAATCTCCTTTTGATGATGGAAGTAAATTGATAAATGTCAGGCAGGGACCTGA
Organism: uncultured bacterium; assembly: GCA_947383005.1. GTDB lineage: Bacteria > Bacillota > Clostridia > Lachnospirales > Lachnospiraceae > Brotaphodocola. The sequence continues at coordinate 18,796 of CANDBT010000040.1, read as the reverse complement.
TATATGTTATCGTAAGCACACATTTGGCTTACCCTGAGCCAAAGCAGTTGCCTGTTATATTATCATAACTTTGTTTTTCTGCCAACATAAAAGTAAAAAAAAGGAAATTATTGTTATTTATTTAACAATATCTTCCTTTTTCCGCAAAAATCTCAATCATTTGAGAAATGAGTATACCCGGAAGGATAAATGTTCGAAAAGAATTTTTATTCCCATAAAAATCAGAGCTGCACCGCCAAAAAATTCTGCTTTGGATTTATAGCGGCTGCCAAACAGGACGCCGACTTTTACGCCTATAAAAGAGAGGACAAAGGTGGTTATGCCGATTAAGGCGATGGCTGTGAGAATGTGGACAGGGAAAAAAGCAAAGGTTACGCCTACGGCCAAGGCATCAATACTGGTGGCTATGGCCAGAATAATCATGTCTCCGGCAGCAACGGAAGAGCTGCAGGATTCCTCTTCCTGATTTAAAGCTTCCCGTATCATGTTTCCTCCGATTATGCCAAGAAGGATAAAGGCAATCCAATGGTCGTAAACGGCTATGGCGCAGGAAAAATGTCTGCCGGTTATATAGCCTAAAAGCGGCATCAACGCTTGGAAACTTCCGAAATATGTTCCGACAATAAAGGCGCTGCGGATATTCATTTTTTGCAGGGAAAGACCTTTGCAGATGGATACGGCGAAGGCGTCCATGGCAAGTCCGGCGGAGATAACGAATAATTCCCAGATCGGCATGCGTTTCTCCAATAATCGTTTACCGTAGTATATGCAGCAAAAGCGTTACTATTCATGTGTTGGCAGGCTATCTGTGAACTGTTACAACAAATCGTTACTATTCACGATGTGGAAAAACGTTTTATCTCTCTTGCCGGTTTTTTCTGTAAGTAGTATAATAAAACGTGATATTAGCGGCAAAACGCCTTTTGATCGTAATATCATGCGATATATAATGTACAAGGGAGGAATCAGCGATGGGCAAGATTATTTTTATCGATGTGGATGGTACTTTGGTTGATTATGAGGGCAATATTCCCGTTTCGGCGGTCAAAGCTATTCGAAAGGCCCGGGAAAACGGCCACCGTGTTTATATGAGCACGGGAAGGAGCAAGGCGGAAGTATATAAGGAAATTTGGGATATCGGCCTGGATGGTATGATCGGGGGAAATGGCAGTTATGTGGAGGACAATGGAGAAGTGATTCTGCATCAGAAGATTACTGCTGAACAATGCAGGCAGATTGTGGATTGGCTTCATGAGCGTGGGCTGGAATTCTATTTGGAAAGCAACAGCGGGCTTTATGCTAGTGAACATTTTGAGGAAAAAGGCGAACCAGTTATGCAAGAATACTCAAAACGGAAAGGCAGGCCGGATGGAGAAAAGATCACTGTCCGTTCGGCTTTTCCGGAGATGATATTCGGAGGGGAGCTGTACCGGGATGATTTAAATAAAGTTAGCTTTATTCTGTCGGATTATCAGGATTTTTTGGATGCCCGGGAGCGGTTTCCGCAGCTTCAGGCAGGTACCTGGGGCGGAAAAGGTGAAACAGCCTTGTTTGGGGATTTGGGAGTGAAAAATATTACCAAAGCATATGCGATAGAGAAGCTTTTGGAGCATCTTCATCGGGATGTGTCGGACACTATTGCCATTGGGGATGCCAAAATCGATATACCTATGCTGGAATACTGCAGCTATGGGGTGGCTATGGGCAGCGGCGGAGATGAGATCAAGGCTATGGCAGATTACATTACTACAGATGTGGATAAAGACGGCATTTGGAATGCGTTTGAATATTTAGGGCTAATATAGCAGCGTTTCCGTTATGTCTGCCGATAGTTTAACGGATATAAGGATTATGTTTGTGAAAAATAAATATTGCAATCAAAAATTGATTGTGGTAGGATAAAAACAGCAATTGCAGATTTAGTACAGTAAAGTGTAAAAGGCTGAGAAGGAGACTCTTGCCCAAGGAACTTTGACAGGAAGACGGCGTCACCGACTGAGAGCGCGGTCAGATTGGACCAGGCAGAAAGGGAACACTCCAGAGCTGGTATTTCGAAAGATCGATTTTGTCAGGCAGGATTTTTTAGGTTTTATGTCAGGATATTCGGCAGGATGAGGTCAAGTAGGGGTACACGTCGGACATTCGTTACATGTCAAGAGTGGAGTGCGGGCTTTTTACTACGAAGTTGGATTGCGAGCCTGTCTCAATAAGGGTGGTACCACGGAACAAGTCGTTTATGATGTCCCGTCCCGGAATATAGATAAATATTCCGGGACGGGATTTTTTTATATCATAGAAAAGTACATTCTATGATACAAAAACGCTCCGCGAGGTTGCTGAGTGCCAGTAGCACTCGTTTAGCAACGACCGAAGTGGAACGTAGAGTGCAACACGGTGTGGGATTGTTCACTAAGCTCATTGCATTTGCTAAGTGAGCCAATGCCTGCGGCGGAAAGGAGTCTTGTAGCTGAAGCGATCCGCCGCAGGCGGGGAGGGATGATATCGTTAAAGCGGGTCGTGCAGCGGCATGTTGAGTCCGATTATATCAGACAAGGAGGCATAGTGATGGAATTTTTATCGGGAGTGAAAAAAAAGGATATTATAGGGATAAGTGAACTTTTAAGTGGAGATTATGTGGGGAAAACGGTAAAGCTGAATGGCGCTGTGCACAATATCCGGGATATGGGAGAGGTGGCTTTTGTGATTCTGCGTAAGGCAGAGGGGCTTGTACAGTGCGTGTATGAGGAAGGAAAAACGGATTTTGATTTAAAAGACCTGAGTGAAGAATCGACAGTAGAAGTAACCGGCGTGGCAGCGGCAGAAGAGCGGGCGCCCCATGGTTTTGAAATACGTTTGCGGTCAATCCGCATTTTGTCTAAACCGGCGGAGATTCTGCCTTTGGCCATCAATAAGTGGAAAATGAATACATCTTTGGAAACCCGCTTGGCTTTACGCCCGATTGCTTTGCGTAATGTGAGGGAAAGGGCCAAGTTCAAAATACAGGAAGGGATAGTACGGGGGTTTCGGGAATTTTTGTTTGAGGAAGGCTTTACGGAGATTCGCACGCCGAAGATTGTTTCCCGGGGAGCAGAGGGCGGCGCAAACGTGTTCCGGCTGAATTATTTTAATAAAAAGGCAGAATTGGGACAAAGCCCTCAGTTTTATAAACAAACCATGGTAGGAGTGTATGACAGGGTATTTGAAGCAGCGCCGGTGTTTCGTGCGGAGAAGCATAATACAACCCGCCATTTGAACGAATACATCAGCTTGGATTTTGAGATGGGATACATTGACGGATTTGAAGATGTGATGGCGATGGAAACCGGTTTTCTCCAATACACGATGGAACTTCTAAAGCGGGATTATCAAAAAGAGCTGGAAATGCTGGAAGTGAAATTGCCGGTTATTGACCGGATCCCTCAGGTGCGGTTTGATCGGGCCAAGGAGCTGGTGTCGGAGAAATACGACAGGAAAATCCGAAATCCTTTTGATTTGGAACCGGAGGAGGAGGTGCTGATCGGGCGGTATTTTAAGGAAGAATATGACAGTGATTTTGTGTTCGTTACGCATTATCCGTCCAAGAAACGACCGTTTTATGCCATGGATGACCCAGAAGATGCCCGTTTTACTTTGAGCTTTGACCTGTTGTATAAAGGCTTGGAAGTGACTACCGGAGGCCAGCGTATCCATGAGTATTCGATGATTTTGGAAAAAATGGAAAAACGGGGAATGAACCCGGAAGATATTAAAGATTATCTGATGATTTTTAAGTATGGCATGCCGCCTCATGGCGGGCTGGGGATAGGTCTTGAGCGTCTGACAATGCGTCTTCTTGATGAACAAAACGTCCGTGAGACGGCTTTATTCCCAAGAGATGTGACCCGTTTGGAGCCGTAAGGATTGACAGGAGAGGAGAAAAAATGGCGAATATTATCAGTGATGAAACCATTGAGTATGTAGGTATTCTGGCAAAATTGGAACTTTCGGAGGAAGAGAAGGAGACAGCTAAAAGGGATATGGGGAGAATGCTGGATTATATTGATCAGCTTAACGAGCTGGATACCAGCGGGATAGAACCGATGTCTCATGTGTTTCCAGTAAATAATGTATTTCGGGAAGATGTGGTCACGCAGGGAGACGACCGGGAAAATATGCTGAGAAACGCGCCGGAACAAAAGGATGGGGCATTTAAGGTACCGAAAACCGTGGAATAAAAGGGCGACGGTTCAGAATGGCAAAAAAACTCGGTCTGGACCCTTACCAGACAGGTGATGCGAAAGGAGTGACGGTATGGATATATTGGATTTAACTGCCGTGGATTTAGGCAGAAAAATAAAAGCCGGAGAAATTACCGTTCGGGAAGCAACAGAGGCGGCTTTGAGGCAAATCAAGCGAAGAGAGCCAGTATTGAATAGTTATGTAACCGTAGATGAAGAAGGGGCCCTGAAACGGGCGGACCAGGTCCAGGAGCAGATTGACAAGGGTGAAGCAGCAAGCCCTTTGGCGGGGGTGCCGGTTGCGCTAAAGGATAATTTGTGTACGGAAGGGATTCTGACGACATGCAGTTCAAAAATTCTTGCCAATTTTAAGCCGACGTATACGGCGGAAGCGGTGATAAACCTGCAGAAGGCAGGAGCGGTGGTTTTGGGCAAAACCAATATGGACGAGTTTGCTATGGGAAGCACTACCGAAACCTCGGCATTTGGAGCGACAAAAAATCCCTGGAATGAAGATCATGTGCCTGGCGGTTCTTCAGGGGGATCATGCTCGGCGGTTGCGTCAGGGGAATGCTTTTATGCCCTTGGTTCCGATACGGGTGGTTCGATCCGGCAGCCCAGCTCTTTTTGCGGTGTTGTTGGGTTGAAGCCAACTTACGGTACGGTGTCCCGATATGGACTTATCGCTTACGGTTCCTCCCTGGATCAGATTGGCCCTATTGCGCGGAGTGTGGAGGATTGTGCGGTTATATTGGAGACTATCGCTTCCTACGATTTTAAGGACAGCACTTCGGTTGCCCGGAAGGACAAAGATTTTCTCTCGGCTTTGGCTGATGATGTGAAAGGGATGAAAATAGGGATTCCCCGTGATTATTTTGGCGAGGGCCTGGATAAGGAAGTGAGAGACTGTGTCCTGAAGGCAGCGGAAGTGCTGAAAGACAGGGGGGCGGTTATTGAGGAATTCGATCTGGGTATGGTAAAGTATGCCATTCCTGCTTATTATGTCATCGCGTCGGCAGAAGCCAGTTCGAATTTATCGAGATTTGACGGGGTAAAATACGGCTATCGGACAAAAGAATATGAGGGACTTCATCATATGTACAAAAAGAGCCGTTCGGAAGGTTTTGGCGAAGAGGTAAAGCGGCGGATTATGCTTGGCTCCTTTGTATTGAGCAGCGGCTATTATGATGCTTACTATTTAAAAGCCCTTCGGACGAAAGCATTAATCAAAAATGCCTTTGATCGGGCGTTTTCCCGCTATGATTTGATACTTGGGCCGACAGCACCGTCTACGGCGCCCAAGCTGGGGGTTTCGTTAAGTGACCCACTGAAAATGTATCTGGGTGATATTTATACGATTTCCGTAAATTTGGCAGGTTTGCCGGCAATATCCGTACCCTGCGGACAGGATTCGCGAGGGTTGCCTGTCGGCATGCAGTTGATTGCCGATTGTTTCCAGGAAAAGAAACTTATCCGGGCAGCTTATGCTTATGAGCAGAGTGATGACGGACAAAGAGGGAGAAGAGCGGGAGGGCAGAGAAATGAGTAAATCCTATGAAACGGTTATCGGCTTGGAGGTTCATGTAGAATTGGCGACGAAAACAAAAATATTCTGCGGCTGTTCAACGGAATTTGGCGGAGCGCCCAATACTCATACCTGTCCGGTCTGCACAGGGATGCCCGGTTCGCTTCCGGTTTTAAACAAACAGGTAGTGGAATATGCCCTGGCGGTCGGCCTGGCTGCGAATTGCCAGATTAACCAATATTGCAAATTTGACCGGAAAAACTATTTTTATCCGGATAATCCTCAAAATTATCAAATTTCTCAACTGTATTTACCTATCTGTCATGATGGCTGGGTGGAAATCGACACAGCATCAGGAAAGAAGAGAATTGGCATTCACGAGATTCATATGGAGGAGGATGCGGGAAAGCTGATCCATGATGAATGGGAGGATTGTTCGCTGGTGGACTATAACCGCAGCGGCGTCCCCTTGATTGAAATTGTTTCGGAGCCGGATATGCGCAGCGCGGACGAAGCTATTGCTTATCTGGAAAAGCTCCGCCTGATTATCCAGTATTTGGGCGCTTCCGACTGCAAACTGCAGGAGGGTTCCATGCGGGCAGACGTCAATTTATCTGTTCGGGAAACCGGGACGGCAGAGTTTGGCACCCGTACGGAGATGAAGAATCTTAACTCTTTCAAAGCGATTGCCAGGGCCATAGAAGGGGAGAGAAACCGTCAGATTGAGCTTCTGGAGGACGGCAGAAAGGTTGTTCAGGAGACTCGCCGCTGGGACGATAATAAGGAATCTTCTCATGCCATGAGGTCGAAGGAGGATGCCCAGGATTACCGGTATTTCCCTGATCCGGATCTTGTCCCGGTGATGATCAGTGACGAATGGATAGCGCAGATAAAGGCGCGCCAGCCGGAGCTGAGGACAGAAAAGCTGGCCCGTTATCAGGAAGAATACAAGCTTCCGTTGTATGATGCGGAAATTCTCACGGCTTCCAAGCATTTGGCAGATATATTTGAGGAAACGGTAGCTTTGTGCAAAAAGCCTAAAGAAGTATCCAACTGGCTGATGACGGAGACTATGCGCTTGTTGAAGGAGCGGGAACAAGAGGCAGAGGATATTTCTTTCAGTCCGGTAAATCTGGCCAAGCTGGTGGAGCTGGTAGAAAAAAATGTGATCAATCGCACGGTAGCCAGGACGGTGTTTGAAGCCGTGTTTGCCGACGATGTAGATCCGATGCAGGTTGTAGAGGAAAAGGGATTGAAGGTGGTCAATGATGAAGGGGCGCTGCAGAAGACGGTGGAGGAGATTATTGCAGCCAATCCCCAGTCAGTAGCTGATTTTAAAGCGGGGAAGCAGAAAGCGATGGGATTTATTGTGGGGCAGGTCATGCGCACAATGAAAGGAAAGGCAGATCCGGCTATGGTAAACAAACTGGTGCGGGAAGCATTGGAAAAAAAGTAACCCTTCGTATCGGTAAAACAGATAGGAAGGGTTACAGGAAAAGTTCAGCGCCTCAGTGCCGAACCGCGCGGAAATGGAGTCGCGAGTGAAGATATTTTGTTATCATTATTTTTGCCTTTCTTTAATCAACTGAGAAATAATCTTTACCCGGCTGTCAAGAGATTTCATTTCCCGGTCAAAGGGCTGAAACATTACATGGAGGGCCATGCCATCATATTCTTCCGTGTGCCAGGAGGCGTCCGCTTTTTTCCCGCTGGCAGCCAGCACCGACAGGAAATGGGATTGATGCAGGAGGAATTCCTCATTCGCAGTCTGAGCCGCCTTGTTCTCTTCCAAAACCTGGCTGAGGCTGGAATGAAAAGAGGATGTACGGAGAGATTCCCCGGATAACAGCAGATGTAAAAGCGCCAGGGCCACCGTATAGCAACTGTTTTTGTTCATGGCAGTCCCTATGGCAACGCTTAAGGAGGTGACGGCTTCCTGGTTGAGAAGGATCTTAAAATTGGCAGCCGTTTTCTGTATACATTCCGGAATGGAATGAGAGCGCCAGGCTTCTGTTTCCGTGCGGAGAGAGTCCCTCAGTTCATCGAGGTCGGTGAAAATATTTACGGTACCTCTTGATATGGATTCCCTGGCGTATTGGGAAAATTTACTCTTGGTTTCCGGCACATAATAATAGGTCCTCAAAGGATTGTGACGACAGGCCCGGAACGCTTCCATAAGGGACAGCGCACTCATATTTTCTTCTAATATATAAATATTGATTTCTGTTCCGCCGGAAGGGCCATAATCGTCAATTCCTAAATTAAAATTGCTGTTGTCTGTATGAACTTTAAACATCTTTTGCACCTCCTGGGTATAAAATAGTAACGGATTATTAGCAATTTGTTTCATTATAGCACCAATTTTACCAATTTGAAACTAAAACATAGGATTGTCAGAAGAAAAGTTTTCGTGTAAAATAAATATTGACCAAAGGCAGAGAAGGAGGATAAATATGCAGCCATATGCAGAAATGAGCAATGAAGAGTTGTTGGCGTTGAAGAAACAGTTATCTGTGCGGTATAAGGATTTTCAGAATAAAGATTTGAAGCTGGATATGTCCCGTGGCAAGCCAAGTGTGGAGCAGTTGGATCTTTCCATGGGAATGATGGATGTGTTGAGCAGCGAGGACGACCTGACTTGTGAGGACGGCACGGATTGCCGTAACTATGGCGTGCTGACGGGTATCAAGGAAGCCAAAGAACTGATTGGCGATATGATGGAGGTTGCGCCGGATAATATAATTATTTATGGAAATTCCAGCCTGAATGTGATGTTTGATACGGTATCCCGCTCTATGACCAATGGCGTGATGGGATGTACTCCCTGGTGCAAGCTGGACAAAGTGAAATTTTTATGTCCGGTACCTGGGTATGATCGCCATTTTGCGATTACCGAGTATTTTGGGATTGAGATGATCAATGTCCCTATGAATGACGAGGGACCGGATATGGATTTGGTTGAGAAGCTGGTGGCAGAGGATGAGGCGATCAAGGGTATCTGGTGCGTCCCTAAATATTCCAATCCTACAGGAAACAGCTATTCTGATGTGACTGTGCGCCGGTTTGCCCGTTTGAAACCGGCAGCCCCGGATTTTCGGATTTACTGGGACAATGCTTATGGTGTCCATCATCTGTATGACCATGACCAGGATCACCTGATTGAGATTTTGGCGGAATGCAAGCGGGCAGGGAACCCGGATCTTGTATACAAGTTTTCTTCGACTTCCAAGATCAGTTTCCCGGGTTCGGGTATTGCGGCCATTGCGGCTTCCCGCAATAATTTGGAAGATATCGAGCAGCAGTTGAAATTCCAGACCATTGGCCATGACAAAGTGAACCAGCTTCGCCATGTACGGTATTTCGGCGGTATCCACGGAATGATTGAGCATATGCGTCTCCATGCCGATATTATGCGCCCGAAGTTTGAGGCGGTTATCAATACATTAGAGAAGGAATTGGCTGGCTTGGATATCGGCAAGTGGACAAAACCCAACGGCGGATATTTTATTTCCTTTGATGCCCTGGATGGCTGCGCCAGGGAGATTGTGGCTAAATGCAAAAAGGCTGGTTTGATTATGACCAAAGCGGGAGCCACCTATCCTTACGGGAAAGATCCTCACAACAGCAATATCCGCATTGCCCCATCTTATCCGCCTCTGGAAGATTTGATTATGGCTATGGAGTTGTTTTCCCTTTGTGTTAAAATCGTCAGTATTGACCGGATTTTGGCGGAACGGAAAATGGCGGCTGCAGAAAATGAATGATTTAGATAAGATGAAAAGCCGTGGGGAACCATTTGTTTATGTGGGTTTGCGGACTTTTAAGGGAATTTTTGATAAGAAATAGATAATTAAGATGTGGCTTGAAAGATGGTAATAAATCTATAGCATTAACACCTTTAGCTATGGGGCTCATGGCTAAGGGTGTTTTGTTGCCTTTATCTTTATTTGTGGGAAAGTATATTGTCATATTAATCTTCTCAAGAAGAATCGGAAAATGATAAAATAAAGAAGTGACTGTAATTTTAAATGAGTGCAGCATGAGGTGCGGAAACAGGTACAGAATACTGAGATAGGTATAAAAACGCAACAGCCTTTGAAACTGCAATAGAAGCAGTTGAAGATTAAATGTAAGACAATGGGTCAGGTGATGTTTATTTTTAATTAGAAGATGAAAAGTCTTTTTTAAAAGTACTGCCTTTATGGTGGAATATATGAGATTTGATTGTAGGCGCGTTGCTGATATACAAGAAGTGCGGGAAAATAATTATGTTTTGCAGAGTGGACAAGGAGTTACCCAATTAGTTACTAAAGTTCTTTTTGACACAATTGATACCATTTTATTGAATCCAGGCAAAATTGATAAATTAGTAATAATTTTAGATGCAGAGGAATTAGAGCTTGAAGATAGAATACAAATAGTAAATGAGCAAATTAGTAAACATTATGAGATTCAGAAAATAAATTTTGATATAATGGTATTAGTCTGCAATCGTTGCTTTGAAACGTGGTTATTGGGATGTCGAGGGTTATATCCAATGGACGAAGTAGATAAAACATCGGATTTTTATCAGTATTATAATCATTATAATATTGAAGAAAGCGATCCTGAAAAAATGACACTTCCAGAGGGAAATGAGGAGTCTATTGCGAAATATCATTTTCATTATCTTCATGAATTATTGAGATATAAGGAAATTAGGTATTCTAAAAATAAACCTCAAAATGTAGCAACGGAGAATTATTTTAAAGGGATAGTCGAGAGAATATTGACTACAGAACACTTAAAATCATTTAAAGTGTTTTATGATTTTGTTTTTTGTGTTAAGAGATAAGGATTTTACATATGTATAAAAATGCGGTTTTATTTTACTTTGATAATATAGTACTTGTTAATGATGAAAATTCTTTTTTCCTGCAGAGTCATGAGATGGTTAAAGAATGTTAATGGAAATGCTACTCACATATAATTCATTAGGTTTTCTGAGTTACTGGGAAATAGGGGGAATTATGGCGGATATAAATTTAAGATTAATACAGCAAGATAGTATGCAAGATAGAGTGAATTATTTTGCATTACAAAAATCAATAGCTCTTTTTCCGAATATAAGATATGCAGATAAAAAGGCATATGAGGATAAAATGTGGCTGGATTAGTTTGAAAATAAAAATAGAATATGCTATGTAATAGAAATAACAGATGAAGCTTTATATTGTGGCGAGTGTGCAGTTAAGGATATTTCTGCCGATGTCCCAGAAATAGAAATTGAATTGATAAGGGAGCGCCAGCATTAAGGAATTGGCTATAAGGCAATGATTATGTTGCTTAACATATTGTCAGAAAGATATGGAAAACAAGAATTTTATGTAAAAATCGAGCCAGATAATTATGCAAGCCAGTTTTTGTTTGAGAAACTTAGAGGGATGCCTGTAGGCTTGGTAAGGGATTATCAAATATCTGATGAAAGGGTAGAGCAATTTATCAAAACACATAGGTATCTGTTAGATGAAAGAATGCAAAGTGTAGCAAAAATATTTGGAGTAGAAGCGGATTTACTTCTTACTTGGTGAAGCGAAGGATAAATTTTCGGTGAAGATTGCAGAGATGAAATTAAAACTTTTAGATAAAATGAAACGAATAAAAATGGTAGATCAGGGTGAGAACGGTATATAACGAAAGGAAGGTCTATCAAATTGTTCTTTTTGGCCATTTCCATCTTGACTTGGACCCTCTGGAAGTTTAGCTCCTGTTCATGGGTTGTTGCTGTTCACATTGTCTGTGAACAGTAACTTTCGAGGAAGCCGATGTCCAGCCGTTTGGGGATCCGGCTCTTTACTTTTTTAACTTCATGCCCTATAATAAGCGGATAGATGTACCGTTGATTGTGCTATGTCCATGAGTATAATTTAATTTCCGGGGCGGGTATAATTTTCCGAAATAAGTCGGGGGGCCTGCCAGCCGTTATATTTGACGCTAAAGATGGACAGCCAGTGACGTATCGTAAGCAAGGAGAAACCGGACATGATGCAAAGGGATATAAACCGGATTACGAGAGAGTTAGAGGAGCTACTTATGACAGACGAATCGATAACAACCAGGGGACAGGAAGCAGGAATGCGATCCCAAAAGACGGAAATACAAGAAATACATTCCCTAAAAGAAGAAATACAGCGAAAAGAAAAGGAAATACAGCGAGAGGGGGAAAAATCGCCCGTCTCCGGGAGAAGGAGGGAACGTTTCGAGGCGCGTGAGGAATTGTCGGAAAAAATGCCTTCCAGAAAAAGACACCATGTGGCATGCAGGCTTCCGGCAGAAGGGTTATTATGCCCCCGCGACGGCCTTGTCGCCGCTTTCTTGATACCGGTGGTCATCATGCTGATTATTTTTGCCCAGCGAGGGATATTCCCTTTTGGGGAAGAATCGTTTTTGCGAACCGATATGTACCATCAGTACGCACCGTTTTTCTCGGAATTTCAGAAAAAACTGTCTACGGGGGAAAGCCTCCTGTACAGTTGGGATGTGGGGATGGGCGTGAATTTTTCGGCTTTGTATGCCTATTATCTGGCCAGCCCTTTGAATTGGCTTTTGATTTTGTGTCCGGCTGATTTGGTTATTGAATTTATGACCTATATGATTGTGCTGAAAATCGGCCTTTCCGGCCTTTCTATGATCGTTTATCTGCGAAAGCATTGTGGGACCTCCGATTTCGGTACGGTATTTTTTGCCGTATTTTATGCCCTGTCGGGTTATATGGCTGCTTATAGCTGGAATATTATGTGGCTGGACTGCATTATTTTGTTCCCGCTGATTATGCTGGGTCTGGAGCGGCTGGTCCGGGACGGAAAAGGACTTTTATATTGCGTGGCGCTGGGGCTTTCCATCTTGTCCAATTACTATATTTCCATTATGACCTGTATTTTTCTGACACTCTATTTTGTGGCTTTGATGGTTTTGGAAAAACAGATGACATGGGAAAAATTCGTTGGCCGCTCTTTTGGTTTTGCCGTTTATTCCCTGCTGGCAGGAGGGCTGGCCGCGGTTGTGCTGCTGCCGGAAGTTTTCGCCTTGCAGATGACGGCTTCGGGAGAATTTAATTTTCCGAAAACGTACAATCAATATTTCCCGATATTCGATATGATTGCGCGTCATATTGGCAATGTAGAGACAGAGATTGGCTTGGATCATTGGCCGAATATTTATTGTGGAGTGGCTGTACTCATGCTTTTTCCTTTATATCTTTCGTCAAAGAAAGTATCCGGTAAGGAAAAAACAGTGTATGGCCTGCTGTTGCTGTTTTTCTTTGCCAGTTTTTCTATTAATGTATTGAATTTTATTTGGCATGGGTTCCATTTTCCCAACAGCCTTCCCTGCAGGCAGTCCTATATCTATATCTGTCTGATGCTGCTTATGTGCTGTAAAGCCTATCTGGGGCTGAAGGATACGCCCTGGAAGCATATTGTACTGGCATTCTGGGGAGCAACGGTTTTTGTACTGATGGCTCAGAAGCTGGTTACGGCGGAACATTTTGGTAATTTTATCATTTTTTATGTGGCGATTCTATTTCTGCTTTTATATCTGGGAATAGCGTGGTTGTACTACCATAAACCCCGCTGGCGGAACTGGGCGGTTTTGTTTGCCCTTGCTCTGGTATCTGTGGAAGCGGCTGTGAATATGACGGCAACCAGCGTGACAACAACCAGCCGCACCGCATATAAAAATGATAATGAGGCTGTGGAAAAGCTGCTGTCGCAGATTCTCCCCTCCCGCAACGGTGATACGTTTTTCCGTGTAGAGAAAGTGACCAGAAAGACAAAAAACGACGGAGCATGGATGAAATTCCCTTCCGTGTCTCTATTTTCTTCTACGGCTAATGCCGATTTGAGTAAACTATTCAAAAAATTGGGTTGTGAAAGTTCTACCAATGCTTACAGTATTACTGGGAGTACGCCTCTTATCGATTCTTTATTTGCCGTAGAATACGGGCTGTATTCGGAGACGCCGGAGGATACGGGAATACGGGAATTCATTGCTCAGGAAGAGGACACGCTGTTATATAGAAACAGCTATACCATGTCTTTGGGTTTTTGGGTGCCGGAAGATTTTGAAAGCCGCTGGGACTTGGAAATCGGCAATCCGGCAGACGTGCAGAATGCTCTGGCAGATGTCACAGGAGCAGCACTGGTGCTGGAACCCGTTTGGAATGCCACGGCGGAAGGGCAGACGATGACTTTCTGGCCGGAGGCCGGGGGCGAATATTATGCTTATGTAGGCAACAAAAAAATAGAAAAAGTGACGGTTACTACATGGAAAGGAACAAAAACTTTCAATAATGTAAATCGGGGCTATCTGCTGGAACTTGGTTATTGTACTGCCGACGATGAAGTGACATTGACGGTGGAAGGCGGCGAGGAAAATATGTGGGCCGACATATACCGTTTTTCGGAAAGCGGGCTGGAGCAGGTTTATACTGCTCTTTCTGCCAAACCATGGAATATAACCCGCTGGCAGGAAAACGTGCTGGAAGGAACGATTGCCTGTGAGGAAGCGGGTGTGATGATGACTACGATTCCTTACGATCAGGGCTGGACAATCTTGGTGGATGGAACAGAGACGCCGGCGCAAAAAATATTTGACGCTTTTATCGGTGTGCCTTTGGAGGCGGGACGGCATTCCGTTTTTATGAGATATAAGCCAGAAGGATTGAATGAGGGGCTGCTTATTACCACAGGCAGTATAGTACTGCTTTTTGCTATCCAGTTTTCGTTGTGGCTGTGGAGAAGGGGATGGCGGCGGAATGGCGTTTCAAACAGAAAGGCAAATGGGAAATGGAAAGGCGCGGACGAGGACAAAGAAGAGCTGAATCAGGACTGGGATGGAGAAAATGCGAGCCAGGACAGGGAAGACAGGAATCAGGACTGGAAGGATGCCGGTCAGGATTGGGAAGACAGAGATCAGGACTGGGAGGATGCTGGTCAGGATTGGGAAGACAGAGATCAGGATTGGGAGGATGCCGGCCAGGACCGGGAAGACAGGGATCAGGATTGGGAAGACAAGAGGCAGGGATGGGAAGAGGCCGATTAGGATTGGGAAGACAGGAGTAAGGATCGGGGAGGCACCAGCCAGATTTCTAAAATTTCAAAAGGGGAAAATAGCTTGGGATCTGAAGAATATGAATCGAAACAGAAAAGATCAGTAACAGATGAGGAGGGAAAGCCATGAAATTATGGGGCGGACGTTTTACAAAAGAGGAGAATCAACTGGTACACAATTTCAATGAATCTCTGTCTTTTGATCAAAAGTTTTACCGTCAGGATATTGAGGGAAGCATAGCCCATGTGACTATGCTGGCAAAACAGGGAATTGTGTCGGAACAGGATAAGGAACAGATTATCGCAGGCCTGAATGGCATTTTAGCTGATGTGGAAGCGGGAAAGCTGGAATTTACCAGGGAGCATGAAGATATTCATTCATTTGTGGAGGCTAATCTTATTGCCCGCATTGGAGAAGCGGGGAAACGGCTTCATACCGGACGCAGCCGCAATGACCAGGTGGCGCTGGATATGAAATTGTTTTGCAGGGACGAGATAGAAGAGATTGATCGTTTGCTGAAAACGCTTCTGGAAGAACTGTTAAAAATCATGAAGGAGAATCTTGATACGTATATGCCGGGCTTTACCCATTTGCAGAAGGCTCAGCCTGTCACGCTCTCTCACCATATAGGGGCGTATGCGGAGATGTTTTTCCGGGATCGGGGACGCCTTCGCGATATCCGGGAGAGAATGAATTATTGTCCTTTGGGTTCCGGCGCGCTGGCGGGGACCACATATCCGCTTGACCGGGATTACAGCGCCAGGCTGTTGGGATTTTACGGGCCGACGCTTAACAGTATGGATTCGGTGGCAGATCGGGATTACGTGGTTGAATTGCTTTGTGGCTTGTCCCTTATTGCCATGCACCTGAGCCGGTTTAGCGAGGAAATTATAATCTGGAATACAAATGAATATCAGTTTGTGGAGCTGGACGATGCCTACAGTACAGGAAGCAGTATTATGCCGCAAAAGAAAAACCCGGATATTGCCGAACTGGTTCGGGGGAAAACGGGGCGGGTATACGGTGCATTGATGTCTCTTTTAACTACGATGAAAGGTCTGCCTCTGGCTTACAATAAAGATATGCAGGAAGATAAGGAGCTGACTTTTGATGCCATTGATACGGTGAAGGGTTGTCTGGCTTTGTTTACCGGAATGATTTCCACGATTGTTTTCCGCAAGGACGTGATGGAGGCCAGTGCAAAAAAAGGTTTTATCAATGCGACAGATGCGGCGGATTATTTGGTGAATCGGGGGGTTCCGTTCAGAGATGCCCATGGAATTGTAGGGCAGTTGGTGCTTTACTGCCTTGAACGGGGGATCGGGCTGGATGACCTGACCCTGGAAGAGTTCCGGAAGATAAGCCCGGTATTTGACTCGGATGTCTATGAAGCGATCAGCATGAAAACCTGTGTGGAAAAAAGGATGATTGTCGGTGCGCCAGGACGTGAGGCGATGGAAAAGGTAATAGAGATTTATAAAAAAAGACTTGATGAGTAAAAATGTCGGAGAAAACTGCAGCCTTGCTGATTTATCGTAACAGTTCAGACTGCGGGGGATTTGGCATAAATTTGGGGCGTCAAGCTTGCTTGTAAGCCCCAATTTATGTCAAATTCCACATTGGATGGACATCCGTTGCTTCTTGTCCGGCGTAGACGGGCAAGAAGATGCCCCGTCTGAACTGTTACGATTTATCGGCTGGTGCGGCAGTTTTTGCTTTATCGGAAATTGTGACCGATAAAGCAAAAACACTCTGCTCAGGTTGCTGAGTGCCAGTGGCACTCGTTTAGCAACGACTGGAGTGGAATGCGGGCGGAGAATCCGGCAAAACGGATTCCTTGTCCTTTACCGTACCAAAAAAACCTCTTGCGACTGCAGGCCATGGCGGAGCGCCTGGGAATGAGAATCGTAAAAGACATCGATATGTTTGCCTTTTACACCGCCGCCGCAGTCTTCGGCTGTGTACACCACGCCGTTGATCATAACTCTTGTACCGTAGGGAATTACCCTGGGGTCGACGGCAATCGTGTGACCGGAACGGGGAACGGCGCCGGTGCTGGTGCGGCCGCCCCATTTTCCGTTGCAGCGGGTGCAGGGGCAGTAGCCGGTAGTGCGAAAACTTCCTAAAGATACCACGTTGGCGGCAGCCGGCTGAACAGCTTCATTATTATCGCTGTCGCTGGCTCCTTGGTCGTCAGCTTGGATTATCTCACCTTTAACGTAGGTAAGAGAATTCGAAAATTTTTGTTCCCCTACCCAACCTTCGATTAAATATTTGCCGTCCGGCAGAGAATCCCAATTGACCCGGAGGCAGAAACCATGGTATCCGTTGCCGATTTGGCTGGATTCCAGATCGCTGCGGTGGATGGCTGCGGTGGGGTAATAATCACCGACAATTTGAGAAGTCTGCTCGTTCATTATGGTTACATGGACGGGGACAGCCGTGTTGGGAAAATCCGATTCCCACCCCCAGCCAACAATCATTCCGTTTTCCATCTGGTCGAAGTACCCGTTCATTGTTTCGGCATGTGTAGTTATTTTGCTGTCGGACAGCAGGGATATCATCAGTGCTAAGCATATCCAAATCGGTTTGCTTTTGAACATATAATTGCTCCTTTCTTGTGAATTTTTTGTGTAACCGTTATCAAAATTGCCAGGATATGATGTTTGGCATAATGTGGTAAAAGATAAAAAATGATTTGGTAATTAAACAGTTACAATCTTCACATATTTTAAATATATGTAATAAAAATGTAATATATACATCGATTTCCTTTTTTTCCAGAAATTTTTTGTTTAATGGGAGGGAAGCAAGCTGACAATAAGAACGAAAAGAGTATAGATAAAAATAACTGATGATAAAATTCAGGTAATTATAACAGAATAATAAAGAAAACAGGAAAACCAGAAAAATCAGAAAATAATTAGGAAATCCGGTATAAAAATCCGTTTACAAGCAAGAGTGAAACGGATCTTTATGCCGGATTCCCTGTCATTTAACGACGGCTTACTGCGTACCGGCAAGGATAAAGATTTCTTTCATTTGCCTGCCATGGGCCATGGCCTCTTCATGGGTATCATAATAAATATCCAGCATATTTCCCACAACGCGGGAACCGATATCTTCTACGGTATAAACGGTATGATCAATCATAACTTCCGTTCCCAGGGGAAGACGGGATAAATCTGCAGCTAAGGTGTGTTTTGCTTTGGGGACAGTCCCGGCATAAGTGAGCTGGAAGCCGTGAGAACATATCTCACAGTTGCAGTAACCGGTAGTGGCAAACATGCCCAGAGACGTCCATATGGGAATGGGTGCGGCATCTTCTTTAGGAGAAACGGTTTTCTGGCCGGCGCCGCATGTGATTACTGGTGAGGACGCCGATCCGGCCGCTTCTTTCGGGGGAGCGGACTGCGGCGGAGTATCAAGGTTTTGGGAAACGGCAGCAGCGGTCGCGCCCGGAGCATCCGGGGCGAAAGTTATCGTATTGCCTTTGGAAATTTCGGTAGCGGTCACGTCATGGAGCGTACCGTCTATTGCAGTTCCGCCGCCCGGGTGTTCTTCTGCCCATGCCTTCAGGCTGAAGAAGGGAAGGAAAAGAAAAGCAGCCGCACAGAAAAGAAACATTAAGATTAGCGACTGTATGTAAGCAGATGGTTTTTGATTGTTCATGATAATCACCTCATATCATCAGTTGCCATTGTTAAAATGTTACATGGAAAACGATGTATTAAAAACATTATATTACAAAAATGTTAAATGTCAAGAAAAAGACAGCAGTTTAGAAAGTTTTTATTTAAAACCACTTGACAAACGACTTGAGGTAAAGTATATTATTCACAGATGTTAGCACTCCTTTATGACGAGTGCTAACAAGTTAAAAATTCTGACAGGCAATGACAACATAGCATAACTTATCGGAAATTGCGAAGTAATTTCCGATAAAAGGCGCGTTTTTTGCGCC
>CANDBT010000039.1 GCA_947383005.1 uncultured bacterium | reverse complement strand
TGTACAGCATACTCGTCAGGTATTCAATCTGGGACATCAGATTGTTCTCGACGGGACGGTTCAACTGCGTGATATGCTCTGTACCATCGGTATAGGCAATCCCATATTTCGACCCCCGTAATTGATCCTCAATATCTTTGCGCCGGCTTTCAGCCTGCCGACGCCTCGCCTCGGTCTTGATAATATAGGGAAGCTGGATGATCAGATCCAATTTCCCGGAGCTGTTCTGTTCGTCAATGACGTCCAACAGATTCAGCTTCCTGATCAGACGCTGCATAGTAGAGTTTGGTTCGTTGATGACCGCATAAAGCGGATTCTCAATAATAGCCACAGACTGTTTCGCCATGAGAATGTCTTCTTTCTGACCAGTCCGTTCGTTATAAACCCGAACCCTCACATGCTGCGGATACCACTCCAGAATCTGCCCGGTCCGCATGGCGTCGATGTCAAAGGAGCCGGGAATCCCATCTCCCGGATCGTCATCCGTATCTGTCGGGACAATGGCGACGCACCCTTCGTCCATCATTGACATGACCACGTCCTGTAAAAACGCCCTGCCAGTCTGATCTGTATTAGCCTCAACTGTGAGACAGTTGTTAAGCCCGGAATCAATTGTGGAAAGGAATCTGTTGTTTTCATCCAGCCGTACATGGAACATATCCACAGCAGCTACATCAATCGCAATCCGGTTATAAACAGATGTCACAATAGAACGTTCATTCCCACTTGAAAAACGCATCCTATCCGGTCGGAATGAATACCCTATCCCAATGTCCCGATAACTTCTTGTAGGGTCTTTATTAAAGAAAGCATTCCAGGCATGTTTCATCCTGGAACCAAATGAAATCTCCATTTTGAATTTTCCTCCATAAATAAAAAAAAGAACTGCTTGCGCAATTCCTAATCAAACGCTTCCCTGTTCAGTTTGTATGCAACGAACGCATCCATCATAGCTGCTACGGCATCAATCTTGGCATCGTACCGTTTCTTAAGGAGCTTCCTGTTTCCGTTCGTGTCCTCCATGACGATGCAGTTCCCCATCGCAAATGTCATCAGTTCTTCGTCAAACAACAGCATCCTTTCTTCGGAAAGTTTCTTCAACTCACCCAAAGGAACCGATTCTGTCTTAGCGCCCTGGATGACTTTCTCTATACCGAACGGCCCGTTTTCGGATTCCCATCTCGCCACAAAATCCTTCGCATTGTAAGGATCGTAGCCGAAGCACCGTACATCATAATCGCACTCAGCGATATGGTTATCCAAGTCCTCATAGACCTGCATCATATCCAGCACAGTGCCTTCAAGGACAATCAGGCTTCCCTCAGCCATAAACTGGTCGTATTTATGCCGCATTGCTGCTGGGAGTTTCAATAGAGTCAACGAAGAAATATAGTTACGGGTTTTAACCCCAAAAGCTCCATTCGATAATGGAAATAGAAATGTAAACGAACAGAAGTCGTCTCCCTGGGACAAATCTCCTCCGAGAGAACATGGCATCCTCCAGTAATCACGCTTCTTATGAGCAAGTGTCTCCTCATAAGTGAAGTAATACGTATACCCCTCCATCGGGATTCCGAAACGCTTGGCAAGAATATCGTTCCGTACTGCAGGCGCTTTCTCAGCTCTCTCTACGTCCAACTGATATGTCTCATAGCTGACTGTTTTTCCAAGATTCGGATTTGCTTTCACCCACATAGCCGGATTACCAACCTCATCGATGGAATCCAGTCTATAATACCAAATGGATACATGAGGATTGATGTAATCCCCTTTCAGGATGTCCAGCAACTCCATTTTGATTGTGTCGCCGCTCCCGTTTCTCACTGTACCCTCAGAGCTGATAGCCACAATCAGATAGTCATCCAGTTTAGATGCTCCCTGCTCTATTGCTCCGACAACATCCTCCCTTATATCTCCCGATAGCCATTCGTCCACCGTTGAGATTTTAGGGCGTAGTCCCTGAAGCTTATTGATGCTCATCGGACGGACTTCCAAAAGAGAACCCGTCAGAAAATTCTCAATCCCCTTTTTGGTCGATGCCAGTTTTACCCGGTTCGCCTTGGAACCTGTGGTATTCTGCAAAGAACCGTCTGTAAGGAATTTAAAGAACGGTCCTCTCGACCTTGTGATCGCTGTCCGGATAGGGGACATCACTTCATCCGCCTGTTTCATTGTAGGGGCTGTCGTAATCTGGTGTGTCGTAGATGTGTCTATGTTCAGAAAATAATTCTGGATACAGGAAGCGTACATCGATTTGGCTGCGCCTCTAGCAACGATCAGATACTGCTTATTGATAAGCCGACGTTTTACATTTTTCCTGACATAGCGTCCACCATGTCCATCGGGATTCGGTACATATACGCTCCGTTCGACAAAGTAATACCAACCGAAGATCTGCTCCGCCCAAAGTTTAAAAGTATCGAGCAATCTCAAATCTGCTCCGTCCGTGAGCGTCAGTTCCTCTTCGCAATAGGCGATGAAACCGTCAATAGCCTTATCGTCATACCAGATACCCGGATTTGCAATAAGCTCATCAATCCGGTTCATCTCCAGCGAGATCATCTCGCAGACGGGTATTTCGCCTTTCATTACGGCATCTCGAAACTGGCCGTAATACTTCGGTGTGGCCGTGTTCGACAATGCCATGTCCATATCCTCCTTTTATATCCCAAGTGCTTTTCTGCCAACCAATACCATCTGCGAAAACCTCTGCTCGCTCGTCTTTGTCCGGTAAATATCTTTGGGAATGACCTGCTCCATGTCAAATACGATTACCGGAGACCTGGCTTTGAATCCTCCGTATATAGCGTCATTCGTGTCAAGAACAGCTCCATACCCCGCCTGTTTGCACGCATTAAAAAACTTAGTCCTCTGTGTATAAGCATCCCGCCCTTTGCGCGCATCGCCCTGTCCATCATAAGGAATGACATAGTTGAACATCCTATATACTTTCTGAAGTTCTTCGGCAGTCGGAACATAATCCTCGTTCCTCATCCGTTTCAAGACATCTCTGGCTTCCCGGTATCCCTTGAACTTGTACTTATCGCTCACGAAATAGCTCTGCATCCGCTCCTCATCCGTAACGAAGTTATAAAAATCCCTGTCTTTTTTTGTACAAATTCCGGAATACCTCTGCCCCGGAATCTTCGCTGGCAACTTTTACATTCTGCTTAAGCGAATTGTCGATTCGATATTTCAGAAACATCCCCGTCCCAAGACTGTTTCCGTTTTCGTCATACAAGGTCTGGGGGACTTTCCTATTAAACAGGGCATTGTACTGATGTTTATCCAGCACATTATGCGTCGCATAAAACATGTCGGTATTCTTTGTCCGATCCCTATCATACGATAACGTGCTGAGCGTCGTCTTGTCTGCGCTCAATACCTCATCGAAATGCTTCTTGTTGTATATGCTGTTCGGCTGCTTCCTTTTCTTATAAATAGCTCTCCTTTCCGCCTGAGTATAATCGCCTCCGCCAAGCGGATAAGGGGGGCCGTTCCGTTTTCCCCACCTCTGCCCGAGAATACCATGGTGCTGTAATCCAATCTTATAGTCCATTTTGAATTCTCCTCCCCATGGTATCTTCTAGCTTTTCAGCTGATGAATCATCATCATGATACTTGCGGCGGAAGCACCAATCGCAAGAACATCTCCAGTCGTAGATAAGAAGCTGGATACATAGTCCCTTCCCGATTTAATGTGCTCCGTAGACAGGGCCTTGTAATTACGCTCCAGATTGAGACGGTTGATCGCGGCCTGAAGCTCTTTATCCGTCATCTTGGACAGATCCATCTGTTCCATCGCTTTTGCCTGTTTGCGGTTGGCTCCGCGACTGCTTATGCTTGAAGCGGCCTTTGCAGCATTGCTTGCGGACTGCAGCCCAGCTCCGGCATTCTTATAGTCGTTTGCAACCGTTTGATGGACGGCTCCTCTTGTACGGCCGCTATTGTCGCCGCTTACCCGACCATTCTCATCAGAAGATATCCCGCTCCCTTGGAGTCGCCTTCTGCCTGCAGCCGTTAATGTCCCATCGCTGTTCTGATAGCGCCGCACTCCCCAGCGCTGTCCCAAAACACCATGATGTTGTAAATAACTATTGCTCATTTTCATTTCACCTCCCTAAAAAACTTGACATTCGATAACCAGTAGTATATAGTGTTTAAATGGAGTCAGATACCCTAAAATGTTCAAGAAGAAAGGAGGGGTCTTTATGGCAAGACTGACAAACGAAGAAATAAGGAACATGTCACTCGCTGAAGCTGATGTGTATACCGACTTACATCCTGCTGAGGCTTGGCGTTTTGCTAAAGCACACGGCAAGTCCGCAATTAAGCAAACCAAGAAAGCTGCAAAGCACGGTTTTAAAACCGAAATCTTATTTGCTGAACCCGACACAGTTGAAGCTTTTTAAAAACTAGACCGTCCTTGACTGCTCACACTCAGTCAGGGGCGGCTTCTCTTCTTGAACATTTTAGGGTATCTGAGACTTGTGGACGTACATATTGTCCTATTCCACAATATTTTAAGGGTCAACCGCCGCATTAAGCCGCCACTCGAATTCGTTTATCTGCCGGTTCATAACTTCAATGACCGCTGAACCCAATGGCGGGTCAAAGAGCAGTTTGACTTTTATATGCATATACGATTTCACAAGTTCCAACTGCTGGTTCGCCGGAATGAAGTCGTTCCATGTCTCATCCTCACCTGTAATTGTGAATCCGTTCGCCGGCCCAACTCCGAGTTGGTTCAGAATCATAAACACCGAATTTATATGCATAATCAAATCCGCATCGAAGTGCTCGTACTCCTCAGTAATCCCGAGCATCTTCTTGATTGATGTAAGTATGCTTTCCATAAAGTTTTTCCTTTCCTCAATGCTTCCATGGACAGGTATCGTTCTTCCTCCGTTCAGGGGGAAGCCTGACCAGCAGTTCCTCATCTCCATAATGGATGGCATTGTGTGTGTTCAGAGTAGTCGTAATCAGGTACTCTGGATTAAGCAGAAAATCGCTATTGGTCTCAATGTCCTTTGGCAGAATCGGATTCATATGATGAATAAATATCTTCCCACATATGTCATATCCATCAACTCCCAAATCGCATCCGCCGTCCCGCAAGATCACGAAATCACGGATAGACTTCCATTCTTGGGATCTATAAAACTCCTGGTTAATAAACCTGTCAAAACCAAAAGTTTCCTTGCCTACAGAACCATTAAGCTGCAGATATCGAAACCTCTCCTCGAATGTCTTCAGCAGGGAAAGCTCGGAATATGTTCTAATACTCATCTTCATCATCCTCCTGCCCACTATATCTACGGAAAGAGGCCATCGCCTGATCGTACATCTCCTTTATGTCCTTGGCAGAAGCAACTGCTTCCGTTTTAGCCTTTACAAGCTCGTTCCCCAAAGCGATCTTTTCCTGCTCATACTTCTCTCTGGATGAGCCAAGCTTTAAAAAGTGAACTATCTCCTGAGACGATGCCTTCCCATTCCTTAACCGTTCCTCTGCAACATCCATTGCCAAAGAAATCATCTGGTTTTCCCTTGCCTCAGGTGTCAGAGCCGGACGCATCCTGCGGGTAGGCCCAGACGAACTAACGACTTTGGTTTTTCCCACAGTTATTACCTCCTCTCATTCAAATGTCTTCTAGTTTTTTCTCACTCCTGTAGGGAATCAATACACTTATAGACCTGTTTCATGGTACTAAAAAGAGCTCACAAAGCTGTTACACACCTGAATCTGAAAGGAGAAAACAGGAAAGCGATTCCTGTGGTGTCATACGAACCCTGCGAGCTCTTTTTAGTATCATGAAAATATAAAAAGTTTCCACAAAATTTACCCCCGGAGAATTTTCAAAGACCGCCGCGATAAGGGAGGGGGTGCTATTTTGGAGACACCCCCCTATACCTTACGCTGGCCTGTCAGCGGAGGCTCTGACAGTATGCAAATTATTGTTAGCTTGCTTTTTCTTTATTTACTTGTTTTTTTACCTTTTTATAGATGTTCATGAAATCGTATTTAATGATCTCATCGATTGCACGTTCTACTTCTCTGTCATTCTCATCATCCGACAGTTGTTCAGAAGTTCTTGCAATTCTTCCAAGATAAGCGCAAGTATTGTAACCTTTTTCCACATCGAACAGAAACCAGGAATGAAACTGTTCAAATGGATCAAACGGATTGTCAATCGTTGTCAACATACATTTCTGTTGCATGAACAATTTACTCCTTTCATTACAAGTATTTAGATACAGTTGATGTAGAAACACCAAGCGCTTCTGCAATCTCCGATGTGCTGTACCCAGATGCACTCATGGAGGCAATCTTGCTTTGCTTGGCGGCGCTCAATGTTGTTGTGGCACGGGGTGTTGCTCGCTGTCTGAGACTGTCAATGTCAGCATTATTGAGAATCTGTGTCAGTTTGCTTTCACTTATGGCACCAGCTTGTATAGCTTCCCATTCTCTATCTGTTATGACAACTGGCTTACGCTCTGCGCCCACCTGCGACCGTGCTGATGTAAGAGCCTGTTGATTGGCTTTCTTAATCTCGGCATTAGTCATGTCAGGGTTTGCTTGTTTCTTTGCAGCCACTGTGGCATTGGCAATCACTTGAGCCTGCCTTTCACGAGGGGCATTCTTAAGAGCTACATTGAGCTTGGCATTAAGGGAGTCCACTTCGTTCTGGTAGGCCGCCTTGGCGGAGGCAGAGTAGGGGATCTTACCAGTACTCACCATCTCCTTACGGGCCTGGTTAGCTAAGGACTTCATCTTATTAGCATAGGAGGCATAGGCTTCTTCCTGGGGGGTGCCTGACGAAAGGGTACGGGCATCCTTAGTCTCTGCCATCTGGGTACTGGCCTGTGTGCGAGTCTTGGTCTTTCCGGTCTTTTTATCGACATAGGTAAGATCATCAGCCGTCTTATAGCTCAAAGAACCATCCTCATTGATAGTCGGGCTTCCTTTTCGCTTAGGCACAGATACTTCAGATTTGGCACGCGAAATCAAAGTGGCGGCACCTTCTTTATACTTTCCGTCTTCGACTCTCCCCTGGTACTTCTTTTTCAGAGATGCGATTCCGTTATCCTGCTCACTTCTCTTATAGTCAAGATTGTGCTTCTCAGCGTCAATAACAACCATGCTATGTCGAACGGCACGAGCAAGTTCATCTTCGGTAGCGCCCTTTAATGTCATATCCGTAATCAGGTTTGACACTTTTCCCATCTCTGTCTGAGTATTTTTCATCCTCTTATAAGGTTTCGTGGTACTGTCAGGACCATACTTCTCCTTAGGATCGAATCCTTCCAACCCTTTGAGTGGATGGGTGGATGTAATCTTGATTTTTCCGCCTGTCGGAATCACCATAACCGTGTCGCCATCGAAATCGGCTCCGGACAAACGTTCCGCAACTTTACTGTTAATACCGATTGCATCTTTTGGTGTATTGCCGAGTACCTTCTTACCTTCCGGCTGCTTATTATTTACAGTGAGAACCGGAATTTCAAAAGTACCACCATGCGGAAACCGAATCAAAGCGACCTGTTCTCCATTCTTATAATTTGGAGCATAGACTTCCGTGTCTTTGATTGTGGTTAAAGGTAATATGACCTGATACTTCTGCCTGGGTAATGCCGCTGCCTGAAGATGCACTGCTGCCGAATCACAATCATCAGCAAATGACTTTAACAATGCCTTCTTGACAGTGGGGTTGGTAAGTGCACAAATTTCATCATACTCTGCAACTTTATCTGCAGCGGCAAGCCCGAGCTGCTTATTGATAAGGGTCATGCTTTGCTTCGACAAGAACTGAGACGGAAGATGGTCGCTCCATTCCCCCCAATCTCCTTCTTCCGCACGCTTGTTGATAAGGGAAAGCTTCTCGTTCCCGTCTTTGTCAATATAATAGCTCTGCCCGCCATGTTCCTTAATCAAAGAACCAAACGGGTTGTCGGGGTCATCCTTAATTTTCTTAAGGACATCGGTCATCGGTGTTCCGGCTTTCTTGTTTGTATTGAATAACACATCCACGCCATCCGGTAGGTCATCGGAATATACTGCCATCCCTTTCAGATAATGAGTCCCGTCAACCATAATCCGAACCTGTGCATAGTGCGAATCGCCAAGCGACAAATCGTCTACGCCTCTCCGAATTTCAATTACACCATCTTTCTGAATACCGCCGTCTTCCGCATAGTTAATTTTCAGGCGACTGGAATCCATGCTTTCAGGATACTGAAACGCAGGCCTTATTTTCTGTCCATCTTCGCTGAGAATCTGGTCATAATCCTTTACTGAATGAACATTATCGAAATCATAAATTTCTCTATGTTCCGTTCCGGGAGGGCATATAACCTTGATGTTTGTCTGCTTACCAGGATTTGTTACTTGAGGAACACCACCGCCATAAACCGGATAACCCTCCAGTTCCAAAATATAAAGCGCCTGATTCAACTTCTCTCTGGAAATCCCAAGTTCCCGCTCAACTCCTGTACCGACGTCGATCATTCCTTTTTCATCGATCATCTTTTTCAGAAAATCGGCAGTCGTTTTAGCTTGGTTCATGCGGGCTTCGGAATTTTCATTGAGAAGAGAGCGTACCGAAGAATCATTGGCAAATCCCATCTTTTCGGCAATTTCATTGAGACTGTAACCTTTCTCCCTCAATCCTTTGGCAGTCGCGACCTGAAGAGAGCGCCGTTCATCTTTTGCAAGGCTCATCTGAGTACGCAACTGAGTAGTTGTCAGCCCAAGATGCTCCGCAATTTCTGTCTCACGAAGTCCCTGACTTTTCAACTCATCAATACGGCTGAGAAAATCGCCGCTGTGCTGGTAAGGATTGTCGCCGGAACCCCAAGGATAGCGGCCGGAACGTCTTGGCATTCCATAATGCATTAAAATTTCTTCCGCAATGGGATTCATACTTACTCCTCCTGTTCTTTAATTTTGTTGATAATTCTGTCAAACGTGATGATTTTATCCATGATCGGTGCAATATCCTCTACGGTTGGATTACCGACCAAAATATCATCCGACTGATACAGACGAAGCTCCATACGAATATCTGCTGGTTTGACTTTGTATTCCAAACAAAAAAGAGCAGCATATACTTCTAGCTGCTCCATGTGGGCGGGAATAGCCCCCGTTTTTAAATCATGTATTCTCAGAAGGTCATCACGAAAAACGATTGCATCTGCTGTGCCGAAGCAATTATCCGAATAAAACAAAATTTGTTCCGGCGTCATTTTGAAACCTATAGCATCATTGACGTATGCGTTCAGCGTCTTCTTTGACTTCGGTAATTTCTGACCAAGCCGGATGCATTGAGCCGCAAATTCGTGAAGCTGTGTTCCTTTCTGTGTCGCTAAAAATCTGCTGTAGGATTCCGCAACTTTATCTTCACTGTAATTGATCCAGTGGTACTTGCTTGCGCCGAGAAAGGCGTGCTGCCCTTCAAGGTTTAAATGCTTGTTGAAGATCATACAATACTTCCTCCTTGTTCTCTGGACAGATGAATCTTGAAAAAGACATCTTGTTCATCAGTCCGACGTAATACTCTTGGTTCGGCTGTTTTTTAGCCCTCGCAGATTTCTTACATTCCAAGGTGGCCCATTTATCTTTATACAGAATCAAGAGGTCTGGTATTCCCTGAATATGGCTGGCATCCAGTTTGGTCACAATGCAACCTACAAACAGCTCTTTCAATTCCTTTATAAGATTTGCCTGGAAGTCTCGTTCCAACTTTGTC
This sequence comes from uncultured bacterium, assembly GCA_947383005.1. Classification (GTDB taxonomy): domain Bacteria; phylum Bacillota; class Clostridia; order Lachnospirales; family Lachnospiraceae; genus Brotaphodocola. The sequence goes on along the minus strand of CANDBT010000039.1, from coordinate 30,195 downwards.
CCAGCCATAGGGAAACCTCCTCTCATTTTTTCTGAAAATAAAAAAGAGAAAGTAAAAGCTAAAATGGCGCTTTTATTCTTCTCTCTTCATAAAAGGGTATGTTTTTTTCGCGGGCAAAAAAATAGCAAAAGAAAAGAGCCGCTGTATGCGACTCAAATCCGTAGTATGTTATTCTTCATCCTCGACGTAACCATAAGGACAGATTACGCATCCCGGATAAATATTTTCGCATCCGGTACATTCCGGACCAGGAGGCTCCGCTCCGATATAATTGAAAAATGTTTCTCGATCCATCCGCTGCCCGCATTCAGGGCACACACATTCATTATCTTTCCATTTCATTTCTCCGCCGCATAAATCGCAAATAACGGCATCTCCATCCTCATCATAGATGTCTTCATATCTTTCTGTTGGATCTGAGAATTTTTTACTGCTGCCTCCATAAATAACTTCATACTCGCCTTTTTTTCTTGTCATTTTTTATCTCCTTTCAGTAATTAGGAAATAGGGCTGCCCCACTTCCAAATTGAACCGAAGAGACAAAAAGCTTTTTATCCTCTCCTTTCATAAAACACCTTGTAAAATGCACGTAGGGCATGTACCATCTTTATGCAGTTCTCAAATATAAATCGCCATTGCTGTTCACATAGTACTCTGCTTTTGCTTCCGAAGCGTGCAGAACAGAACGAATCGATTTGAGCATCTCAGATTCTGTACCTCTGCTGAATGAATCCACCACCAGATTAACTTTCTTTTCAAGAGCCGGCTTATCGACCTTTTTTAGAGGACCCTCTTTAAAGTTCTGAATATGCGTGCTCAATTTACTGAAACTGCTTAACATGCGTTTCTCACATTTACCGATGTAAGTAACGGATTCTTCTTCAACATTTGAAATATAATTGGTATCATAATTCTGTGAATAATAGATTTCCAACAGGCTGCTCATGGAATAAAGCTGTATAGAAAGCTCTAAGCAGTCCTTAATCTGAAATATCTTGTAAATCCAAGTTACAATATCGGAACCGCTTTTAGTATTGACAGTTGAATCCAGATCCGACATATAAAATTCAATATCTTTCATTGCAACTTTCTTTGCTTCCTGTAAACTGACAAGAGTGGCAAACCGCTGGTGCTCATGCTCCATAATCGAACTATAATTTTGGTAGGCTGATTTCACAAAGCTAACTTCGGATATAAGTTCCGCTTTCTTATCACCGTAAAGGAACTCCAGAATTTTGTCAATGTTCTGGTTCATCGTTTTAAGTTCGCTGTTAATCTGTGCAAGGAAGTACTGGCCGGAAACTATCGACATAGCATTGAACGCTCCAATAACGGCTGCCTGTGCTTCAACAGAATATAAAGAAGCAGTTCCTGCAATCCGCCCATTCTCGCCCTTGACCATAGTACTGAATCCGCCTTGCTTTAGGGGAGTCAATGCATTTGGTATTCCGGCAGGAAATCGAACCATATACATATCGCTTAAAGCATTAGCCGCCACGACTGCAGGAAGCTGTTGCATTAGTCCTCCCATCTGGATTTTTTGCGATGAAGTAAGCTCCAGTTTTTTGATACCGGGCTTATTCTCAATATCTGTCATTTTATCACAAGGTATAATCTCAAAGTTTCCACTTACGGCAACATTATTGTCCATCTTGCTACCTCCAAAAATAAAGAGAACGAGTACTTCCGCATTGCTGCCACACAACTCTCGCCCAAATTACTGGTATGAGTAAAGGAAATACCGTTCTCCATAACAGAGCTTGTGTTTTTCACGAGGTTGTCCAATATAGGCACAATATAAAAAGTGCGCCCCACCGAAGAGACGCACTAAAAAGCGGCTCTCTCATTGTTGCGACACAATCTTAACTCTGGTAATAGGGTATAAGTAAAGAGAGATAACGCTTTTTAACAAAGCATTGTCCCTATTACCAAAATGTTTTAAAGTTGTGTCGCAGTTCCAGTATACCACATACACGGCAAAAAAGAAATATCATTCTCAAAATTCTGCTCATGCCGTGACAAACCTGGCTCGTCTTTCCACCTCATTATATACCATACGCAGCCCATCCGGAAAATATACCAGAATCGACATGTAACCATGCGGACAATATCCGACGGCTTCTTTCTTCAAATTCGGATAGATTGACTGAAAGCTTTCATAAATCTCGGACCATGTGTTCTTCTTTTTCATAAAACCTCCTTTCTCTCGCTCTGCCCACTTTCCCACCTTTTTTTCACAACCTTTATATATATTTAAACTTTTTATCACAATTAGTTAAGAAAAAGGGTGGGCAAATGGGCTTTGAGCCCGCAAACCCGCATAAATACTGGGTTTTTAGTGACCAAATCGGGGTTTCAAAAGTGGGCAGAAAGTGGGCAAATGGGCAGAAAATTGACCATTTTTACCCAAATTCCACCAAATTTCGTCCGTACCATTCTCCCAACTCTCCAAAACCGCTCCAAAAAGTGGGCAGCCAAAAATAAAAGTGGGCACGGAAATTTCAATAAGACCGCCTCATATATGGTAAATTTCTTCTGGCTGTCGGTATGTAATGATAGAATACGGACGGTTTTTCTTTCCGATGATACCGTCTTTTCTTAACTGCACCCTTCTCGGGAAGCTCCAGAGAAACTTCTTTCTGACCAAAAACGTCATGAAATACTTTCCGAATAGCCGTACCGAGTTTAATCACTTTCTCCTTCAGCTGCTCCGTTCACCTCCAAACTTTTCCTGTCTGCAAATCTTTCAAGACAATCCGTTCCTCCAGATGAAATCCAGAGAGTTCACAAATCGTGAAGATTGTGTTCAGCAACTTGTGAAACCGCTCATCATCTGCGTCCAGATTCTTGATAGCCTCGTATGCAGTCGGGTCAGAATAACCCTCTGCATTTCTCCGTAAATCATTGTTAGCCATTTCCATCTCTACCTCCCCACCGGAACGAGTCATCCATGTAAACGGCACAGGATGAAATAGCCTTTGACGCTATTATCGCCGACAAACCAACAAGGAAAGACACGGCTCCAAATATAACCTTAACCACTGTTTTGACCTCCTTCTTCCAGCCGAACACCGCCGTAATCCCATAAATCCTCTTTCAGCTTTTCCATATCCAGCTCACCGTTCTGCCATCTTTCGTAATATTCCAGAACATATGCCGTGAACTGCGGAATGCGTTTCGCATAGGACTTAGGCCAGTAGTGATCCATCAGAACCTCTAACGGCAGTGTCAGCAATAATATCATAGCGGTATTGACAGCATCATCTGTAGCCTGCTGCCGAATTTTCACCAACTCATTTTCAATCTGTTCCCGCACCATAGCATCCAGCTGAGCTTTGGTCAGGTTATAGGTGGCGGTCTTTGTTTTCTTCTCGTTTTTCATTGCCCGCCGAATTTCCGCACGTCCCATAGAACCGCCTCCTACATAATCCAATTTTCCTTAGAAAAGAACAATGTAAGCCCAACCATCAGAGCAAATAAAAAGAACGTTGCGTCCCATTCAATAGGGACGGACAACGCTCCAAGAAATATAATTGCTATGGCATAGAGCTTATTTTTCAGTAACTCTCTCCGCCACATCATGCTTCTCCTTATTTAGTTTCTTGATACCTGCTTCGACATCGTCCATCTTTACCAATACTCCATTCTCTCGGAACTTAGAATATGCTCTGGCAGTAGCACAATGTTCAATACACTGACAAATCCTGCCTATCAGTGCATAAACACAAAGATAGACAACAATAAAAACAATAACCATCTGCCAAAATGTCATGTTGATTTCTCCTCCTTCTTTTTAGGGAAAAAATACAATCTTCCAGTTATTGGGCTCATGACAATTACGTCATCTTTATGTGCCTCCATAGTTTTTAACAATTCTTTCTGATAATGTAAAAGCTTGATGCCTGTGATTTTTTCTATAAATTCTACGCAATTCATAGTAATTCTCCTTATCCGACAACAACTTCAAAATGCTTGTCTCTGTTCAACTCATTAACGGAAACACCGCTGATTCCGAAGAATCTGTTGCTCGGAAAGACACATCCTTCTTCTGCGGGTACATAAACTCAAACATCAGATAATTTGCAGCATCACACAGATACTCCGTATTTCCGGTTTCCAGATACTTCTTAATGCACAAGTCATGGCTTTCTAAAGCATTTACCAGCTTCATTCCAAAATTGTTCTCCGCAGAGCCATATTTGTAAAAACTGATATTTACTCGATTTTGCCGAAGTTCGTCAAAGCGGTCGCTGTATTCCTTAGGCAGTTCTTTTCCAACTTTATTCATTACGCACCTCCTTTTCTCCGATAATAATCTCGCTATACGGAAGCTGCTCGATCCACTGACAGAACTCACTCCACTCATCCAGCTTATGGTTCTTGCGCATAGGATATATGCCTGTAAGTACTTCATAATTCAGCATAACTGTCCGTTTCTGGTTATAGGAAGATGGAAGAAGCTGGATCATCTGCCACCAGTATTTCTTATCTTTGGTTTCGAGAAATTTCTTTCTGTAAATATTTAATGCTTCAATAGTAAAATTTAAAGCGTTTCGAGATATACTTATTGTCTCATCAGCAAATAAGATATACCCCTCTCTTCCCATTTTACAGTCATCTAAATTAAGAAGATGTTCATGGGAAAAATCCTCCAATGCAAACTCTTTTGCGTGAATCTTATGCATGGTAGAGCAGGAATTAGCTACAGTTCCCACCTTATAGGTATCAAACTCCTTCCACCAGTAAAGCGGAGCCGTGATGTCGAGGTAGACCACGATCATTCGGCGGTATTTTGCATGAACTGGACCGCCTGCTGCTAAGCTCGCCATAAGTTTGCTGTCGTTATAACCAACACAATAATCCACGTTATCGGCTCCGCCATATTTCTGCCGATTTAAGCTGTCATATTCTTCTTTATTATGGTAACTATCAGAGTAATTCCAGCTGTTCATAGGGTTCCTCATACCACGAATAGCTTCTTCCAAACCATAAACAGATACTTTTTCAATTTTTATCATCGTTCATTTCCTCCAAAAGTTTCTGATACATAACCCGCCGTTCTTCATACTCGTCTTTATCAATCTCGACAAAATCATCCGCTCCTTCTTTAAAGTATCGATTCAGTTCCACGCGTACTCCGTCCGGATCAATAAAATATAACATTCCAACGGTATCAAAGTCCCCATTCTTCCGATCTGTCAAGAATTCTTCACAAACTACTTTGAATGATTTGGTAGGAAAGTACGGCATACGAATAGGATATAATTCCTCCATAACCCTGTCGATAAGGCCACTATGATAGGAGCCGTTCGGATTATCGAGGTTTACCCCGTAGAATCGATTGACATCCCGGTACTTTATAGTTCCATCCGGATACACATACTTGAACAGAGAACTCATCCTCTTGCATTGGTAATTGACACATCCGCCACTTATATCGGAAATATCATTCCAAACGTCTTCCTTGTCCTCAATGGGCGTAAGTGGTTTATGTTCAATAAGACGATTCAAAATGTACTTAGTCATACCGATGCTAAAACCAGTATGACCGTCTCCCATGAGGCTCTTATAAGCCTTTAACGCACTTTCATAGCAGGCACAGCCGTAGTCCCATTCTCCATCTTTACTTCCCGAATCGCCCCTTTCGTGTTTACAGGCAATTTCTATTTCTCTTTCAGCCCATGATTGCATTTCAGGTTTTTCTTTCCCCGTACAATACCGAGAAATCCCCAGTGTAGCGGCAAACTGATCCACAAGATAATCATAGTCATTGCCATAGATGATAGCAGCATCTTCCGAATCTTCACGCTCTGCATTGGGAATATCATTTGTCGTGATCCCTTTTTCTCCCAGCCAATCCTCGACAATATCGACCAAACAGCCAAATAATTCTGCCCGTTCTGACTGAGACATCTCTGCGCCATTTTTAAAATCCAACTGAAAAGAAGTATTTCGATCATCGATATACTCGTTGGCAAATATCTTTCTGGTATCGCCACCCATCCATTCCAGAACCTCTGGCAGGTTTTCGTTGACAGCATCAAATATAAGTCCCCACTTAGCCGACCAGGCAACCGCATTGTCAAGTATCTCTCCAACGCGGCAAGTCCATAGAATCAACTTATCACCCGCTGTCTGACGCTCTTTCAGATAAGCAATCAGTTCCTTATTCGGCTCTCCAATTTCCGGCCACTTGTTCTCGCACAGAGTTCCATCGAAATCTACTGCAATAATTTTAAAATCCATACTATTTAGTCCTCCTCACAAACCTCTATTTTTAATCTTAATTTCTTACCATCCATATTGCGTACTTTCAATCCGTCCAAAATATCATTCAAATGATTTATTGACTCCCCATCAATCATGATATCTTTAACACCGACTTGCTCAAAACAACCTATTTCTTTTTGTATATTCCATAAGAGCATCATTCCATATTCATCAAAATAATACTTTTGATTTTTCATGTGGCGAAAAGTTTGTTGCCACATATCATAAGTAATTGGCTTTGGAATTGAGTGTCCGAGTTCTTTTGCCATCCGAGAAATATAAATAGCCATCTCGTTAGTAGGACAAACAATAATGCCATTTGTTTCTGCAGCTCGTTTTATGAGCAACGTTGTTTTCCCTTGCCCTCGATTTCCAATCGTAAATGTCGGTCGGTTATCTACTCGCTCATTTAAACAGGTGCATCTCCAATCCATCTTTTTTCTCCTTTCAAAGTTCCAAAACGCGTGTTCCCACAATATTTTCAATAGTTTTTAGCAACATGTTTTCTATTGGCAAGACAGACATATTTATGTCACACGGGGAAATGGTAATTTCTGTACTAAAACCATTTTTAGAAATTTTGATACACATCCAGTCTGCTTCTTCAATAGGATTTTCAAAAGAAATCTTGTATCCTTTATCAGTTAATCTTTTAATATAGTCGCCTAACATTTTTCAATTCTCCTTATTTGCGACAAAGAAGAAACCGTTTGCATCCTTTTCCAAAAATATCATTCCTGCCCCCTGAGCAAACGCACATTCCATGCGGCTTCCACTGTTTCCTAATCCATCCCATCCGGGTAACTGATATACAGCATCGCATCGGCTCATGATGGCCGCATCAATCGCCCGTTTGTCCTGTTTGGTCCATTCTCCAGAAAAATCCATCCATGCCGGATTAAAAACTGTATAGCCCTGCTGAATCAGTTCTTTTTCTGCCTGATCAAAGGCTTCCTTGTTGAAGTTGGGATACCCTTTCATGGGACCACTAATAAATACTTTCATGTTCTTCTCCTTTCAAAAATAAGCATAAAAATAGCCCGAATTTATCCGTTAAGACAAACCGAGCTACTCTTATACCAAAATATCAATGATTTATTCTTCTACGACCTCAAACTGATCCGGGGGATACAGATAGTCGTCCCCGCTGTCGTCCACAATCCGATACCACCCCTTTTCAACTGCAAGGACAGTGTATACTTTGTCGTGCGTAAGTACCAGAAAATCTGTTTTTCCTTTCCACCTAACTTTCATATTCTTCACCTCATTCCAGCCATTTCTTCACTTTGAATTTGTGTTTTCCAACTGATGGCTCCTGGAACCAATGCACCTCCGCATCAACGTCTTCACCATCACAGTCAATCGTTCCAATTCCTTTGCAATGCTGCCATTCGTCCGGATCGCCACCAATCTGTTCAGAAAGCCCCAAAGCAACTTCGGGGTCTAATTCCTTTACGCCGCCTTTTCCGGCAAACACTGTAGATTCCCTGATTCTGGTTCCTTCCGAAAAATGAAAGTATTCTCCAGTTGCAGGGTCTAAAATATCATAGTTTCGAGCCTTTGCTCCAACGCTTTTATGAATGTATGTATCTTCAATGGTAGCACCTTCTCCGGATTTTTCAACTGTTTTCTTGATTGGATATGGCGGCCCATTCCGTACACCCCATTTCTGTCCCTCGATTCCATGATGGGCAAGCTCTGAACTGCCATCCAGCTTTTCCTTTATCTTACCGAGAATCTCTTCCACTTTCTTTCTTGTATTTGGATGCAACTTCATGTAATTCTTATGCTCGTCATACCAGTTGAAAATTTCCTGCAAGTTGCCTTTCGACCAACTGAATGCCCACCAGTCGCAAATCATTTCCAAAATATAATTGACAGGCATCTCTATAAGGATTTCTCCCTCTTTCGGATCGTCGTTAATCAGCACCCAATGCTGCCAGTGATGAGGATTTCGATGGAGATGCATCAACCAGGCTTTTCGGTATTCCTGAACCACTTTGAAAGACCGATTGCCGCCATAGAAGTAAGCGTCATATGCCTCGTATTCGTCCGGCTCAGACTTTGACTGGTCATGCGCAAAACCAGTTTGCCACCCTAAATTGGGTACGTCCTTTACCAGCTCCGGAAGATTGGTTTGGAGCCAGTCAAAGCCGTTTCTCACATTTTCTTTATGTTTGGCCAGATACTGGTCGTACTGATAGCTCATTTTCGTTCTCCTTTTCACAGCCTTTATATAAAACATGTAATATAGATAGCCATTCCTGATAAGGCATTTTTGTCAATCCTCGTGCCTTGGGATATATAACTTTCGCATCCGGATGTTCTTCCAAATACTTAATTAGTTTTATCTCATGTTCCAATAAAGGACGTTCAATAATAGCCTCACAAAAAGCAATAAAAGTCAATTTAAACATCCTCCTTTTTAACAGTGAGTTTTTGATACAGCTTTTCAGCTTCCTCACCCTTAAAAGCATTGATGATGTTTATACCGTTTTTAACCTTTGTCCCGACAACAAGTACCGGAATATCATTGGAAAAATCGGCACACACCAAAAAGCTTTCTAATTTCTTTTTCACAGCTTTCTCCTTTCATTCTCCATCACCATTTTGCCCATCCGGTTTCATTGAACTTTTTCTTATCTTTCAGTGCCTTACTGATTGCCAAATCAATCCCTGATCGGCTTTTCAGGTGGTAATAATATAAATCCGTGTAGGGAGTGTTCATCCTATCAATCCGCCCGCTGGACTGTACCATGATTTTGTAAGAATAGTTCTGCGAGTAAAATATAATGGTGTCTGTCTTGATGCAGTTCCACCCTTCAGCTCCCGCATTGTACTGAACAAGGTATACCCAGCTTTCTGACTCTGGAATTGGCTGATGCGCATGTCCGTTCCACTCGGCCATCTCGAAACCGCCCAGTTTAGAATCACACCTGCCCAAAAACATTTCTCTTAGGATCTCCAACTCGTAATCGAAGTTGTAAAATATAATTGCCCTCGGATGCTTCTCCAAAATCTGCAACAATGCAACCTGCCTTGATTCATCTGAATTGACCACTTTCCGCAATGCGTAGCAGAACTCCGCAGCGTTCTCAATCGGCTTATTCTCCCAAGGATTCCACCGTGTACGACAAACATCCTTATACCTCTCAATGCTATAAGGCACGAACACATCCTCATGATGGGAGATTGTTTCCCGTTTGAAATCCATGCTAATCAGAATAGAGTTCCGAAGCCGTATCAGCCGTCCGGTATTCAGGTATCGGTCAACTTTAGGGAACTTGGTAAAATGACTGTAAACAATATGCTCCCTTGTGAACTCGCTTTTATTCTTATAGAAACCATTGGCAATGAACACCGGAATATAATCCTGCCATGTATCCCCAGGAGTGGCCGACAGCAGAATCCATCGGTTTGCTTTTGTTATTCGCAAGAAAGCTTTTACCCAGGCTCCGGTACCGACAACCCGCTGCTCGTCAAATATAAAGAAAGCATTCTGCACTTCGGCATACTTCTGGATGTTGTTCCATGAGTCAATAACCACTTTGTTGGAGTAGAGATTAACTTCATGATTAGGCGAGAGCAAGAACGGTGAAAGTTCTCCCTCCCACTCGCAGGTGTCCCTTTTTCGGGCAGTGGTGATAATATAAAGGTCTTTTGGCGGATCGCCCATCGGGACATATTCGTCCGTACCAATCTCCCCATCTTCGCATAAATAATAGTAGGCGAGAGCAGTGCGAGACTTACCGCTACCAACTCCGCCACACAGGATGCAGCCGTTTTTCATCCGACGTACCGCATCTAACTGGTAGTCACGCAACTGTATTCCAGCCATAAAGTTCCTCCTGTATCATTTCTTCAATAATCCGACAGCCTCCTCGTTACCGGAAATACCAGAATGCCCCTTTACATGGCGAAAATATAACTTTACGCCACAAGCGATAATGGAACAGGCAAACTGAACATAGTCCTTGGTAACAGGTTTCTTTGCTTTCCATATTCCCAAAGGCCAGTTGGCAACTCCTTCATAGTCGTAGAATATAATCAGCTTTTTCATCTGGAGCTTCCTTGCCAGTTCCATTACCTTTTTCGCCCCAAGGATTTCGCCGGCTACATTTCTCATAACCGCCCATTCTTCATTGTCGCTGCTTGCCTGTATAACATGTCTCTTTCCAAACTGGTCAATCAGAAATCCGCCACAACCATAAATCTTTGTTGTAGGATTGAAAGAACCGTCCACGAAAGCATAAGATCTCTTCGGAATTTTAACCGGGGATTTTTTCATCTCTCTTTTTCCCTCCACATTTCCGGCTCATCGGTTCCTTCCCTGGCACAGGTATCAAGGCACTCGTTGCATGGGCTGTCAGTATCTTTCTTCTTTTCATACTCGCAGGTTTTGCAATACTTCTCAAAATCTACGAACTTGGTGTTTCCAACCATTAAATTCTCCTTTCTGAAACAGAAGAGAGCGGCAACCATGATCAGTCGCCGCCCCTCGTCGCTTTATTCCTGCGGCCCCTCAAGCGCTGCATACTTCTCTGCCCACTCGTCTTCCTCAATAGTGACATACATTGTCTTCAGGTAAGCTTTGATGCCGGTTTTTCCATTGACTTCCCACTCGGATGGATTGATGGTCAGATCTACATTCCGGATTTCTGCATAATCCAGGGAATCCACGGACTCCTCGTCCAGCGGGGTCTGCGCCCGCCTCGTCACCATGATAACTTTCGGCGGAATGACCTTATAGCTCACGGCAACCTGAATATAATTTCTTGCTTCCTCGTCCTCATCACGGGGCGGCAGGATACGCACATTCCATCCATCCGCTGCCAGCTGCTGAGCCATGTCGGGATCTTCGATGATTACACAGAAGTTCCGATCCCCTTTCCGGTTGTACTTTGTCTCCTTGCCGGAAAAATTCCTGAAAATAATCCTCGCGTTCTCGATGTTGATAGGTGGTATTCTTCTTGACATTTTTCTTTCTCCTTTTCTTTTAATTAAACGGGATTTCTTCGTCTACTCCATCCGGAATATTCATAAAATCCCAATTTTCAGCTTTTACATAGGGGTCATCAGAAGCAAACTGTTCAAAGTCTCCGTACTTAGAGATTGTAGCAATCGCTTCATCTACCATAGAAATATAATACTGCTCATCAATGTCGGCCTGCTTGCCGAGCTCCCTGACCATCTCCGATTCCAGCCACCGGTAGCCTTTCGATCCTGTTGCGGCATAATATTTTCCGTCCTTTTCGCGGTAAAGCACGCCGCCTCCGCAGCCCGCCTTAATTGGACAAAAGTTTCCAACCTTGCCTATGAAAATATAATTGTGCCCTTTCTCAATAAGAGGGACCAACTCCTGCCCCATTCTCTCAAATGTGGTATCAGACAATTCGCCTTTCTTATACTTGCTCTCGGCCTTGGCCAACTCTTTCTCATACTCGGTCACATCCGGCATATCCTCGTTCATGTCCAAATATAATGCGCTACTGACGGACTTCGCCTCACACAGATCCTCAAACACAATATCTTCCTTGCTAAACAGCTTCTTGAAAACATACGGAACCGCAAACTGAGTGCCGGTAGCCGTCCATTCCCCAGCGTGCTTTCCGTCCTTATAACGGGCAATATAAACTGCATCGTTGACCAGGCACATTTTGTCGTAGGTAGCCTCATGCTCAAAGGTGTATCCGTATTTCTTGCCGAACTCCATGACAAACTGAATAATTTCCGGCGTTGCATCCGGAATCTTGATGGAGTCCGTCTTGATATGGGCAACAGTAAAGCCCCGTTCCTGTACCTCGTGTTTAAGGTTTACCATGAACAGAGCTCCACGTTTCGCCACGATATTGTCTTTGTTGCGAACATCTCGGAAAGGATTCTCGAATGTAGCCGAAGTCAGGCCATACACAGAGTTGATCGCAATCTTCAGTGCCTGGGCCAGATCTGCTGCCGAATCCTCATCCGTTAAGTATTTCGCCAAAGCCCCACCCAGCATTTTTCTGGCTTTATCAAAGTCTTTATGCTTGATAGCGATACGGGCATCCAGAATCTCCTTAAACCGCTGAGTATATACATCACCAAAAAGATTCTCTGCCACAATACTGCTTGGGTGCATGGATGCAATATCCAGCAATGCCACGTTTCCATAGATTCCAGGCTCGGCATAGACATAACCTCCCTCGCCGACTTCTTCTCCGCGATAGATAGACTTCCCATGCTCAAAGGTGTAACCGGGAAACTCAGGTTTACCGTCTTCGTTGAACAAATTATAAAAGTTCTCTTCCTCTTTACCGAACGGTAACTCGTCAATCCCCATATCCCGATAATTGAATTGATCCTGCGGTTTCCGGTTGTTGCCAAATATAATCCTGGTTGTCAGCGTGTTGGTCGTGTCATTAACAGTCATACCTGCCACATCGGCCAGAACCTGCCTTGCCGTGAAATCTGACTTCCTTGCATTGAACACCGCTTCTGTAGCCAGAACATCATTGTCGCAATACTCGGCAACTTTCGTCCAGAGTTCCTCCGGTACCGGTTGATCCCAGGGCAATCCCAGTTCCTGATGGTGAATGCCCAACTCAATCTCGAATTTCTTTAAGGACTGCTTTTTACTGGAAAAGTCATAAACGTCCGTATAACTGACGTTATAAGCCTCCCCAAAGAAGCAGTTGGCACTTCCGCTGATAATCCTTTGGGAAAGGTTGTAAAGCTGCTCATTGTCATATCCCATAAGCCTTGCGTAGAGAATATGATTGTCATACCGCCGGCAGTTAAATCCCACCAGACGGAATTTCATCAGTTCTTCAATCTCTGCAGGAGCCGGGTTAATCATGCGGACTACCGGTTTTCCCTCACCCTCGATCTTCCAGTTTACAAGGAAGAGATTCGGAAATACCTCCACATCGTAGAAAACCAGTTTTGCATCTTCATTTCTCATCCCAGAAGAAGCCTCCTCCGACTTGAACTGCATCTTGTTCACGAGCTTGATACAGTAATCCGCCTGGTTTGTACTGTTGGCAGCAAAAGCAAGAACGCCATTGCGCATGTCTGTGATATCGTACTTTAAATCACTTGCGTAGGCGTCTTCCAAAATTTTATAAATGAAATCGATGCTCGGCTTAGTTCCCGGATGAATCTCCTTATTGAGATTCCGCATAATCAGAGTCCTAAGTCCTTTCTCGCTCTTTATAGCGTCAAAATTTACCATTTTTTCTCCTTTCAGTGGCAGCCCGGAGCTAATCGTGGCAATCGGCAGATTGTTACATTTCGACAGCTTTCTCCGAAGAGAGCTGTTGCCGGTGAACACTTTCACTTCGATATGGTCGTCGTAAATCCTGCTGAGTTTCGCCGGATCTCCCGCATAAATATAATGGAGATGAATTCCAGCCCCGCTTTTGCTCAGTTCGGCATAGGTAGGCGGCCACTTGCTTGCCTCTTCAACATTCCTTTCAAAACTCTTGTTCCCAGTCTCGTCCGTAATATCGAAGTCAATGACTATATGATTTTCTGGAACCTTTACATAATGCAGCTTTGATGTGTCCAATGCCGCCAACTTCGTTTTTACTGCATCCCACTTTTTAGATGGTGTCTCCTGGGATGAAGCGTACTGCGCAGGGCAGCCGGAACACTCACGGTCAAATATAGATTCCGTGCAATCAAACTGCAGTAACGGTTTCATTTCCTGTTCTTTTTTATTTTCCTTCCTTTCATCAAATTTTTCAGTCCGGAAACCAACATAATAACTGCGCACCCTTGTACCATCATCAAAATTGAAGCGCTCCTTGTACTCATAGAAGTAATTTTTAAGTTCTTCCTTAAAAACTCTCTGGGAAAATGGAAAACCGACTTTTGCCTCATCGCAGTAAGTCTTATACATTTCCCAGGCGGCTTTCAAAGTTGTGCCGTCTTCTTTCTTGAATACATGATAGGAATCGATGATGAAATTGTAGAAGTCATTTGACGCGCCCAACATCGTAATCGGAATATAATCGTCATACTCTCCGGGACTCGCCAAATACACTTCCTGACAATGGTATGCGATTGCGCCAAGCTCAAAATCAATCTGCTTCACAATCGCTTTGTAGTCCTTCGGGTCTAATTTTTCACCGGTTGGAGACACATCAATCAGTCTTCGTATCAGACCTGATTTTGCGTCCGTAATCTTTACCGGCTTATTTGTGCCCATGAAAAGGAAACATTTGAAACGGTTGGAATAGGTCGATTTGAACTTTTCGTTCACTGTCATAAGTTCGTGGGAGACCAGACTGTTCAACCTTGTGTTATCCTCAATCTTTGACAGGTCTCCATCGTGCTGGATAGCGACCAGCGGATTGCTCTTAAACGCTTCCAAAGCAAAAGAGTTGTTTGAAGAGCCAAGACTTTTAGCATCAAAGACCGAATAGTATCCCTCAAAGAGCTGCTGTATGATGTTAAGAACCGTTGATTTTCCGGTTCCAGCAGCCCCATACAAAACCATAAACTTCTGAAGCTTTTTGGATTCCCCGGATACGACTGACCCAATGGCCCATTCGATCTTGTGCCTCTCTTCTTCGGAATATAATACCGACATCAGCTTGTCATAAGCAGACAAATCGCCAGCTTCAAGCGGATAATTCAGCTTTTTGCTGGCGTAGTCTTTCTTGTCGGTAGGCGTGTTGGAAAATATAAGTTTCTCGTCCAACATATGGAAAGAGTCCCTCATCTGCTTCTGGCAATATTTATGCCACCGGTCAATCATGCCTGATTCGGCGTCCCACATATGGAGGACTTTAATATTGGAATCAAAACTTTGGCGGTTCTTCTCCGCATATCTATCCAGTTCACGGTCAATCAGTTGTAATGCATCCTGCTCATCTGTTGACCATAAACCACGTTCCTCAATCCAGATAGCATAGAAGTCCCCGCCCCGGATCATCAAATCGGAGCTTGTCCTGACAATAAACTTTGGATAGATTTCTATTATCCCACGCTTTGTGCTGCGTGTTGAAATCATAAGAAAGTCAATCATCGCATTTTTAATCTCCTTCCCTGTCCCTAAGCTCCTTAATTTCCTCGTTCATATTGCTGAGCTTTTCTTCCAGCTCATTGATTTTCTGGTTCTGCGCCAGAAAGCAAAGTTCCACGGCAACGCCAAATATAAATCCGACCATAGCATTGGAACGGTTCTTTCTTTTCAGCCTCCCGATTTCCCCGTTTGCCCGCTGTATCATCCGTACAATAGTTTCTGTATTACGGTTGGCAACAGCAGCCACCTCATGCAGATTGTAGCAATCTACCATCTTCATCGTATATCTCTCCTCTCAAAATATAATTCAGCTCTTAAGCACCTCATCGAGGTACCACATTGCCTGATACCATATTTCCACCGACCGCATGTCAATCCGGCTATGATGTACTGTGAAGAGGCCGCCATCGCCATTTCGTCCATATTCCCGGTTCAGGAACCGATGCAGAATCCTCTCGACATACCGCTTGTCAAAATGATCATCCGTCATCTTCTCCAAACCAAGATTTACAATCATGTCCAGAAACCATTTGCCGGTTCTATCCCCGATATCCGGGTTGTCCATGATATGCTCTTCACATCGAATGGCAAGGGCGACCATCATCTCCAATACACTGCAGTCTTTGTCATCCAGACAGTCTGCTACTGCCGAATTATCAAAACCACATTCATAGCCAAACCGATACCGCAAATCCACCCCATCTTCCGCTCGGTTGCCGTCCATAGCAATCGTGTAGTTAAACGGAGTATCAAAAAGTTTACAGAGCAGCTTCCGGTAGGACAGTCCTTTGGCATCTTTGCACACGAGCCGGTACATCCATTCAAAGTATTCGTTAATCAGCTCGTTTCTCATCGTACCTCCACCTGACGGGGATTATTCTCGGCCACTTCTGAAAATGTCCGCTGATCCATAAGAATCTCATAGTCACATTTCCGCTCATCACATCTGACAAATACAGAATCATCTTCATACTCGCCGAAGTGATCCAGAGCATCACCGACAATATCCTCCACATCATCTACAACTTCATTATTCTCATCTGCCAGGACACCGTCCGAATAATAGGTAAGGCTTATCTTCTCATAATCCTCAAACTCGCCAAATTCTTCTGGCGATATGACATAAGGAAATTTTTCTTTCATGGGAGCCTCCTTTTCCTCGCCAACAGTTCCTCCGTATTTTTGGACCATAGCGGCATACTGTACAAGATCGGGCTTTTCTTTTGCTTGTTCGGCTGCCTGTCTGATTCCGTCATTCAGCCCTTTTACGACCTCTTCTCCGGTTTTGGTCATCTCTTTTACCCCGGAATCAAATTCCTTCCTGGCAAAGACCTCTTTCACGGAGTCGATCTCTTCCTGGGCAATCCTCTCGTACTTCTTTTTTACAAAACACCACGTCACCACAGAGCCAGCTATCGCCCCAGTGGCAAACGCTGCTAAATATAATCCTCTACTCATCCCGTTTTTCCTCCGTCTTTAATGTCATGGTGGTAAGCGCCAAGCCTCCAAACAGAAACGACACGCTCAGCAGAATGCCACCGACAATGTGCCGCTTACGTTTGGAATCCAGGGTGAAGTCCAACATGGCGATAATGGCCTCAAAATTTTCCATACTTTCCGCTCCTTCCCCCAAACAGGACTGCCAGCCCCGTTATAAAACAGATTCCGGACAACGCCGATAAAGTATAAGACATGACAACTAATCCGCTATTCATAAGATTCTCCTTTCATTCATAACTGCTAAAGTAATGGTTTCCTTCCTGGAACATAGGAGTTCCATATTTGCCGTATCCGCCCGCCGTAAAAAATATAACTTCATAGTTTTGCCGTTCCAGAAGTTCTTCCCTGACAAGCTGACATATTTCATCCGTGACGCAGCATCGGTCTACACGTCCGTTCCACATGGATGAAAACTGACTGGGCTGATAAACAACTTCAAAGACCGTATCGGGATAATGCTCGGAATCTACGCGGTTCAAAACCGTATCGATCACCAACCGCTTTCCGTACTCCGATTCCCCCTCTGCCTCAGCCATTGTCACCAGAGCAATCAAATCGATATCTTCTTCTGAAAGTCCTGCCTCTTCGCTGTTATCCAAAAGTTCTTTTACTTCAACCGCGGCAGGAATGCCAGAATGCTCCTCTTCGTTTATTGGACACTTCGATTTGTTCGGAAATCAGTATGGATTCTGTACTGACCGGCTCTGCAACGGAGACAATTTCTCCGCAAACAGATGCACAATTCCCAACAACACAAAATATCAAAAGAAGCAAAAGCATTCGTATTCTTCTGTACATGTCAGCCACTCCTTTCTAAAATATAAAGGCTGGCCATCCCTAAAACAGATAAGGATAGTCAGCCAAATCGCGATCAAAGTTCCCGGATAGCATAGAGGCATACCCTTCCCTTCAAATCATCTCATTATAAATATTGCCGTCCACGTTGAAGTCGATGGCGTAAGCCTCTTCGTACCCGCCTTGCTCGTTCGGGAGATTCACTTTCTTCACATCGAATTCCACGTAGTTGTCTCCATTCGGGTGATCCAAATCATAAATCCAGCCAACTACCATGCCAGCCTTACTGTCATGGAATCCGAGCATATCATAAACATCGTTCAGAGTGAGATGCCCAGTTGCTTTCAGTTTGTCATTGGCGTAGTTCTGTTGGGAACGCAGGAACATCTCGACATAGGAAGAGTCTTCCTCCCAGTAAGGATTGCTCCTTGTGAAATACTTCACATAACCGCTGGCATTCGGATCGGCAACCTCGATGCTCTTCTTGACCTTTTTCTCCTTGCCTTTCTCATCTGTAACAGTCTCCTCGATTTCCTCGGCCTTAATGTTATAACGGAGCTGATGGTCCACTTCTTTTCCGAACCTCTCTATAACACGGTTGCGGTAATCTTTAAAGTCCTGGGTAGCTGCCGCCAAAGCTGCTGAGATTGCCATATTGCGTTTCCTGAGGATATTGTTGGATGCCAGAATGCTGCTGATGGACAAAATCCCAAGCCCCACCGCCGGAGCATATAGCTTGGCCAGCTTTACACCTGCCTGGGCATAAACGATAGCTGTATCCTTCTTAGCGTCTTCCGCATTGTACTTCTCCGCCACATCGGGATTCCCCGCATACTCATGGATCTTGTCCAACTGCTCCTTGGTCTCGTCCAGGATTGTGTTGATTTTCGTGGTCGCTTTGCAGGCCATTACAGCACTTACAACAGTGCCCACAACACCAACCGCCACCAGAATCTCAGGGCTGCGCTTCTTCAAGCCGAACCCGATCTTATTCAAAGCCCCACTGGCTTTACTCATAATTTCATTTGCTTTCATGATTATTGCTCCTTTTCATATTTTTTAGTTTAACGGCAACGCTCTCGGCAGTTTAATCGTGTATCCGTCATGAACCCTTACCACCGATGCATTCCGAATATCTGTCCAGCCGTACTTATTGTCTGTATAGCTGCCCGTGATTCCTACCAGATCGTAGAAGTCTGCCACACTGACAAGGCCATATGTAGCAATCAGTTCATCCATTCGAGACAGGACTTCTTCTGCTTCCCCGCGATTGTCTAGGATAACATCATCATAGTCGTACCCTGTCCGCGTTCTGGAAGAACCATAATCCCTGCGGTTATCCCTCTTGTCGTAATAGCTCCTGTAAGATACCTTGGAAGCCGTTCCGTTCTTTTTTGTTCGCCCAGTCTCTCCGTACAGGATCATGTCAATCCCGTTTGTCACAATATCCGATATGGCTTTCTTTACCGCCGGTACCAATACATCCATCAGAATATAAGACTTTACTTTCTGCGCATCCTCCTGGATAAACACATCCGCAAATTTCTGAATCTCACTTTTCTTTCTGGATTTTACAGACCCGCTGACCACTTTTTCCACTTTCTTTTCAGGGGGCGCCGTCTGCTGTTCTTCCTTAGATTTATGGGAGTTTGGCTTGTATTCTTCCATAAAATATAATTCTCCTTTCTTATGCAATCCTGAACGTCATTTCTTTGCTGTCATCACGACTGGAGATTGACTTAGCAATGGAATTGTAGATTTTGGAGACATTATTGAGATCACTATTGTACTTCTCTAAAATATCTTCCAAATCACTCTCAAACTTTTCGGCGGCTTTTTCTCCAGCCTTTTTAATTACATCCCGCTTTATTGAACTTATGTCAATATTACCGATTTGGTCCGAGATTTCTCTCTCAACTTTTCCACGCAAATCGGCATAAGCGCTATCCACAGCCGTCTTGACTTCTTTCTGTATGTCATGACGAACCTGGTTCACAGCTGTTACGGTGGCAGACTGTACAGCCTTATATGCCGCTCTATCAGCCGCCCGATCAACAGCTTCCTTAACGATTGCATCTGGCATAGATATGTCAATGGATTCTGATAATTCATCCACGGATAAGTCCAGTTTTGCGCAGAGTTTATTCATTTTACTGGTTACATGCATGGCGTATCCAAGTGCCGCCACCCCTAGAATAAACAGTACCGAACCCACCAAATTTTCTTCATTTCTCATAGTTTCTCCTTTCAGCTTATCTCCCGCAGTTTGCCGGGCAACGTAATCTTCACGCTGGCAATGCGGTTGTTCCTTTTCTTCCACTGGTAGGAAAGATTACTCCGGGCTTTTGTCTCAGATGCGGCCATTGTCTCTCCTTTCCAGTTACTCTGGACGCAACGGTCAAACTCCATGACCGGTCCATCATACAAATACCTATTCATTGCAATCCTCCTTCCAGGAAACGAAAAAAGGGAAAGCACCCTGTTACAGGTACTCTCCCCTCGTCTGATCCACCGAATATCATTCCTCGGATTCTTCTTCGGACTCCTCTTCGTCGTCAAAGTGGTCGTCATCAAAATCGTCCGCCGCCGTAGTGATCATGGGCTTTGCTTTCCGCGCTTTGATCTTGGCGATTACCGGCTTTGCCAGCTTACAGATAGCCATACCTGCAAGAATGCCCAAGCCGAAACCCGCCGCCATCTTAAACCCGCATCCAGAACTCGCTTTCACGATCTCCTCCGTAGCCGTCTCGATAACTTCCTCGTTTTCCATTACTTCATTAGGTTCCATAATTGTTCTCCTTTCGTTTATGAAATAGTGTGGATTCTTCCATTAAAGGCATTGTAATTTTTGCGCAGTTACATCAAGGTGCGAAAATCATACCTTGGCGCTACCCGGTATCCAATCACAAGACAAGGCGTTTCGTCCTCTGCAAGCTGTGAACTGAACTCCAGGTTGATAAAACCGTCTGCCAGATTCCATCCGAGGTCATCACCAATATCAGTAGAACGCAATCCGATCTCGTAATAGAACTCGTTCAGCGAAATATACATCTCGCTGATAAGCCTTTTATTCAGCTCGTTTTCCACCCTCCGGAGCTTTTCAATATCACACTTAAAATATCGGGATGTAATCGTATCGTAGCAGAGAGTCTCCCCGCGTCCTGTGATGATGACCTCTTTATTCACGACCGGATCACGCTGAATCTTGTCCTTTGCTACCGCATCCCGGATTTCCTGCTCTTTCTTCTCCCCGATGGTCTCAATTACCTTCTCCTGGTACTCTTTTAAAGCGGACTCCGACAGAGAATAGGCCGCGGCCAGCGCTGCATTACGCCGAATGTTCACGGAGCTGGCTCCAATCAGGCAGGCAATAGAAAGTGCGCCAGTGATAGTAGCTGGAATATAACAGGTCCAAGTAGTCCGAACAAGCTCTATCGGCTTTAGCTGGTCAACTTTCGGATGGCTGTCTAATCTTTTCCTTTCGGCATCTTCATACAGTTCTTTATTCTGCCGGCGCTTCTCCTCCTCGATAAGAATCAGCGCTTTGGGCGTTGCCCGCACTGCCAATACAGTGGTGGTAATCATCCCGGCGATGCCAACCCCGGTAAGGATTTCAGGGCTATGTTTATGCAACCCTACCTTTACACTTTTGGCAATCCGGGAGAAATCAGGTTTCTTCATTTCATCGCTTCTCCTTTCAAAATATAAACCGCCCACAAGGGGCGGAGATTAGCCTAACCGCAAGCGGAGAACCGGACGAACCCCAAAAGAGAGCGACGCGCCGTGGAAGGCCGGACCGCCATGGCCGTTCACACGAGCGAAAGCCGTCCCAGAAGACTTCAGCTTGTTCTGCAGCCAGCCCCACTCATAAGCTTCTCCTTCTCGGATGGCGATTCGATTCTTGCGGTCTTCCATAAGCGGCCACTGTTTCTTTCCGCTCGGTTCATAAGAATCGACATCACCGAAGAATTCCTCCGCATACGGAATACGGAGCAAATCGCCATTCTTGAACGGAACCATCATTTCCCGGACAGAATCGAAGATTTCCAGAACACTGTTCTCCTGCAGCTCTTTACGCAGGTCGCTCGCCTCATAGCCGCCCTCGTTCGTATTCTCGCGATTCATCTTAAAGGCCTCATCCAGATACTGGTCCAAAAGGAAGAGTGCCCCTTTCCTGGTGACTTTCTGGCAGGTAGCGGTATACTTTCCGATCTGAATCTGATCTCCGACCTTGAACTCGCCTGTTGTCTGAATAGATACTTCCTGTTTTCTTAATACTTTCATCATTTTTCTCCTTTCGATATGTCATTTCATGGCAATCAGAACGTCCAAAATATTCTCTGCCATGTCATGTGCGACTGAAAATATAAAACTGGTCTTTTTGTTCCGGCATGAGAAGTCATCCATTTTACGGATGAAATCCTCAACAACCATGATGGGCGGCGTGAATCGGGATTCTTCAATGCTTTTCAATATTTCACCCACCGCCCACCGGCTATACGAAACCTGCTTGAACCATTCTTTTGACATACGCCATCCCGGTTCTTTCAGGTATTCATCCGCATATTCCCGAATCACGGACAAAATATAATCGTTGCTCATTGCGCTGCCTCCTCTGCGCATTGTGTGCAAGAAGAAAGAGCCCTTGTTCAGGACTCCTCTTCTTCGTGTTCTTTCCTGGCCAATGCCTCATTCACTTTTTCTTCGATCTTTTCATCCATCTTCTTTTCGTTGACCCAATCGGTGATGAGTGATGTCCCCATCCCAATTACAGTCGCCGCCAATCCGATTCCTTTAATTACCGCTCCAGTCATAAAGCATCTCCTCCTTTCATAATAGTGGTTGCAAATTTTGCGGAGTTGTCAGCATTCCCATTCTTCCAGGACTTCCGGTGGAAATACCATGTCAATGGAATAACAGGCAGTTCCCCCATCGTCATTATCAATCAGCCGATGTTCAAAATCTACCCACATGATTCCAGAAGACATGGACCACCCAACGGTTCCTCCGTATTCGGTCATAGGCAATCCCAGAAATTCGTAGAACTCGTTAAGGAATGCATAACCTCTCATTGTAAAATTGCGGTTGAAATGATACTCAGCATCTATCACTTCCCGCTCATACCGCATAATGGATTCCCCGGATATTTCATCGTAAAATATAACCTTACCATCCGGAACATCCGAATCAAGCGGATGGAAATTGCAATGTTCCCGTATCATGGCATTTCTGATTTCGGCATCTGCTTCTTCGCCATGCAGTTCGATCAACTTATCACGATATTCCTTATGATAGTTTCTAAGCAAAGCGTAAGCGCTCATCAATCTTGCCTGATGCTGTTTGTTAAGAGCGTTTGCTCCGAAAATACAGAAGATGGTGCCAGCTCCAATAGCAGCCGCCGGAATATACAAATGAGCAACAGTGAGGACAATCTCCGTCCTGCTTAAATCTGTTCCTTTTTCGTCCGTAGCGTCTTCCAACAACTTCATAGCTTTAGGAGTCACCTTGACGGCGGCTACAGCTGTCCCGACTACGCCAACGGCAGCCACACAGCACAAAATGGTGGGAGAGGAACGTTTTAAATATAACCTCGACTTACCACACATTCTATAGATTTTTTGCTTCAAATTCATTTTTTACCCTTTCCTTTCACTGTAAAAAACTCTTTCCATGAAAACGGCTTCTTCTTGCCCTCTGATTTCTTCATGATCGGCATTTGCGGCGGTTTATGTACTGTTGGAACAGACCGCACAATCTCCGGTGTTATGCTTTTAGAGGGCTCCTCGGATTTAGGAGATTCTCTTTCTTCTTTCACCGTCTCTTCCAGCTTTCGTACTTCTGCGTTCCAGGATTTTATCCTGCGTAAGGTCCACACATCGGTAAAATATAATGGCGTAAACCAGATGTTTTCAGGCTTCTTATAGTTTGGTTCTATTGTGGTGCCACATACAGGTTCCGAAAGGGAATTCCCTACAACTACATATCCAGGGCATCCCAAAAGGCTGATTTGGATGTAACACATCTTTGCAACGACTTCATCAATATCCTGCCCGACAAAAAGTACCGACCGCTGATAGTTGATATCCATATCATCTTTACAGACCTTTGCAAACGCCATAAGCATACATCCCGCTCCACAGCAGGAGTCACAAACCGAAATATAATCTTCGGACGCAATCTGGTCTTTTGCCTCATCTCCTAACTGTAGCTTTGCCATAAGCTCAGCAACATGCCACGGCGTAAAGAACTGGCCATGCCATCCGCTTCCAAAGTCGAGCTGCATGTAGAACTTTCCAAGAAAGTCCTGAGCCGGATTCTCGTCTAAAGCTAACGTGGTAATGCTGAGCAGCTCAGAGATAAGATTGAGTTCATCCTTGGAATAGCTTTTAATCGTCTCCATGTATGAATCCTCCCTCAGCTTCCAGACCGCCGGTCTCTTATCCACAGCATTAGCGATGGCACATGCAGACATATTCACAAAGTCCTGCCACACTTTCCACGAATGGTGCCTCCTGCACAACTGCTCGAACACGTCAATAAACTGCTTCTCAAATTCTGTACTGCCTCTGATTCCTTTCATTCTTTTTCTCCTTTCGATAAAAAACTAGGAGCCCCTGTCAAGACTCCAAAACTTAAGAGAAGCAGTGAGGGACTCGAACCCTCGACCTCCGCATTTCAGCGGCGCTCCACCACTGAGCTAACTGTTTCTCCATAATAGTCCTTGTAAATTTTGCGCAAGAAGAAAGAGCCCTTGTTAGGACTCCTCTTCGTGGTTCTTAAACTTGCTCTTGATGTACTCCGTGATGTCGCTCCAGTAGAACCAAAGGTACGGAACAATCATCGAAATTACCAGCAACACCGAATATCCTTTCCAGTGCTTCTTCAGCCATTTCCATGACGGTCTCATAACCATTTCGTTGTATTCCTTTAATGCTTTCATCATAATTGTACCCTCCTGAAATTAGTTTATTTTTCCATAAAAGCCCTTGCGATTTTTGCGTATGTAAAAGCGAAGAGACCGTGTCTCCACGATCCCTCAACTCTTTACAAACCAATCGCTGCCAGAAGCTTTGTAAGTTCGTCTTTACCCAATTCCGCATCTACATTCAAGTGAACATGAGCCGTTCCGTCCGTAACCGTTGCCGTAAATTCATTCAGCTGAATATCCACTTCGTATCCTGCCTTTTTCTTTACCTCTCTTTTTACAAACTTAGCAATCAAGTTCCTCAAGAATTTTGAGTTGATTTTCATTTCGTCCATACTCCTTTTCTCCTTTCCAAATCGTTGGTTTTCATAAAGGCAGTTGTATTTCAAGCGTAAAGAGAAAGAGCCCTTGTTAGGACTCTCTCGCATACTGTAATTTCTGTAATGATATACGCATTTTTGTCAGTTCATTTCTGAGCGTTTCAATTTCGTACCCATTTTTACTCCGTAATAACATATCTTCAAATATGCGTATTTTGTTGCTTAAATGCCTCTCCGTTTTGCTCATTCTTTTCTCCTTTCGTAAATACGTAGCTTTCCATAAAAGGAGTTGTAATTTCCGCTAAATATCACGCCGGTCGAATACCGTTTCCCAACGTTCTCTTGGTATCGGCTTCATCTTCAAAGCCCACATGATTTGTCTTACTGTAACCGTTGGATAAAGTTCATCCACACAATCGCCTGCTCTGTTTTCAAAGTATTCCTTGAACTTCGGATGCAAATATAAGTCATCTGTAATCCACGAATCCACCTCGCTCCACCAGGTACTCTTAGTCTCGGCGTCAAAACGCTGCTGAATAACAGCCAGTCCTTTTTCGCCAATCTTGAACAAAGTGCAGCTATTATAGACCGGATGCTCACAAATATAACGTTCTCCATACATGGAGAGATAAATCGTCGGTTTTTCATAGTGGTATCGCATATCTCGCTCCCTACTGCAAGAAGAAAGAGCCCTTGTTAGGACTCCTCTTTAAATCGGTTTGTAATAATTCCATCAACATTAAAATCCAGCTCAATGTTCGGTTCTTCGCCCTTTGTAGTTATCCCAAAATCAATAAAGTTGTCTCCAATAGGGTTCTCCAAATCATAAACCCATCCTACAAATAACGTCTTTAATGTTATAGGGAAACCGAGATCCTCATAAATATCTCTGAGGAATACATAGCCCCGCATCTTTAATAAATCGTTAAAATAGGTCTGTTTTGATTGTAGAAGTAATAAATTAAACTTCTGATTTTTATCCCATAATGGACATTTAGAATCAAACACTTGCGAATACATGCTTTTCATAAATATCACGCTCCTTTCATAAGAGCAGTTGTTATCTATGCGAAGAAAAACGAAGAGTCCATGCGTTTCGCACGAACTCTCCGCTTATTTGTTTCCAAATTCACTTCTTTGTCGGTCTGAATCGATTGAACAATCCTCTGAATGTCGTTGAAGTATAAGTTCCCGTCTCCTCGAATTTGAATCCTCTCTTCATCCAGGTCGCATAGAAAATCAGCGGTAATACGATTCCTGCCACCTCTACTCCAAGTTTGAAATATCGGTCTTTAGTCTGTTCCGCCAACTGATCTTTCTTGAACTGTTCCTCGCGGGCCTGCCGATCCAGCTCATCCTGTTCGTGCTGTGCATCTACATCCCTACGATATAACTTTTCATCGTAATCAGTGTCGGCTTTTACATCCTCCAATCCCAATCTATAGAGTTTGGTGACATTTTCCACTGCCGTCTGCTGCTCTTTGCTTCCCGGTTCAAGATTACTCAAACCATTAAGTTGACTTAAAATCTCATTTGCCAACGCCTGTCTAATTTGTTCATCCATCGTTTTCTTCTCCTTTCAATGATGAATTTTTATGTTCCATAACAGAGAGTGTTATTTATGCGTTCTGCCTTTATTAACAACATTGAGTTTTACCATCGGTTGCGCCCTCAGTCTTTCGATGTCCAATCTTGAAATTTCAAGGAACATATAGGAACCGTCCTCCGGATCATCCGCAATCACCAAATTCCCGATGGTGTCCTTTCTCAAAACATGCAGAGTCGCAGCAACACCAAGCAAAAACCCCACAATTACTCCAACCACTATCAGCACTTCTTTCTCCTTTCCGAAAAGTTCTCCCGAATTTCTTACCCGGGGAATTTTCCAAATACCAAAATAGCATGTTTTTTCGTTACCTTCGTTCTGAAAATATAAAAGAAAAGAGCCCTTGTTAGGACTCTCTCCACTTTTTATTTCGTAGGTTCATTCTCTTTAATAAGCTTGTCTTTTTCTTCAGCCGTTTTGTTTCCGGTTTGTGCCTCCAGCATAACCTTACATCCGCTGATATAACCCTGGCATTCTTTCTGGTAGCCATAGCTTCTTAATGCGTATATAGATAATGCTAATCCTCCGATTCCAAAAACCGTGTTTTTAATAACATTTTTATTAAGCATAATGATGCCCTCCTTTCATAAAGGAGATTGTAATTATTGCGCACCCTTTGATTTCTCGTATGTAATATTCTTCCTAAGGTTGGACCAGGGAATATAACGATCCTCTCTGCAAACCGGGCAAAAAAACTTGTTGACCTTTCCGCCGATATCAACGAACTCCTGACTTTCACCCTCCAGCCGACTGCCACATACCGGACAACTAAAGCGATAGGTCTGCTTAATGGCTTTCTCTACAATTTTCATAGCTCAGTCCTCACTTTCTTATCCGATTCAATATCCAGAAGAAGCGCCTGTACAATTAGTAGTAGACATCCTTACAGCAAGGCACGTTTACTCTCGCTCTCAGATGGTCATAAGAGATGCCCTGGGTAACGGCTTTCAAAATATAATCCCCCAACTCTGCATCCGTTTCTGCAGCTGCTTTCTCAATCAACCCCATCCGTTCGGAATAGAATTCTCTCGCCTCCACACACTTGACGGTTGGATCGCTAATGCTTCCGGTAAGCTTAACCGCATCAATCGGTCGCTGGCTCAAACTGCTTAGTGCCGCCCTTGCTTTCTTCCAGATTGGATACTGAAGACAGAAGTGTTTCAGTTCATAGTACCGATGCTTCTCAATCCAGTACGGATTTTTCTCCGACAACTCTGGCCGTATTGTTGTACTCATTTTCGTTCTCCTTTCCACACATAACCCGTTTCCTCGAACAGCAATTTGGGAGAGATATAGAAGTTGATACGTCCATACTTGCTATTCATCTCCTCAATGTCCGTAATCAGCTTTCCGTTCCTTGTAGCTTTCCCGATTGGCAACCACCCGGATATGATGCCGGCTCGAACCCAGGAAGCATCTTTTCCATATACTTTAGCCGCTACGGAGACAGGAACAGAACCGCTTGCAAATTCTTCCATCTGCGTCTACCTCCTTTCTACGGCTATTCTAGGTTAAGGACGGCTATTAGTAAAAACAACCTCGGTGGAAATATAGAGCAAGAAGAAAGAGCCCTTGTTAGGACTCCTCTTTAAAATTCTTTAAGTAATTATCCAGATAGTCAAATTCATCAACGCAAACTTTCAGAGTATTTAAAGCCAATTTGGTTCCTTCTTTACAAAAATATTGATTTTTCTTCTTTGCCCATCCATGTATAAGCCGATATATGCCGCCTCTATTTTTTGTATATGCATATATCTTTTTACATCGTTCGGCTTGTCGAGTAAAATAATCAACTTTTCTGTGATTCTGACTTATTTCAGCTATAACTCTGTCGTGGTATGCTTTCGTTTTCCTTTCATCTATCATAAATATCACGCTCCTTTCATAAGAGCAGTTGCGATTTCTGCGCTTTCCAACGAATCATGGTCATCTCGCACGGGTAATCTTCGTACCCCATCGTTTCCGGAGTAATGAACCCCTCCAAGACTCCACGAATAATTTCTGCTTCATACTGCTTGTATGGAAAAATATCCTCTGGCAATTCTCTATGTAGCTTACCGCATTTCGGGCATCGCAATCTTCGGATCATAGTCCGATTCGTAACACGTCCTTTTGTCCGTACAATCCGTTTTACCTTATCATAAAGTTTCAGCCGTCCTCCGCACTTCGGACAGACTGTTTCATTCATGCTAACCGTATATCATCACCTCGATTCTTAATCTAGGTTAAAATATAACCTGCAAGAAAGTTTAAATGTAGGAGTTGACAATTCCTACACTATGATATATGATTGCTATGGATGTTGCAACAGAAAGGAGAGATAAGATGCTAATTAAATGTCCTGAGTGTGAACTGCAGATAAGTGATAAGGCTTTGATTTGCCCGCATTGCGGCTATCCAATTCAGCCAGATGCAAAGCCGCGGGTACCCCGAAAGTCAAACAAGCGCAGACGGCTACCAAACGGATTCGGGCAGATCAGTGAGATTAAGGGACGGAATCTTCGTAATCCGTTCAGAGCAATGGTAACAGTCGGAAAGACCAAAACAGGCAGACCCATTTGCAAACCTTTGAAACCAGAATCGTATTTCCCAACTTATAACGATGCCTATGCAGCCTTGGTGGAATATAACAAGAATCCTTATGACCTTGGTCCCGCTATCACGGCAAAGGAACTATACGAGAAATGGACAGAGAGCTATTTTAAGACCTTGAAGTCAGATGCAAGTGCAAGAGCAGTAGACGCCGCTTGGGCGTATTGTACGTCTGTATACGATATGAGAGTGATGGATATCCGTGCCAGACATGTGAAAGGCTGTATGGAAGAGGGGACAGCGATTGTAAAAGGAAAAGAGCAACATCCCAGCGCTGCCATGAAAAACAAAATCAAGTCCCTGTTCAACCAAATGCTGGACTATGCTTTGGAATATGAACTTGTAGATCGGAATTACTCCAGAACTTTCAACCTGTCGGATGAAGTCATCAAAGAAGTTACAAGTGTCAAGAAAGGTCATATCGCTTTTACGGATGAAGAGATAGCATTGCTTTGGGAACATGTGGATGATAAACGGTATGTTGATGCCATCCTCATTCAATGCTATTCTGGATGGAGACCACAGGAATTAGGATTGTTGGAACTGGAAAACATTGACCTTGAAAACTGGACTTTTAAAGGCGGTATGAAAACAGAAGCAGGTACCGACAGAGTTGTTCCTATCCATTCAAGAATCCGACCTTTGGTTCTTCGGAAGTATAAAGAGGCTGAAGCTCTTGGAAGTAAGTATCTGTTCAACTGTACCGATCCAGACAGTAACCGCAAAAATATAATGTTCACCTATAACCGATACCAGAAAGGTTTTACCCGAATCCGGACTGAATTGAATCTTAATCCGGAACACCGTCCACATGACGGACGTACACACTTTGTCACCGCTGCCAAAAAAGCTGGTGTTGACGAATACGCAATCAAATATATGGTGGGTCATAAAATCTCGGACATCACCGAAAAGGTGTACACGAAAAGAGAGTTTGAATGGCTCAAAGAAGAAATAGAAAAATTAAAATAGAATGTAATTGGTGTAGGAATATGGATGTAGGAGTGGTGCATGAATAATATACGAGTTACGTACATTTTACCGCTTTTTACCACTCCCAACCACTTCTAAAACCCTTGAAAATACAGGATTTTTGTTCATTGGCCGACTTAGGCAGTTTCTATAATATTTTTAGCAAAAGGTCATTCATAAAAATTCAATTTTTTGTATTCTTTATAAA
>CANDBT010000038.1 GCA_947383005.1 uncultured bacterium | reverse complement strand
AGCGCGCCAGATTGTGGCTCTGGAGGCCAAGGGTTCGAATCCCTTTATCCACCCTGAGAATTCCTTCGGGAATTCTTTTATATTTTCAAAAGGGCAAAACCGTCAATGGTGGATTATTTGTTACTGTTTACGTCATGACTAATTATATTGCAGATTATTTAATCCGGCATGCGGGTGTGGCGGAATGGCAGACGCACCAGCCTTAGGAGCTGGCGGGTAACCGTGCAGGTTCAAGTCCTGTCACCCGCACTTACAAATTTATATAAGAGTAATAGTGGGCTATAGCCAAGCGGTAAGGCACAGGACTTTGACTCCTGCATCTCGCTGGTTCGAATCCAGCTAGCCCAGTTAGTGAAAGCGGTAAATTTTCGAGATTTACTGCTTTTTCTTATGCATAGGCCCGCACAGAGGAATATGCCGCTAAAGCGGCGTGCGGGCCGCGCGGCGAGTAGGGGGAAGATGGCTCTTTCCTACTTGATTGCACGCGGGCACCCAAAGGAAGATGTCAGCTAAAGCTGACGGGCGCCCGACGCGGCGAGTAGGGGAAGTAGCCTCCCCTACTCGATTTTGTAGGAAAAGTTTATGGATTATCGAAAAAAGATAAAAATAATGCCGGATTATAGTCGCAGATGAGACATTGATCCGGCATGGATTTGATAAAAAGATAAGGATTAAATATTGATTATGTCAGGAAATCGTGATAAGCGTTTGAATTAATTCCAGCAATCGGGGGAGGTTTATTGGCTTAGCCATGTGGGCATTCATGCCGCTTTCCATAGATTTCTTCTTGTCCTCGTCGAAAGCGTTGGCAGACAAGGCAATAATGGGAATGGATGCCAATTGTGGGTCAGGCAGGTTCCGTATGGACTGAGCCGCCAGATGTCCGTCCATAACAGGCATTTGAATATCCATCAGAATCAGGCAGTAGGTGCCAGGGGAGGATTCCCGGATTTTTTGAACGGCGATGGAACCGTTCTCGGCAGTTTCAACACGAAAACCAGCTTCCTCAAGCAACTCCTGTTCAATTTCTGAATTCAGTGGATTGTCTTCTACAAGAAGAATCCGGAGAGGGCCATTGGACTGGGATGAAGGATAACAGTTGTGATTGGTATGTGTTTCGGTTTTTTCCTGCAGATGGAGATTGAGTGTTACAACAAATCGGCTTCCCTTACCTATGCTGCTGTATATCCGGATAGTGCCACCGATCAGATCAAGGATATTTTTGGTAATCGTCAGGCCAAGCCCCATACCTTGAATATTGCTGAGAGTGGTGTTTTTCTGCCGTTCAAAAGGCTCAAAAATATGTTCCAGAAATTCTTTGCTGATTCCGATACCATTGTCTTCTACGGTAAACTGGAAAGAGGCGTAGCTGTCGGAAGAGCTTTTAAGTTCAGTTAAAGATATTTTGATTTGGCCTCCTGACGGAGTGTATTTAATGGCATTGTCAATGAGGCACAGGAAAATCTGATGCAGCTTTTGAGAATCTCCGTACACGTCGGAGTGCTCGATTTTTTTAAAATCCACGGACAAGGAAAGCCCTTTTTTCTCCGCTTGGGGAAGCACAGTCTTGTGGAGCGCTTGTACCAGTTCGATCAGATTGCATGGGACTTCGACAATTTGTATGTTTCCTGTCTCGATTCGCGATAATTCCAATACATTATTGATCAAAGAGAGCAAAAGTTCGCTGGAAGATTTAATTTGTTCCAAATATTCCCCTATTTTTTCTTTATCATCAAGATGCCCTTTGGCAAGTGCGGTGAATCCGCAAATGGCATTCATAGGCGTCCGGATATCGTGAGACATATTGGCAAGAAAAGTGCTCTTGGCTATGTTTGCTAGCTTGGCCTGAGTCAGTGCGTTTTCCAATATTTTTTGCCGTTCGATTTCGTGACGAAATTCCTCATCAATGCTGCGGTAGCCGATGACAATTTGGGAAATACAATCGCTGCTGCCCACATTGACAATACGGATCTGGCGATATTCGATAGTATTGTCTTTCATGCTCCGATAGTTGAGGTAAAAAAAACGGTCTTTGGAAAGCCGCTGGCGGATATATTCCGGATTGCCTGCTTTCATTATAAGATTTTGATCCTCCGGGCAAATGCAAGTCATAATATAACGGGTATTATAGTCGGAAAAATCTTGTATCTGATCTTCGGATCCAAGGTATTTTTTCAACTGGCTGCTGACGCGGTAAGATTTAAGCTGGTTGGTGTCCAGGTTTGCATAAAATATCGCTTCATAATCTATACTGAGTCCTTCGATAATCTCTAAACGCCGGAGTTGTTCCTGGTTGACAAGCATCAGTTCTTTGCTATATGCGTCAATTTGACTTTGGAGCTTTTGTTCTTTTTGTTTTTTTTCATTTATGAGGGCATTTCGTTCTCCCAGTATGCGTAGCCTTTTTTCTGTGGCATCTCCCACAAAAACATAAAAAAAATCGCCCACATCATCGATATGGATAAAATGCCCATAATCTTCAAGCCAACGGACAGAGCCGTTTTTTTGAATGATTCGATATTCAACATAATCGAGGTCATACTGGCTGCTGGCAATTTGTTCCTTAATGCTTTTTTCGACTTCGTCCAGGTCATCCGGATGAACGATACCCCGGAAAGAATTGCCGGTTAATGTTTTAAATTCATCCATGGTATCACAGCCAAATATCCGTATCATCGCCTGATTGGCATAGATAACCTCTTCGTTGCCGTCGGCCTGATAAATAAAAAAACCTCCGGGCATTTCATCGGTAAGCTTTTTGATTTGATTGACGAACTGCATGTTATGGGCCTCCGGTAAAGTATCTGTATCTGTTGGGAAATGGGATTCCCATGCAAAGTCATTCTCGGTAATTCTTTGCTCGGTGTGCATATTATCGGGAGTATTAATGCAAGCTAACAAATATTCGACGAAACTTTTGTTCCTATCCAAGTATATATCCTCCCCCAAAGCTACAGTTGCACCATATTTGGGTTGTTGACAGGTAAGTGACTGAGGAATGAATAATAATTACTAGTATCATAGCATATCTGCCGATTGACGACAAGTGCTATTTTTTTTAAAAAGATATGATATAATATAACTTATCGGAAATTGCGAAGTAATTTCCGATAAAAGGCACGGTTTTTCGTGCCGTAAATCGATTATAGGAAGCTGATTTTGCTTCCTATAATATAACTTATCGGAAATTGCGAAGTAATTTCCGATAAAAGGCACGGTTTTTCGTGCCGTAAATCGATTATAGGAAGCTGATTTTGCTTCCTATAATATAACTTATCGGAAATTGCGAAGTAATTTCCGATAAAAGGCACGGTTTTTCGTGCCGTAAATCGATTATAGGAAGCTGATTTTGCTTCCTATAATATAACTTATCGGAAATTGCGAAGTAATTTCCGATAAAAGGCACGGTTTTTCGTGCCGTAAATCGATTATAGGAAGCTGATTTTGCTTCCTATAATATAACTTATCGGAAATTGCGAAGTAATTTCCGATAAAAGGCACGGTTTTTCGTGCCGTAAATCCGATTACAGGGTTCGCGGAGCGGTTGCTGTAATATTAAAAAAGGTGGAACGGATATTTCCAAAGGGCGGAAGCAGCTTTTGATTATAGTCTGAGCCATGCGAGGAGGTTTTATAATGAAACTGGGAATTTTAGGAACAGGAATGATTGTCAAGGATTTGCTGACAATGCTGGATAGGCTGCCTTTGGAAGCCGTATACATTCTGGGAACAGAACGGTCGAGAGAAAAGACAGAGCAGTTGGCCAGGGACTATCGGCTGGATAAAGCTTTTTTTGATTATGAACAGCTTTTGGCTAGCGATGCAGATATCATATACGTGGCGCTGCCTAATTTTCTTCATCATTCATTTGCCAGAAAAGCGTTGTTAAAGGGAAAACATGTGATTATAGAAAAGCCTGTTACATCGAATAGCGAAGAGCTTGCGGATCTTATCAATATAGCGGAGGAAAATGGATTGATGGTTTTTGAAGCGATGAACATCCATTATTTGCCTTCTTATCAGGGATTAAAGGAAGATGTGAAGGAATTGGGGGATATTAAAATAGTCAGCTTTAATTACAGCCAGTATTCTTCCCGATATGACGCGTTTAAGCGCGGGGAAATTCTGCCTGCGTTTGATCCACATAAATCGGGAGGAGCATTGATGGATATTCATGTATATAACATCCATGGGATTGTAGGGATATTTGGCGTGCCGCAAAAAGTTGTTTATCAGGCCAATATACAAAAAGGTATTGATACCAGCGGCATAATGCTTTATGATTATGATACTTTTAAAGCTGTGAGTATTGGAGCGAAAGATTGTAAAGCGCCGGTAACATCGGTAATTCAGGGTGATAAGGCTACGATTGTTGTGGAAAAGCCGGTGAATCAGATGCAGGAATACCGGGTTCTGTTTCATGATGGACGGGAAAAGGTGCGCAAGTTTGAACAGAAGGAACATAGGATGTATTATGAGTTTAAAGAATTTATACGCATGGTGGAGGAAGGGGACGATAAAAAGCAGCGGAAGATGTTAAAATTGAGCAAGGAGATTGCAAGATTGATGGAGAATGTGCGCAGAGAGTCGGGTATCGTTTTTGATTTTGATAAAAGGATGCCCTGCTCCGTGAACAGTGACTATATCGCCAGGTGATAGATGTCAGTTTTTTCCAACCTCTTGACAGAAAGAAAAAATTTTAATAAAATAATAACAATTACTATTATTTTTCATTTTGCCGGAGTATAGTATATACAAAAGGGGAAAGAGAGCTGATGATGAAGACATTGAAATATAGCCGACAGCGGGAATCCATCAAAGATTGTCTGGCAGGACGTAC
The DNA here is from genome assembly GCA_947383005.1 of uncultured bacterium. Taxonomy (GTDB): domain Bacteria; phylum Bacillota; class Clostridia; order Lachnospirales; family Lachnospiraceae; genus Brotaphodocola. Next base: position 36,067 of record CANDBT010000038.1, on the reverse strand, counting down.
CGATCATCCTACTGCCGATATGGTTTATACTTGTATACGCAGGCAGTTTCCTCAGATTAGCCTGGGCACCGTTTATCGAAACTTAAATCTTTTATCTGAATTGGGAGAAATCCAGAAGCTGACTTGCGGAGACGGCAAAGACAGATTTGACTGGAATACATCTCCTCATTACCATTTTGTATGCCGTAACTGCGGCGCGGTACTGGATGTAGCTCTGGAGCCTTTTGGGGAACTTCTGATAAAAGCGCAGGAGGTTTTTGAAGGGCAGGTGGAGAGCCATACGGTTTTCTTTTATGGATGCTGTCAGAAGTGTATGAATTTGACGTAACAGTTCAGACGGGCAAGAAGATACTCATCGCAACTGTTAGTTACTGTTCACGTGCAGTTGGAGAACCAAAGCATATGCTTCATCGCCGTCAGGCGATTTCTAATGGGCATATGCGGTTACGTTCACAGAGTACCTGTGAACAGTAACAACTGTTACAATTTGACAAAAAGTTTATCAAAAATCGATTGACATTTCTTTCGGGATATGCTAAATTAATATCAGTAATCATTATTGTTTTAAGAATAGTGATGAATCAAAAGCTTGCAAAATAATATTTTTATACAAAGAAAAGGAGATTGAGTGATGAAAAAATGGGTTTGTTCTGTATGTGGTTACGTTCATGAAGGTGATACTCCGCCAGCTACCTGCCCCGAGTGCAAGGTTGATGGTTCTAAGTTCGTAGAGCAGGGCGGCGAAAGAACATGGGCTGCTGAGCACGTAGTGGGTGTTGCTCAGGGTGTCAGCGAAGATATTCTGAAAGATTTACGGGCGAATTTTGAAGGTGAGTGCACCGAGGTCGGAATGTATCTGGCAATGGCGAGAGTTGCCCACAGGGAAGGATATCCGGAGATTGGCTTGTACTGGGAGAAAGCAGCTTATGAAGAAGCTGAGCATGCGGCTAAGTTTGCTGAACTGTTAGGTGAAGTAGTGACTGACAGTACAAAGAAGAACCTGGAAATGCGTGTTGAGGCTGAGAATGGCGCTACTGCTGGTAAATTCGATTTGGCTAAGAGAGCAAAGGCTGCTAACCTTGATGCTATTCATGATACCGTGCATGAGATGGCAAGGGACGAAGCTAGACACGGCAAGGCATTTGAGGGTCTGCTGAAGAGGTACTTTGGCTAATCAAAAAGCCCGTAAAATCAAAAAAGGACGGTATTTTAAGGGGATCGGCTCTTTTGGGCGGATCCTCTTTTTTGGTTTCAGTGGCTGTGCAAATAGTTGTGTAAGGTTTTGGGCGAATTGGATAAGCTGTGTAATGAAAACCTGTGTAACCAGAAGTTTACCATTCAATTTTGCTTTTCCGCGCGTTTAGTACAATTCTGGCCAGAATTGCAGATTCCATATTTTTTAAAAGCTCGGTGCTTTCACCAACAAATTCTCGTAACAAATCTTCAAGCCCAACGAAAAGTTCAAAAAAACTATCCAGTTTTTCTTCACCTATGATTAAACGTGCCTAGTACTGCATTGCGGAAATAACAGTGAATGCAGTACTAGTATGACTCGCACTAATTAGCCATATGTTTCGCGCAGGATAAATTTTCAGCCTGCAAGGCGGAAGAGGGAGACGATACCCTCGCTTCGCTGGGGCAGACTCTGTGGTGGCATCGTTGACCGATGGTGCTGTGTGCCAGTGGCACACGTTTAGCACGGACCGAAGCGGAGCGTAGACCAACGAAGCAGATGGAAATTTAGACAAGTGAAACATGTGGTTAATTAGTGTGGGTAATACCAGCTTGTAAAATCATCGGGCGCTTCTGCATGGAGCTTGTTTAAAGTATTTTGCATTTTTATCGCCTCGTATGCACAAGCCTGCAGAGAGGAATATGCTGCTAAAGCGGCGCGTGGGTCGCATGGGAGTAGGGGAAGCAGCCTCCCCTGCTCGATTTAAAACAGGCTCAAAGAATTGATAATTCGTTCTAAATGGTTTTATTATTTTAGAAAGTGCATTTTTACCTTGTTTTTTACTGTGAAGACCAATATAATAAATATAAATAGTAGCAATTGTTAAGAATATAGAACATTTCCCATATTGATTGAGCATTCACCTGCCCATTTTATAAGGATATTCGAAAAAAGTTGTATTTATATATAATGCGAACAGTTATTTAGGATAGAAACCAGAAACCGACAGAGAAACAAATCGAACAGATAGAAGAAGCGGTAAAAAAGCGTTATGTGCAAAAAGGAGGATTTCCTAATTCCCAATAAAAGGAGGAACAACATGAATATAGAAATTATCTAGAGCTTATACCGCACTGCAAAGATAAAATGGTCTGCTCATTGCCTTGAGCGTATGCAGGAAAGAGATATAAGCATAGATGATGTCAGTAACTGTATTATGTTTGGCGAAATCATAGAAAATTATCCTGGTGATTTTCCACATCCAAGTTGTTTAATATTTGGATATACTATTCATCATAAAGTATTGCACACTGTTGTTGGATCTGATGCTGAAGTCCTTCATATCATAACAGCATATTATAGGAAGCAAAATCAGCTTCCTATAATCGGATTTACGGCGCAAAGGATGCGCCTTTTATCAAAATTTGCTTCGCAAATTCCGATAAGTTATATTCTATTCTAAAAAATCTCTCAATGATTGAGGGAATGAATCTTCTGATCTCCAAAGCAAATTTTAAGAAGGATTGGTGTCATAATCGATGAAACGATAATAAGCAAAATTACTGTTGTAAACAGTTCTGCATTCATAAGTTCTACACTCAAGCCTTTCTGGGCGACAATCAGCGCAACCTCCCCACGTGCCATCATACCAACGCCAATGCTTATACTGTCGCGGTTGGAAAAGCCGCATAGTTTTGCCATCAGCCCACAGCCTATGATTTTGCCTAAAAGGGCTACTATAATGAAACAAACGGTAAAGCAGATTAACTGCGGCGTAATTCCTGAAAGCACAGTTTTCAGACCGATGCTTGCAAAGAATATTGGGCCAAAGAACATATAGGAGGTAATATCCATTTTCTGCTCAATATATCCCGAATCCGGAAGGTTGCAGAGAACCACTCCTGCCACAAACGCACCTGTTATGTCCGCAATTCCGAAGTAAGTTTCCGCAATATAGGCCATCAGCAGGCAAAGACCCAGTCCCAGGATCGGTATTCTCTGCGTATGGGAATATAACTGGTCAATTTTTCGAAATATCCGATACAGCAAAATGCCGACAACAACAGCAAAAATAAAAAACAGTACAGTATTGAGAATAATCTGCAGAGGCTGCACCGAGGGATCTCGGAAACCAATCACAAAGGTCAGCACCAGGATGCCCAGGACATCGTCAATAATAGCTGCGCTCATGATGCATGTTCCGCATTCCCCGCTTAGTTTTCCCATCTCCCGCAATGTTTCCACCGTTATACTGACGGATGTGGCTGTCATAATCACGCCGATAAATACAGCCTTATAGAATTCCTCCGACCCCCATGGAGAGACTCCGTAAAAAGCCATAAAGAGGATTGCCCCCACGATTAAAGGCACAAACACACCCGCGCATGCAATCAGGAATGCCTTGGGACCTGTTCTCAGCAAATCGGAAAGCTTATTCTGGAGGCCGGCTGAAAACATCAGGAGTATCACACCAATTTCAGCCATAATTGTCAGAAAATCAGATTGAGTCACAAGCCCCAACACACTGGGGCCAATTAACAGGCCTGCCACAATTTCTCCTACTACCTGCGGGAGTTTTATGCGTCTTGCGGCAATTCCCAGGCATTTTGCCGTAATTACAATGATTGCCAAATCACGTAATGTAGTATAATCCATATTTCTCCTCACCTTTCTTCATTTTTGGATTTCTGTCAACAGATTTTTGTATCATAGGAAAGTGCGCCCTATGATACAAAAACGCTCAGCTTAGGATCGCACTGCGGCGGAAAGGAATTATGTCGCAGGAGCGACCCGCCGCAGGCGGAGAATCCTGCAAAGCAGGATTCTTTGTTCTTTCCCTGACAATAAAAAACAGAGGACTTTCCCCGCCCCCTGCCTATTATCCGCTTTTGCCTGTTGAACAAGTCCCTTTTTAATGAAATTAGCGTTATTCCTTTATTCCATCAGTGTTATAATACTTTAATTGGCGCTTGTCAAGAGAGAGTGCCAATATTTTTGTGAAAAATTTGTGAACAGATACATGGTGATATTGCTGCTTCTGAATATTCAAGCGTTTTTTTCACAAGCCAAAGCGAATAGTGTAATCTTGTTTAAAGCATTTCCGTAGCAATTCGGATGAATTCCCTTGCGGCCTGAGACATATAATGGTCTTTGTGGAAACCGATTGCCAGAGTGCCATGTGCTTTTGGATAGTCCATGGTATAAAAGTTCATGGAGGTATATTGATTGACTTTTTGCTGAAGATTGAGCTGTCGGGAAATAAACATTTTGGGATAAAAGGTGATTCCCATGCCCCGGACGGCCAGGGCCAGCACCGTTTCAATATTTTCTGTTTCCAGTACAATATTAGGTGTAATTTGAGCTTCCTCAAACATCTCGTCAGCTAAAGTGCGGACACGGTTTCCTTTGTTGATCAGCAGGAAGGGGCATTCGCGCAGAAGAGACAAATCCGCACGTTCGGACAGTTGGGCTTTGATCTCTTCCACACGGCCGGGAAATGAACGTTTTAGCACCCTATCGGAAACGGCCATCAACACCTCCTCATCGCATATGGGAACGGTGCCGACATTTTCCACCCGAAAAGGGAGCATACCGATAATCAGGTCGACGTCCCCGTGGATTAGCCGGTTGTCCAGTTCGGAGGAATTTCCTTCTATCAGGTGAAGGTCAATATTGGGGAATTGTTCCCGGTAGGCAGGCAGGATTTCCGGCAGGATAACCCGGCCGCGGGTATGGGAAACACCGATACTCAGCCGTCCGATAGAAAAGTCTTTGATATCTGCCAATTCCCGAAAAGTTTCTTCTTTCAGAGAAAGAATTTGCCGGGCACGTTTTTTTAAGGTCTGGCCGGCGTAGGTCAGGGTCAAAGGTGAGGTACGGTTGAAAAGGATGACTCCAAATTCTTTTTCCAGGTTCAGCATATGATTGCTTAAAGATTGCTGCGAAATAAAGAGCTGTTTGGCGGCTTTGGTAAAATTCAGTTCTTCGGCAGCCACCAGAAAATATTCCAGGTTCAGAAAGTTAATCATGGGAGACGCCTCCGGAAGCTAAATGTTTTTGCAGAGAGGGGATAAAAGCAGCAGCTTTTTCCAGGGAATCATTGACGATCAGTTCATGGGGAAAGCCAATTTCTTCCAGAACCCGTAAAGAGCGGCGGTGATTGCCCACATCCACCTCGCAGTGAGCATCACTGTTTAAAATAACAGGGACCTGATATTTTCGGCAGTATTCCAATAAAGTAATGATATTTTTGCGCGAATCCTTTCGGTTGCAGCCAGGCGCCAAGGAGCTGTTGTTGATCTCCAGCAATTTGTGGTGTTCCCTGGCTGCGCAAACCAGAGTCTCATAGTCGGAGGGAAAACGCCCGTCGTCCGGATGGCCGATAATCTGTACGGCAGGATTTTTCATGGCGCCTAAGTAGGCGCTGGTATTTTGAGAAATAGTTCCGCGGGTATAACAAGGTTCATGAATACTGGCAATTCCCAGGTCGAGGCCCTTTAAATAACGGGCTTCCAAATCGATATTGCCCTCATAGTCAATAATGTTCAGCTCACAGCCTAACAGTAAACGTACTCCGTAAACCATTCGCGGGACAACTTTGAAATTGATAAAATAAAAAGGATGGCAGGCGCCGGGGATACGTGGAGCGTGCTCCGTAACGCCGAGAAGCTGGATGCCTTTTTCTGAAGCCGAATGCAGCATTTCATAAAGGGTATTATAAGCATGGCCGCTGACGATAGTGTGGGTATGCAGATCCAGTATGTCATTTATGTTGTTCATGGTAGTTTTGTTTACAAAGTCCTTTCTTTAAATAATCTGATTTGCTTCATAATAATAACATACTTTTCCGTAGAAAACTATGGCAAAATGCGTGAAAATATGGTAAAGTCATTATAGGGGTTATTTTCATATCATAGGAAAGTGCGTCCTATGATACAAAAACGCTCCGCTTAGGATCGCACTGCGGCGGAAAGGAATTATGTCGCTGAAGCGATCCGCCGCAGGCGGAGAATCCTGCGGAGCAGGATTCTTATTTATTATATATTGAAGGAGTGTTGCACGATGAATGAAGAAGTTAAAGACACAGAGGTAAAAGCAGAGAAAGCGACGGAAGCGGCGGAGACTGTACAAACTGCAGAGCCGGCTGAATCTATGGAAGATTTTGCCAGCGAACTGGAAGCTTCCTATAAAGAGTTTGATGAGCGGCGCAATGATTATCAGGAGCAGGAAGGCCCGCAAGCTCAGAAGTGGGCAGAACTGCTGGATATGATGCGGGATAAGACGGTGATTAAAGTTAAGATTAAGGAAGCGGTAAAAGCCGGTGTGGTTGCTTATGTCGATGAGATCCAAGGTTTTATTCCCGCCTCTCACATTTCCACCAAATACGTAGAAAAGCTGGAAGACTGGGTTGGCAAGTATTTAGAGGTGGTACCTATTACCGTGGAGCCGGAACGTAAGAAGTTGGTGTTGTCCGGCCGGGTAGTGATGAAGGAGAAAGAGGAGTCTGAAAAAGCCCGGAAGCTGGCGGAAGTAAAAGTCGGCGCTGTCTTAGAGGGTGTGGTGGACAGCCTGAAGGATTACGGCGCTTTTGTGGATTTGGACAATGGCCTCACGGGCCTTCTTCATGTATCTCAGATCAGCGCGCAGAGGATTAAGCATCCGGGAGTGGTGCTGAAAGAAGGCGACAAAGTTAAAGTTAAAGTGATTGCGGTAGGCGATGGAAGGATAAGCCTGAGCATGAAAGCTTTGGGGGCCGAGGAGGAACCAAAGGAAGAAGTGTTCAATTATAAGGAATCCGGCGCTGCCACCACAGGACTTGCTTCTCTGCTGAAAAATATTAAGCTTTAATATCAAATAGATATAATTGAGCGGGATGTTGCTCTTATAAAAAGAATTGATTAGCAGGAGAGGTGAGAATGGAATCGTTGAATGATGTGAGAATTCATGACCAGATTGACCATTGGAAATCCGTCATGTTTTTATATGATTCCGCGTTGAAAGAGATTAAAACCAAGATAGAGATTTTGAACAGTGAGTTTGTCCATATTTACGGACATACGCCCATTGAACATATTAAGTCCAGGCTGAAAAGCCCGGAAAGTATTGTCAAGAAGCTGAAACGGATAGGACAGGACGTTACGATTCAGAATATGGTAGAGAAGCTGAATGATATTGCCGGGATACGGATTATCTGCTCCTTTACCCAGGATATTTATCAAATTGCCGATATGATCTCTCAGCACGAAGACGTGACCGTCCTGCAGATTAAGGATTATATCCGTAACCCCAAGCCCAATGGTTACAAGAGCTATCATATGGTAGTGTCGATTCCCATTTATCTCAGCGAGGGGCCGGCGGATACAAAAGTGGAAATTCAGATTCGGACAGTGGCTATGGATTTTTGGGCCAGTCTGGAACATAAAATTTATTACAAATTCGAGGGAAATGCTCCTGCAACGCTGCAGGCAGAGCTGAAAGCATGTGCAGATATGGTTGATATGCTTGATGACAAGATGTTCTCCTTGAATCAGATGATTCTGTCCTTGGGGCACGGAGAGTAAGAACAGGATGAAAACACTGACAAAAGAGATGTGGCAGTTGCTTAGGCAAAATCTGGTAAGTATTTTCGTGTTTGAATTTCTTTATCGGGGAATGATACTGCCGATGTACATGCGCCTGGCCAATCGGATGCTGCGGTGGACTCTGTCACTGGCGGGATACAGCTATTTGACAGCGGAAAATTTCACCAGATTCCTGATTCGGCCATGGGTGCTTCCTGCGCTTTTAGCGATTGGCCTTTTGGGAGGGTTATTGATTCTCCTGGAAGCTTTTGCATTGATTACTGCATTTCAGGGGTCCGCCTGCCAACAAAGGCTGTCCCCCTTTTCTATTTTCTGGCATGGCCTCCAAAAAGCGGCAGAGGAGATCAGCCGCGGCAACTGGAGGCTGGGCATGGTGATTTTGGTCCATTATCTTTTGGTGAATTTGCTGCTTATAGCCCGTTGCCTTTCCCATATCCGTCCGTTAAATTTTGTTATTCAGGAAGTATTTTCCAGTTCGCGGCTGTCATCGGTCTTGCTTCTGCTTTTGGCAGGGTGTGTTGCAGTTGCACTGCCCACGGCTTATGTGGGCTTTTTATGTGTGGCCGGTCAGGAGGAGTTTTCTTCAAGTTTGTGCCGCAGCAGGCAGATGGTCAGAGGCAGGGCCGTGTTTACGGCAGGGGCGCTGATGCTTGGCAATATAACCGTTTCGGCGGTTGTCGTCGTGATCTATCTGTTGTCGGTGACAGCTATGTGCATGATGCTGTTTACCGGCCATAGCCTGACATTAGCCAGACTGCTGGTAATAAGGGAGCAGATCGAGCGTTCCATTTTATTTTTCGGCGGGATTGTTTTGATTGTGTTTCATTTTGCTTTTCTTGGAGCTATGTATTACCAATATGGAGAACAACGGAGCAATTACGGCGGGGCAATTACCCGCTCCCGCAAAGATTTTATGGTACGGATTAAGGCTTTGGCGATGGGAGTTATGCTTTTGGCATCGGGATTTGCTTATGGGGTGGATCTTTTTTATCATGGTTTTACTTTGCCGGATGAAATTTTTGCCAATACCCAGATTACAGCCCACCGGGGCAGCTCAAAAACGGCGCCGGAGAATACGATGGCAGCGATAAAGGCAGCCGTAGAAGAAATGGCCGACTGGGTGGAAATGGATGTACAGATGACTCGGGATCAGATATTGGTTCTGGCTCATGATGCCACGCTAAAACGGGTGGCAGGAATCAATCAGCCGGTCAGTTCGTTTACCTGGGAAGAGTTGCAGCTTTTGGAAGTAGGGAGCTGGTTTTCGCCGGAATTTGCCGGGGAAAGAATTCCTCTGCTTGAGGATGCGCTGGAATATTGTAGGGGGCGGATTAATCTCAATATTGAAATTAAAAATGTGGGGCGTGACAGCCGCATGCCGGAAAAAGTGGTAAAAATGATTTTGGATGGGGGAATGGCTGAACAGTGCGTAATCACTTCTACCAGCCTTGATTATCTGAAACAGGTAAAACAGCAGGCGCCGCAGGTGCGGACGGGTTATATTTTATCGGCGGCTTACGGGGATTTTTATTCTCTCGAGGCCATAGATTTTATCAGCATCCGCGCCAGCTTTGTCAACCGGCGTCTGGTAGAACAGGCACATGCCCAAGGAAAGGCGGTTCATGCCTGGACGGTAAATTCCAAAGGAGAGATGGAACGTCTGTACAGAATGGGAGTGGATAATATGATTACCGATTATCCGTTGTTGGCGAGGGAAATGATTTACCGGGAAGAGGCCACGGAGACTTTGCTGGAATATCTGAAGATGATATTCCAGTAAATCCGCATGCCTGCTATCAGGCGCCACGGCCTTCATCGGAGAAGGATACGGTGCAGGAAAGATTTGGGGAAAGGAGGCGATGACTGTAGAAAATACAGCCGTCGGAGACAAAAATGAAAGTTGTTTTGCAGCGGGTTGCGTATGCCAGCGTCCGGGTAGAGGAAGAAGTAACCGGACAGATCGGAAAAGGATTCCTGCTTTTTCTGGGAGTGGCGGAAGATGATACGGAAACAGTAGCCGACCGGATGGCTGATAAAATATGTAAGCTGAGGATTTTTCCTGACGGACAGGGAAAGACAAACTGTTCTCTTGCCGATGTAGATGGGGAGATTTTAGTAGTCAGCCAATTTACTTTGTATGCCGATTGCCATAAAGGAAACCGCCCCAGCTTTATCGGTGCAGGTTCACCGGAAAAGGCTAACCGGCTGTATGAATATTTTGCCGAACGCTGCCGTAAGCATGTGCGAAAGGTAGAACAGGGGCGTTTTGGGGCAGAAATGAAGGTGGAACTGCTGAATGACGGGCCGTTTACCCTGGTGCTTGAAGGGGATGAAAAGGGAATCCGTTAAAAGGCGGATAAATTATAGTTAACGACAAAAATTTTTTATTTTTGGTGTTCGCTGCGCTGATTTTGCGTTGCGTGAAACGCAACACTTACCTTTGTAAAATCGTGCGCATCCCCCGGAGGGATTATAGTAAACGACAAATCATTTTGTCGATTACTATAAAAGCAAATGACAAATTACTTTTATCTAGGAGGACTTTGACTTATGGAAGGAAAAGAAAAGACAGAAGGAGAATTGCTGACTGAGGAGCTTTGTTGGAAATTTCCTCATATAGGCAAAAAAGAATCAGAGCAGTTTGAAGAGGCATCCAGGTTTTGCGAGGGATATAAGCTTTTTTTGGATAAGTGCAAGACGGAGAGAGAATGCGTGTCGGTGGCGGTAGATATGCTTGAGAAAGCCGGATATCGCGAATTTAATTGTACGGAGAACTACCAGCCAGGGGATAAAGTGTACCAGGTGAACCGGCAAAAAGCCATTCTCATGACTACTTTTGGAAAAAAACCGTTAGCGGAGGGAGTGCGGATTAACGGAGCGCATATTGATTCCCCGCGTCTGGATTTGAAACCATATCCTTTATATGAGAAGTCAGATATTGCTTATTTCAAAACGCATTATTACGGGGGTATCCGTAAATACCAATGGGGGACTATTCCCTTGGCTATTCATGGTATTGTGGTGAAAAAAAACGGGGAAAAGGTGCGTGTCTGTATTGGCGAAGAGCCGGGTGATCCGGTATTTTGCATTAGTGATTTGCTTCCCCATCTGTCATCCAAACAAAATGAACGGAAGTTGTCCGAGGGCCTGAAAGGGGAGGAACTGAATGTGATTGTCGGTTCCCTTCCTTTTATGGATGATCAAGTAAAGGAACCGGTTAAATTGCTGGCTTTACAGCTTTTACATGAGAAATATGGGATTACGGAGGAAGATTTTTTCCGGGCAGAGATTGAGATGGTACCTGCCCAGAAGGCGGTAGATGTGGGATTGGATCGGAGCATGATTGGGGCTTACGGCCAGGATGACCGGGTATGTGCTTATACAGCATTGATGGCAGAAATTGAAACGAAATGTCCTCAATATACGACAGTTACCGTGCTTACCGATAAAGAAGAGATCGGTTCCAAAGGAAATACAGGAATGGACGCCTTCTATTTCAAACATTACATAGAAGATTTGGCTGAGTCATGCAAAACACCTCTACGGAAAATCCTTCGCAATTCCCTGTGTTTGTCTGCAGATGTAAGTGCTGCCTATGATCCCACTTTCAGCGAGGTGTTCGAGGCGAACAATGCGGTTTATATGAACAGGGGATGCGTGCTGACCAAGTATACGGGAAGCAGGGGAAAAGGCGGAGCCAGTGATGCCAGCGCGGAAACTATGGCTCAGGTCATCCGGATAATGGAGGAACAAGGTGTGTATTGGCAGACCGGGGAGCTGGGAGCGGTAGACCAGGGCGGCGGGGGTACGATCGCCTTATATGTAGCCCAATTGGATATTGATGTGGTGGATTTGGGCGTACCGGTTTTGGCTATGCACTCGCCTTTTGAGCTGACGGCTAAAAATGACGTATATCAGGCTTATCGGGCCTTCAAGGCATTTTATATGGCGTAGTTATAGCCGTTTGTGCTATGATTCCCCGCCATCTGAACTGTTACAATTGAAGTGACAGGGATTTTATAAATTTATTGGAAGTACTTTCTTTTGTAAGATTCGTGTGGTATAATCACAAAATATGTTTTCCCCAAGAGGAGTCAGAGGGAGATATATGACAGTAAATGACAGACAAAGCATTTACGACGTTTCTTAATAAAAATAAAAAGAAAAGGATTGTGTATGAAAAAATTTTTAAGAGTGGCTTTAGGTGGTTTTATGGCGGCTGTGTTGATTACGGGCTGTTCGAAAAAAGAAGGCAGCACGGATTCTACAGCGGAAACTTCCGCGGAAGTGGTGACGGAAGCGACGACGGCTGATGGCGAGACGGTGGATGCAGGCAAATTGACGAAACTTGGCCAGTATAAAGGGCTTGAGATTGAGCGGATGTCTACGGAAGTGACAGACGAAGAATTGGAGAAAAGAATACAAAACATTCTTGATGCCAATCCGGAATATGTGGTGATTACTGATCGGGCTGCCCAGAACGGCGACGTTGTCAATATTGATTTTAAAGGGTTGAAAGATGGCGTGGCTTTTGACGGGGGGAGCAGCGAGGGGTATATGCTGGAATTGGGGTCCGGTACTTTTATTGCCGGATTTGAAGAAGGTCTGACAGGCGCTAAGACCGGGGAGGAAAGAAGCCTGGATCTTACTTTCCCTGATGATTATTACAATGATGAGCTGGCTGGACAGGCTGTGGTGTTTGAGGTGAAGGTCAATAGCATCGAGGAGAAAAGGAAAGCCGTGCTGGATGAAAATTTTGTCCAGAGGATGTCCGATTTCAATACGGTAGATGAGTTTAAGGCGGATACTTTAGCGGATATACAGGAGGAAAAAGAGCTTCAGGCGGAGCAGCAGCTTGAGAATGATTTGCTCATGGCGGTTATAGACGGTTCGGAGTTTGAGCTGAATGAAGAGGCTGTAAATGAGAGTTATGATGAGCAGATCAGTTATTACAGCAGTATGGCGGGGATGTACGGCATGACCCTGGAGGATTACGCAGGAATTTTCGGGATGACTGAGGAAGCTTTTAAAGAAGCGACCCATGATTCGGCAGAAATGGGCATTAAGCAGCAGTTGGTGACGGAAGCAATTACCGACCAGGAAAAATTGCAGGTGGAAGATGCCGACAGGGTAGCGGTGGCATTGGAAAACGGCATGGATTTGCAGACTATGCAGGAAAATTATGGTGAGGAAGAAGTAGACAAGGCCGCGATGATGTACAAAGTAGTACAGTTCCTGAAAGATAATGCGACAATAAAATAAAGGCGGTGCGCCAGTTCTTTGGCAAATGACGGTGTATGCGGGTATAAGCGTCCGAAGGAACGCCGTCGGATAGTTTTGAATCGGGAGTTTTTCTTGAAAAAGAAGCGCTCCCGATTTTTTGTTCTTTTGTTATATTGTTTTTAGATGCTGATTAATATGAAATCATAATGGAAATGTAATAAAAAATATAATTTTTATAACATAGGTTATAGGAAAAAGAATAGTGATATGGTATTATTTGTATATAATAAGGAAAATTGCGGGATGATTTTCTTGCATATTGCCTAATTGTAATTGTTAAGAAAAGATGACAACAGGAGGAACACATGGGAGTTTTGTTTAGGGAAATCCAACACATCATTAAGCAGCAATATGAGGCGGAAAAAGCGTTTTTGCAGGAGTATGCCCAGGAAAAACACGGGATTGACAATCCTTATGTAAAAGTGAATCCGTATCTGATTGCTCCGCTTACTGCTCTGGTAATGTTTGAAAATGAACGTCCGGCCTTCGCTAAGGTAACGGTGAAGGGAAAGGAGACAGCCGGGGATATGGTTTACCGTCCGGCTACAGATGCGAGGAAGATGGTAATTCCTGTATATGGCTTGTATGCGGGCTATAAAAATACTGTGGTTATCGAATTGAGCACAGGGGAGAAAAAAGAGCTGTCCATAGAGACAGAAGAAGCTTCGGAAAAACTGAAAAAGCCTACAAGCATTGAGACCACTCCGGAATACATGGAAGATTATGTGGTCTTTGTCAGCCCGACTTCTCCGGCCTATACGGCCGCTTATGATTATGCGGGCGATGCACGCTGGTACAATACATTGAATCTCGCTTTTGACCTTAAACGGATTCGCAATGGCCGTCTCCTGGTGGGAACAGACCGTCTGGTGGCGCCGCCTTATCATACAACAGGTATCTATGAGATGGGAATGATCGGTAAGATATACAAAGAATACCGGATTCCCGGCGGATACCATCATGATGAGTGGGAGATGGAAAATGGCGATATTTTGATTCTTACACAGGACCTGCCCCGCGGTACTGTGGAGGATGTCTGCGTGATGGTAGATCGGAAAACCGGCGAGATCTTAAAGAAATGGGATCATCAGGATGTGCTGCCTGTCCATCCTGTAGGCGGTTCCGGCAGTCAGGATGCCCATGACTGGTTCCATAATAACGCTGTTTGGTATGATAAAAAGACCAATACGCTGACTTTTTCCGGACGGCATCAGGATATTATCATCAATCGGGATTTCGAGACGGGAAAGCTGAATTGGATTATCGGTGATCCTACCGGATGGCCGGAAGACATGCAGAAGTATTTCTTTAAACCCGTCGGTGATAAAGAATTTGACTGGCAATATGAGCAGCATGCATGTATGATCCTGCCTAACGGTGACGTTATGTGCTTTGATAACGGACATTGGCGTTCGAAGGAAAAAGAACATTATCTGTCTGCTGACGACAACTTTTCCCGTGGCGTGATCTATCATATCGATACGGAAAAGATGACTATTGAGCAGGTATGGCAGTACGGCAAAGAGAGAGGGGCAGAATTTTTCTCTACCTATATTTGCAACTGCGAATATTATGGCCCTGGCCATTATATGGTTCACTCCGGTGGCATCGGCAAAGAAAACGGCAAGTGGATGAACATGCCGGGAGCCAGCAAGGTGGAAGGCATTGAAAACGGAACCGTACAGCTCAGTTCCATTACCGTGGAAATAAAAGATGAGCAGGTGATGTATGAGATGCATCTGCCGGCGAATTATTATCGGGCAGAGAAGCTGCATTTGTACGATTTGGCCGATCAGGTAGTATTTGGAGAAGGCCGGATTTTGGGAAGCCTGGGCGTGACGGAAGAATTCCTGACGGATGTGCCGGCCGAAGAAGCGGGCATGCTTCCGGATGAATACAAGGCTAAATTTGCCAAGGAAGAAGATCGTCTGGTATTTAAAGCCAGTTTTGAGAAGGGCACCTTGGTTATGCTGAATCTGGAAGGCAAGGATGGAGCGCCGGTACGGCATTATTTTGTCCCCACAACAAAAAGGCCGTTTCTGGCGATGTGCGTAGGGACTTTCCTGGAGCATGATTCCCGGGCTGTGGAATTCCCGATAAGCAGCGAAGGCATTGAGGGCAGTTATAAGGTGACAGTCACTGTAGATGATAAGAAATATGAGACGGGAGTGGAGATTGATTTTTAATCACTATTCGGTTATATGGCAAACGACCAAAGCTTTTTGTTTACATGTTTTTTGAAAACAAGAAGATGTATGGTGGAATAGTTGTAAATTTGTCGAAATTCCAGTAATAAATTGGTGAAATATTTTAATATTTATGATACAATGAGTTCAGGATAAAATCCGACAGGGGTTCCGAGGCGGGGATAAAGGGACTCCTGCTGAAAAAAGAAGGAGGAATAAGAAAGTATGGGATACAAAGTCAGCTTCGAAGAAGTGAATCGGATCTTTGACCGTCTTCAGGGCGAGTACGAGATTTGGGCCCCGAAGCGGTTTGCGGGGAAGGGACGGTACTCCGACACAGATATTGTCAAGTATGATAAGGTGTCTAAAGTGGAGGAGATTGAATTTAAGGAGAAATCCGATTACCCGGCGAAGGAAGTTTTAAGTCCGATTACCCAGTCCTTGTTTTATTTTACGGAGGATGAGTTCCGTGAGAGCAAGGCGACAAGCAAAAAGCTGCTGATTTTTATGCGTCCCTGTGACATTAACGCGCAGCACCACCAGGAGAAGATTTATCTGGAAAATGGCGGTTTTGCGGATATGTATTATCAGAGGATGAATGAAAAAGTCAAGATCGTCATGATGGAATGTACCGAGGGATGGGACACCTGCTTCTGCGTGAGCATGGGTTCTAATAAAGCTGAGGATTATTCTCTGGCGGTGCGCGTTGGCGACGGCGAGCTGATGGTAGATGTGAAGGATGATGATTTTGCTCCTCTGTTTGCCGAAGCTGCAGCAGCAGATTTTAAGCCGGAATATATCGAGAAGAATCAGATTGAACTGACCATTCCCGAGATTCCCAACAAAGAGGTCCTGACTAAATTGAAGAGCCATCCGATGTGGAATGAATATAACAAGCGCTGCATTTCCTGCGGTTCCTGTACCGTTGCCTGCAGCACATGTACCTGCTTCTCTACCACGGATGTGATTTATAATGAGAATACCAATGTAGGCGAGAGAAAACGTACCACCGCTTCCTGCCAGATTGAGGGCTTTACCGATATGGCCGGCGGCCATGTGTTCCGGAAGACTGCTGCCGAGAGGATGCGCTATAAAGTGCTCCATAAATTCCACGATTACAAGGCGCGTTTTAAGGATTATCATATGTGCGTGGGCTGCGGCCGCTGCACAAGCCGTTGTCCGGAGTTTATCTCCATTACTGCCACGGTGAAAAAGATGGCCAAAGCAATCGATGAAATCCTTGCGGAAGAAGGCAAATAAGGAAGGGGGACGAATAGATGAATAACATTGTTAAACCGGTTCCATGCAAAATTCTGGATGTAAAGAAAGAAAGCAAGCTGGAATATACCTTTAAGGTAGAAAGCGATATTAAACCCAGTCACGGGCAGTTTTTACAGCTCTCTATCCCGAAGATTGGCGAAGCGCCCATTTCCGTCAGCGCATATGGCGACGGCTGGATTGATTTTACTATCCGTTCCGTAGGCAAGGTAACGGATGAAATCTTTACCAAAGGACCTGGTGATGTACTGTTTTTGCGTGGTGCATATGGCAAGGGCTGGCCGGTAGATAAGTTTGAAGGCAAGCATATGGTTGTGATTACCGGCGGTACCGGTCTGGCTCCGGTGAGAAGTATGCTGAATATGTTTTATAATAATCCGGATTATGTGAAGAGCGTCACCCTGATTACCGGCTTTAAGAACGAAGAGGGTATTGTATTCAAGGGTGAATTAGAGAAATGGAAAGATAAATTTACCACTTTCTATACTTTGGATGCGGAGAAGAAGGAAGGCTGGAATACCGGTTTTGTAACGGAATTTGTTTCCAAGGTTGACTGGGCAAGTTTTGACGGGAATTATGAGACAGTGATCGTAGGACCGCCGCCAATGATGAAGTTTACCGGTATTGAGTGCAGCAAATGCGGCGTGCCGGATGAAAAGATCTGGGTATCCTTTGAACGCCGGATGTCCTGTGCCGTAGGGAAATGCGGGCATTGCCGTATTGATGAAGTGTACGTATGTCTGGAAGGCCCGGTATTTAATTACACCCAGGCTAAATATTTGATAGACTAAGGGAAGGGAGCGTAAGAATATGAATCATGATATTGATGTAAAGAAGGTCCGTATAAATTGTTACAGACAATCCAAGGTTGCGGGAGAATTCATGCTTCAACTGCGCGTTCCCGGAGCTCTTATTGACGCGAAATACCTGTCCTTTGTGCAGGAGTTATGCGAAGAGTATGGTAATGGAACATTCCATTTCGGTACCCGGATGACTTTTGATATTCCTGGTATTAAATACGAGAATATTGAAGCATGCAACAAGCGGCTAAAAGAGTATATCAAGGATGTAGATGTGGAGATGTGCGATGTGGATATGGAAACCATCGCCCATGAGCCGGTAGAGTACGACCCAGAGCAGGGTTATCCGACCATCGGCGCCCGTAACATCATGGCTTGTATTGGCAACATCCATTGCATTAAGGGCAACGCCAATACTCAGGAACTGGCTCATAAGATTGAAAAACTGATTTTCCCGTCTCATTATCATATCAAAGTGGCTGTGGCCGGCTGCCCTAACGACTGTGTGAAGGCAAACTTTAATGATTTTGGTATTATGGGAATTAATAAAATGGTCTATGATTATGACCGCTGTATCGGCTGCGGCGCTTGCGCGAAAGCTTGCCAGCATCATGCAACAGGCGTATTGACTTTGAATAAAGATGGCAAGATTGACAAAGATACCTGCTGCTGCGTGGGCTGCGGCGAATGTGTAATTGCCTGTCCGACCAGCGCCTGGACCAGGAATCCGAAGAAGCTGTACCGCGTGACCTTGGGCGGACGTACTGGTAAGAAGAATCCTCGTTCCGGCAAATTATTCCTTAACTGGGTAACGGAAGATGTGATTTTGGGAATGTTTGCCAACTGGCAGAAGTTCTCCGCGTGGGCTTTGGATTACAAGCCAGAGTATCTGCATGGCGGACATCTGATTGACCGTGTTGGTTATAAGGGATTCGTAAAGCATATCTTTGAAGGCGTAGAGTTCAATCCGGAAGCGAAGATGGCAGATGATATCTACTGGGCAGAGAATGAGCAGAGAGGCAATATGCACGTAATGCCGCTGTCCCAGCATGAGCATGCGGGCCCACAGGCATAAGAGACAGGTGATTTTCGGAGTATGGACAGGAAGGGGCTGGATGACCAGCCCCTTTTTTTGCATCATAGGAAAGTATGTCCTATGATACAAAACGCTCCGCTTAGGTTGCTGAGTGCCAGTGGCACTCGTTTAGCAACGACCGAAGTGGAACGCAGAGTGCATTCCGCGCAAAGGAAGATGGCTGCAGGCGCAGCCGCGCTCCGACGCGAGAGTCCGGCAAGCCACACTCTTTGTTCTATGCACACTGTTTTATGCACACGGGCACCCGTCAGCTTTAGCTGACGGGTGCCCGGCGTGGCGGGTAGGGGAAGATGCCCCTCCCTGTGAACAGTAACATTTGCCAGGGCGTAAAAATAACGGTAGAAGCCTCAAAATTGACAATCAATGCCTGGAATGGTAGAATAAAATAAAAACTTAACACACAGAGGGAGGATATCATGGTATTTGAACCAGATGACAAGATGAAAAAGAAGATGGCAAAGAACGGAAGTGTGCTTCAGTATATGTACAGTGTAGCTGGGGCAGGCAAGGGGCTGATCGCCATGGGAGGCATGCTGGTTGGGATTGGGGTTTTGCTGGCTGCCGCGTTGGCTGGGATGATGGGGACAGAAGGAGCTGTCAAGCTGGCGGTTGCCGTGGGTGTGCCAGGTGTTTTGCTGGTTGTGCTTGGGATCTTTATGCAGCAGAAGAGGGAAAGAGCGTGGCTCGCTGCCTACATGAAGGAAACCGGCTTAAGCGAGCAGGAGCTCCGCCAGATTGACGAGGAATTCAAACAGCCGGGCACTATGCTGCTTGCCTTCTATAAGGGAAAAGATACCAACAGCCTGAAAAGAATGGGCTTTATCACGGCCAACTATATTAAGATTCCGGCAGTGAAGCCCTTTATATACCGTTTAGACGATATGGTGGCATGCTTTTATACCAAGAAATTGCTGTGTAAAGACGGAGGATATGATGATGCATTGATTGCCTATTCCTTAGACGCAGAACGGGGATTTATCATAACAGAACCCCCGGAGAGGGCCAGCTTAGAGATCGTGAAAGCGGTGAGGGAGCGCAATCCCAAGATTATTGCAGACCATCATTTTGCCTATGAAGACAGGGAATATGACGCAGCAGCAGGAATGGATCAGGTGATAGAACTTCACAAGCGGGTTTACGGAAGACAATAAGAAAATATCCGATTAAGCGGGGCATGCAATGTTGCGGAACATGCACAGAATGGAGAAAAAAATGACGGAAATAAAATGCCCTTCCTGTAAGGGGAAATTGACGCTTGATCCCAGGAATCCCAATATAGAGATATGCCCCCAGTGCAATAAGAAATACGTGATTCAATGGATCCGTTCTATATCAACCGGGAAAGAGAAGTTGCGACTGACGCCAGTGCCGGAACGGATGGACTATGAGCCTGTGGAGAAAAAGGAGCCGAAGAAAAGCGGCTGGGAGCCGTATGGCTGGAAACGGGGCGTGGCTCTGGTGATCTTGTTTTTTGTGCTGATGGGAATGATGTATGGGCCTAAGATATACCGGCGTTATCAGATGGATCATGGGGGGATTGCTGTGGAGATACAGGATAAATAAACGATATTGATACACAGGGGATTAGTTTCGGGAGCATAAAATAATGGGTATTGTGGGAAAGCAGAGGGTGGCAGATGAAACTTCGGATAGGGACAAGGAAAAGCAGGCTGGCTATGGTTCAGACAGAGATAGTGCGGGATGCGATATTGACGCGTTTCCCGGATGCAAAGATAGATTTGGTGCCAATCAGTACGAAAGGGGATCGTCATTTGGATCGTTCTCTGGCCAGTTTTGGCGGGAAAGGGGTATTTACCCGTGAACTTGAAGAAGCTCTTTTGCAGGGAGAGATTGATATGGCTGTACACAGCGCAAAGGACATGCCGATGGAATTTCCGGCAGGCTTGGCGTTGGGGGCGGTGCTTGACCGGGAAGATCCGCGGGATGTGTTGGTGACGGTAAAGGGGACGGCGGCGAAAGCGCTGCCTGCCGGCAGTGTGATTGGTACCAGCAGTTTGCGTCGGGAGCTGCAGATTAAGCGGTTAAATCCACAAGTGAAAATCCGGCTTCTTCGAGGAAACGTACAGACGCGGATAGATAAGCTGCGGGAAGGCGGCTATGATGGAATTCTTTTGGCGGCGGCAGGACTTAAGCGTCTGGGGTTGACAGAGCAAGAGGGGATATTTTTGGAATATTTGGACGCGGAAGAGTTTATTCCCGCATCGGGACAGGGGATCCTGGGCGTGGAAATCCGGGAAGGGGAATTGGCTGAAGTGATGGCCTCTATCCATTCGGCAGAAGCTGAGGCGGTGTTGAATGCGGAAAGAAAATATTTGACGGATTTGGGAGGAAGCTGCAACGCTCCTTGTGCGGCATATTGCCGGCAGGAGGGAAAGAAGCTGCTTATGTCGGTAATGTACGCCAGAGACGGACAGAATCCGGTATTTCGGGAGGAGAGCATAGAACTGGCGGAAGGGCAGCAGCAGAAAAAACGGGAATTAGCAGAAAAGATGGCCATAGGTTTGGCGAGACAGGTGCGTTTACAGCCGGTATCTTTGGTGGGCGCCGGGCCTGGTGATGCGGGACTCTTTACCCGCAAGGGGCTTGCATGTGTCCGGCGGGCAGATGTGATTATTTATGATAACCTGATTTCCGGTTCGATTCTCAATGAGGCCCGTTTGGATGCGGAATTGATTTATGCGGGGAAACGCTCTAACCATCATCATTTGACCCAGGATGAGATCCAACAGCTTTTGGTGCAGCAGGCGCTGTCGGGGAAATATGTGGTGCGTTTAAAAGGTGGCGACCCGTTTGTTTTCGGGCGAGGCGGGGAGGAAGCCTTGGCGCTGCAGGAGCAGGGGATACCATTTGAGATTGTTCCGGGGGTGTCTTCTTCTTATAGCGTTCCGGCCTATGCCGGGATTCCGGTGACACAGCGGGAATTAGCTTCTTCTTTTCATGTGATTACCGGCCATGAGGGGGCGCATAAATCGGAGGAAGTATTGGATTATGCCACGTTAGCCAAAGAAGAGGGCACATTGGTTTTTTTGATGGGGCTTAAAAACCTGGAGCGGATTGCTGGAGAGCTTTTGGCACATGGTAAGCCCGGGGATACCCCGGCTGCGGTAATCCAAAACGGCACAACGGGCAAGCAGAAAAAGGTGGTTTCCACGTTGGAACATATTGCCAGAGATGTTAAGCTGGCAGGACTGGGGACGCCGGCGATCACCGTAGTCGGCTCTGTGGCGGGGCTGGAAGAACGGTTGGATTGGTTTGGCCGCAAGCCGTTATCCGGAAAACGGGTGTTGGCGACAGGAAGCCGTTATATTGTAAGGGAGCTGGAACAAGTTTTGGAACTTTATGGGGCGGAAACCGTTTCCGTCAGCTTGATTGAAAGCCGTCCCCTGTGGAATAAAGAGCTGGAACATGCTTTGGCAGAGGCAGGGAATTACCAGTGGATTGTTTTTACCAGCAGCAATGGGGTGGAATTGTTTTTTGCTTTATTAAGGAAGCAGGAGATAGATTTGCGGCGATTCATGCATGCAAAGTTTGCGGCTATCGGGAGAAAAACGGCACAGATGCTAAAGCATTATGGATTTCTTTGCGATTTTGTGCCATCCGGATTTTCCGGGGCAGATTTGGCGAGGGAATGGATCCCTACATTGAAAGAAGGGGAACGTGTGCTGCTTTTGCGGGCCAAGGACGGTTCGCCGGTATTGGCGCAGAAGCTTTCGGAGGCGGGAATTCCTTTTGCGGATATCCCGCTCTATGAGACATGGGTGGATGAACGGCGGAAAGAGGAGTTGAACCGGCTGATTAAGGAAGTGGATTATGTGACGTTAGCCAGCGGGTCGGCGGTGCGGGCGCTGGAAAAGATGTGGGAGAGGGAAGAGTATATGGAAGGGACTGAGAGCCAGGATGTGCGGGAAAACCAGACTGGGCAGGAACCAGGGGAGAGCCAGGAAAACCGGGCTGGGCAGGAACTGAGGGAGAGCCAGGAAAACCGGGCTGGGCAGGAGCTGAGGGAGAGCCAGGAAAACCGGGCTGGGCAGGAGCTGAGGGATAGCCGGGAAGAATGGGCTGGGCATAGAAGCAGGGAAGGCCAGGAGGATTGGGCTGGACAGGAGAGCAGGAAAGAGCGGAACGCCAAGGAAGAGTGGGAACGCAGGGAGGAGCGGGAAGCAAAAAAAAATCAGGAAACCAGGATGGAGATGAAGCCCCGGATAATTTCGATTGGCCCGTCAACGACAAAGATGGCAGAACAGGTAGGGATACCGGTCTGGAAAACGGCGTCAGAATATACTGCGGAGGGGATAGGCGCGGCGATACTGGCAGATGTTTATACAGAATTTGGCATTTGAAAAGAACTATTACGATAAGGACAAATGACTTATGAGATATGAAGATATGAAGATATGATTTTTAAGATTCCTGTGGAATCTGATGCATATAGGGAAGATTCCGATTTTGTCATCAGCCAGATTATCGGTATTCTTGATAATCGCAAATACATGGGTGATGACAAAATTATAATCAACACTAATCTGGTGTCGGGCCTGCCTTTGGAAAATATTAATAAAATTGCTGGTCCTATGATTGAAGCGTGGGCTGGTGAAGTTTTTGCCGGTATCAGAGGTAATGGCAATAATGAATATAATCTGATTAATGTTGAGGCACAAGAGCGTCTTGGTATGGCAGATATAATTTTGCAGTTTAAAAAATCCGGACGAGTTCTTACGGGTAATGTAGATGTAAAAGCGACGGCTGATGACATACTTAATAGTGGTAAAGGCCCCAATATCACATCTTTTGCTAGAATTAGGACGGCATATGTAACAGATCCGGATTTTATGTTTATTATTCTGTCCATCAAACATCAGGTATATTCTGAAAGAAACAAAACAACAGGACTTGTCGATGGAATTATGGAAATAGTTGACTATCATGCGTATGATTTAAAATTTATAAGCGATTCAGATATTAATTATAACCCTGCACTGGGAACAGGGCAAATCCAAATCAAGGATATTCACTATGTAACATATCAGTATCGTACAACATGGGAAATGTGCCAACTTCTCGACCAAAAATATTTACATAGTTCTCGCAGAAATATTGATGATTTTTATAGAGAGGCAAAGAGAAATAAATGGATAAAAAATTAATTGCAATTTGTGGGGATGCAGTTCGAGAACTCCGAAAATTGCCAGATAAGAGTATCAATTTAATTGTTACAGATCCACCCTATAACTTAAATAAAAACTATGGAATGAATCAAGATAACCTTGAGTTTAATGAATATCTTGAGTTTTCTAGGGAATGGTTAAAAGAGGCTTATAGAGTATTGAGTGACAATGGATCTCTTTATGTATTTATGGGGATGAAGTATATTTCCTACGTATATTCGATTTTGGAGCAGGAAATTGGTATGCATTTCAACTCTTGGATTACATGGTTTTATACACAAGGTATAGGAAAGACAAAAGGTTTTTCTCCTCGGCACGATGATATTTTGTTGTTTACCAAACATCCGACAAAATTTGTATTCAATTTGGATGATATTCGTATTCCTCAAAAATTTTATAGGTCAGTCAACAATATGCGAGGAGCGAATCCCGGCAATGTATGGGAATTTTCCCATATGCATTACTGCAATAAAAACCGCAAAAAACATCCTACCCAAAAGCCAGAAGCCCTGTATGAGAGAATGATTTTGGCATCTTCCAACGAAGGGGAAACTGTGCTGGATCCATTTTTAGGCA
Organism: uncultured bacterium; assembly: GCA_947383005.1. Taxonomy (GTDB): domain Bacteria; phylum Bacillota; class Clostridia; order Lachnospirales; family Lachnospiraceae; genus Brotaphodocola. The sequence goes on along the minus strand of CANDBT010000038.1, from coordinate 11,907 downwards.
GCGGGACGCTTTTGAGAGTATGCCAGCAAACAGGCAGGAAGGGTATTGGAATAGATAATAATCCTGAGTATATAAAAATGGCAAATGAACGGTTAAGTTCTCCATTCACTGGATTTGATAGTATTGATGAGCGGATGAAAAGAGTTCCAAATGATTTAAATGATGCACAAATACGTATTGAGTATATACAAAACCATATAAAATGGTTCCTTGCAAATCATCCAGATGCAATTAGTGAATTTATCGAAGAAGTCAAACAAAAATATGGTAACAAGTTGATTGGGTCTGGCCAGTATACATTGGTAGAGCAATTAAACGAATAAGAAAAACAGAAGAAAAACTTTAGCATCCTTATGTGGAATGCTGTGTGTTAGTGTGGATTTACCATTACAAGAGGAATAGATTCATGTATGGGATTGGCTGTCACTGTTGGTAGTGGCAGCTATTTTTTTGTTATGCATAGTCCCATACGGAGGAATATACCACTAAAGCGGCGTGTGGGCCGCGCGGCGAGTAGGGCAAGATGGCTCTTTCCTACTCGATTGATGGCAAATAAGGAGGTACTATGGTAAATATTTATGGTTATGTCCGTGTTAGCAGCCGGGACCAAAATGAAGACAGGCAGATGGCAGCCATGAAAGAACTGGCCATCCCAGGGGAAAATATTTTTATGGATAAGCAGTCAGGGAAAGATTTTGAGCGCCCGGCTTATAAACGTATGGTGAGACGGATGAAAAAGGATGATTTACTTTATATAAAGAGTATAGACCGCCTGGGACGCAATTACAAGGAGATTTTGGATCAGTGGCGGGTTCTCACGAAAGAAAAGGGCATTGATATTATGGTATTGGATATGCCGATTTTGGATACACGGAAGGGGAAGGATTTGATGGGGGCTTTCCTTAGCGATGTTGTTTTATAGGTGTTGTCTTTTGTGGCGGAAAACGAGCGGGAAAATATCCGGCAGCGGCAGGCGGAAGGGATTTTGGCCGCTAAGGCAAGAGGAGTGAAATTCGGGCGTCCTGCACTTCCTTATCCGGAAAATTTCCATGAAATACATAGAAATTGGCGGAGGAAAAAGATAACGCTCTGTCAGGCTGCGGAAGCTTGCGGGATGCCGGTTGGGACGTTTTATGCGAAGGCGAGGAAGATTGAAAGCGGCGTTTAGATAGGGGGAGGAACAGTAACCCAAAAAGTATCTTTCCGAGCTGTGAAATGAAAAAGTATATTGCAAACCGGAACTGCATATGCTATAATGCCACTAGGCAAAAAGTGATAACAAGTCCATTCGGACAAAGAATGAACCCCCGAACTGTGTTCCAGCACAGTCCGGGGGTTCTTCTTTTCTTTTTACGGCGGCAAAGCACCCGCCAGGCTACTTGTTGCCCCTATCGCCCCTGTCAAGCCATTTGCAGATGAGGTGGCAAACCACGCCTGCCGCGACAGTGGCTAAAAAAGTGATAACAGCTTCCATTCGAACACCTCCTCCCGTTGCCAGGTATCGGTGGGACAGCGTGGGAATTATATCACGTATTCTGACATTATTCCACAAAATTTTTGTGCTCTACTGGCTGTCTTTTATTGGCATTTGTCTGTTTTCCTATTTGCTTTCAGATGATTTGCTAACTGTGAAATGATTTTTTGTCAGATATGCATAAATTGATGAGGCGTACGTGGAATGTATGTTGATTAAATTTAGGTTCATATGATGGAAACTCAGCCACAAAGGCAGGTGCAGGAGAGATTCCGAGAGTACATCGTATACATTTTAACTTTATGCGGTATGCCCTTTTCCCTGTGATTCGCTCCTTCTGAATTCCGTGCTGGTATCCAACTGTCTCCATCTATGATAAAGTTGCATTATCCCGACATTTTTCGTAGTTTTTGTAGGAAGAGTTTTTAAATGGGATGCTGGTTGGGACGTTTTATGCGAAAGCGAGGAAGATTGAAAGCGGTGTTAAGATCTTATCCATACAATCCCAAATGTTTTACCTTGAAAGCTTCCAGCATCTACGTTATACTAAAGCCAGGAGAGGAAGGGGAACCCTATATGGTAAAGAAGGTACAGGATTTAAAACCAGATACCGTATTGAAGAATTATTGGAACAATAAAGAGCAGTTTACCGATCTTTTTAATGCGGTACTGTTCCAGGGAAGGGCCGTCATCCGTGCGGAGGAGCTAGTACTGCATTGCGGAAATTCCGGTGAATTCGGCACTCGCTATTTCCGCCCTCTGCACGCCTGCAAAGCTAGACGTAGGCACCGCTACGCCGTCGCTTTGCAGACGCACAGATGACGAAAATATCAAGCACTGTATTCACCATTATTTCCGCAATACAGTACTAGAGGATATGGATACGGAGGAATCTTCCCTATTAGAGCACGGGGAATATACAGAAAGCATCCAGGCATCCCGGGATAATATCAAAATCAGGAAGAAGGCAGCAGCTCATGGAGTAGAGCTTGTGATGCTGGCAAAGGAAGCTCAGGAGCATGTTCATTATGCAATGCCCATGCGGATTATGGGATATGATTACGGAACCTACAAAAAGCAATATGACAACAACGGGGAAAAGTACAGGACAGGGAAAGGGCTGGAAAGAGACGAATATTTGTCAAAAATGAGGAAAACGGATAAACTGGTTCCGGTGATTACCCTGGTGGTTTACTATGGGGAGAAGCCCTGGGACGGGGCTACAAGCCTTCACGGGATGCTGGAGATTGGGGAAGAGTTTGCAGAGTATGTCAATGATTATAAGATGCTGTTAGTGGAAGCAAGGCAGAATAACCTCCATCTGCACAATGTGAATAATGTAGATTTATTTAACCTGTTCGGGATCCTATTGAATACGGGGCTGGAAAGGAAGGAAGCGAGGGAGAGGGCCATACAATACAGCGAAGAACATCATACGGATCCAAGTGTGATCATGACCATAGCAGGAGCGTCGAACTGTAAAATAGATTATAAGAAGCTGGAGAAAGGAGGAGGCGGAATGTTTGCAATATTTGATGAGATTGCACGGGAGCATGAGGCGAGAGGAGAAGCGAGAGGAGAAGCGCGGGGAATAGTAGAGACCGGATTTGATTTTGGGTTATCGGAACAGGATATTTTGGGTCAATTGCAGAAAAAGATGAATATTCCTTTGCAGAAAGCTCAAGAGTATTTCCAGATGTTTGGGAAGCAGGTATGATAAGCTATATTAATAGTATATGTCCATATATATAAATGCCCTGGCGGCTGTGTCCTGCCAGGGCATTTGTCTTGCTTTTACAAATTTATTTCGAAACAGTGCTGTCAACGGAGTAGAATTTAAAATTGTTAAAAAGGGCAAGGGTGGAATCCAGCGGACACGATGTACCAGAAAAGAAAATAATAACAAGATAACCTAACTTTTATGTTTAATTACTAAACATCATTGAAAAAACGTTGTCTTTGTGGTATACTTAAAAAAGTTATAACAGATATTCGAATTTGGCAAAAGTACATATTTACAAATGATTAGATTTTTTTGAGGATTTTAAATGGAAAAACGCCGAAAACAAATTAAAAAATTGAGGTATTTTTCACAAACTTACGATTGATTTAATTATTTTAGCGGATAATTCGGAAAAAACGCCCGCAGCATGATGTATACAACACGAGACGCGGTGGGGGGAGAAACCGAGATGGAAGCTATGTATATTGTTTGATTATTCCAGGATATCTGGGCATGAGTTTTCGCCGAGGCTATCGAGGCGGATGCCGATAATGCCTGGGACATCAAATCAGGAATGATCATTACCGATAACCCATATTTCAACTGCGGACAATGTTATTCCTGCCAAAAGGTGCATCTGTCTATATAGCTGATGTAATGGGCAAAAAGCTGGATATGGCAAAGAACCTTGGGTGGATGGGCTGATGAGCGGAAACGGATTTGACGATTTCGCCCATAATCCAGAGGATATGTTTAAAGTTATTTTTGATTTATTGCAATATCAAGAATTCTTCCTTTGCCATGGGCAAAGTTAAGAAGGCCTTTTGCGGAAAACGGGAGGGCAAATAAAATTATTTTATCAGGAGGGATATTTATGAAATTAAGGAAAGTGACAGCGCTGGCAGCAGCCGGAATCATGGCACTAAGCCTGGCCGGATGCGGCGGATCATCAAACGAGACTGCCGCTACCACAGCAGCGGAAACAACTACGGCGGCAGCAACGGCAGCGGAAGAAGAGAAAGAAGAAGCTCCCGCGGAAGCAGCGCAAGGGGACAGCAAGGCCGAAGCAAAAGGAATCCGGGTAGGTTTTACCAATAGCTATAACGGAAACAGTTACCGTCAAACGGAAGAAAAGCAGATGCAGATTGTTGCTGATCAATTGATCGCCGATGGTTATATCAGCGAGTATACCGTTGCCGAAGCGAATCAGGATACGGCAACTCAGATTTCCCAGATTGAAGATTTCATCACCCAGGGATACGACATTATTATTGTTGACCCGGCTTCTACCAGTTCCTTGAACAATGCGATTATGGAAGCCTGCGATGCTGGTATTCCGGTTATTACCGTAAACGACGGGCCGGTAGACTGCGATCATGAGCTTCTTTATCAGATGTTCTTCGAGAATGAAGCGATGACCCAGGCCCTTACCGAGTATGTGTGCGAGCAGATGGGCGGTTCCGGAAACCTGATTGAGCTGCGGGGTACTGCGGGAACGACAACTGATGATCAGTTCCATCAGGGTGTTCTTAACGCATTGGAGAAATATCCGGACGTTAAGATTGTTTCTGAAATTTATACCGACTGGACCGCTTCCAAAGCTCAGACCGAATTAAACAGCGTACTTCCTACATTATCCGATGTTAAGGGCCTTGTTACCCAGGGCGGAGATGCCTATGCGGCAGTCCAGGCATTTCTTTCCGCAGGCTATTCTATGGATGATCTTCCTGTAATCGCGGGCGATAATCGGGGCAGTTTCCTGAACTGGTGGGCCGATGAAGCTCCCGAAGGATATAAGACCCTGTCCGCAGCAAGCAATCCCTGGATTGGCGCTATGTCCCTTTATGTAGCAGTTGATATCTGCAACGGTGATACGGTAGCAAATAATATGTCTGTTCCTTTCGGCATGGTTGACGCGGACAGCCTTTCCGGTTATACCGGGCTTGGCGACGACGATGTTGCATTTACGGAAATGTCCTGGGACGACATCCGTACACAGATTGAGGCTCAGTAAGCAGAACAGACATGGCTGTAATGTGAACCATCGTGCGTAATTGAATATTGGCATTATGCAGCGAGGGGATGGGGCAGGGTGCTGCCCCATCCTTATTACTTATATAAATTCCACCGCCGTATAGGCGGCATAGGGCTGGTGTAACATCAAAAATTATATGAATGTATAGAAACGAGGGATGTTATGAATACGCTTGAAAAATTGTTGGATCTTGTTGCCGCTTCTGAATTTATAGACATGACCCATCCGCTGGAGGAAGGGATACCTCACTGGCCCACCCAGGCTGGTATGACTTTCCATCCGGGAATGAAATATGTTGAGGATGGTTCTTTTTGGCGGAATGTTACTTTCTGTGAACATACAGGAACTCATATCGACGCGCTTTCCCACTTCATTGAAGGGGCAGAAAATGTTGATGAAATTCCTATTGAACGGCTGATTGGCCGGGGCGTTAATATTGACGCTGCAAACATTGCTCCCGGAGGCGTAACTTCTGTGGACGATGTAAAAGCATTTGAAACCCAGCACGGGCCGCTTAGAAAGGGGGATATTGTTTTTTTCCGCTTTGGATGGGATAAAAAATGGAAAACCGGGGAGGAGGGCAGGCCATTTATGGAAAACTGGCCCGGGATTTCCCAAGAAACGGCAGAGTACCTTCTTGAAAAAGAGGTCAGCGCGGTCGGAACGGATGCCTCAGCTCTTGATGCTGCGAACACGCCAAACCCGGCACATAAGGTATTGTTGGGAAATGGCATTAATATCATTGAGAATGTAGATAAACTGGATACTCTTCCCGCCTTTTTTGGCGTTATCGGGCTTCCGTGCCGTTTTAAAGACGGCTCAGGCTCAACCATGCGCTTGGTTGCAGTACTTGATAAAGAAAGGATGTGAACCGCTTGAAACATAAAGAAAACCAGAAGCCGTACCTGAGCCTGAAAAACATTGACCGTTTTTTTGGCATTACCAAGGCACTGCAGGGGGTAAATCTGGATATCTATGAGGGCGAAGTCATTGGGCTGGTAGGTTCTAACGGAGCCGGTAAGTCCACGCTGATGAAGATTCTGACCGGCGTCCTTCCGCGGACAAACGGCGAAATCATTTATAATGGCGTGCAGCAGGAAAGCTACAATGCCCGTACCGCCAAGCAAATCGGCGTAAACTGCGCGTATCAGGATTTATCCCTTTGCACCAACTTAAGTATTTTTGAAAACTTTGCCATGCTGAATGTCAGCCATAGCATCGCCCCAAGCAAGAATTGGAGAAATGAGACAAAGGCACAGGTAAAAAATCTGATTGAAACTTATTTTCCGGGAAGTAATATCGATGTGATGAAGCCTTTGGAAACCTTAAGCCTTACAGACCGTCAGGTGGTGGAAATCTGTAAGACGCTGATGGCGGATAATCTGAAAATCCTGATTCTTGATGAGCCTACCAGCGCCTTGTCTTCGGACAAGGCTCAGCAATTGCACAAAATCGTCGCGGATTTAAGTGCCAAAGGCGTGGCAGTTATATACATTTCTCACAAGTTAGACGAAATTCGTGTCGTTTCCGACCGCATTGTGCTCCTGACAAATGGCCAGAACAGAGGAGAATTTTATTCGGATGAGATTACCCAGGAGGAACTGATTGCCCATATGGGCGGCACGTCCGAGAAGAAGGAACGGGTACACCTGGACTTTTCCAACCAGCCGGATATGTTAAAAATCACCAATTTAAATACCAAGGGATTAAGCGATGTCAGCCTCCATTTGAAAAAAGGGGAGATTATCGGCATATCCGGCCTTGCCGGTTCCGGCCAGCAGGAGCTGCTCCAGCAGATTTTTGCGGCTAGGAAAAAACAGGTCAAGGGTATTGAGCTAAACGGTCTCCTTTCCTATGTTTCCGGCGACCGGGCCACAGAAGGAGTGTTCCAGTTCTGGAATATCCGGAATAATATTTTGATCGCGAACTTAGACCGGGTAAAAGGGAAATTATTGATTGACCAGAAAAAAGCAGATGAATCGGCCCAAAGCTGGTATGATAAATTGAAATTCCGTGCGGAGGGTATTGACAGCAATATCATGTCCCTTTCCGGAGGAAACCAGCAGAAAGCATTGATTGCCAGAGGCATCGCTTCAGAGGCGGATATTATTATTTTAAACGACCCGACTGCCGGCGTGGATGTCGGGACAAAGCAGGATATTTATAAACTCCTGCATGAAACCCGTGAAATGGGTAAGTCGATTATCTTATATTCAACCGAGGATTTGGAGATGGAAATTTGCGACCGCGTATATGTAATGCGCGACGGCCGCATTACAAAAGAGTTAAAAGATGATGAAATTAACGTTCCCAACTTGGTAAAAGCTGCTTTTATCGAAACGGAGAAAAAAGAGGTTACGGAGAAAGCCAAAAGCAGGTTTTCCCAATATATGGCTACACCCTGGATGTTGCCCCTTATCACGCTGATTGCCATTTTCGCGGCAAATGTAGCGATTAACCCCAACCTGATGTCCTATGTGGGCCTGCGCATGAAGATCAGTTCCGCGCTGCCGCTGATTTTTGCGGCATTAGGCCAGATGTTTATCGTTATGTGTGGTGATGTTGATATGGGAAACGGATATTCCATCGGCCTGGTAAATGTCATCGTGGGCATATGGCTGACCGGAAGCCCATTGCTTGGACTTTTAGGGCTTATCGTTTTCATCGGTCTGTATATGGTGCTGGCTGCGCTGATTAAGATCCGTCAAATCCCGGCCATCGTTGTTACCATGGGCGCGCAATTTATGTGGTATGGCCTTGCCCTGTTGGTCTGCCCTACCCCTGGCGGCTCATGCCCCAAGTGGCTGGCTGATTTCCTGCGTATTAAACTGCCGGTTATCCCCCTGCCTATCGTTATTGCTGCGGCAGCCGGGCTGGCGTGCTGGTACCTTCTGTACCGCTGCAGGTATGGCATCATCCTGCGCGGGGCCGGAAACAATGTCCAGGCTCTGGAACGTTCTGGTTGGAGCCATTTGGTGGCGAAGATTGTGGCATATGGCATATCAGGCTTCTTTGTGGTGCTTGCCGGTATGGCTTACACCAATACCTGTAATGGTGCGGACGCTAACAGTTCGGTGAATTATAACATGATGTCCATTGCCACGGTTATTCTTGGCGGCTGTGATATGGCTGGCGGTCTTCCGGTCCCTGTTGGTGTTGTGATGGCGGCAATCGTTATGAATCTTATCAATTCCCTGCTGACAGCCATGAAGATGAATTCGAACTATCAGACGGCGATTATCGGGCTTATCCTGATCAGCGTCCTTGCCCTGAAGTTCCTGATTCATAGAGAGGAGCGTGGTCGTTGTGAGTAATAAGATAAAGAAAATGTTAGAAAGCCCGATTGTCTGGCCGGTAGTGGGCTGCGTTATCCTGTATGCGCTTATTTGTGCCGTGTCCGGAGCGGTAAATGTGCGCGTAATTACATCCGGCTTGAAGCTTTGCGTATTTGCTATGCTGCTGGGTATTGCACAGATGGTTGTCGTAACCAGCGGAAAAGGCGCGATTGATATTTCTCAAAAATATATTCTCACGTTGACCGCATACATATCTTGTGAATTAATGCAGTATAACATCCTCCTGGGACTGGCTATCGCGATTATTGTTGGCATGGCCTGTGGGATGATCAATGCCTGTATTAATGTTTACCTGAATATCCATGCAATGATTACAACCATGGCCACCGGCTATCTGTATTACACCGTAATACTGCTGGTATCCAATAAATTTGCCAATTCACCTAACAGTACCTTTGTTAAGTTTACCAACGCAAATCTGTTCGGAATCAATTCCATGACCGCTATTGCCGTGGCTATCGCCGTCATCCTGTATTTCGTTTTATATAAGTCAAAATACGGCATGAACCTGCACGCGGTAGGGCAAAAGAGGGAAGCAGCCCGGCTGGCAGGTATTAATGTCAGCAAGACGGTTATCACGGCATTTGTGATCAATGGCGCCCTTTGCGGCCTTGCCGGGGCACTAAATGCAGCATACTGTGGAGGCGCAAACCAGGACCTGGGAACCACTTATTTTCTTCCATCCATCGCGGCCTGTTTTGTAGGCGGAACTAATGCAGCAGGCGGTAAATCCAATATAATTGCTGTGTGTATCGGGGCGTTTATGATGACCTTAATGTCTACCTTTTTGAATGCGGCAAATATCAGTATCGGCGGACAGCGGCTTATACAAGGTATTTTTATCGTACTTTTGCTGGTTGCGGCGACGAAAAATTCGTCGAAATAGCAGGAATTTTTATGATATGCTACATAAATATAACCGGTATTTGTTATGCGGGGAGAGATTACTTCTTTTGCGGGAAGTGGAAGACGGGATTAAATCCCAATATTTGGACAGTGGCAGTTCGATAGGTGACAAGAGTTTTTATGCGATCAATGAGGGGAGGTTAGTTACTGCAGTATCGTTTTCCGGTACAAATTATGATCAATATCGTATTAATAATAAAGTATCAAAGTCAGAATATGATAATCAACTTAATGCGATGAAAAGCGGGCGTTCTTTTATAGAGATAAATCGTGATACAACCCATGAATTAAACGAGGAAAACATCCGGAAAATACTCTCTGACATGATGACATGAACTTTGCAATGTAAAACCATATATTTTGTATATCGTGTGTATCATAACACCCTGACAGAGGCACACCCAAGCAGGATACCTTTTTAAATTTCCTGCTTGGATGTGCCTCTGATGTGTGGCTGGCTATTTAGTTTTTATGGGCTGTCAACTTAAGGAAACGGAAGTTGCTGTTTGAAAGTCAGAGTCGCTTTGCTTTCGCATAAACGTGTTTCACGAATCCAGGTGAGTCTGTTCCCAAAGGTAAATCTCCATCTCTGTCGATCCCAAGTCACGTTCCATGCAATAACAGCGATACAACAATGAAGTGTCCATCCATGCCAGAGAAGAATCCTCTTGCAAAAGAGCCATCAAGCGGGTGCCCTCCAGTTTTGCCCATGCTTCTTCTGGGGTACAGTGTTCCGCTTCGGTAAGAAGAAACTCCACAAATTTTCTGACTGGTGAATTCATGGCGAACTCCAGGTGGGGGATTTTCTTTGGCGGGTGCTGTTTTAGTCGTTCCGCTGCTTTTTGCTGTAACGCTTTACGTTGGGGATATAGCACATAATTGACGAGATATTGGTCATCGTCCAACAGATGCTCATCCCACACGTCTTCATCGTTCCAAGAACCCATGTAAACCACATGACCATTTTTTATCAGGCAGTGCAGTCCCTCATCTTCTTGCCAGTCGCAACCGCCGCTCAAGTTCAGCACAGGTATTTCCGGTTCCACAGGAAGCTTGATTTCCAAGCTGCCAAACTCCATATAATGAAGTACCTCCAAAGGGTCTTGGATGTGCTGGATTTCCTCGTTCAGAAGTTCTCCCTTGCTTGTGGATTCCAATTCATCCCGAAGGTAGTACAGAGCATATTGGCAGATTTCCCTGACCTGAGCTTCATCGATCTCCGCCAGCCACCGAATAGATCGGGCAGCGTATTCTGCTGTAACACCCTCATCGCAAATCACCTCGATTTGTTTGTGAAAGTAAGGGAATTCTGCATAGCCGGTCATTCTGTTAAACTCATCTGTTCCGGCGTTTATCAAAATATCCTCAAAGCGCGGCTCGGACATATGTAATTTCCTCCTTTAAAAAAATATGTACTTTCGGTGTCTCTCAATCCTATTTTGCTGATAACCATACTATAGGAAGCAAAAATGGCTTCCTATAGTCGGATTTACGGCACAAAAAGCTGTGCCTTTTATCATAATTTGCTTTGCAAATTCTGATAAGTTATACTATAGGAAGCAAAATCGGTTTCCTATAGTCGATTTACGGCACGAAAAACCGTGCCTTTTATCGGAAATTACTTCGCAATTTCCGATAAGAATTATACCATAATAATTTTTTGGGGGGAATAGACTTTACACCAGTTTGCAACTTTTGAAATTTCTTAAATCCTGATAAAATATAGCTTTCTATGACATTTATCAGAACAGAACAATTTTTAATGGTTTCGAGAAATTTCTCGAAACTGCATAAAATTATTTCCGACTGAATTTGTTGCCCAATTTTGTAACGGTTTTCCTGGGCACTGGCAGACTGACACCCGGAAAAGGTTTCATCATGATAAGGAAGCAAAGTTATCGCGCTGTAGGACAGACGGATCAGGTTGATTAGCCGTTCGATCCTTTCCTTGCTGCGGATGCGGTATTCCTCCATGGACCAGAAGTTCTTCCCTTCATAATAAGAAACCTCGATGTTCCACCTCAGGCCATACCAGGCCAACGGAAGATAAAAGACATCTTCTTCCCCGTAGGAACAGATTGTTTTGTCAGCGCTGCTCTTCCAGTCAAAAGAGATGCTTTTTGGATCAGCCGTGCATAAGAACAGACGTCGGCTCCCTTTCCCGTTTTTGGCGCAGTAACCAGGGCATATACCACTTTATCCTTCCAGAGGTTCGTGATGACCGGCACCATGCCAATCAGTCAGTCGCCGTTTTTCGCTTCGTTCAGAATGATATCATCCAGCGCAATCCGGTCCCCATGTTTTCTGGGACGGCCCGTTTTTCCGGTTTTAGCGGGTGGGAGACCGTAAAGAGCTGTATCGACTCTGGCATTACAGACCATTTCCAGGTTCTCAAACTGTTCCACAAGAGCGG
>CANDBT010000037.1 GCA_947383005.1 uncultured bacterium | reverse complement strand
GCATAAATTTATGAGGCGTACGTGGAACGTACGTTGATTAAATTTATGTGCATATGACGGAAAATCAGCCGCAAAGGCAGGTGCAGGAGGGATTCCGAGAGTACACCCTATGCAAACGGAGGCAATTATGGAAATAATCAAATCATTTTTTAAAGGATTGGGCAGTTTTTTAGTCAGCCTGCTGGGTATTCTTGGTTGGCTGCTGCAAAGCCTTTTACAACTGCTAACAATTTCACTCATAGCATGTGTAGTTACTGCCCTGATCATCTATACAAAAGTAAAACCGGATCTGGACCATTGCCGGGAAATCGCCTACGACAAGCTTGCTCAGATGGATCGGCAGGATTTTCGTATGTTGTCGGATACGGAAGTCTACGACAAAGACGGGCAGATTATCGGCCTAATCAATGCAGGCCATTATGAATATGTACCGATTAACAAAATCAGCATCAATATTCAGAATGCTTATATTGCCCAGGAAGATCGGCGTTTCAAAAGTCATACCGGCGTCGATTGGATCGCCACCTCCCGGGCGGCCCTTGCACTTATCAAAAATCACGGCGCTATCACACAGGGAGGCAGCACCATCACTCAACAAGTCATAAAAAACACCTATCTCACTCAGGAAAAAAGCTTTACCCGCAAAGTCGTGGAAATTCTGCTGGCGCCGGAAATCGAAAAGGAATATTCCAAAGCGGATATTATGGAATTTTACTGCAACACGAATTATTATGCCAATCATTGCTATGGCGTCCAAGCTGCCAGCCGCTACTACTTCGGAAAAAACGCCGCCGAACTGGCTCCTTACGAAGCTGCCGTGCTTGCCGGCATCAGCAATAGCCCGACCGCTTATGACCCAATCAAAAACCCACAAGACTGCCTGAAAAAAAGAAATGATGTACTGAAAAGCATGTTTGAAGTCGGATATCTGACAAATGAAGATTATCTTACTTACTGCAAGCAGCCTCTGAGAATCGTGCAGGAAGAATCTGAAGGTACCGATGAAAATTACATGAGCAGTTACGCCATTCATTGTGCTGCTCTAAAGCTAATGGAGCTGGATGGTTTTCCTTTCCAGTACACCTATCAAAATAAAGAAGAATATACTTCTTACATAGAAAAATATCAGGCTCTTTATAATGAAAAAAACGACGAAATCCGGGCAGGCGGCTACCGTATCTACACTTCTCTGGATCCGTCTATCCAAAACCAGCTACAATCCCAAATTGACAATGGACTATCTTCTTTCACAGAACTGCAGGAAAACGGCAAATACGCCTTGCAAGGCGCCGGTGTTATTGTGGACAATCAAAGCAACTATGTGGTTGCCATTGTTGGAGGGCGGGGCGAAGATGATCCGTTCAACCGGGCTTATTTAAGCGCCCGCCAGCCTGGCAGCACCATCAAACCTCTGATTGACTATGCCCCGGCCTTTGACACAGGTGAATATCACCCGGCTCGGATGATTGATGACCATAAATGGGAAGACGGCCCTTCCAACAGCAGCGGTTCCTATCATGGTATGGTTACGGTACGGGAAGCCTTGAACCGCAGCCTAAATACCGTTGCCTGGCAGATACTCGAAGATATCGGCGTTAGTTTTGGCCTGCAGTATTTGGGCAACATGGAGTTTCAAAAAATCACTTATATCGACAACGAGATTCTCCCCCTAAGCATTGGCGGCTTTACCAACGGCCTGCGGGTTGTGGATATGGCCAAAGGATACAGCACCCTTGCCAACAACGGCATTTACAATAACCGCACCTGCATCGTTTCCTTAGTCCATGAACAGCAAGGCGATTTGATTAAAGAGCTGAAGGATCAGGCATGGCAAGTATACGAAGAAGATTCTGCTTACATAACTACAGATATTTTAAAAGGCACTCTTACCGAACCTTACGGTACAGGACGAGGCTTGTCTCTTTCCGGCGGCATGCCTGCAGCCGGGAAAACCGGTACTACCAACAGCAGCAAAGATACCTGGTTCTGTGGCTACACCCGATATTATACTACGGCCATATGGGTCGGCTATGATATCCCGCGGGCCATGCCTGGAATCTACGGAAGCACCTACGCCGGCCGTATCTGGAAATCGGTTATGGACTCTCTTCATGAGGGCAAGGAACCGTGGGACTGGGAGCAGCCGGAAACAGTGGAAATGCGTCAGGATCCGGATACCGGAATTACCGATTTAGTCAGCATCACCGCCGAACTGCGGGCCCGCCAAATCCTTCATGATAAAGAACAGCAGCAGCTGGAAACCGATCTGACCGCTTCCATGGCCGAATTTGAAGCTAAAACCATCGAAACCGTGGAAGACACTTATTGGGTAAAAGAACAATATCAAAAAATGAATTCACAGATAAACCAGATGGACAACGGACCCCTGCGAGCCCAATTTCTCGAGCGGCTCACAACCCGGTATGCCACTTTTTCAACTATCATCAATGAAATGCAGCAAACTATTGCTCTTTATGAAACCCAAAAAGCCAGAAATCTGGCCGAAGCCCAGCAAAAAGCGGAAGAAGATGCCAGAAAACGACGGGCAGACCTGGAAGTGGAAACCAGGAAAAATGAATTTCTGGCAGCATTAAAAGCAGTAGAAGACCTGGAATACCAGGCTCCCAATGCCCAGGAACTGGCTCAGGCCGCCATAAACAAACTTCCCCTGGTGGCCGATTATCAGGAAGCAGCATTTTATGGCCAACAATTAGACGCTGCCATTGCCCGTATTTCCACGCTGCCCACGGCAGAAGAATGGCGGCAGCAAGAAGCCCAGCGCCAAAATAATTCCACACCGGAACAGGCGATTATGCAGCAGCAAATTGCCCAGGAACAGGCTCGTCTTCAGACTAATCTAAATACGGAGCGGCTGAAATGGAACAATGGCCAAAATACACCCGGCACAAGTCCGACTATCACTGTAGGCGGCAACCACTAGGAAGACACGATATCAACGCAGGAGGACCCCTATGAACCGAACAAATTATTCTGACATAAATAAAAGCCAGCTTCAAAGTTCTCTGACGGGAGGACAGCCCGATAACGGCATCCCCCCTTTACCCGATCTGCCCAGAAACGTGCCCCTCAAACCTTCTTCTGCGCCGGAACAAAATAAAAAAAATAAACCAAAACAGAATAAAACGGAAAAGAAAAAACCAGGAAAGCCTAAACCGGCCAAACCTAAAGCATATAAAGGCGAGTCTCCCGTACGATATTGGTTCTTAACTTTTATGTGTATGAATATTCCGCTTGTTGGCTGGATTTACCTGTTCTATTTGGCCTACAGCAAAAAAAATACCGATCGGAGAAGTTTTGCCAGAGCCTATCTGCTCTATAAATTGGTATTCTTTATTATTACGGCAATTATTCTAGGTGTTCTGATTTATATTGGCCTTGATTTGTTCGATCAGCTCTTGGCATACATGGAAATGCTTTAAAAATAAATCGCGGCGGCATTGGATACAAAAGCCTTAAAACTCTTTTGATCCGATACCGCCGCGATTTATTTTATCTCATCTATTATGTTTAATGCCTATCTCTGCACAGCCTCTTTCCCAAACACAGCTCCCTTGTAGCGCTCCAAAACCGCCAACAACATATTTCCCAGTACGCCGACAGCCAAAATCTCACCAATGCCGACAGTCACCATAGCAAACCAAATCATGTCTTCTGACCCATAAGCATATCGAAGTACCCAGGGGATAATTATCGTATTCGATACGATAGGCGGAACACACACCAGCCATTTATGCTTACGCAGCCCATAAGAGCCTACAGCGCCGATCAAAGTGGCCAAGCTGCCGAATATCACATCCAGTACCGCCGCACCGCAAATCAGATTAGACAGCAGGCAGCCAATAAACAGCCCCGGAATTGCTGCCGGTGTAAAAAAAGCAAGAATGCACAGCGATTCCGCAATCCTGAACTGCACCGGACCGAAAGACACCGGCGCAAACGCAGCCACTAAAGCTACATAAATAGCCGCAATGGCCGAAGCATAGGTCAGAAAGTACACGGTTTTCATTGATTTGTTTTTCATTTTAATACGCTCCTTTAGTTTTGTTTTAGGTGAGGAAGGTCTCGAACTCACCATTATTTAAATACAACAGTCCAGATAGACATCCTCTTGCCCGTCTATACCGGCAATAAGCATCCGATGTCCATCTGATATGGGATTTTAACTCAATAAGTATAGCATAAAAAAGAAGTTTGTCAAGCTTAGACATCTCCGGGACAGCCCACTATGGCTCTGACGGAGTAAATCTGCGGGTATCATAAATATCCCATTTTTCCTCGTGCTGCTTCGCCATCTCAACCGCCTCCAGGCAAAATTGATTCTGAGCCAACACCAAGGCTTTCCCACGCTTGTCGATTTTTTCATAAGAACCATCCGGCTGCAGAATATGTGCTTTTACGTTGTCTTTTAGCTGAACTTTAAGAATATGGATTACTTTTTGCTTCAGCTCCGGATCCTCCACAGGGAATAATATCTCCACCCGTTTATCTAAATTTCTGGGCATCCAGTCCGCACTTCCCATAAAGACCTCCTGGCTGCCGTCATTTTCAAAATAGAATATCCGGGCATGTTCCAGGAAATTGCCTATGATGGAATGAACGCAGATATTTTCGCTCAGCCCTGGCACTCCGGCTTTCAAACAGCAAATCCCCCGCACCACCAGTTCAATTTTTACCCCGGCACAAGAAGCCTCGTAAAGGTTGGAAATTATCTCCTTATCACAAAGAGAATTCATTTTTGCCATAATATGAGCCTTATGCCCGGCGCGGGCATGCTCTGTCTCACGGCGGATCATTTTGACAAATTTACTTCTGAGCCACAAAGGCGCCAGAGACAATTTATTCCATGTCGGCGGCTCCGAATAGCCGGAAAGCATATTAAATACCGCTGTGGCATCCTGGCCTATCTTGGGATTGCAGGTCATCAAACCGCAGTCCGTATAAAGCTTTGCAGTAGAATCATTATAGTTACCAGTACCCAAATGGACATATCGGCGAATGCCGTCCTCTTCCTTGCGCACAACTAAAGTGATTTTACAGTGGGTCTTCAATCCTACCAATCCATAGATCACATGACAACCCACTTTCTCAAGTTTGTTGGCCCAGTTGATATTATTTTCTTCGTCAAATCTCGCCTTCAATTCCACCAGCACAGATACCTGCTTACCGTTATCCGCCGCTTCGGCCAATGCCGCTACAATAGGCGAATGCCCGCTGACCCGGTATAAAGTCTGCTTGATAGCCAGCACATTCGGATCTCTGGCCGCCTGGCGGACAAAATCCACTACAGGGTCAAATGTCTGGTAAGGATGATGCAGCAAAATATCACCCTTCTGAATATTGGTAAAAATATCGTCATCGTTCATCAGTTCGGGAACCGGCTGAGGAGTGTAAGATGGAGCCTTCAAATAATCAAAGCCTTCCATCCCATACATCTTCATCAAAAAAGTCAGATCCAGCGGGCCGTCTATTTCATAAATATCCTCACTCCCTACGGAAAGCTCTTTCTTAAGGATTTTCAACAAACGCTTATCCATCCGGTTCTCCACCTCAAGACGAATAACCTCTCCCCACTGGCGCTTTTTCAGTTGTTTCTTAATCTCCTCCAATAAATCTTCCACTTCGTCTTCATCGAGGGTAAAATCTGCATTACGCATAATTCGGAATGGGTGAGCGCTCACAATATGATAATTCAAAAACAGCTCATGAATATTCCGTTCAATAATTTCTTCCAACAAAATGACCCGTCGCTCCCCGTCTTTACCCTCCGGTAACTCCACTATCCGCGGCAGAACTGACGGTACCTGCACCATGGCAAATTCCAAGTCTTCTTTGTCATTGTCCTTCTTTTGCACCAAAGCGGCAATATTCAGCGATTTATTGCGGATAAGGGGGAACGGGCGGGAGGAATCCACTGCCATGGGCGTCAGCACCGGATAAACATCCTGACGGAAAAATTCATCCACAAACCGCTGTTCCTCCTCTGTCAAATCTTCATGGGCACAGACTACCCACAAGCCAAGCTGCCTCATAGCCGGCAGCAGCGAACGCCCATAAGTTATATATTGCTGATTGACCAGGTCATGCGTCTTTTTTGAGATCAGCTCCAACTGTTCCTCCGCCCTCAGCCCGGCGATATCCGGCTTTTTATATTTTGCATGTACCTGATCCTTTAACGATGCCACCCGTACCATAAAGAATTCATCCAGGTTTGACTCGGTGATGCTTAAAAACTTCAGACGCTCAAACAATGGATTCGTCTTGTCTCTGGCTTCATTCAATATCCGATAATTGAACTCAAGCCAGCTTAATTCACGATTTACATAATTAGCGGGATTCGTATAGTTATTTTCTGTTTCTGCCATAACTTGCCTCCATGCCTTTTCCTATGCCCTTATTTTTTGTAGCAGTTCAAATTCCACGTTACTATTTTTTCTGCTTTAATATTGGACGTATCCCATATATTTCTTCAAAGAAATCCGCCTTCTCCTCAATAGATAAAGCTTCCAACATTAAATCTCCAGCATAATTTGTGGTAATCACCAGCTTATCTTCCTTAATGGCAACCCTGCATCCGGCCAGCTTATTTCTATGGCTCCTGTCCATAGAATTGGCCAACCGTAAAATAGCAGTCAATTTGGCTACGGTCAAAGTCAGATTATCTGTAGTGGTCAAACGGGTGCTTCTTGTCGGTTTCGCAGAAATCTGAATGTCATTATATTGAAAAGCCTGCAAATGATAACGTACCACATTCGCTACGATTTCTCTGTCTAAATGAGACAATCCGATAATCTCCGTAGCCATAATGATATCATACGCATACTCCGTAGCATTCCGCATAGTCACAAATTTGCCACAGGAATGCAAATCCGCCGCAATCTGCAAAAGCAGACGTTCTCTAGCCTTCAGCCCGTGCAGCTTTTTCAAGCTGTCAAACACCTGCAGGGCAAATGATTCCACAGCCTGGACATGAGGCATATGGCATTTATAACGTTTCGCCACATTACGGGAAGCGACAATAATATCGTTGGAAAAATTATGATTAAATTTTAAAATCTTCCGCTCTTCCGCATATTCCGCCGCAATACCATCCAGCATCCTGGTTCCCGGCACCCAGATATTTTCCGCACCGGTAATTCCCAGCACCTGGCGGATAATTGTCGCTGCCGGGAACAGTAATAACGCGTAATCGGCATTGACCTCAAACGTATCTTCCAATTGATCCAAGGTCATCCGGCTCAGCTTTTGATAAAAGCGGTCAAACTCCTCCACCGAAATCCGATCCCGCTTATTTTCGCCGCCGATAATCCGATTGTACATAATCAAGGTTACTTTGCCAATACCGATTAAATTTTTGATATCTTTGTCTTTAAGATAAATCTTGCGGAAAGTCAGCAATTCATTATCCACAAGCTCCTGCACCAGTTGGTGCTCTTTTTCTGTGGTGGTTTTCATATGAGTCATCATTTCCCGCAAGCGGATTACCCCCAGAGGCAAATTCTGGGTTGATACCAGTGAATCTTTATCAAACAGAGAAATCTGCGTACTCCCATTACCCACATCTAATATCGCCGTTCCCTTCTGGATAACCTTCTGGAATTCGGCCTCTTTGTAGGCAATCGCTTTGTAACTGATAAAACGCTGCTCGGAATTGCTGATAATCCGAATATCAATCCCCGACCGCACATGAACCTGGTCTATCACTATCCGGTTATTCTGAGCCTCACGAAGCACATTCGTTCCGTAAGCCCGATACCCCTCTACCTGATATTCTTCCATTATACGGGCAAATTCGCTCAGAATCCTGCACATCTCATCCACCAAATGATAACTGATCTTCCCGTGGGTATACACGTCTTTCCCCAAATTAATCGGGTACCGGATTTGATCAATGGGCCGAATGCCAAATTTGTCTGACAATTCATATATTTCCATCTCCAAATCGGAAGATCCTACATCGATCGCCGCAAATGTGCGCACCATTTTGCTTCACTCCTCCCTTTTATTTTTATACTTTTAATAATTTCCTAATATCCGTAGATTTGAAGCTTCCTCTGCACACCCTTTAAGCGCGTTGTGAATCCGCTCATCTTTCAAATTTCCTTCAATATCAATAAAAAACCGGTACTCCCAACTTCTTCCCGGAATAGGACGGGACTCAATCATCCGCATATTTAATCCATTAAAAATAAAATGTCCCAGGATATTGTATAATGTACCACACCGATGGGGAAGCTCAAAAGTAATGCTTACCTTTGACGCATCGCTTCGATATATGGGCCTGCTGGATAAAATAATAAAGCGGGTAGTATTATTCGAATTATCCTGAATCGCCGGCTTTAATACCTTCAGTCCATAAAGCTCACCGGCAATCCGGCTGGCGATGGCAGCGCAGGATATATCATTCTCTTCCACCACCTTCCTGGCCGCCAGTGCCGTATTCGCCAGGCTGATCTGACGGATATGAGGATTATCATGAAAGAACCTGGAGCACTGCATCAACGCCTGGGGATGGGAAAACACGGTCCGTATCTGAGAAAGCTGTGCTTCTGCATGCCCCAACAGCGCATGACTTACCGGGAGAAACGTTTCCGCCACGATATAGTTGGAATATTTGACCTGCAAATCGTAATTATCTATAACAGCTCCGGCAGATGAATTCTCGATTGGCAGTACCGCATAATCGGCCAGCCCCTTTTGCACCTCCTGCATGGCCTCCTCAAAAGTAAGAACATGATATGCATCTGCTTCCCGGCCAAAATACTGCAAAGCTGCCGCATGGCTGTACGCTCCTTCTACTCCCTGATAAACAATTTTTGCCCCTTTTACCGAAAGTTTTTCTACCTGTGTAAAACCCAGGTTTTCCTTTTTGCCATGCCGCGCCAGCAGGCCGTATTGATAACGGCGGCTGATAGCTATAATCTGACTGAACAGCTCCTTTATCGCCGTTTGGTTGTATTCTCCATGGGCCATGCTGCCCACCGTATTCAGTTTCTGTTTTTCCCGCTCTCCGTCATAAACCGGCTTTCCCGTAGCGATCTTATAATCTGCCACATCCGCGCAAATCTTCATCCTTGCTTCAAACAACTGCACCAACTGCTGATCGATCTCATCCAGCCTGGCCCTGCTCTCCTGTAAATCCACCTTGTTCAACCCTCCGTACCTGTTGTTCTTTTTCCAATAAACCAATAATCTTGTCACGAGTATACGCTCCCGAACGCTTCCTCAGCTCCGGCGGAAGCTGCTTGATATAAATTGGCTCCCCAAACTCAATTGTCACCTGCGCCGGACGCATAAACGGAATATGTTTTTCAAAAATCTCCGCCGTTCCGGTAAATGCCACCGGTACTACCGGACAGCCGCTTTTCTCCGCAATCTTTAAGCTGCCTTCCTTAAAGGGAAGCAACTCCATAGGATCTTCATTCTCATTGCGGGTACCTTCCGGAAAAATCCACAGGCAGATTCCGTGCTTGATCTTATCGATCCCTTCCAGTATGGTCTTTAAACCCTCCTTGATATCTTTGCGGTTCAAAAACAGGCAATTAACCAGTCTCATCCAGTCCGACAACAGCGGATATCTGGTCATCTCCACTTTTGCGACAAATCCGGCCAGACGTGGTACCGCAGCATATCCCACCACGATATCAAAATAACTCCGGTGATTGCCCACAAACAAAACCGCCCCCTCAGGTACATTCTCCCATCCTTTTATTGACAGCCGGGAACCGGTCAGCCTGAAAATCATACGGAACATCGCCTGGACGATCCGCAAACTGTGCTGCTGCTGTCTCTCCTTATCGAACCTTGCCACCAGCCACTCCCCTAAAATCAGAGGAATGCTGGCTACCAAGAACCCAAGAAGCACGGCAACCACCAATAAAAAACGTATCATTTGTCTTATCCTCTCCCATTCGATTATAGACCCTGTCCGGTCAATCGGCAACGCAGGCCATTTCTTATCAGTATATAAAAAAAGAAGAGCAAAAACAAGTCATCTGCCCTTCTTTTTTGTAATTTGTTCAAACAATAATCCTGTGGCAAACCACAATGGTGCAAAATCAAGACGAATAAGCCCATTGATTCCCGTATAACTCCCGCTATAGTCCCAAGGACAGATTCCCCTTGCCTTAAGCCACATGCCGGATAAATATTCTGCGGTAAAAATCAACACCATATACAGCATGCCATGACGCACAAGCTCATCCGCCCTCCTCAATGGCTCCTGGCCAATCCACCCGTCCACAGCATGGCCAATCGGAGCCAGTAATGCGCCCATGCCGTATATCGGAAACATCAGCAAAGAAGTCCGGCCAATAAGACGCCAATCATGGATCATAATAGATTCCACGGAAGTGAAGACCACTTCGAGGCACCAGCCTGTGACCCCGCATTTAAAAAAATTGAACATTAGGTTTTTTAATCGTTTCATGGCACTAGTGTGCGCAGAAACACCTTGAAATATTCCCTGTTTTCTTACAAAGCTTTAGCCTATAATTATAAAAGCGGGGACAGCAGCCGGCTGACCTGTTCCTTCATCCGCACTCCCAATGGCCGGGCCGCATAAACTTCCTTCGTCACTTCCCGGCATACATTTAGATCATTGAGAAAAGCCGCTTCCAGCCTTTGTGTTGTCTCTTCGTCATAAATTGTGGCATTTACCTCAAAATTAAGTTCAAAACTGCGAATGTCCATATTGGCCGTACCATAACAGCTCACTCTGCTGTCTACCATCACTCCTTTAGCATGAAGAAATCCATTTTCGTAAGTAAAACACCGGGCGCCGGCGCTGATCATTTCCCCCACATAAGAATAAGTCGCCCAATAGACAAAAGGATGATCCGGTTTGCAGGGAATCATCAATCTCACGTCAACACCTGAACTGGCAGCAATTTTCAATGCGCTCAGCACAGCATCATCAGGGATAAAATAAGGGGTTTGAATATATATATGATGGCGGGCTTTATGGAATAAACGCAAATAATTATCCCTGATTTGGCGCTGAGGAGAATCCGGACCGCTGGCGATAATCTGAATACCCAGCCTTTGCGGAAAAACCGGATGAGAGTTACTGCAATCTGCAAAATACCTGCTGTCTAAAAACAGGTTTTCTTTTTTGGCATAATTCCAATCCAGTGCAAAACGAATCTGCAAGCTGATTACCGCATCTCCATAGAGTTTTAAATGAGTATCTCTCCAATAGCCGAACTTTGAACTAAGCCCTAAATATTCCCTTCCCACATTAAAACCGCCCACATAACCAATATGGCCATCTATAACAACAATTTTCCTATGGTTCCGGTAATTGACACGAAGATTGAGTCGCCCCAAAAAAGGCGGGAAAAAACAAGCCACCTGGATTCCCGCCTGATTCAGCTCCTTTAAACGGCGCTTAGGCAGAAACCGCCCGCCCATGCCATCATAAAGAATCCTTACCTCGACCCCCTGGCTCTGCCGCTCTTTAAGAATCGGCACCATAGACGCAAACAACTCATCATCACGGATAATATAATATTGAATATGGATAAACCGCTTCGCCTTTGCCATTTCCTGACACAAATCACCGAATTTCTTCTTACCGTCAGTGAATATCTCCACCTGATTATTCAGGCTCAGTACCGCACCGCCTTCTTCCAAATTGTAACAAGCCAAATCAGCATAATCCTTCTCCAGCGGGTCATCTAAATAAAATGAACTGTTTTTAATAAATTGTTCCTGGCCTTTCGCCGAATATCTGAGACGGTCTTCCACCTCTTTAACCCTGAACATTTTGCTTTTGCGGTAATCCTGAGCAAAAATCAAATAGAAGAAAAAACCAAATACAGGGATAAAATAAAGAATCAAAAGCCAAGTCCATACGGCTTTCGGATCCCGTCTCTGAAAAAAAACAATCACTATAGACAAAAACATATTAATAAATAATATATTGTCAATCAGCCAATTCCAAATCCCTATAGCCTGCCCTATCAACCATCCTGCAGTTTCCAGTCCTTGCACGAACATTACTTGCACCATCGTTCATCTCCCCTTTCCCTAACGCGCCTTTTTTAGGAAAAACGGTTCTGGCTTATCTGATATCGAAAACCCGCGATTTCCAGCTTTTCCACCAGCTCCTTACAGTCAATATCCAATCCTTCACACATAGCTTCCAGAGACGGATAGAAATCCCGTAGCTGTGTATTGACATAACTGACCAAAATAAACGGATCTTTGGGAATTTCTTTCATAATATGCTCCCTTCTCCACACTTCCTTTAATTTTGCTGTTTACCTTATCAAGTTTGTGGTACAATAAAAATAACCATTACTTAATCATACATGGATTTATTCCAAAAGTAAAGATAAAGGTATCAAAGAAAGGAACAACTATGAAACGGATTTTACTTATTGCCACCGGAGGTACCATCGCTTCCCAAAGAAGTATGCAGGGTTTAAAACCGTTAATCACTTCCGACGAACTTTTAAGCTATGTACCCCAGGCACAAAAATTCTGTCAAACCGAAACGCTGCAGCTTCTCAATATTGACAGCACCAATATGCAGCCAAGCCACTGGCTGATGATCGCCTCAGCGATCCGTAGCCATTATCGCTCTTACGACGGTTTTGTCGTTTGCCACGGCACAGATACCATGGCTTATACGGCTGCGGCTTTGTCTTATCTTATTCAGGATTCTCCCAAACCTGTCGTAATAACCGGCGCACAAAAACCGATTGACATGGAAATTACCGATGCCAAAACCAATCTGCTTGACAGCCTGCTCTTTGCCAGTTGTGACCGGGCCAGCGGAGTTACTATTGTTTTTGACGGAAAAGTTATTGCCGGAACCCGAGGAAAAAAGGAGCGGACAAAAAGCTATAATGCTTTTTCCAGTATCAATTTCCCCTATATTGCTACCATTCAGGATCAACACATCCTTTTTTATCTCGATAACCCAAAACCGCAAAATACCCAGATGCATTTTTACGACCGGCTGAATGAACGGGTAGCTCTTCTCAAACTGATTCCTTCTCTGAAAGCTGGTGTCCTTGACTATCTGGCTGAATATTATGACGCAGTAATCATCGAATCTTTCGGAGTCGGAGGATTGCCTTCCTACGACTCCGGAGATTTCCACAAAGCCATTAAGCAATGGATCAATGTCGGAAAAACCGTGGTCATGACGACCCAAGTCACCAATGAAGGCAGCAACATGTCCGTCTATGAGGTAGGACAAAGCATCAAACAGGAATTCGGACTGCTGGAAGCGTATGATATGACACTGGAAGCAACAGTAACCAAACTCATGTGGATTCTTGGCCAAACCAATGATCCCTCTGAAATACAGAAACTATTTTATCAAACCATCAATCGGGATATCCTGTACACCGCAACATGGCGTAACAGTTCAGACTGTGGGGAATTTGAGACAACTTCAGGATGTCAAGCCGACTTATAAGCCAAAATTCATTTCAAATTTTTAACCCTCCTGCCTGCCCTTAACCGTGGCAGGCAGCCGTCCCCGCAGAAACCTTTTTTTCAATTCACTCCATTTCAGAGGAATCAGCGGATAAATATAACTCTTGCCGGCAATAGTCCGATTAAAGACTATGGCAACGACGCAAATCACAATTCCAATGCCATAACCCCATCCATTGAAAATTGCCGTCAAAATTAAAAGCATCACCCGCATAAATTTCAGCGCATATCCCAGTTCAAAGCTGGATTGACTATAATTGGAAATCGTCACAAAAGCCATATAAAGCATGGTCTCGCTGTTAAACCAGCCGGATTTCACGGAATATTCCCCTAAAACGATGCCTGCAATGACGCTTAGAGGTGTTGTCAGCATATTCGGGGTATTAATTGCCGCCAGACGCAAACCGTCAATGGCAAATTCCAGCAGCAATAACTGATAAATCAACGGCACATAGGACGGGTCAGACAACCGGATAAAATCCAGCGGTGCAGGAATCATATCCGGATTCATCATCAGCAACAGCCAAGTCGGTGTCAGCAACAGACACAAAAAAGCTGTTGCCATCCTGGATAAGCGCAAATAGGTACCGGTAATAGGCGGAAAATAGTAATCATCCGCTTCCTCAATAATATCAAAGACAGAAGAAGGCAAAATCATAGCTGCCGGCGAATTATCAACCAAAATCACAATATTTCCTTCCAATATACAAGCCGCCGCCGTATCCGGACGCTCGGAAAATTTAAATTTCGGAAACGGATTATACCATTTATGAGGATAAATACATTCCGCCAGGCTTTCTTGATTCATCGTCAAGGCATCTACTTTCAAATCCTGTATCTGCTGCTTGATTCTCTGCAAAAGTTTTTCATCCTGTCGTCCTTCCATATAGCAAATAGCAATATCTGTATGAGAACTTTCCCCCGCTGTCAAAATTTCCATAGTCAGCTTAGGGTCCCGTATCCGTCGCCGTATCAGTGCAGTATTAAAAATCAGCGTTTCCACAAATCCATCGCGCGAACCACGCATTACTTTATCCTTTTCCGGCTCGTCCACTCCTCTGGACGGATATGTCCTGCAGTCAATGGTCATACATGAATCATAGCCGTCGATAAAAAGGCAGGATATGCCGGTTAAAAGCTGCACCAGCATTTGATCCTCGTCCTTAAGCAACCCTATTTCTCCATAGGGAAGGTATTTTTTCGAAAAACCGTGGGCATCGCAAGGCATATCTTCCGCTTTGATCGACCACCAGGACTGCATCATTTTTAAAAGTACTTCGTCTTTGGTAAATCCATCCACAAAGAATAAGGCCGCCTTTTTATCCGCAATCGTAAACGTCCGGTATACAATATCAAAGTTTTTATCTGCCTGAAGAACTTTTTTTAGCCGTTCCAGATTATCTGATAAGGATTTTGAAAATTCCATGCCGCTTCCTCCATAAACAAAATCTTCATTCTCTGTCGTTCATAAAAGCAGTATGTGCAGCCTGAGTATAATTTATCCATAAACAGTTCAGATTCCCTGTTGTCTATCCGATGCTTCTTGTCCGCTACAGACAGACAAGTGATTGGTATAGTTATTTGCAAAACGGGAAACTAGCGATTTATAAGTAAAAATACATAAAAATTATTGACGAATTCTTTCAAAAATGGTATATTATATATCAGTAAGAAACACGTGGTGTGGATTACCTTTGGTAGAGAGTACCAAGCAAAGCTCTATAATGTAATGGTTTTGATCGTGATTGAAAGAACTGCTTTCTGTGGGGGAAAGGCAGTTCTTTCTCATTATAGACAATTGTCACAAATTCAGGAGGAATTTTTATGCGTATCCGTTGCTTCCGCTTTTTTTTCACGTCTGTTCTGTTTGCCCTGTTTACCGTGGGTTTTTACTGTTTTTTCGGCAATAATCCAGCCGCCATGGCCGCTTCAGACAACAAAAGCCATACCAGTACAATTTATGACACACACGACACGCCAGCTTCCCTGCACGGGCCGCTTCATGTAGACGGCGCCGTCCTGACTGACAGCCACGGAAAAGCTTATTCCCTGAGGGGTATGTCCACTCATGGCATTGCCTGGTTTCCCCAATATATAAACCGGGAAACTTTCCGTACGCTCCGCGACGACTGGCATGTCAATTGCATCCGTCTTGCTTTGTATACCGAAGAATATGGCGGCTACTGCAGCGGCGGAAATCCCGACGAGCTAAAATCACGGATAAGAAAGGGTGTTGATTATGCCACCGAACTCGGTTTATATGTGATTATCGACTGGCATGTTTTGAGCGACCAGGATCCAAATGTCCACAAGTCCGAGGCCATAGCTTTCTTCCATGAAATGTCGGCTCTATATAAAGACCATGACAATGTATTATATGAAATCTGCAACGAACCAAATTCTTCCGCCACCTGGGACAGCATCAGAACTTATGCGCAGGAAGTTATCCCGATAATCCGCGCCAACGACCAGGATTCAATCATCATTGTCGGCACACCTACCTGGAGCCAGGGCATTGACCAGGCCGCTGCCGAGCCGCTGCCATATGACAATCTTTTATATGCACTTCACTTTTACGCCGCCACACACACCGATTGGCTCCGCCAGAGGCTGGTTTCCTGTACGGAAAAGGGGCTGCCGGTTATGGTCAGCGAATTTGGCATGTGCGACGCTTCCGGAAACGGCAGCAACGATTTTTCCCAAACTTCCCAATGGCTTGACTTACTGGATCAGCATCAGATCGGTTATTGCTGCTGGAATTTGGCCAACAAAGCAGAAACCAGCAGCGTAATTATTCCTGGCTGCGAAAAAATCTCTGACTGGGCTGAAGAAGATCTGAGTGAATCCGGACGATGGATTCGACAATGGTTCCGCTCTTTCGAATACTAAACCTGTGCAATCGAGTAGGGGCGGCTACGCCCCTACTCGCCGCGCAGCCCGCGTGCTGCGTCAGCAGCAAACTTCCATACGCGGGCCTGTGCATAAAAAACCTGTCCGGAGCTTGCGGGGCCGGACAGGTTTTCAGGAGTTTGAGTATCTGCTTCTATGGGTCAAATAAAAGCAAATTAGTCGAAATGTATAGAATATTCACATGTAGTTAGGATTTACTAACTGTTTCATATGTTAGCATATGCTAACAAAAAATGCAAGCAATATATTTATAAATAATTCTCAATAATGAAAATTAATAAAGAAAGGAGCATTTCATCATGCCAACTGTTACTTTAGGAAAGACAAATATTACTGTAGACCGCAACGGCTTTGGCGCACTGCCGGTTCAGCGTATTCCTTTGAATGATGCCGTAAAATTACTGAGACGGTCTTATGACGGCGGCATCACTTTTTTCGATACCGCACGGGCTTATACCGACAGTGAAGAAAAATTGGGATGTGCTTTAAGTGATATCCGCAACCACTTATATATTGCTACCAAAACCGCTGCTTCTGACGGCAAAGCTCTGATGACCGATCTGGAAACGAGTCTGACCCGTTTAAAAACAGATTATATTGACATCTATCAATTCCACAATCCAGCTTTCTGCCCCAGGCCAGATGATGGCTCCGGGCTTTACGAAGCGGCGCTGAAAGCAAAGGAACAAGGAAAAATCCGTTATATCGGCATCACTAACCATCGGCTGTCCGTAGCCAAAGAATCTATTGAATCCGGCCTTTACGATACATTGCAATTTCCTTTCTGCTATCTATCCGGCAAACCGGAGTTGGAATTGGTCAATGCCTGCGCTGCCCAAAATATCGGCTTTATCGCCATGAAATCTCTCTCAGGCGGCCTGATCACCAATTCCGCTGCCGCTTACGCCTACGCCGCTCAATATCCTAATGTACTGCCGATTTGGGGAATTCAAAAAGAATCGGAACTGGATGAATTTTTAAGCTATATCGATCATCCTCCGGTAATGACCAAAGAAATGGAAGCGCTGATCTGTCAGGATCGCGAACAACTGTGCGGAAGCTTCTGCCGTGGCTGCGGCTATTGTATGCCTTGCCCGGCAGGTATCGAAATAAACAACTGCGCCCGCATGTCCTTATTGCTGCGCCGTTCGCCATCCAGCTCCCATTTATCTCCTGAAGGCCAGAAAAAAATGATGAAAATTAAAGAATGCCTCCATTGCGGCCAATGTGCCAGCCATTGCCCATATGGTTTGGATACGCCAAGCCTATTGGCCAGAAACCTAAAAGATTATGAAGAAGTTCTGGCAGGAAAAGAAATGACTGCTACCAATTTCTGATTCCCCAGTTTTCAGTCTTTCCATGACAAGCGATGAAGCTTTCCTTTAAGCTCCATTTTTTCAAAACCATTTTGCCGCAGTGCCTCGTAAAGCACAACAGCCACGGAATTGGCTAAATTGAGCGATCGGATATCCCCCCACATGGGGATTCTGACACAGGCTTCCCGATACTCCACCAAAAGTTCCTCGGGAAGCCCTGCGCTCTCCTTTCCAAAAACCAGATAATCTCCCGGTTCGTAATTTACATCCGTATATGTCTTCTCCGCTTTAGTAGTCGCAAAACAAAGCCTGGCTCCGGAATTCTTATCCAAAAAATCTTTCCAGTCACAATACACGGTCACATCCAGCTTATCCCAGTAATCCAGCCCTGCCCGCCGGACAGATTTTTCATTTAGTTTGAATCCCAGAGGCTCAATTAAATGAAGACGCGTATTCGTAGCCACACAAGTGCGTCCGATATTTCCGGTGTTAAGCGGCATCTCCGGCTCATACAACACCACATTCATTCTTATATCCATAACCTATTTCCCATCTAAATGGCCAACAAACCGTTCGATCCGTCCCAGGGCTTCTTTAAGGCTTTTTAATGAATAAGCATAGGACACCCGCAAAAAGCCTTCACCGCTATCCCCAAAAGCAGTTCCCGGCACTACTGCCACCTTTTCCTCATTCAACAATCGGTTAGCAAATTCATCTGATGTCATACCAAAACGTTTTATGCTGGGAAAAGCATAAAAGGCTCCTAACGGCTCAAAACATTCCAGCCCCATCTCCTCAAAGGCATGAAGCAAAAAACGCCTCCTCTGATCATAAGACTCCCGCATATAAGCCACATCCCCATCGCTGTTTTTCATGGCGTCAATAGCCGCATATTGACTTGTGGTAGGTGCACACATAATAGCAAACTGATGGATTTTCAGCATTTGCTTTAAAATTACAGCTGGTGCACAGGCATATCCCAAACGCCATCCGGTCATGGCAAATGCTTTGGAAAAGCCGTTAATCAAAACGGTTCTCTCTTTCATCCCCGGTAATGAGGCTATAGATACATGCGCCTCCGAACCATAAGTCAATTCGGAATAAATCTCATCGGAAAGGACAAACAAATCGTGTTCCTTTATTATTTCCGCAATTGGCTCCAACTCCGACCGGGTCATAATCGCACCGGTAGGGTTATTGGGAAACGGCATAACTAAAATTTTTGTTTTAGGAGTAATATTTTGCCGCAGCTTTTCCGGGGTAAGGCGAAATTGGTCTTTCTCTTCCAATGCAATTGGTACTGCCGTACCGCCAGCCAACACGGTACAGGGAACATAAGAAACGAAACTTGGCTGAGGTACCAGTACTTCGTCACCAGGATCTAACATAGCCCGCAAGGCAATATCTATTGCCTCACTGCCACCTACGGTGACCAGTATCTCGTTATCCGGATCATAAGACAAATCAATTTTTCGCTTTAAATAGTTATGTATTTCCACCCGCAGTTCTCTAAGCCCCGCGTTTCCCGTATAAAATGTACGCCCCTTTTCCAAAGAGTAAATTCCCTCTTCCCGAATATGCCAAGGCGTATCAAAATCTGGCTCTCCTACACCTAACGAAATCGCGTCTTTCATCTCGCTTACCAAATCAAAGAATTTCCTTATCCCTGACGGTGGTATGGCAACTATCTTTTCTGATAATGGACTTCTCATGGAGTAATCAACATCCTTTCGTCTTGATCCTCGTCACAAAGAATAGTGCCGTGATCTTTATACTTTTTCAATACAAAATGAGTAGCCGTGCTCAATACCGAATCCATCGGTGAAAGCCTCTCCGATACGAACTGAGCCACCTGCCTCATGGTTTTCCCTTCAATAATCACCGTGAAATCATATGCACCGGACATAAGATATACCGAATTCACCTCACTGTATTGGTAAATACGCTCAGCTATTTTATCAAATCCCATACCTCGCTGAGGCGTTACCTTCACTTCAATCAGGGCAACTACCTTTTCTTCACTCGTATTATCCCAATTGATTAATGTATGATATCCGCAGATGATATGCTCTTTTTCCATCTGCGCAATTTCATTGGCTACGGCAACCTCGCTCTCACCTAAAAGTACAGCTAAATCCTTAATATCAATTCTGCTGTTTTTCTCCATAACTGCTAAAATCTTTTCTCTCATCTCTGATTATCTCCTCAACTTTTCCCACTCATCCGGTTCCGGACGGTTTAAAAAACTTCTTTCACCATTGTCTGTCATCACTTTAGCTATATCTTTGGTAGTTATCCCAATAACAGCGGCCTTCATATTCTGTATTTCCAACTGTTTCACGAGACGTCCGCCGTTTTCCGATGCCAGTACATAGCACCCTTCGCTATAAAGACGATAAGGATTTAAACCAAACCGTTCACAAATTTCTATTGTTCCCTGTTTGACAGGAATCAGGCGCAGAGAGAACTCCGCGCCAAGCCCATAAGCCCCCAGCAAATTCCAAACGGCAGTCAAAATTCCGCCGTCTCCCGCCGGTTCCCATTCTGAAGCACCCCGTATTTTCCAATATTCCCAGTTTTCCTGGTTCATGTCTCCTAAGCTTAAGCCCTCAAATTGACGCAAATAATCCTTGGTAAACCATTGTATCAACGCTGGCTTCATATCCTTGACTATTCTGCTCGTCCCCGCCAGGCCAGCATATCCGGCCACAATCAAATCCTGCCCGGCTTTCATCAAACCGGAATTGTTTCTTTTGATCTTTCTTATCATGACGCAACACCTATTTTAACAGCCTCTGCCGATAAACCTCTCCGGCGGTATTAGTAAAAGCAATCCTCTCTACATCTATGATGATGTCGACGACTCTGTAGGTTTTTGTGTCTCTGGAACTTTCGGTGTCTCCGGCGGCTTTTGTGTCTCCAACGCTTTCGGTGTCTCCGGCGCTTTCGGTGTCTCTGGCAACATTCGTGTCTCCGGCAGCTTTTGTGTCTCTGGTGCTTTCTGTGCCTCTGGCAACATTCGTGTCTCCGGCAGCTTTTGTGTCTCCGGTACTTTCGGTGTCTCCGGCAACATTCGTGTCTCTGACGCATTCTGTGTTTCTGACGCCGATGATGATTCCGATTGTTTTGATTCCTCTACTGGTGCCAAAGACTCTGTCGGTCTCTGTGGTTCCGCTGCCTGTGGCGCTCGTGCAGGGACAGGTGGTCCTACCAGCACAATGGCTTTAGAAGCATTATAAGTATCCGTGTGGAGCAATATCCTCTCCGTCTCTACTCCATCCATTAGCACCACCTTCCATAGCCTCGATTTCAGACCTTGATGGGCTGACTGCACCTGCTTCCTGGTGCCTGGCGCCAAAGATGTATCAAGCTGTTCTGACGGCGGCCCTGGATTAACTGAACTTAAAGTTTCCGAAATAAATTGCAGCGTCCGGTTTGGCGAACGGGTTTCCCTTCCATAAATAGTAAAAGTCAACTGATTGCCTTTTGTATAGCCTTCTATAAAAATCGGAGTGCTGTAATTATTGGTAAATCGGATATCTTTAACTGTCCCGGCAATGGCTGCGTCCATAGAAGGCTTTACATAATTAACTATCATCGAGTGATTCTGCCGTTGGTTGATTTCCAGTTCCGCTCTTAATGCAGCATTATAAAGTGTTGTGGCAATCTGGCAAACACCACCGCCTACACTGTCTACCACTCGGCCATTTTCATAGGCAGCCGCCGTATGATAACCATTGGCAGTCGTAAAGGGGTGCATACATTCATAACCGGACAAACTTTCACCTGGCATCAGCACACGCCCGTTAATCTTGCCTGCCCCATTAGTTAAATTTTTGCCCCGGGCAGAACTGCTGCTGGCAAAACTGGTCGTATACGTCCCCAACACGTCCTGAATGGACGACAGCATTTCCTCTGTGATGTCCGGCTCCCACTGAGCCACCACAACCTTCAGCCCAATATCCTCTTCCATACTGAGAAGCAAATCCAACAGCCGTTTCTTGGTAGCCGCAATATCTACCAGTCTTCCCGGCACACTGGGAGTAATTTGAAATTTTCCACCAGACCGGACAATTAAAGCATTCTGTGGTTCAGCTACCAAATCATCCGTATTCTGACGAATAAACATTTCCACTTTTCCTTCATCCGCTTCCGTCTCCAGAGGAATGTGTAGCGGAGTTTTTTCCATATCTTTGCGGGCCATATATTGCTGAACCAGATTGCCGGCTGAAAGATAACTAACCGCTTCTTCTAAAGATTCCTGATTCTTCCAGACAAACCCCAGCTCTTTTGCTGTAGTCAGTGCCACACCTGCCACAGATTCGCCATCTTCTGCAGGCTGTGTCTGATCGCTTCCTTTGTCTAACCATACTTTCCTGGCTGCCAGCCCTTCCACCCTGTCTGCCACTGCTTTCCTGGCTTCTTCTTCAGTCATTCCCCCCAGGCTGACATCCCCCACATAAAACCCGTCAGGCAAAGTTTTTTCTTTTGCATATACCGGTCCGGCCCAAAGAGCAGCCCCAAAAGCTGCCGTCGCAAAGACGCTCAGTATATACTTCTTATTCATATTCGCTCCTTAAATCAACGTTCCCTATAGCAACGCAGTAATCGCTGTAGCCACCGTCGGTACAACCATAGCTAACACTAATAGGATAACAATAATCGAAGAAATAATTCGTTTCTTTTTATTATTCATACTGATAAAATTCACCTCTTTTACTATGCTGTTTTTTGTTCTTACATGTTATCACAAATTTTTCTTCTTTTCAAGTTGAGAAGCGCCAGTGGCGCTTGTTTAGGACGAACCGAAACGGAGTGTAGAGGGATTTTTGCTTGTCGGCTCAAGTTACACCCAAAGGGCACGATGCCGTATGGTCAGCGCAGCAAGTATCCTCGCTTCGCTGGGGCAGACTCTGCGCAGACCTACCTGAACAATAACCTAAGAACCAACTGTGCCAACGATTATCATAGCTGCATTTTTTGTCAAAGGATCCCTGTTTTGATAATCGAAAAGAACCCTGGCTCCCGAGTGAAGCACTTCCACATGAATTTGCTGTCTCTCTTTGCATTTTGCAGCAACTATCCTGCGCAGTTCTCCTTTAAAAGGAGACTGATCCAACGCGAATGATGGGCGGCTTTTACAATTTTCACGAAGATATAAATCACACATCAGCGCATCCTCAAATATAGCTAAATCTGTTTTCAGCCCGCATTTAGCCTTAATAAACTGATGCAGAATCTCATAACGTGCCATCCGGCTGTGGCTACATCCCTTCAACCCCTTATCCTCATAATACTTTGCCAACTCCTCATACAGAACAAAAGCATCCATAAATTCCGACTCAAGAAGGGGCAAAGTACAAGTAAACTGTCCGCTGTTAAAATATATCTCTACCATATCCTCTACCCCTCTCAGCCGGGTTATCTCTTCATAAGACAACCAACGGGTAGACAACACCTGATACGGCGGTTTCTTCTGATACAAAAGCTCATATCGGGCCGCCTTCTGATAGATAGGGGAACCTTTTAATACTTTTAAAAAGCCCAACTGCAACTGTGCAGGCTTCATTGCATACACTTGATTAAACGAGTGATGAAAACTGTCATAATCTTCTTTTGGAAGACCGGCAATCAAATCCAAATGCTGATGAATATTATGTGCGGCATTGATCTGTTCCACCACCTGGCGAACTTTTTCCAAATCCATTTTTCGATTGATTTCATGGATGGTATACGGATTTGTGCTCTGCACGCCGATTTCCAATTGTATCAACCCTGGTCTCATCTTTCCCAGCAACTCCAACTCATCCTCATCCAACAAGTCGGCAGCCACTTCAAAATGAAAGTTCGTTATTCCATTGTCATTTTGCCAAATAAATCGCCATATATTCATGGCATGGTCTTTTTTGCAATTAAATGTACGATCGACGAATTTTACTTGATGTACTCTTTGCTCAAGAAAAAAACTCAGTTCCTGCCTCACCAGATCTAAATCCCGAAACCGAAGGGCTTTATCTACCGATGACAGACAATAGCTACAGGAAAACGGACATCCACGGCTGCTTTCATAATAAATAATCTGATGGGAAAACTGCTCTAAATCTTCATAAGGAAAGGGGATTTCACTTAAATTCATCACCAGGCGAAAACCTTGTTCCCGAATAACCCCTGTCTCATCACGGTAAGTAATGCCGGCAATCTGTGACAATTTAAACCAGAATGTTTCCTTCTTCGCAAAATCTTCTAAATCTCCAACAGGCCGAAGCAAATTTTCATCGGAAATTTTGCGCGAAGAACAGCCTAACACCCCATAGCAATCCAGCAAATCGGCAAAAACCGCCTCCCCCTCCCCTTTCATCACTCCCAGGACTTCTTTTTCCGTCTCAAGCAAAAAACAAGAATCAAAGGACACCTCCGGCCCACCCAGCCAGACATCTGTATCCGGCAGTACCTTATGCAAATCCCCCAGCAGCTCCCGCACATATTCCATATTCCAAATATAACAGGAAAACCCAATTACATCAGGTTTTTTCTGATAAATATCCTCCAGAACCTGCTCCTGCTGATTATTAATCGTGTACTCGGCCACCTCTGTTTCCACCGGAGCCTTTAAAGCCTTTCGTTTATGTTTTGCATATGCCTTCAGGCTGTGAATGCCTAAATTAGAATGGATATATTTCGCATTAATCCCAACCAGCAAAAATTTCATATAATTTTCCGCCTGCCCTAAACCTGAATTTCGATTCTTTTTCCCGTCTTTTTATATGGATAATAGGCTACCCCCGCTGCGTCCAGCATACGCTTTGAGGCCCGTACCGACGGCGAATCTGGATATTTATCTTCTTTATAAATAATCGTTTTAATTCCCGATTGAATAATCGCCTTAGCACATTCATTACAAGGGAACAAAGACACATACAGCTTGCTGTTTTCCAAACTCCCGCCCCGGTAATTCAAAATCGCATTCAATTCACTATGTGTTACATACAAATATTTTGCCCGATAGGGATCATCGTCCTTATATTCCTTCCCCCAGGGAAATTCATCATCGGAACATCCCAAAGGCAGACCGTTGTAACCCATAGACAAAATTTTATTATCCTGGCTTACGATACAGCACCCCACTTGCGTATTCGGATCTTTCGAACGCATCCCTGCCAATTCCGCAATTCCCATAAAATATTCATCCCAGGAAATATAATCTGTTCTTTTCTTTTGATCTCCCATGATATTCCTCCATATATAACAATGAGTACTCTCGGAAACTCTATGTGTCCAGATTTGTGAGATGCTTTTTTGCCTGGCCTATCCAGGCAGAAGCTAGTACTGCCTTGCATTGATTCTTGAGTAATCCGCACTTGCTATCCGCGCCATCTGCACGTCTGCAAAACTCACCGTAGCCACCACTACGCCTTCGTTTCGCAGACGCACAGATGACGAAAATATCAAGCACTGTATTCACTGTTATTTCCGCAATGTAATACTAGGATATCCATCCACTTCCCCACTGTCTGAACGCTAACCGCCTTATTTATACCCGATATTTATACCCGGATTATATGATATCCTGCCGCTTTCACCAAACGGTTCATAATCGCCTGGCCCAAATTTTCCTGCGAAAAGCTCTCGGAATAAATATAATCCACCTTTAAATCATCAAACTCCCGCAATACAGCAAACAAATTGTGGGCAATCGTTTCCTCATGTACCCGCTCTCCTATACTGCGTATGATTCCGCCTGTATAGCGGTTTTTTGTCTCTTCCGTGGTGATAACCCCTACACGGCGCCCTTCTTCCTGCCGCTCTTTCACCAATCGGTTAATTTCTTCCGCTACCGCTCCCGGCTCCCCTTCCACCAAAGTAAGCTCTCCCCTTGGAGCATAGTGCCGGTACTTCATTCCTGGCGCTTTTGGCCTTATGCCCTCTTTCGGAGGGCCTTGTATGGCTGGATCAATCTCCACATGGCCAACAACGCTTTCTAACATTTCCATTGTCACGGCTCCCGGTCTTAAAAGCACGGGAATCTGGCCGGTCACATCCACTATCGTGGACTCCAAACCAATTCCCACCGAACCGCCGTCAAGAAGCATTTCAATCCTCCCTTGCATATCCTGCCATACATGTTCAGCCGTAGTCGGGCTTGGACGCCCGGAACGATTAGCACTGGGAGCAGCTATAGGCACTCCGGCAAGAGCAATCAGTTTGCGCGCCAGCGGATCACTGGGCATCCGCACAGCCACCGTATCCAGGCCGCCAGTCGTCCCATCAGGAACTTGAGGCTTTTTGGGGAATACCAGGGTCAGCGGCCCGGGCCAATAAGCTTCTGCTAATTTTTTTCCCGCATGTGA
The DNA here is from genome assembly GCA_947383005.1 of uncultured bacterium. Classification (GTDB taxonomy): domain Bacteria; phylum Bacillota; class Clostridia; order Lachnospirales; family Lachnospiraceae; genus Brotaphodocola. Next base: position 19,314 of record CANDBT010000037.1, on the reverse strand, counting down.
AACCTCTACCGCCAATTCATCCAATTCCTTCACCGAAGAAATGTGGACAATCAAGGGATTATCTGAAGGCCGCCCCTTGGCCGCATAAATCTTTTTAGCCGCCTTCTCATCCAATGCATTGGCTCCCAATCCATAAACTGTCTCTGTAGGAAATGCCACGAGTCCTCCCTGACGGATAATTCCGGCCGCTTCCCGCAAAATTTCTTCCTTTTCCTGCAAATTTTCAAAATGAATCCATTTCGTTTCCATTCACATGACTTCCTTTTTCCTTCGCCAACATATCTGTATCTCTGCTCCGATATCTGACTTTATTGCTTTGGCTAATCATAACATAAGTGCCGGGACGGTGCAAGCAGCAAAACCGCTTGCCCCTCCCGGCACTTATTCATAGTTACCATGAACAGTAACTATTCATCAAAGATTCCTTCTTGGCAAATGCACCGTTGCCAATAAATCACAATTTACGCAGATTTTTGTGTTCCTGGCTGGCGGCCTCATTCTGACGAGCCGCTATATGGATCAGCATACTTATCCGTTTATAAATTACCATGGTAATTGCCGAAACAATTATCCCCTTAACCAAATTAAAAGGACCGACACATACGATAGCAAAGCTCCACACGCTGCCCACCACTGGATTGATGGCGGCTCCCATAGCCAAAATTTGATCTATCGGCATAAAGTGAGAGTAGAAAGGAATCATTACCAAAGCATTTCCCACAATACCTATTGCTGACATCAACATTGTGCCAATAACCATCGCCGCTACAGCTCCTTTTTTTGTCCGATGGAACTGATAAATCAAACCAGCCGGAACCACCATAGCACAAGCAAATACAAAATTGGCAAATTCCCCCACAAATCCTGTTGTTGTGGGTTTCAATACCAATTTCACAAGAATTTTGACCACTTCCATAATCACCCCCGCCACAGGTCCCAGGGCAAACGTACCTACCAAAACCGGCACCTCACTTAAATCCAGACCATAAAAACTGGGCGCGATAAAAGGCAACGGCACCTCAAACAGCATCAATACAGCCGCCAATGTACCAAACATGCCCATTAAAGCAATATTCTTTGTTGTCATTAATTTGTTCTCCCTCATTGTTCCTTTCCTCCTGTTTCATAATGATGTATACCCATGAACCAAATGATTGGTCAACACAGTTCCCCTGTTTCCATAAAAAAACCGGATAATTACTTATCCGGGGGCTAAACTTTAATCGCGATACAAGCGCCGCCAAACTTTGGCCGCTATGTAATCTCTTCTCTCATCCAGACTATACTGTCGGTTCCGGAATCTCACCGGATCGGCCGCTATATGCGGTTCGCGGACTATACCGCCGGTAGGGAATCACACCCTGCCCCGAAGAACTTATTCTCTTTACTCATGTATTAGGATATCACGAAAATTCCGTAAAATCAAGTTATAGTTGAATTTTATAATAACATCCCTTTATTCTATATCCACAACACATTCGATTATATTCTTCTCTTATTTTCCATGTTACAATCCGCATATAAAAAAAACTTGCAAAAAAAGAAAAATAGGAGGACATAAAACATGAAAAAAAGAAAACTCGCATCCATATTCTTATCTGTTGCTTTATGCACTTTTATCCCAGCCTGCGGAAGCCAGGGAACCAGCAGCGAAGCTGAATCCGACAGCAATGCTTTATCTGTTTCAATCTGGGACAACAACCAGCTTCCCGGCCTCAAAGAAATTATCAATGATTTCAGTAACGAAACAGGAATTGCTGTGGAAATCCAGGTGGTTCCCTGGGATCAATATTGGACTCTATTGGAGGCTGGGGCACAGGGAGGTACTCTTCCCGATGTTTTTTGGATGCATTCTACTTACAGCCAGCGTTTTATGCGTAATGATATGCTTATGGATTTAAGCGACTGGATTGCCCAAAGTGACAAAATTTCCCCCGAAAATTACTATAATGATATTCTTGAACTATACCAATACGACGGAAAAACTTATGCCATACCTAAAGATTATGATACAATCGCTCTTTGGTACAATAAAACCATGTTTGACGAAGCTGGCATTGCTTACCCTGATGAAACCTGGACTTGGGAAACATTTGCAGAGGCTGCCGCCAAATTGACGGATAAAGATAAAAACCAATACGGTTTCGCTTCTCCCGCTTCCTACAATCAAGATGGATATTACAGCTTTATTTATGACATGGGTGGTAGTATCCTCAACGAAGATAAAACTGCTTCTGGCTGGGATTCTCCGGAAACTATCGCTGCCATGAACTGGTGGTATGACAACTTAGTATCCGTCTGTATGCCCACCCAGCAAATGATGGGGGAAAACACCACAGATGTGCTGTTTGGTTCTGGACGATCTGCCATGACTTTACAAGGCTCCTGGATGGTAAAAGCCTTTTCCGAAAATGAATATATTGCAGCAAATGCAGATGTCGCGGTTCTTCCCATGGCAAACGACGGGACACGAAAAACTATTTACAATGGCCTTGGATGGGCAGCCGCCGCAGAGGGTCCCCATACAGAAGAAGCCTGGAAGCTTATAGAATATTTAGGAAGTGAAGCTGCCCAGAAAAAGCAAGCGGATACAGGTGTTACCATGTCTGCCTATATCGGGACCTCTGACAATTGGGTGAACTGCGCCCCGGATTTTCATTTGCAGGCATATCTTGATATGACAGAGGATATGGTTATCCGCCCTTACACAGCAAATACCAAAATATGGGAAGACTATTCTCAGCAGGTAATGGTCCGGGCTTATACTTCAGAAATCACCATGGAAGAAGCCTGCCGCGATATTGCCGCCTACATGAATGAAAAAATAGCAGAAGAATAAACTTTTTACAACTGTCAAACTTAATACCTCATTGCAAAAATCACATAACCAGCTGCACTATAAAGGAACATAATACACACTTTCTTTATAGTGCGTTTTTTTACTCCTGCTGAGTCACCTTCAACCGGTAATTCTTCGGGCTAAGCCCGTAAACCCGTTTAAACATTTTTGAAAATGTCAGTGGATTTTCATATCCCACATACTCTGCCACCTCCTGCACAGACTTTCCCGTAGTCCGCAAAAGCCTACTGGCTTGCTCCAAGCGATAACTCAGTAAATATTCTTGAGGGGAAATTTGCATTTTCTGTTTAAAAATATGTGTTAAATATGAACGGGTAATCCCAATATACGAAGCAATATCACTAACCTTCGTATGCGCATAATGGGTATGGATATAACAAATCGCATTATCTACATAGATATCCGGCGAATAATCATAAGGCAAAGATTTCTTCTGACGTTCCAGATTTTGATTCTGAGAATTCACCAACAAAGCCAAAATCTGATACAGCAAGGCCGTCCGCGTCAGCTCGTTAGCAACGGTTATTTCATGGTGATTTAAAATTTTTTCGATAATCACCAGAAATTCCTCTGGTTCCAAATATACGTCTCGAACAGGGTTCTCCCTCGTAATTCCTGCCTTTTCCAAATAAAGCGCCGCTTTTGAGCCATTAAAAGATACCCAAGCATAATGCCAGGGATCTTCCGGGTCAGAATAATAGAAAACATCCACGCCTGGAAACGTTACAAAAATCTGCCCCCGCTGCAGCGCATAAGTTATCCCTTCCATCTCCAAAGTCCCTTTACCTGATAATATAACATGCACATGATAATCCCTTCTCACCGTCGGCCCATAAAACTTGTCCGGAGTACACCGTTCTGTACCACAAACAGTTAAGTAAAGCTCCACCTCCTCTACTGGAAAGCTCCCAAGCATCCTGAAGTTTGTACTGACACGATAGCATTGAACCGGCAAATCCATAGACAAATCCCCTTCTCACATTTTTTATTATTTTATCAAAAACAGGCAATAAATGCACGATTTTTTAGGAAAAAACAAGAAAATGATTTACATTAAGTTACAATTTTAATATAATTATTGAAAGACTGATTGTTCAGGAGGGGAAACATGGCTAAAAACACGGCTAAAAACACGCCTAAAACTAGAGCTAAGAATTCAACCAAAAGGCAAACCACAAGACCGCTGATACGAAAACAAGCGGAAAATATTATTTTTGCCTTAGATATCGGGACACGAAGCATTATTGGCATGGTAGGATCCGTAGAGGATGACAAAGTAAAAATCCTTGCCATCGAAAAGGAAGAACACAGCGAACGGGCTATGATTGACGGTCAGATTGAAAATATAGAAAAAGTGTCTGCATTGGCGGAAAAAGTCAAAAAACGCCTGGAAAGCAAGCTGGGCTGCACGTTAAACCGGGTTTGTGTAGCTGCTGCCGGACGTGCTCTCAGAACCAAACGAGCCGATTATGAAATGGAATTACCTGGTACTCAATTGATCGATGATGAAATTATCAGCCGTCTGGAAGCAGGCGCAATCAGTAAAGCCGAAGCTGCCTTCGACGCGGAAAATGATGCCAATGCCGATGAGCGGCGCTTTTATCTGGTAGGCTATACGGTTTGCCAATATTTCCTGGATCAATATATGATATCCAGTTTAAAAGATCATCGGGGACAGCAAATAAAAGTGGACCTGATTGCCACATTCCTGCCTAGTGAAGTTGTTGAAAGCCTGTATACCACCATGCACAAAATCGGATTGGAAGTTGCCAGCATCACTTTGGAGCCCATCGCCGCTATCAATGCGGCTATTCCCGCCAATTTGCGTCTGTTAAACCTGGTTATGGTTGATATTGGCGCCGGAACTTCAGATATTGCCGCTTGTACCGGGGGCAGCGTAACCGGTTACACCATGGCTACGGTAGCCGGCGATGAAATCTCCGAAGCGATTATGAAAGAATATCTGGTAGACTTCTCCTCCGCCGAAGCGATCAAAGCACAGATTGAACATGATGAAGAAATTACTTTCCAGGACATCCTGGGATTAGAACATAAAATTCCCCGTGAAGAACTCCTGCGATGCATTCAGGATACTTCCGGTCTTTTATGCAAAGAGATTGCCGCTAAAATCTTGGAAATCAACGGCGGAGCGCCTTCCGCCCTTTTCCTGGCCGGCGGCGGCAGCAAATTAATCGGCTTAAAAGACGAACTTACCGTTGCCCTTCAAATGGATCCTAACCGCGTAGCCATTGCCGGAAATTATTTCCGGGCCAATGCATTCTCTAAAGAATATGATTTAAACAATCCGGAATATGCCACACCTCTGGGTATTGTCATTTCCTCCGGCCTTAACATGATCAATGATAGTTTCCGCGTTATTTTAAACGGGCGCCAGGCCAAACTTTTCAGAAGCGGCAGTTTCACCGTTCTTAATCTTCTTATGATGAACGGGTATGGCTACCGTGATATATTAGGAAGACCAGGTATCAATCTGACCGTAAATGTCAATGGCCGCCGAAAAGTTTTTTATGGCACATCTGCACAGCCAGCCTCCTTATTTATCAACAAAAAGGAGGGAAAACTCTCGGAAATTATTCACGCTGGCGACTGTATTGATTTCATTCCTGCTGTACCGGGCATACCTGCCAAAGCCTGCCTGGGGGATATCGAAGGCGCGTCAGACAGCCTCGATATCACGCTAAATGGCGCACATGCCCCATTAAGCACATCGCTGAAAAACGGAGACAACATTATGATAAAGCTTCCCGACAATTGGACTCCCCCTAAAAACAGTGATTCTGCTCCTTCACAGGAAACTGCCGCTGTGATTTCTGAAACTGCTGCCCCCGTTTCCGCCACTACCGGTTTAGCAGAAATAGAACGCTCTGAACTTGCTGTTACCGATTCCCAAGCGACAGCTCCTGTGCCAAACGAATCAGAAACATCCGCCTCCGATTCCTCCGATTCCCAAACGGCCAATCCTGCTTTTACTGAATCCATACCGGCGGATTCCCGTTTGGCTGCCCCCGGGAAAGCCATTCCTGATTCGGCGCCTTCCGATTTATCTATATCCGCAAACAATCAGGAAACGCCTCCGTCAGTCTCGCCGGATTCCGCAATAAACGCCGCAGAACCACCTTCTGCGGCGGCAACTATACCAGCGCTCCCAAAGAAGCCTTCTGCCTTATTCTATTTAAATGATATGCCTCTTCACCTTCCCCCAAAAGATGACGGAAGCCCTTACTATTTGATGGATATGATACAATATTCCGATATCGATTTGAAACAGCCTAAGGGCAGAGTCTCTTTAACGGTAAATGGAGCTTCCGGAGCCTTTCAGCAGATTCTTTATCCAGGCGATCATATTTATATTAGGGAAGAAATCGAGTAAGGGAATTTTCCCTTATCCCGTGCGGCCCGCATACTGTATTAGCAACAAACATCCATATGCGGGCCTATACAATCAAGTAAGAGGAAGCTTCCCCCTGTTCGCCGCGCCATGCGCCCGTCAGCTTTAGTTGACATTTTCCTTTGAGTGCCCGTGTGCGCCGCTTCTGCGGCATACTTCCCCTATGTGGGGCCGCGCATAGATATAGGGCTGTTTTCACAGCCCCACGCATTTCTATCCCTTTAATTTTTCTGCAAAATTACTCATCGCTTCCGAAATCTTAATCTGCTGTGGGCAGACAGCCTCACAGCTCCGGCAACCAATACATGCCCCCGGCCGTTTTCCCTCCTCTACTGCCATCAAGGCCATCGGTGCGATAAAACCGCCGTCAGTAAAACAGTGCTCATTGTATAAAGCCAACAGTGACGGAATGTCTAACTGCTGTGGACAATGACTTGTACAATAACGGCATGCCGTACAGGGCAGTGTCTTTTTCTCCAGCATTTCCCCGGCAATTCCCAGCAGCACTTCCCTTTCCTGAGCCGACAATGGCTTATTTTCTTTAAAAGTATTTATATTTTCCTCTAACTGCTGTAAATTAGACATGCCGGAAAGTACCATTTTAACTTCCGGGACAGACTGTAGGAAGCGGAAAGCCCATGCCGGAATACTCTCTGAAGGACGTACCGCCTGCAGCTTTGCCTCATGTTCCTCTGACAGTTTTGCCAACCGCCCTCCGCGAAGCGGCTCCATCACCCAAACAGGAATAGAATACTCACGTAAAAGCTCTACTTTGCCTTTTGCATCCTGAAAACTCCAGTCCAGATAATTCAATTGAATCTGACAAAACTCCATATCCTTTCCATAGGCTTCCAGAAAACGTTTCATTACCTCAACGCTTCCGTGAGCCGAAAAACCCAAGTGGCGGATCCTTCCATTCTCCTTCTGTTTTTTTAAGTAAGCATAAATTCCATATTGACTGTCTAAATAAGCGTCAATATTCATCTCACATACATTGTGAAACAGATAAAAATCAAAATAATCCACCTGGCACTTTTTCAGTTGCTCCTCAAAAATTTCCTCCACTTTCCCCATATTGGAAAGATCATATCCCGGAAATTTTGTCGCTAAATAGAATTTATCCCTGGGGTATTCATGCAATAACTTACCCATAACTGTTTCCGAACAGCCATTATGATATCCCCACGCCGTGTCATAATAATTGATTCCCTGATCCATGGCATAGGCCACCATTTCGGCGGCGGCTGGCTCATCAATCCTCCCGTCATCACCATCAATTACCGGAAGACGCATAGCTCCTAAGCCCAGCGCAGACAATTCTTTATCCTGGAACTTCTTATAAACCATACTTCACAGCCTCCTTTTATGTTTTCTTTAATCATAAACCATCTCCCCTCATTTTGTCTACAATGGAGTTACTCAAGGCATTTATTACTGTTCACAGCGCTGTTATTTACAGGTACCTTATAAACATAACCGCATATGCCCATTTACAATTGTCTGCAGCGATAGGCCAAAGAGCGCGCCTTTTATCGGAAATTACTTCACAATTGCCGATAAGTTATATTTGCCCATAGCTAATAAGCGGAGTGATTAGCCGCGGTATTGACCGTAATAAAATAACCCTCCAATTCCTCACGTCTTGCTTTTACAGTTCCTTGTACCATTTCCGGTTTGCCTCCTCCCTTGCCAGGAAAAGATTTATGGAACATTTTAAGGAATTCCCGCATATCCACCTTTTGGCTGCCGAAAGTATACTGATACCCTTGATAGTCATTTCCCAAAAATATTCCGCAAATTCCCTCACACCGATACATCCCTGCATCTACAAACCGCCTGGCTGCATTGGTGTCCAATTCCTCTTCAAATAGAAGAAAATTTACAGAATCCACTTCCTCCAGCCGTCTTTCTAAATAACGGCTCTGTATCCGAAATAGTTTATCTTTCATCTGCTGCATTTCCTTTTTCAGACGCCCTACCGCTTCTGACGTCTCATATGGTTTTGCCGACAGCAAACGAGAGATTTCCCGCACATTATCTTCCTTTATCTGATAATCCTGCAGAGCCCGGAAACCACATACCATAGTCACACGGACCCCTCCCTTATACTTTGCCACATCCACCAGCTTAATCAAGCCGATTTCCCCTGTACGGGCCACATGGGGCGCACAGCAAGCGCAGCAATCATAACCTGGCACTACGACTATCCTCACTTGCCCGGCCAGTTCCTTTTTACTGCGGTATTCCATCTGCTCAAGCTCCTCTTTTTCCGGGTATCTGGTCTCGATAACCATATTTTCAGCAACTGCTTCATTGGCTTCTTGTTCAATCCGTCTCAAATCCCTCGTTGTAAGCATACCATTAAAATCCATAGTTACCTGCTCTTTTCCCAGATGAAACCCCACATTATCATAGCCAAAATGACGATGTACCAACCCTGATACAATGTGTTCACCTGTATGCTGCTGCATTTTAGAAAAACGTTCCGGATAGTCTATCTCTCCTGCCACCTTACTCCCTGCGTCTAATGGTTGTTTCAAATAGTGAAATACCACATCGTCCTTTTCTTTTACATCTTCCACTTTTATCCCGTTAATCCTGCCGGAATCGGCATATTGCCCGCCGCCTTCCGGAAAAAATGCCGTCTGATCCAGCTCGACTGCATAACATTGCTTTTTTTCATCCCAACGGCATGCGATTACCTTCGCCTCAAAAACCTTCTGATGACTGTCCTGATAATATAATTTACTGGTCATTTTCCCCTCCTGTTTTTACGCACCAAAGAACTGCCTCAAACGGATAATCCCTCTTTGAGGCAGCCTCTCCAATTCAAATTCAACCGTTATATGCGGCATTCCCTTTTCCAACCGGAACCGGAATTTACATTTTAGGCATTGGCGCGGTATAAACGCCTAATTTGTGAAAATTGTACCAATCGGCCATTGTTTTTTCATCGGCTACATTTAACGCAGACAAAATCTCTTTAGCAAATTCTAAAGGTGCTGTACCATTAGCTGTTATAACATTTTTATTACAAACCGCCTGTTTTGAAATATAATTAGCTTCTCCAGTATAATTGGCTCCAGCCCATTGTTTTAAATCATTCAAGTCATTACTTGTATGAACTACATTATTTAAGATACCTGCTGTGCCTAAAAATGCAGAAGCATCACAAATTCCACCCAACAATTTCCCCTTTTGAAAACAATCTTCCGCCAATACTTTAATCGGCTGTGTATCCTCGCTTCTCCACGTCATTCCTCCAATCAGGATAAGAGCTTCATAATCGTCCGGGACAGTGGTGATATCATAATCCGGCAATACCCTGAATCCACCGATTGACTGAACATAATCCTTCGATAATGATACCGTTTTTATCTCATATTTATCTTGCCCTAACATAGAAATTGCAGATGAAATGTAAGCTGCTTCCCAATCTGCATATTGCTGCAAAATTACAAATAAAATTGTTTTTCTCATATTTTTTATCATTCCTTCCCCAAGCGCAAACAAATCGTCAAAATTTTATCAAACTCTTTCACTTTTCTCCTTTTAATTAACTTTTCCAGCGTTTCAATGTTGGGAACCATTCAAGCATGATCCTTTTTGCCTCTTCTTCGCTCATATTAGGGTTAGCCGCAACCATATGCGGCACACATATCTCAATCATTTCTTCCATTGTACCATTAAAAGTAAACTCACCATTTTCAAAACAATACTTACAATATTCCCCATTCTTTCCACCATCGGCATTTGTTCCATACAGTTCATCCGTATTTCCCATAGGCATACCACAACATTGACAGAATCTCTGACTCATTTCATTCATTCTCTTTACCTCTTTCTAATGTATTGAACATTTGTGTATAGATGTATTGTTATAGTATTAAGTATAACACAAATACCCTGACACCTTTTGTCAAGGTTTATTCTTTTTATAAATAGCCTGTGCCTGCGCAGCTAAAACACTTTTTAAATATGTCGGTTCAATTATTTCAACCTGTGCCCCAAATGAAAGCAGATAACCAATAAGCCATGTATCAACAGGCATTTCCGTACAGACAACCAGATCGCCGTTTTTTTGATATTCAATTTCTGTTTCGTCGAATTCGTCATAGACACGATAAGCAATTTCTTTTGAAAACAAAAGGACTATCTCAGGATATGCCTGTTGTAGATTATTTTCCAATTCCGGGTATGGTTTTGGTACAAATGTAGTCTCTAATAATTCCAACTTCAATATGCGATTTAGTTTGAATATACGAAAATCCTGCTTTTCAATACAAAACGCTTTCAAATACCATGCTTTTGATTTATAAGAGATTTTTAATGGTTGAACGACTCGTTTGCTCCTTTCACTATTCGTGTTCTCATAAACTATCTCTATTTCCCTGCACTGAATTATTGCCGTTTTTAACAGTTCAAACTTAGAGCCGTCATAAACGCGCTTTCCCCAAGGTGAAAAATCGACTTCCAGCCAATTTCTTGTATTTACATTGAAAAGCGCTGATATCTTTGTCAGCGTTTCCTTTCCTCCAATATACCCTGTAGCAAATATACTTTGTAGTGCTGTCAATATTTCCTGCTTTTCATTTTCGGATAATATTGCCCTATCCAAAATAAAATCCTGCAATAAATATATCCCGCCATTTCTTCCTGGTTCAGTATAGATGGGAATACCTGCACCACTTAACACTTCCACATCACGATAAATTGTTCTCTGTGAAACTTCGAATTCAGCCGCCAATTCAGGAGCCGTAGCATGTTCCCTGTCTAAAAGATAATATAAAATTTTGAACAAGCGGCTATCTGACATCGTTCTATCCCCCAAAACAGAAATACCATAAAAATCTTTAGCATCCATTATCCAACTTTTCCGGATAAATTTCAACGCCTTCTATGAAATCTCTCAAAAATTCTTTCTTTTCAAGGTCCGACAGCAATATCGATGATGCCATTGAAATGATTTAAGCAAATTGTATGATACCAGGGTCAAAAGGTCAAAAAATCCAATGCAAGCTCGCTTGCAAGAGGATTTTTTGACCTTTTGACCCCAACATCATTGTATAATGGTAAAAGTGAAGTTTGTCCATTTTCTTTTTGCCCGTTTTCACCTGTTAGTCATCACTATCTCACAGGGCAATCATCACCTTCATCACATCCGGCTCTCTCGCTGCCGCTTTCTCCATGGCCTCCCCCGCCTTCTCAAATGGAAATCGGTGAGAAACCAGCGCCTCCGGATGCAACCTGCCTCCTTCCATCAGCCGGATAGCTGTCGGATACGTATTGGCATAGCGGAAGGTAGTGATAATGGACTGTTCCCGGACAAACAGTGTCTGCAAATCCAGCATCCGATAGCCTGTCGGCACACCCACCAGAGTCAGCACACCGCCCTTTTTAATCCAGGAAAGGCTGGCGTTGCAGGCATCCTCCTGACAAGTAGTGTCGAACACCACATCCACCTCTTCCGGCAGCAACGCCCGCAAGCTCTCTGGCTCTTTTCCTTTCACCAAATAAGTTTCGCTGGCTCCCAGCCCTTTCATTTTCCGGACACGTGTTTCATCAATATCCGTCATATAAATCCGGCTGACCCCGCAGGCACTCAGTACCAGTAAGATACACCCGGCAATCGGGCCACAGCCTAAAATCGCCGCGCTCTGTCCCGGACGGATACCCGAACGCCGCATGGCATGAATAGCGACAGAGACGGGCTCGGCCAGAGCTGCCTGTTCATAGCTCATGGTATCCGGAATCGGATAAACATATTGTGTCGGACGAACAATATATTCTGCCATACCGCCTTCCCCTCCCGGACGTTTTATTGCCGAAGACATAAAAGCCATACTTTCACAGAGGTTATATCTGCCGGTCCGGCAGTAATCACAGATTCCGCAACCGACTCCTGGCTCAACGGCTACCCTGTCCCCCGGCTGCAATCGTCGGTCTTCTCCTCCTGTCCGTACCACATCCCCGGCGCATTCGTGTCCCAGAATATGCGGAAAATCCAATCGCCCCAGACCGGTTTCCCCTTTAGTATAATAAGATATGTCTGAACCGCAGATTCCCACCGAGCGTACGCGGATCAGCACCTCCCCTTCACACAATTCCGGCATTTCCTGTTTCCGAATTTCGATTTTCCCTGCCCTTGTCAAAAATGCCACTCTTCTCTTCATCGCATTCCTCCCCTGTGAACTATCCATTGTCTAAATTCAACGGTGATTGTGGCCGCATTATATCAGCCGCTGCAAATCATGTAGGAAACATTAAATTCACCAGCCATAAAGTCAGCGGCGGGCAATAAGTAACCAACATCAGCACAATCAGATTGACTGCCAGAAACGGCAATACTGCTCTCGCCACCTTGCCCAGCGAGATCTTCCCTACGGTGGAAGTAATGAAAAGGCAGACCCCAACCGGCGGTGTTGTCAGGCCTAGCACCAGATTCAGTACGGTAATGATGGCAAAATGGATCGGATCTACGCCCACTCTCGTCGCCACGCCCAACAATGTCGGAAACAGAATCGCCAGAGCAGCGTTCGTCTCCATGAAGGTACCCACAAACAACAGCAAAATATTGATCAGCAAAAGAATTACATACTTGTTCTGCGTCAGGCCCAGCATGGCATTTGCTACCAGCGTCGGGATTTGCTCCTTGGAAAGCACCCAGGCGAATACATTGGCAAAACCGATCAACATCAAAATCGAAACAGTGGTGCACGCTGACTCCCTCACAATTACCGGAATCTCTTTGACCGGCAATTCCCGATAGACAAATATCCCCACAATCAGGGCATACACGACGGCAATGATCGACGCCTCCGTCGGTGTACAGATACCCCCCATGATTCCGTACAAAATAATCGCAGTCATCAAAAGCGCCCAGAAAGCTCCAAAAAATGCCTTTACCTTGCCAGACCAGCCTTGCCGTTCCCGTTTAGGGTAACTGCGCTTACGGGAAATGATCCCACACACAATCATCATCCCCACACCCATCATCAGTCCCGGAATCACCCCGGCCACAAAAAGCTTGGTCACCGAGAGCCCGGTCAGGGTACCGGCCACAATCATCGGCAGGCTGGGCGGGATGATCGGACCAATGCAGCTCGAAGCCGCTGTCACCGCACAGGAAAAATCTGTGTCGTAGCCTTCCCGCTCCATAGCAGGTATCAGAATCGCTCCCAGGGAGGCCGAGTCTGCCGTGGCCGTACCGGAAATTCCCGCAAATACCATAGAAGCGACGATGTTAGCCTGCCCCAATCCTCCACAGATATGTCCTACCAGTGAATTGGCAAAGTCGATAATCCGGTAAGTGATACCACCCTGGTTCATCAGATTTCCGGCCAGGATGAACCCCGGCACACACAGCAGTACAAAGGAATTCATACCACCGAACATCTTCTGGGGCAAGGTAATCAGTGGAATCCCCTCCACCAGGAAATAGTACAGCACCGAACACCCAAGGGAAAATGCCACCGGAATCCCGGCAAACAAAAACAGGAAAAATAATCCGAACATGAAAATTACCTGCATTCTATTTTCCCTCCCCTCTCAGCTCCTGATACAGTTGAAACTCCTTCTTCAACAGATAACACAGTACGCTGACACTCATCAGCAGCATACTGAAATAGATCATATTCATAGTAATGGCCGGCATGGTTACTGCCGTGCGCGGCTTTCCCAATTGGTACAGATCCACGGAGAAAAACGCAAAGAACACAAACATCACAGAAACCACCACATTGTTGACCATTTTCAGAATCAGCCCGGCCTTCTTCCCGATCAGATTAAAGATCGTTTCCACACTGACAAATGAATCATACTTCACCGCCAGCCCTGCTCCGAAAGCCACTAAGTAGATCTGCAGATACCGTGACATTTCCTCGGTCCAGGATGGCACCCTCGGCAGAAACATCCTTGCGAAAATCTGCAGTAATACCACACCAATCATCGCCGCATAAATCAAACTATCAATCACCCACAGGAGCCGGTCTATTGCTGACCATACCGGCCTTCCCCAACTGTTTTTATCCTTCATTCCGCTTCCCCCATTATCCGGGACGACAGTTCTAATCATTCTTAAACTGTCGTTTCCCGGATATTGATTCCTGATTCCTTCTTGTTGCTTCTTGCTTCCAGGCAGCCTCCTATTTTAAGGCAACCGCTTTATCATAAAGCTCTCTCTGAGAATCCGTCAACAACGCCACCACATCCTCAGTCAGCGCCTCAAACTTCTCCTTTTCCACCGGGACAAATTCCATACCGGCTGCCTCCAGATCTTCACGCAGCTTTTCCTCATCTGCGTAAAACAGCTCTCTCTCATATGTCTGCATCTCTGCCGCCGCAGATTCGACCACCTGCTTTAAATCCTCCGGCAGGCTCTGATATTTATCCTCACCGATGACCACATAAATCCAGCCACGCACATGCTCGGTCTCCATGCAATATGGAAACACCTCAGCGAAACCATTGCTCCGAATCAGCGCCAGCGGATTCTCCTGGGCGTTGATGGTACCCTGCTGTACGGAGGTAAACACCTCGCTCAAAGCCATGGGAACCGGCTTGGCCCCGAAGCTCTCCCATGTTTTAACATACATGGGAACATCCGGTACACGAATCACCACATCAGAGAGTTCTGCCGGCGTAGTGACTTTTTTCGTGCTGGTCAGATAACGCGGCCCGCGCGCCAGCCAAGTCAGACAGCGCATCCCCGCCTTATCAAGGATCTGCTGCTCGATCGCCTCGCCCACCTCACCATCTACCACCCTCGCCAGATGATCATAATCCGAAATCATATAAGGCGCTCCCATAAATCCGATATCAGGGGCCCATGTGGAGAGACTGTCCGCTGTAATCGTGATATCGCAAGTTCCGGTCTGAATCATTTCCAACACTTCACTCTCGCTGCCCAGGCTGTTGTTGGGATACACCTTCACTTGGATTCTCCCCTCGCTGCCCGCCTCCACCAGCTCCTTAAACTTCAGTGCGGCTTTGTGCCAACTATTATTTTCATCTGCTATATGGGCAAATACCAACTCATAGCTTTCACCTCCTGGCGCTGCTTTCTGCCCGGTCTCATCAGCTTGTTGTCCTGCGTCTGCTGATCCCTCCTGCTGGCCCGCTGCCGCCTGCGTCCCGCTCTGCTGTTTTCCGCCTCCGCCGCAACCTGCCAGACAAAATGCCAACCCCGCCACCAACATCATACCCATCCATTTTCTCATGATAATCCTCCTCACTTTTTATGTACCCGCGACAGTTCTCTTAAAATCCAATATGAAATCCACCATCCACCGGAACATTGATTCCGGTCACAAACCGCGACGCATCTGAACACAGATATACCGCCGCCCACCCTACATCCTCCGGACTCCCATATGTTCCCATTGGTGTATGGCCCAGAATTTTCTGCTGTCGTTCCGGATCTGTATCCGTAGCCTGCCGGAACATCGGCGTATCGATAAATCCCGGCGAAATCGCGTTAATCCGAATCCCGTAAGGTGCATACTCTCCGGTCAGGCTTTTCACCAATCCCAATACCGCCGATTTCGCCGCCCCATATGCCGTCACCTGCGTCATCCCCGTCATTGCTGACATCGAAGCGATAAACAGGACACTCCCCGCCCTCTGCCGTTTCATCCATGGCAGCACCGCTCTCGTCAGCGCGACCGCTCCGGCCACATGAACAGCGAACACCCTGGCAAAATCCTCCTCCGTCGTCTCCTCAAAAGGCTTTTTGCAATGAACCCCAGCATTATTGATCAGGCCGTCAATATGGCCATATCGCTCTGCCAGCTCCGCAACAAATCCCTCCGCCTTTGTTGTCTCTGTCACATCAAAATGATATCCTGCTCCGGCCTGCACCCGCTTAGCTGCTTCCTCCATCACCTCCTGCGGCGAAGAGCCCAGAAGAATAGGGAAACCTCCCATAGCCGCGATACATTGTGCCATGGCAAACCCCAGCCCGCTACGGCCGCCGGTAATGATAATATTCTTTCCCCCGAGTCCCATCTTCTCTTCTATTCTGCCCATAAACGTCCTTTCTTATAAAATACCGTACCTGCGGAATGCCTCCGTCGCACTCATGCCGCTTTCAATCGCCTTTCTGACTACCTTTTCTCCCCGCGCCTTCTCCAATGCCTTTTCGATTACCTCCTGCTCTACGGCTTTCGGAATGACCAGCACCCCATCCAGATCAGCAAATATCAGATCTCCCGGCTCCACCGTTACGCCCCCCACCTCTATCCGGCAGCGGTAGTTTACCACCTGTGTCCTCACCCCGGAGTCCTGAGCATACCTTCCCCGGGAAAATACCGGAAAATCCTGAGCCAGCATCTGCGGCGTATCCCGGTGAAAACCATTGATTACCGCGCCACAAGCCCCGCGGGTACGTGCCGTAGCCGTCAACAGCTCTCCCCAATATGCGCAGCGCATCTCTCCTCCGCTTGCCAGATAGATCTCTCCCTCCTCCAATTGATCCAATGCTTCCGTCAGCAATCCGAAGGGCTTTTCCTGCGGCCCATAGACATCAATCATCAGCACCGGCATCGCCCTGCCAGCCAGTTTCATTCCCTCCCCTGCCGGCTGGACCGCCTGCGGCAGAAATTGATGATAGTATCCCATTCCATCCAGGATATCGCCCACCACCGGGGTATACAGCTCCCCACGAACCTGCTCCATAAGCTTTCTGTCCTCTTCTCTCATCCCTTTTCTTCCTCCCTGAGCACCTGAAATGCCGCCTGCATATATCCCAGCGCATAAGCCATCCCTGCATGCCACGATGCCCCACATATCAACTGCGGCGTATGGTCCGGAATCAGCACCCCGTCATAATCGTATTTCTTCAACAGCCTCAGGCAGCGCATCATGTCTATATCCCCGTCATCGACAAATGCCTCCACATAATGCGGCACCTTACCCCTGACATTGCGAAAGTGGATATATGCCAGCCGATTCAACGGTGCAAAATTCTCAATCGCTTCATAGATATCCCCATTTCTCATCTCTTGGATACTGCCCATGCAAAACTCAAAGCAATTCGACGGACTCGGGTTGATCTCCAGCATCCGCTGGTAATACTTTGGTTCATACACCAGCCTGGCATGCCCCCGCAGCTTGGGCATAGGCGGGTCATCTGGATGGGCCGCCATACGCACCCCGTATTCTTCCGCTACCGGTGTAATTTCATTGATAAAATATGTCCAGCGCTCCCACAGCTCCTCTTGAGACACCGGCGGGATAAAACCTTTCGGCGCGTTCGGGTCATAAGTCATATTCCATATCTCACCATTGGGAATAGGAATATTCTCTCCTCCGTCCTCCCAGTCAAAGCACGCCGTATCCGCACCCCCTCTCGCCGCCGGCCTTCTGGTATGTCCCCACACACCTGCTATACTGAAATTGTAGCCAAAAACCGGAATCCCCGCCTGGCCCACATTTTTGATGATGCGTTTCAGCATATCCATCTGTTCCTGTTTTTTTGGTCCGTCCAAAAGGATATCATACCAGTTCGCCGGATTGAAATTCTCAATCGCCTCCAGATGGAGCCCTTCCTCTTCCACCTCCTCTCTCAATGCCTTTAGCTGATCCAGAGTCCACTCTTCTCCGATTTCTGAAATCCCATAATTACGCATTTCATCTGTCCCCGGAACAATCGCCCCATCCGTATAATAATTAGCAAGATGGGCAATAATGTCCGTACACCCGGCCTGCTTTGCAAACCTGTAATTCTCCGCTTTCAGCATATCCTTATATAACCCGATTCCCAGTCTCACATGTTCCTCCTTCTGACACTATTTTCTAATATTTCACCGCCATTCAAACAACCGTTACAATATTTTTCTTTTATGTCCTTTATTTTATAATAATTTCTGTTGCTTTTCTTGTCTCAATTTGATAAAATTATTGTACTATTTTGACATCACCATCGAGTATAAATCATTGCCGTTCCGGCAGGTATGTGCAAAACCTGCTGTGGCAGCATCGTTGTCCGAAAACAGCACAGTCCAATGGAAAATCAGAAAAGGAGTACCTGATGAAGACCTTTCGACAGCAGGAAATCGATATTATCGATCCCAATACTGAGATGCATTATGCGATCCTCTCCTCTTTCCAAAACACCGATTTCCCCCACAGCCATGACTTTTTTGAATTCTTTCTGATTGTGGAAGGTTCCCAGGAGCTGATCTGCAACCAGTATTCCATGGACTTAGGTTCAGGTGCCTTAGTCCTCATCCGCCCCAACGACATTCATTCCCGACGCTATCTCAAAAGCGGCTATCACATCAACATTGCCTTTTCCTCCGCGATTGCCCGTGCATTGTTTGACTATCTCGGTGACGGCTATCCTTCTGAGGTATTGATCAGTCCTGACACACCACCTCCCTATGTCATGCTCAACCAAACCGAGCGTGAGCGGATCGAACGGCGCATGAAAGAACTCTATACGGTCAGCCTGACCGATTTAAGCTTGCAGCGAACCAAACTGCGAACCCTGATTCTCGACATCTTTGTCCATTACTTTTCCCGGTGCTTTCATCGCCAACAAACCGGCGAAGGTTGGTTTGAGAACTTACTTCAGGAAATGGAAAAACCGTCCAATCTCTCCGAAGGGCTGCCGGCTCTGCTGCGGATCAGCAAAAAAAGCCATGAATATCTGTGCCGGATTTTTCGTCAATATCAGGATCTGACTCCGACGCAATATATCAATGACTTGCGTTTAAATTATGCGGCCAATTTCTTAATCCACTCGGATCTCCCGATCCTCGACATCTGCATGATGGCAGGATTTGACAATCTCAGCCATTTCTACCATCTCTTTCGCAAAAAATATCATATGACCCCCCGGCAGTTCCGCCATACGGCCCATCATTCGGATATGTTTGCAAATATGTGATTACGTTCACGGGGCGAGGAAAAACAGATAAAAACAGGCGCCAAGCTTGCCTGTAAGACTGATTTTATCCGCTTTTCCCCATCGGGCGAACGCACGATGCTTCTAGTACTGCCTTGCGGAAATTCCGGTGAATTCGGCACTCGCTATTTCCGCCCT
>CANDBT010000036.1 GCA_947383005.1 uncultured bacterium | reverse complement strand
ACCTTGAACCCGGCATACTTCACGCCACTTAATGCCTGCTGCAATGCGAACTCCTTCACGTCCGCCGCCCATGCCGCCAGCTCATCCGCTTTCACGAGGATCGCCGCGATCTCGTCATCCTCCAGCGTGGCGGGCATCTCGAAATCATATCTGGCAAGCTCCAGGTTATATTCCGCCCGTTTCCTGCAGACCGCCTTCGCCTTGCAGAATTTGCAGTGTTCCCCAGCACAGAACTCGCCCTCCCCGGCATAGGCCAGCTTCGCCTTATACACAAGTTCGTTATGCGCCCACTGTAGAAGGTCATCCTTCGCCATCACGCACACGCTGACATTCTCCCGGCGCGGCTGGTAGATCGCCATGCGGACAGACTCAATATCATAAATGCCGTCAAACAGCTCCAGCGCACCCAGGGCATACAGCATCATCTGCGGGTTCCCCTCTGCGGAAACCTCCACGCCTTTGCCGTGCTTATAGTCGATGATATACAGAGTGCCATCTGCGATAATGACGCAGTCGCCGGTGCCGAATCCCTCCTCCACATACCGTGAGAAGTCCAGCCGTTGCTCAATCAGCACGACCGGGTCTTTGCAGGTTTTCTTTGCCTCCTCCACAAGCGAAAGGACGTACTCCGCATACCCGCAGGCGCATTCCTCCATCTCCTCATCGTAAAATTCAAGCCCCTCCGTGGGGTCTGTGGTTTCCATGCCCAGGGACAGCTTCAGCTTGTGTTCGCACAGGCTGTGGGCATCGGTTCCCTGCTGCGCGTATTCGCTGCCCGTATCCTCATAATTTTCACAGAGCCTCGCAGACGGCGGGCAGGCAAGCCAACGGTGGCTGGAGGATGCAGAAAGTAATGCGTGTCTCCCCATCACAGCACCTCCGCTTCTGCAAGGAGCGCAGGGTATTCTGCCGGGTCGATCTCCGACAGCTTATCCGCGCCATGCTTATTCAGCAGCTCCCTCACTTCCTCCGTATGCCCGGACCGGGACTTCTCCGCCAGAACCGCCCGGACTTCCTCCAGCGTCAGCGGTTTCTCCTCCGGCTCCTGCTTTGCCGCCTTCGTATCTTTCTTCGCCGTGTTCTTTGCGGCTTTCCCTGCCTTTCCCGCTTTCTCCGGCTCCTTCGTGACAGTCGCCTCCACTTCCGCAGCACCATTGTCCGCCACCGCATCCGCAACGGCCTGCAGGCTGTCGGCAAGGGAACGCAGATCCCCAATAACATCAAGCAGTAACTTCACTTTTCCCATGTACGTCTCCTCCTTCCATGACTTCACTCACTGCCAGCTCCCGGACAGAACCGCCCGGCACGATGATGGTCAGGCTCCGCTTCTCCCCAAGGAGGAAGCGCACCAGGCGCTCCCTCACGGAGACGTTGCGGCAGCTCACGATCCCGCCGTCAGCCGGCTCTTTTGAAACACTGATCCTCAATGTGTGTTCCATGCACATGTCCTCCATTTCCGAGGGTTTTCACAGCACCCTCTGGCATAAGCCATGGGCGGACACATTTTCGGACGGTCAGAAAAAAGTTTTTTTCATTTTTTTCAGCGCCCTTTTTACCGCATGGCGGACTGCTGACTCATCCTTCCCTTCCTGGGCGGCTATTTCCGTGTAGCTCCACCCCTCAATCACACACCGCCGCACAAGCTCCCTCTGGCGGTCATTCAGGCAGGAAAGCAGCCGCTCCACCTCACAGTCTTCCACGGCCTCCTGCATGGGGTTGGACGGCGCCGTGAAGAATCGCTTGTCCTCATACACAAAAGATTCCAGGGACGTGTGGCGGTCCGGCCTGGTATTCCTCCTGTCGCTCTTTTTTGCCTCTTCCACGGAAGAAAGGTAGAACTGCCCGATCTCATCAGAAACCTCCAGCTCCAGTACCCTACCGTCCGCATCTTTGTATTCAATTTTCATTCAGATTTCCTCCAGTCTTGAAATTTGGTTAAACAGTTTCAAGACTGGAGTGGCGGCGCACGGCTTCTATATGGCTGGCGTTTCAGAGCGCAAAAAAAGCGCACCCGCTCAATGGCAGGCACGCCCGTAATGAAAATAATGTATTCTTTTGTAATATGTCTGGGAATAAAACAGAAATGTGTCGAATAAAAAAAGCCCGCAGCCCTCTTGGAAGGAACTGCGGTATGTACAGAAAAAATATGATGTCTTGTTGCGGGTGGCGGGAATCCGTTCCCTGCCCGTGCCATGGCCATGTTATCCCCTTTCCTGGGGACAGCATTTCGTTCCGGCTTCCCCGGCAGCCCTGCCGGCGCCTCCCGCGGAACAGCCCAGCAGAGCCGTACCGCGGGATGGCCTGTCCTTTCTCTGAACAATAGAAAACACCCAGCATAACACAGCCGTCCTGGCTGCTTTTATCGGGTGTGTGCGTCATTCTTTATGCTTTTACAGCCGCCTCCGCCTAAAGAGGCGGCATTTTATCATCCATAACCAGAAAAAGCGGGCGCATTGCAATCCACATTTATCGTGAAACGCAGCACGCCCGCCAAAATGTATGTATCGCTTTTGTTTACTATTTGCATGAATTGTAGGTTTTCCAGCACCACTTTCCCCGGCGGCATCTCCTCAATGTCAAAGATGCGCCGCCCGCACTTAGGGTTCGGGCATTTCACCTTTTCCATTGACAACCGCCTCCCCGCACTGATATGTAACAAAGGGAACCAGCCTGTCTCTGCCAGTTCCCTTTTATCGTTTGTGCTTTATTGGTTTTCTTCTGTGGTGCCTATCTATGTAGGACTGGATGTCCTATTTATTTTTTTAATGACTTGGATAAATAATTTCTGTTGATGTAAATGTATCATTAGCAGAAACATTGATATGTCCGCCGCTGTCTATCGCATATTCATTGCCATAAACGGAAATTGTATCGCCCTCTTTGAAACCAGCATCTATATAATTTGTACTGTTCAACTGTTCAATTTTCTTATCAACATCTATTACTTTTCCGGTCTCCTGCAGGATATAATTATGCTTTCCAGCACCTGCGTCTATAGAAAAGAACCCCGTTGAAAAACCAACACTGGAACATACCGATAACACATCTTCCCTGCTAAACCCATACAAATTCTTTCCCCGTGCAAGTGCAGACAGAATATTACTTGCTGTCCTCATTTCCCACTTATAATTTGTCCCTTTTTGGTTTGTATTCTCTGCCAATAACGACTCCGAGGCCGCCCATCCAATTTTTCCATTCTTGACAGTCCACGTGTATCTGCTGCCGCTGGATGTTGTCCATGAATAATAGCTTTTATTGTTCAGAACCAAAGAATTGTTTACAGCACGAATGCCTGACAGAGAACCTGTATTTATCTTAGGAACAGCATAATTTGGCACTATCTGTCTGCTTCCGTTATGATCAAAGGAAATCACGCCATACTCCTCAAAATCAGGATTATATCCGCAGGAAACATTTTCCCCAAAATTGATTGCATCCAGAATAGCACTTGAATTATTATAGTTTGCAAAATAATAGGATAATTCACTCGCAGATACATTTGCACTTTTGTCTATCAGTGCAGCTATGGATTCCTTGGAAAAACTCCTTGCACTGTTAGAAACACTTAAGCTATCCCGTCTGTTGCTGCCCATTTCTGATAATAGTTTAATTGCCTGTTGCTGCCTCGTTATCTTGGAATGAAGCAGTGATCGGCTGACTCCATTTATGCCTGTCAAATCTGTTTTTATCATATTCTATCCTCCCCTTTCTTTTTGCTTCTTTTTTGTATTAAATACAGTTGAATTTTGTTTTGTACCGCTGGTTCTTGTCATACCGCCACAATTAACGGAAACATTCCCATCAGCATCCATTACCGCTGTGACACCATGTATTATTGCATTGTATGCTTTGGCTTGTGCAAACATATTATTATGCCCCTGAACTGCGCCAGTCAAATTAAATTCTACCTTTTTTGTAAATTCCGGATCATTTGCCATTTTCTTTAGGCATTCACTGGAAAGATTCAATACAACCTTGTCTTCATTTCCACTCATAGCCCCGCTACTCGATTTGCCAATCTGCCGGAAACCGGGAATGCCTACTCTCGCTCTGGATATCAATTCCCTTTTTCCATAATCGAAAGCCATTCTATATACTCCGGAAGTGGATTCATGGATACAGCTTTCTTAATGTAATACAAAGCAAGCTGATAGGAACCCGGCGGTGTCAAAGGCGTAAACACATAATATGCTGTCAGAAAACTCAAATGTGCCGCCCTAACAGTATCTCCGTCTTCTTCATAATGGTGTAATGACGCTAATAAAATAAAAAAGATGTTGCTCTTATCAAAATCCGATGCGGAAACATAAAAATTATCCAAATCCCCACTGCTCATTTCCATCACAATGTCTTTTTTGATAATTGGCTCTGAAAAATCAATCCTTATACCCATATCCACTATCCCCCATGATGCCTTGTTAGCAATATACAGCCAAAACTCTCCCTACCTTAATTCCTGTTATCTCCATGCTAAAATGTCCTTTCTACAGCAAGCCGCCCCTGCTCCCCGATTTGCCAATCTGCCGGAAACCGGGGAAGTCTGCTTATCCTCTGCGGGGTATTGGGGATATGGGACTGCGGGTTTATAAAACTTTCTTGAACTGATACTTATACATATCAGAATACATATTGCCGGAGGATTTTGGTGTCAGCCGTCCGTCCAGTGCACCCATATCAACTGCAAACCCATTGTCTGCCACAGAAAACGCCCCATCCTTAAACTGAAACTCTGAGGTGAAATCAGGAATGCCCAAGTCCCCGCTTATCCTGATGTTTCCTATGATATCCGCCAGTGCATCCTTCATCCGCTCTATTTTGGCATTATCCTTTGTCTTGTTGATCAGGTTCGCCGCCTTTTCCGGTAGTCCCCCGATCTTCCCGTCGGGTGTCAGGTAAAGGCTCTCCAATGATATATCCTCTCCCGTAACCCCTTTCAGATAGCGCCGCACTTCCTGCACATCCGTGGCATACTGGTATGTGTTGGAGGACAGGTTCCCCACACTGTCAGCAATCCCTATATAGTAACGGTACATCTGGTCACTGTACTTTTCATCTATCAGTTTCTGCACCTGTTCCCGGACAGCCTCATCCTCTATGCCGTCCACTCTCACATCTCCATTGCTTCCGATTCTGACGCGCATCCCCTCTATGGCATCACGGGAGATGCCCATGCCCTCCAGTTCCTTTACGAAATCTTCGGAAAAACTGTTTTTCAGTTCTGCTTTCTGCTGCGCCTTCTCAATATCCTGCAGTCCGGCAAATATCTTCACATATTCCAGCTCCGTAGCGTTCAGTTCCTTCCCCTCCGCCATATCCTGCAGAAGCTCATCCACCGTGCGATCTCCCTTATATTTCTTCTCTTCCGGCAGGCTCTCAAACTGCTTCTGGTGGAGCTGTTCCATCTCCTTTATGTAATTCTGCTCCGTTTCCTTAAGGACTACGTTATAACGGTCAAGGTACTCCCGCCAGTTTTCATCCTTACGGCTGTATGCGTTCTGCAGCTCCCCGAATGCCTCCCTTACGGCATCGGTCTTTTCATGCTCCTTATTTTCGGAAACGTGGAAACTGATCTTGTAATAATCATCCGGGGAAACTTCCGCCCCGTTTCCGTTTTCTACTTTGATACAATATTGGTTGGTGTCAAGATCCCAATTAGGGACGTTCAGCTTTTTCCGCCCCTCGCCGTCCCACTCTGCCTTCCCCACCTGGTTTCCGTATTCATCATACAGGGTGAGGTCGTAATCACAGCCCTCCGGCATATCTATATAAACTTCAACACCAAAGTAATTCCGCTGAGTGCTCATCAATGGGATGGAAAAATTATAGAAATCCACATCCTTATCATCGCTGAGACTCCCTCTCAGGCTGCTGGTCTCGTCCTTGATGAGAAAGCCCAGATCCAGAAATGCACTGCCCTTGTCTTTATCAGATACCTCATAAGTGGTATGCTGCCTGCGGTAAATATCATTGCTACTGAGCGTACAGTTATCCTCCTGCAGCACCATGTTCTTCCGCATTTTTCCCTCAAAAAAAGCCTCTGTTTCTTTTCCTGTCATAAAGAATACCGGCTTGCTCCTGAAAGCCGCTCCCCATGTGGAACTCTGCTCACTTACACTGTTTACTCCCATTTCTAAATGTCCCTCCATTGCTGCCAGTCATTTTCGATTGGCGGCTCCTCTATCGTTCAGAGCCGCCCTGCTTTCCGTAATAAGTCCCGACAGCCCGTCGTTATTTTCTGCTCATAAAATCCCAATATGCCTGCATACTGTACTGGTAATATGCCGCAGCCTTTTTCTGGCTCAGCAGCTTCATATCACTTATAGCATTCTTAAACATATCCATGAAATCCCGTCTGTCATTTAGCCCCATGTTTCCGGTTCCCATCGGAAGGGAACTAAAGCCATTCTGCTTTTCCACTCCCGTATATGCTTCCAACGCCCGCATCTCCACGATTGTCGCAGATCTGGGATTTATCTTGTTGATATGTATGGTCTGCTCAAACTCATCTCCATTTTCATCAACACCTTTTGCAATCACGGTCGGGTCATCTTCCGTTGAATCTTCTGCATATTTGATATAAAAGGATAAACCCGTGCCATTGCCGCCGGAATACAACATATCATCCGTTTTCATATAGACAGTGTGGCCTTTTTTGCCCGCCACATTGTTTACCTGGTCTGCAAACCTTTTTCCTGCTGCATTCTGTTGCGTTCTTTTTGTTGTATACCCTGTCACCGGGTAGCCTCCTGCTCCAATTCCGTTAATACCCATTTTCAAGTCCTCCATTATTGTCATTTTTTTATTAAGGCTCATCTGTCATTCAGAGCCACGCCTGCTCTCTTAAAATAAGTCCGAGCAGTTTATTCCTTCATACAAACATACAGCCTAACTTCCCCTGTCAAGCTTCATGACCAACACCTCCCTTCTGCTTGTAACACGAGACAGTCCTCAAAAAAGTTTCATACAGCCCCTCTGTCGTTCAGAGCCGCCCTTGCTCCCCGATTTGCTTATCTTCCTAAAACCGGCCCTTGCTCTGCGGAGTATTGAAGATATACGGCAGTGATTTTACTTTTTGTCATTCCTCAATTTATCCACATCTTCAAGATAAATAGAAACCTCGCCACAATTAGGGCAAACTGCGACTTTGGGTGTACCAATGCGTCCACCCCACCACTTGTTCTCATCATCAGTCAAAACAATCCCATAAGCTCCGCCCTTTACTTTTATGCCACAGCCCTCAACCATCGTGCCATTACACCGAATACATATACGCATTAAAACTCCTTTCCGTCCCCCACTCTCCATGCCCTACAAGGGGAATTTACCCCTGCACCTTCTTCCTGATACACATGGAAATCAGCATAGCAACTATCCCCAAAACAAGATAGACCGCCGCATACAGGATAAACGCCGTTTCGCCCATATCAAAGAAAATCCATGTGCCGCACAGGAACAGCACCGCCGAGATAACTGGCAGGCTCCACAGACGCTTCATATCCTTTCCCGCAAAGCTCCCGATAGCCACAGAGTATATTGGATTGATGGCAAAAAACAGAAGGAAGCAGACTGCCATTCCTGCATCACCTTTTACAAATGTAGCCGCCGCCCACGGTATCACCAGCATGACTACCGCAGAAACCGCTAACCAACAGATAAAAATTTTTTTCATAATACTGTGGATACCTCCAATTTTTAATTGAGCCCCTCTGTCGTTCAGAGCCGCCCATAAGTCCGGGCATTCCGCAGGGGCAAAATTTTATGCGCCTCTGCGGAATTGGGTGTAAAGATTATTTACGCCTTTGTATCAAAACCTGCTCCTGTGGGCGTAGACGTACCCAAAGACGCTGCTATGACTTTCTGCGTAACAGCTTTTATATCCGTGCCTGTAGCGCTTACGGTATATACGTCTGTATCTGTCGCTGCCTCATTCGCCGCTTTCCTCTCTGCCCGTTCCTGCACTGCCTTTTCCATTTGTTCTTTTCTCTCTGCCCGCCTTTCCGCTATCTTCTCTGCGAATTTTTCTTTTTCCTCACGTTTCTTTCTGGCCTTCAGCCAGCGTTCTTCCTCTTCTTTATACTTTTTCTGCGTTTTATTAGTATTGCTGTTTCCGTTTCCAATATTTGCAGTTCTCATACCGCCACAGGACGACTGCCTGTTGCCATTGGCATCATATGTAACAGTTCTTCCGCCAAGCACAACGCCATCCCTCTGCGCCCACCCATAAACCATTGAATTTGCAGCAACTTCCCCTGACAGATTCCACTCAATCTCTTTTGCAAATTCCGGATCGTTCGCCATTTTCTTTAAGCAGTCATACGAAAGATTTACCGTAACTTTGCTGCTGTTACTCGGTAATACGCCGCCATTTGTATTGAAATTTATCTGCGGAAATTTCTTACATAACTGTTCATAGTATGCCTGCACCTTATCCTTGCTGTTTGTTGATGTGTTTGTCTTTACCTCCGTCGCCACCTTACTATCCACCTTTTTCGCAGTGTCGGTGTAACTTGCTGCATAACTGCTGTAATTACTTGTAATCTCCATTGCCATAATTTTCATCCTCCTAAAAATTTTTATTTTGAATGGCGGCCCCTCTGTCATTCGGAACCGCCCATGCCCCCTTATGGTAAGTCCGGGCATATCCTATTCGCTTAATCCGCTGTCAGCCATAAGGAAATTTGCTTCATAAGCAGCGTTGGCTCCTGCGCTTACAGCTTGTGATATCCTTTTCTGCTCTATAGCCTTCTCATTCAAACGCTTCCGTTCAAGTTCTGCCTTCAAATCCCTCTCTGCCAGTTCCTGCTTTAACCGCTTCTCCTCCAACAGCTTCATGTACTCACGCTTCTTTTCTGCTTTCTTTACATAAAAGGCATTCTTATCTTTGGAATGTGCTGAAAATGCCGTTCCTGCCTCTTTTGCATGATCCGCCATATAGGAATAGCCTTTATACCCGTTTTCATCAATGTTTATCAGCGTCCCTCCGCACATCTTGTTAGAACCGATGGCATCCTCACGGATGATTTTCATCATTTTGTTCTTGAACTCACTGTCTTCCATCATTTTCCTGAAAGCCCCATCCGTTATCTGTATGGATGTATTCGCTCCCCACGGCATGGAATTGATCTCATTCCAGATTTCTTTTTTGAAGTTCTCCAATTTCTCTGCATCCAAAGACTCCTGTGCCTGTGCTGTCCGTTCTGCAAAATCCGCCCCGCTTGTAACGGTTTTCTGTGTTTTGTTTGTGTACTGGCAGGCACCCGCCAAAGCACTGTTTACTCCTAAAATACTCATAATAAATACTCTCCTTTCATTTTTGCCATATCAGCCCATGCTGCTTTTTCACTTAACCCTTTCCATCTCCTGAATTTCCTGTTGCAACATTACTGTCACATGAAAAACATCCCCTTTCACTTTTATCTTTACCCCTCCAAAATATCTCTCTGCCACATCACGTACATTTTGCAGCCCAATCCCATGCTCCGTGATAATCACTGGCAGGGCACTCTGTTTCGTTGTAACCGGAAGTGAACTTTCCTCCCGGATTGGCACAATTCCGTCAAAGCTATTTTCCACTTCAAGCAATAGAAACTGTTTTCTCCGCCTTAATTCAAGGTGTATGAATCCTTTACCCGGTTCCAGTTTCTCACAGGCTTCTATGGCATTATCCAAAAGGTTGTTCAGGATGATCCCTAAATCGAACACCGGGATTTCCCCGCCATACTGAAAATCAGCTTCAAAACGGATTCCCGCTTTTTCCGCCCTGCGCCATTTGTCATTGATGATGACATCCGTTACTGCATTCCCCGTAACATACCTGTATTCCAGTTCCTGCATTGTCTCATCCATCCTCTGGACGTATTCCTCTATTTCACCATACTGCCCGGTCTCTGCAAGCCCTTTGATGTTAGCCATGTGGTTCTTCATCTCATGCCTCACTTTGCGGATACTGCCATAAAAGTTCTCTGCTTCTTCCAGCCGCTTTTTCATGGCTTTTACCTGCTGTTCCTCCACAAAATGCTTCTGCCTCTCAGCAAGCAGTACCCTGTATCTCTGCCAGAAATAAATCAGTGCAGCCTCTCCAGCAAAAATAAATACTGCTATCATCGGAACCTTCCAAAGCAGATCAGGCTTTTCATCAAACAGTACAAAAGCATCTCTGTCTATCCTTACAATCAGCAGACCACTGACCACGTTTGCAATCATGCTTCCAACAAAATTCAGCACAGACAGCAGAAGGATATCCTGCCAGACCATTACTGCCGCCCCTTTTATGATCCTGTTCAAAATAACCGTCATTGCCATAAATAATACTGAATAGGAAAATACCAACCAAAACATTCCAACTGCCATACATTGATTCATTTCCTGCTGGTAGTTACTCTGCATAACATCTAAAGTCTTCATTATTACATTTATTATTTTTTCATATATGCTGCTTGCGATCAGAAAGCTCAGGCAGTGGAGGTTATAAAAGCCAAGCATCACAAAGACCGCTTCGCCAATCTGTTTTTTATAATTCACCCCGCTATATCCCAATACAAGGAGAGCTAAAACAGCATACCTAACCCATACCGCACATGGCAGGAGTCCTAATCCTATATTCACAAAGAAAAGCAGGACTGCCGCAATGCCATCTCTTTTTCCCTTCTTCACACTGAAAACTGCTGACCACAAGACAAGAAACATTATGGCTTGTATGGCAATCTTCCACATATCCAATATGTTATTGACCATTTCAAATCCTGACTGGCTCATAGGCTTTCCTCCGAAATGTAATCCATATATGCCTGCACAAAGCCGTCATACTTATACCTTGAAAGCAGGAGCTTATCTCCATTCGCCATCCTTACCTCTGTCTTATCGTAGCCCTCCACATGGAAAAGGTTGATCAGGTATCCCCTGTGGATGCGGTAGAACTGTCCTGCCAGTTCCTCCTCCAAGTCACCAATTTTCCCATAATATTCCAGTTTCCCGCTTTTCAGAAACAGCACGATATTATGGTTCTGGCTTTCCATATAATAAATGTCATTCAGCGGTATGGCCCTTCCCTCTCCCGCATACTGGATCACAAGTTTTTTCTTCCGCTGTTCTTCCTCCGATATGGCCTGCCCGACTGCCCGACCAAACACCTCCGCAAACTTCTGTTCATCCACGGGCTTCACCAGATACTGGAATGCTCCTACATCAAAGGCGTCATAGACATATTTTTCATAGCCTGTGACAAATATGATAATCGGCTGCCTGCAGACATCCATGCTGCGGATATGCCTTGCCAGCCCCATGCCGTCCAGTTCCACACCAGAGCCTCCCATCTCTATATCCAGAAACACCAGATCATGCTCTTTCCCGTCTGCCAGATACTCGCCAGCAGAGGCATATTCCACGATACTGCACTCAGCCCCCTGTTTCTTGATGAGGGAAACAAGATAGGCCCTTATATTTTTTTCATCATCACATACTGCAATTTTTACCGTGTCCGCCACCTCCAGTCTTCAACTAACTTATCGGAAAAATCATGGAAATTTCTAACGCGTATTACGTGAATGGTTAATCTGGCTACGTGAATCGCAAATTTTATTATTTCCGACAATATAGTCTGCCTTTTTCCGCTCTCGTATATTACCTCTAACCTCCCCAACTGCCAAGTTAATAATCCAGTGCGGGGGAAAATGACAGACCGCCGCGTATGGGGCGATTTCCCATAGCGGCGGTTGGCTTTTGTATAGTTCCTATATGATTTGCAAGCACCCATTTTCACATATGTTTCTGATTATGTGATGAACTGCCCGCATACGGGAACAGCGGATCAGCCAGCCGGAAACAGAAACTCTCCCTGTCTACCAGCCCCACTGTTTTTTCGCTGTCATACAGTTCAAGCAGAAATCCAGCCACTTGCCTGCTTGTGTGGTACGTTCCGAAAGACTTTTCATAGTCATATTCACTGACATTATTTGCCACCATTCCGAACTCTGTCTTTGTCGCCGCAGGTGCCAGCACCTTCGCCTTCATTTTTGCTCCTGTTTCTTCCAGTTCCCGTGCCAGTCCCTCTGTAAATGTGCTGACATAAAACTTTGCAGCACAGTACGTCACTGCGGTGGGAACAATGGTATAACCCCCGGCAGAGGATATATTGATAAGCTGTGTCCCCTCTGCATCCTTGTAATCACGGACAAACAATGAGGACAGGATCGTCAGAGCCTCTATGTTCAGATTCAGCATCATTCCTATCTTATTCAAGTCCTGATCCGCCACACTGCCATAGTTCCCGAATCCTGCGTTATTGATCCAAGTCTCAATTTCATATTCTCTCAATCCGCCATAAAGCTGATATACATTTTCCGGTATAGATAAATCGGTGCATCTGATCACAATATCCAAATCCGGGTGTTTCTCCAAAATTTCCCGTTTCAGCTTTTCAAGATTGTTTCTCCGCCTCGCTGTTATGACCAGATTTTTGCCCCGTTTCGCAAATGCCTTTGCTGCTTCATACCCTATGCCTGAACTCGCCCCGGTAATGACCGTATATTTTCCTGTTCCCTGAACCATTTGAAAATCCTCCTTTGATTTGGTATAATCCATACCATACAATGTAGAGTAAACTCTATGTCAAGAGGATTGGAGTGATTTTTTTATGGAATATTCCATCGGGGATTTTTCAAAACTGACAGGTCTGGGCATCCATACCCTGCGCTACTATGAACACGAAGGCTTAATTGCGCCGGAAAGAAATGCCAGCAACCGCCGCTGCTATTCCGATAAAGACCTCACATGGATTGAATTTATCAAACGCCTGAAAGACACAAGGATGCCCATTAAGGAAATCAGGCACTATGCCGAACTCCGAGCCGCAGGCGATCCCACTCTTTCTGAAAGGATGGAAATGCTGGTGCAACACCGCCAAGCACTTAATGAGCAGATAGCACAATTACAGGAACACAAGACTAAATTGGATGAGAAAATTGAATTTTACAGAAAAGAAATTGAACGCGTAAATAATACTAACTTATGAATACTCTGGCACATAAAAGTGAATAGCAGGAAAAGAGTATCACCCTTTCCCTGCTTTATCCCTTCATCCCATCTCCCTGAACGTGCCAGCCATTCCTCCCACAAGGCTCCTCTGGCGCTGCATATAAAATTTCAAATTTTCTGCACTTTACTTATATTACATCCTCTGCCACAGCAACATACTGTCTTGAAACGTAATCGCCAGTTTCCCATTGTCTTTCAGCCATGAGAGGTAAGAGCGCACCGTGCTGCCTACCAACACATACTGCTCAAAATTCATGGCAAGCCCATAACCTTTGAACACTTCCTGCAAAATATTTTCAAAGCAGATTGGCTCCTTACAGATGGATAAAATCCTATCTGCTATTTCATGTACCTTATCCCGGTTGTAACGGACAAGTTCCTTTATATCAGCAGACACTTCTGCATGGGCGGGAACGAACATGGCAGCCTCCATCCCTTCCACTTTATCCAGTGTTTCCAGATAAGCGCCCACATCATAAATGAAAGAAACCGCATACTTCTCCAGCGTTTCCCTGCTGCTGATGCAGTCCGCAAGGAATACCACGCCGTCCGGCATACGGAATCCTACCATGTCAAAGAAATGCCCCGGCAACGGTATCACCTCTATCTCCTTCGGAAAACTTTCATCTGAGAAATCCGTCACACTGCTCTCTTGCGCCATCAGAAACTTATGCCGTAAATCCTTACATGGATAACCGCCGTAAAGGAAAGAAGGCTCCAAGACCGGATATTTCGTAAAAGCCGCCTCTATCCCACTGGAATAAACCTTACAGTCTGTCTGCCCCTGCAGGTAACGGTTGCCGCCAATGTGATCCGCATTGGAATGGGTATTTAAAATAGCTGTCAGATGCCAGCCGTTCTTATCCAGAATCTGCCTTACCTTCCTCCCTGCATCCTTGTCATTCCCGCTGTCAACTAAGTAAACATTATCCTTATCTGCAACATAGACACCTATCTTTGCCGGACAATTTATGTAATAACACTTCTCGCTGACCTGTACCAATTCATACATTTTTCGTTTCCTCCTTTAATTGTTCGGGTAAAATATCACATTATAAGCGGCACAGACTTTATCTGAAACATTGTGGTATGCGTGGGAAATATCCGCCCCAAACCGTATGGACTGCTTTTCCTGCAACAGCACTTTCTTCCCGCCTATCACCATTTTCAGTGTCCCATGCACCAGAAATACATACTCCTCCACGCCTGCCACATGGGGAAGTGATTCATGGCGCACACCTGCATCCAACTCAATATAAAATACCTCCACATTCCTTACCGGGTCAAAAGGAAACAGTGAGTATGCCCTCATTCCCCCATTTTCTTCCGTGATAACATCTTTGCCATCAAGCCCAGCAACCACATATTCCGCTTCTTCCTGTTTGCAGAAAAAGGACAATGGTATTTTCAGCCCTGTTGAAATCTTCCATAATATGTTGATGGTGGGCGAGGACTGCCCACGCTCGATCTGCCCCAACATGGGCTTGCTGACGCCTGTCAGTTCCGCAACATCATCCAGTGTGAGTTGCCTTGTATTTCGGATTTCTTTCAGCCGCTCACCTATCTTCAATGAAACCTGCTCCATGATTCCTCCTTCTATTTGCTTTCGCATACAAAATATATCATAACATACATTTAAACAAAAGAAAAGAGCCTTGGAAATGCTCTCCCTGATTTGTCCTTTTTTCCATTATTTTTTAGCACTTTACTCATATACCGTTTCGACAATATCGACATATACCAACAGCATTTTCAGACAATTTAGCGAAACCTCTATACCTTTTGGCAAAACCCTATACAATTTGGCAAAACTATACAATTTGGCAAAAGTCCGGGGTTTCGCCAAATTGTATCCGATATTTCCTTATCGCCATATTCACAGCCCTATCCCAAAACAAAAAAAAGAGAAGCCCACCAGCCACTCCGGTGAACCCCTCTACGCCCGAAATCCTTTGATTTCAAGCCATTTCTTTATACTTTTGCCAAATCGTACCGAAATTCCTATGGCATCAATTATTGATAGCCGCCTGGGCGGCTGTTAGATATTGTTCACATAAATTCTCCAAGACGCAGAGGGGTCACACTGGACAAGGGGAGGGGTCAAAACCGTGACCACAGGGGTACATTATACAGCCATAGGGGTCAGACCTTTTGCCGCAGGGGTCAAAACAGCCACAAAGGGGTCAGACTTGTGACCACTGTGGCCGTCCGTAACCGCCGCTCCCATGCTGCCCTGGCACAGCCCCAAAATCAAACAAGGGATTCCAGCAACAGCCAATGTGCCGGAACCCCTTGTTTTCAGCGGTTTTCCCGATATTCTGTTCATTCCATTTGTATCAATTAAGCGGTTTACATTTCGCAAAATTCCACCACCTCACTGTCAGAAAGCCTTTTGTCCTTTCTGATATATTCCTGAAGATACGTCCTCTGGTGGCTGATGCTGCAGCTTTCCTCCTGTCCCCTGTAGTTCGCCTTAAAATGCATATCTTCTGTGGAAACCCTCAGATAGATGGCTGTCTTTCGTCTCTCTCCCACTTTACTCCACCCCTTCCCTGTGGATATCTCCGTAAGTAAATACAATCTCCACCCGTTTCCCCGGATAGACATAAATTTTCTCAATCAGCGCCTCCACCAGCTCCCTGGTCAGGGCGTTCCCGCTTTTCAGCCTGATCAGGGAGCGGACAGCCCTCAGATAGATATCTCCTTTCCGTTCCAGCTTCTTCCCCCCTTCCTGATACCGCTTTTTCTGTCTCTCCAGTTCCCGAAGACGTTCTTCCTTCCAGAGCCGGTAACGGACATATTCCTCCTGGGGAAGACTGCCCAGCCGGTATGCCATATATTTTTCGCCCTCTTCTTCCGACAATGCCGCCATTGCTCCTTCTGTCTGACGCAGCTGTCGTTCCAGTTCCTGTTTTTTCTGATGAACCAGAGCCTGCCCCTGCTCCACATAATCCCTCTGCTTTTTCAGCTGAGTGGCAAATTCCGCCCGAAACAGGAAAGACAGGATATCCGCCAGCTCTATCCTGGATATCCGGTTGGATTCCGGACAGGTTTCCCTCTTAGTGCTGACGCTGTCCAGACAGAAATAACCGCCTTTCCGTTCCCGCCTGCCGTCCCCATAGTCCTTTACATAACTGTGCCGGGTCATTTTCCTGCCGCATACGCCGCAGTACAGAACCTTGTCGAAGATATTCTCCCCGATGGGGCATCCCTTTGCGGGATGGTTGTGGCTGCGTGTCCGCTCCTGAATCCTGCGGTGGATTTCCTGTGCCTGCCCGTAAAGCTCCTGGCTGATAATGGCCTCATGGGTATTTTCCTTTCTCACCCATTCTTCTTCCGGTCTGCGGACACGGTTTTCCTCTTTCCTTGCGGTAAGGGAAGTCCTGCCCTGCACCAGCCCGCCGGTATAGGTAGCGCTTTTCAGGATGCGCTCCACCGCGCTCTTGTCCCACCCTTTATATGCCGTTTCAGCCGGACAGTAGACCTCTTTGCATTTTTTATAAACGGTCGGCGGGTTGATCCTTCTGTCATTCAGTTCGTCTGCCACAGCCTGATAGCTTCCCATTTCAAGAAATTTCTTATAGATGAGCCTGACAATCTCCGCCGTATTCCCATCCGGCTTTAGTTTCCTGAGCCTTCCTTCCAGGCACGCCTCATATCCATAAGGCGGCGGGCCGCCCACATAGGAGCCTGCTTCCCTGCGCTGTTTCAGGGACAGCTTTGCCTTTGCCGAAAAATCCTTTGCATACATATCGTTCACCAGGTTTTTTATTTCGGATGCCATCTGCTTTGTGTTATTGACGTCCGTCCCGGTATCGTACCCGTCTGCAACCGCAATGAAACGGACTCCCAGAAACGGAAATATCTTTTCTATATAATTCCCTGCCTCCAGATAGTTTCTGCCAAACCTGGACAGATCCTTTACGATCACACAGTTAATATCGCCCAGACGGATGTCCTGCATCAGCCGCTTGAAATCGTCACGTTCAAAATTCGTCCCTGTTTTTCCCAAATCGGCGTATTCGCCAACAATCTCTATCTTATCTCCATGATGCCGGTTCCAGTCCTCCACATACCTTTTGGCAATCTCAATCTGCGTTTCCACAGACTCATTCTTTTTCAAATACCGATCCGAAGACAGTCTGGCATAGATACCCGCTTTATAATATTTTACTCCCTGCATCTTTCCCTGTACGGTTCCTGGCATGATGGATTCTGCACCGGCGGCAGCACAGGCGCGCTTCGATGTCCTTCCCATATCATGCCCCCCTGTGAAAATCTTTCATTGCCTGATACTGATCGGTAAAATAAAATTCAATCTCTATCCGTTTCCCCTCATACACCCAGATCCTTTTCACAAGGCTTGCAAGGGTATGGCGGTCAATCTCTTTCAGTTCCAGGGAATCCTTAAACGATGCAAGACGCCCTGCGCTCAATACGCCCGATTTGAACATCTCCCGGACAAGCTGCTCCTGCTTTTCCTCCGAAGCTGACAGGCTCTTTGCCTTCCTTTGAAATTCCCCGTGGAGCCGTTCAAATTCCTCCCTGGTAATGACTCCCGTCCCCAGGTCCTCATACAGCCCGGCACACAGGCTGTAATATTTATCCTGCTCTTTTTTCAGACGGGCGATTTCCTTATTATAGCTGATGACCGCCTGCAGGTTTGCCTCCCGCTCTTTTGCCTGTGCGAAAAGCTGTTCCTGCTCCAGAAAATCGTTGGCATACTGACGGATGGCAGTCCCGGTCAGTTCCTTCAGCACGGTTTCTTCTATGCTGTGGCGGCTGCATCCCTCCCCACGGTTCTTGGTGGAGCAGATATAATAGATCTTTTCCGTCCCTTTATAGCGGTTGACCCTCCTCACCATCTGCTCCCTGCAGTCCCCGCAGAACAGAAGCCCCATAAACGGGCTGATTTCTTTCTTCTCTGGACTGATGCGGCCGTCCGCTTTCAAAAGATTCTGAACAATGGAAAAATCATCGGCAGAGATAATGGGTTCATGAGTGTTTTCCACCCGTATCCATTCCTCCTTCGGTTTTTCCACACATTTCTTTACCTTATAATTAACCCGCTCTGTTCTGCCCTGTACCAGATGACCCAGGTACACTTCGTTTGCTTGTGTCAAGTCCTGCATAAAAAAATTATTTATCTTTTTCGTCTGACATATGCCTATTCCGCTTCCTTGTCAAAGTAATCTTCATATTTTTCCAAGATCTCCATAAGTGCCTGATGCCCCTGGTCACATATGCGGTCTACATTCGTCCCACTTGCAATCTCCGTGTTGCCTATGGACACGCCTAAAAGGCGCAGGGCATCAAAAATAGCCCTCTCATAATGGTAATGCAGTTCTCTCTGGTATAAAAGCCCTACATGGCTGTTTCCGTTGCAGGCAGCACGGCGTTTCGCCGTGTCTGCCAGCAAACTCAATGATATAAGTAAGCTACAGGCCCTGTCCTGCCTGTCTGCCTCCATCGTGTCTGCAAACGCAAAATCCATTTGTTTTCCTCCTGGTTCTATTCCCTAAAGTTCCATACAATTTTCAGTGTGTCCTCCCCGCTGACACGAATCTCCTTTACCAGTTCCACCAAAAGTTCCCTAGTAAGCTCATTGGCGCAGGCGTATCGGCCTAAATCCGCTTTGCCTGAATTATCCGATGCCCGTTGCAGTTCCGCCCGTTTCGCGATCAGTTCCGTATACATAGCCGTCGATTCCTCGTGCTGTCTGGCCGTTTCCTCCTTGCGGGAAAGATATTCCTGCCGTGTGATGCGCCCTTCCGCGTAATCCTCAAACGCAGTGGCCTGTTTTGCTTTATGGCGGTTAATTACGGCTTGGCAGTCCTGGATTTCTTTTTCTGTTATAGCAAGGATCTCCCCTTTCCTGTCCGCAGTTTCTGTCTGTATAAGCAACCTGATCTGACTTTGTATAGAAGCCAGCAGCGTAGCTTCCAAAGCCTTCTCCTTTAGATGTATCCGGCGGCACTGCGAATCTGGCAGGACTTTTCTGGTAGGGCAGGAGAAATAGGTGTCTTTGCAGATCGTGCGTGTCAATGCCCGTCCACACACGGCGCATTTCAGAAGCCCCCTGAACCGCTGTGTCGGTTTTTCCGGCTTCTTCTTTTTCACATTTCTTTTCAACACTTTTTGCGCCTGCCCATATATTTCTTTTGATACGATTGCTTCATGGGTATCCCTCGCCACAATCCATTCCTCTTTTGGGACTTTGGCTGTCTGCGGTTTGGAAACATCCACCCTGGTGCGTTTCCTGCCGATCAAGCAACCGGTATAACGTTCGTCAGAGATAATCCGCTTGACATTCTCCCTAGTCCAATAAGCCGTATCCCCGGCAACTTTCCAGCCCCGCAGCCCATCCGTATGGTTTGCCCTCCGGTAAGCCAGCGGAGCGGGGATACCCTCCGTATTCAGCCTAAGCGCAATCTGCGTGGGTTCCATGCCATCCACGGCCATCTGGAAGATGCGCCGCACGATGCCAGCGGCCTGTCCGTCAATTTCAAGACTGTTTTTTCTGGTCTGTGACCGTTTATAGCCATAAAACGCGATAGCGCACAGGTATTCGCCTTTCTTCATTTTGGCCTGCTGCATACAGCGGATTTTTTCTGATATGTCACGGCTGTACATTTCATAAACCATCGCCTTTAATGAAACATCCAGGCTTACAGAGCTGCCAATGCTGTTTTTGCTGTCGTAGTTTTCATTGACAGCGATAAAGCGGACACCCAGAAAAGGGAAGATCTGGTCAAGGTAATCACCCACATCGATCAGGTTCCTCCCGAACCGGGAAAAGTCCTTTACAATAATGCATTGGATCGGGTTCCCCGCCATGGAAAGCATTTTCTGTACGCCGGGGCGGTCAAAATTTGTCCCCGTATACCCGTCGTCCAAAAATTCCATGACCGTACACCCATCAAATTCACGGCGGCTCTTTACAAAATGATAAAGCAGATCACGCTGATGGCCAATGCTGAAGCTTTCCCCTTCGTTTGCGTCCTCACTGGAAATGCGCATATAAAGGGCAATGGTCCCCGTCATATCCCCACCGCCTTTTCTTCCAGCATAGCAAGTTCGTCCCGGAAATTCCAGACAATCTCGATCTCGTTATAGCCAGTCACTTTAATATGGTCAACCAGCTCCACCAGCAGTTCCCTTGTTACCGTTTCTTTTGCCTGGTACTTCTTCAATGCCGTGATCCATTGATTCTGCGGGGTTATGGTTTTGGAGTAGATTTTTTCTTCCTGCTCCAGTTCTTCCAATTCTTTCCCGTAAGCCTCCGCGTTTCTGTCATATTCCTGCTTCAGAGAAACATATTCCTGCTCGGTAAGGGTATGGTCAGAAAAGGATTCAAACAATGCTGCCCGGTAAGCGGCATTTCTTCCTATTTTCTGCTTCATCGCCCCGATCTGCCCGATGACCGCCTCATGTTTTTCCCTAAACCCTGATTTCTTCTGTGTCCTTTTCAGCAGGTCCTCCAATTTCAACGCAGCCTCTATCTCAATGCGCAGCGCATGGAATACAGCTTCAATCAATTCAGGCTCACCGACACATTTTCTCGTGCAGCCCTGCCCGGACAGGTTTTCCGCATAGACACGGCAGATATAGGTATACCTTGCCGTACCAGCGGGGGAAACATTCTTATAGCGTGACATTTTTGAGCCGCAGTCCCCGCATACCACCAGTCCCTTGAAGATATTTTCCGTAGACGGGTATTTGCCCCTCCGCATACTGTGTTCCTGGCAACGCTGCTCACTGATGGCCTGCGCCTTGTCAAAAATATCCTGGCTGACGATTGGCTCATGAGTATTATAGACAATAATCCAATCTTTCTTGTCAACATTTGTTTTGGGAATACTGTCGCTTAACGATTTCTTTGTCCGGCCCTGCGCCATATGCCCAACATAGACCGGGTGCATGGTTATCTTTTTTATGATCTGCCCCTGCCAGATTGCCCCTGTCCCTTCCGGCTTCTTCTTTTTGTGTCCGTTCAGGTAATGGTGCATGGCGGGGCAGGGGGTTCCCCTGTCATTCAGATACCGGGCAATCATATTTATTCCGATGCCCTCCGCCCTCCATTGGAATATTTCACGGACAACTGGGGCGGCTTCCGGATCCGGGATAAGCCTGTGCTTATCTTCCGGGGATTTCAGGTATCCGTATGGCGGGAATGCACCGATAAACTCTCCCTTCCGCTGTTTTGTTTCCAGCGCTGTGTTGACTTTCTGCGATATGTCCTTCGCATACAGGTCGTTTACAAGGTTTTTGAGGGAGATGACCAGTTCATTCCCATTCTTGTCTTTTTTGCTGTCGTAGTTGTCATTGACCGCTACAAACCTTACCCCAAGGTAGGGGAATATTTTTTCCAGGTAATAGCCGGTTTCCACGTAGTTACGCCCGAAACGTGATAGATCCTTTACCACAACGCAGTCAATCCGGCGGTTCCTTATCCCTTCCATCAAGCGCTCAAATTCCGGCCGCTCAAAATCCGTGCCTGTCTCCCCATTGTCGCAGAACACGCCGCAAAGCCGCATATCCGCCTGTGAATCCACATATTTCTCAAGCATATACCTCTGCATGGTAATGGATTCCCTGTCGCCCGTCCTGTTGTTATCTTCCACAGAGAGGCGGGCATAGACCGCTGTGTTATAAACCCGCTCCGGAAGGAACGCTGCCTTTGGCTCCGTTTCCATGATAGCGGCTTTCCTGCTTACCCTTGCCATGTCACACCGCCTCCTTTTCATGGGATTTTATCTCCCCTGGGTAAAGCCTCTGCGTGTTCCGGATTAGTTCCAGCGCCCGCTCATAATCATATTGGTAGCGGAACCGTATCTCAATGCGGCTGTCCTCAAAGACCAGGATGCGCTCAATCAGCGTCACCGCGATATGCCTTGTAAGTTCCGTGATGTTCTGGTATTTCTTGAAACGCTCAATCCACAGGCTAGTGCCTGTGCGGTTCTGCAAAAGCCCTTCCAGTTCCTCCTTCAGCTTTTCGCTCGCGGCCTTTGCGTCAGCAATCTTCATGTCATAGCCGGATTTTAATTCCAGGTATTCCTCTTTATCAATCAGGCCGTCAGACAGGGATTCATAGAGTGTTTTCTTTAATCTGCTGTAGCGGGAGATTTCCTCCTGCTTTTTTACAAGCTGCGCGTCGGCCTTCTGCACTTCTTCCCGGTGGATCGGGAGAGTTTCAATATATTGCAGCACACGCTCCACATCCAGGATATTAGCGATATGTTCCTTCAAAGACAGGAACACGGCCTCTGTCAGGGCGGCTTCGCTGATCCGGTGGCTGGAGCAGGCTTTATTTGTACGGTTATTGCCGCATATATAGTACACGTAGGTTTTCCCATTCCTGCACACACTGTTGCGTACCATGTTCTGCCTGCAATCGCCGCAGAACGCCAGGCCGGAAAACAGGTATACTGTTTCTTCTTTGGGAGCCACACGGGTATCCTGCATCAGGAGCCGCCCCACGGCAAGGAAATCCCCTTTCTCCACAATCGCCGGGTGGCTGTCCTCAACCCTTACCCATTCCTCACTTGGCTTCTGTATTGTCTTTTTTACTTTATGGTTCGGGGTTGTACGCCTGCCCTGGACCAGGGTTCCGACATAAAACTCATTGCGGAGGATGCGGCCAATCGCTACCGCGGTCCATTTCGCTTTGGGCTTTACATGGAACCCGGATTTATACTGCAAGCCGCAAAACCGTTTGTATTCCATAGGAGACAATTCTCCCCGTCCGTTCAGACGGTCAGCGATCCTCTGCTGGCTTGCCCCTTCCAGTTTCCAGCGGAAAATGTCACGGATGACTGCGGCGGCGTATTCGTCAACCACGAGCTTATGCCGGTCAGAGGGGTCTTTCCAATAGCCATATACGGCAAAAGAGCCAATGAAATCCCCTTTTTTCCTCTTGATATCAAGCTGGCTCCTGACTTTAATTGATATATCGCGGCAATACGCGTCGTTTATCAGGTTTTTGAACGGGATCAATATCTTATCGGAAGATGTGCGCCCGTTTATGCTGTCATAATTATCGTTGACCGCAATAAAACGGATGCCAAGTGCCGGGAAAATCTGGTCGATATAGCGCCCAGCTTCCACAAAGTTACGCCCAAACCTTGACAGGTCCTTGACTACCACACAGTCAATCCTCCCAGCTTCAATGTCACGGATCATCCGCTTAAAAGAAGGACGGTCAAAATTCGCCCCGCTGTACCCATCGTCCACGCACTCAGCGCAGATATGGATATCCGGCTTATCTGCCAGGAACGCCCTGATCAAGTCTTTCTGATTCACGATGCTGTCGCTTTCCTCTTTGTCGCCATCCTCTTTGGACAGGCGGACATAAAGCGCAGCGCGGTATACCTTGCTTTCTGTTAAATTATCCATGGTGAACCTCCATTTTGTAAAAAATCCTCAGCAAAACTTTTCACAATGGGCTTCACCGTTATGCTTATTTTCTTGAATATACCACTTTAAAGTGTTAAAGTCAAGCCCGCCTGCTGATAAACTCTGTCCTCTTCATTTTTATCTCCTATAGTGTCCTTAAATAATGTTCCAAGCGGTCCTCCAGTGTTGCGCCGGTGTCCGTGAAACTCACTTTGACCACAATTTTCCCACATTTGTAGCAATAAGGGTTCCCAATCTGGCGGACAAAATCCGCCAGCCTCTGTTCACGGGGCATTTGGGGGTCAATATGTATTTTACTGATATCCGCAAGGCTTCCCCGCTCAACCGTCCGCACGTCTACATTCCTCATCTGGTTAAAGTCTCTGTCCTGGGCTGCTTCCATAGACAACACCTCCATTTCAAGATATGCCGCTCCTGCTTGTCTCAATGCCATTGGATCCTGGCAGGCTTAATCGTAGTTACCCATGGAAACGGTAAGGGAGCTTCCTCCCCCCACGCTGCCCGTTATATTTCTCCAAAATGACGCGGGCAAACCGGAGCGCGTTGTTGCTTGTGGAAAAATCAGCCCGCCCACGGCGGTTGATCTCATCCGGATCCGCCTGGGAGAGCCGTGAAACAAATGTCTGGTCATTCAGTTCCGTATCGTAAGTCTTTATAAAAAGCGCCAGCCCTGCCAGGAGGGCGGCAGTGAGGGATCGGGGATCCCCCTGCCAGGTGTCCCACAAAAGCTGTAGCATACGGGTGAAGGAAGCCCCTCCTAATAACCGGTAGGCATTCACAAGGGCGCGGGTGGATACGATTTCCCCGGTTTTTCCATGGCTCTTCCCTAACGCCCATATAAAGCCGCAGTTTTCCACAAGCCGCTTAATCTCCGTGATCTCCGCATCCCCGCCGGATTCCGCCAGGACGTTTGTGGACTGTGACAGGCTCAGGCGTTTCTTCGCCTTATCCAGTTTATAGCAGAGATCCGCTTCCTGCTCGTAAGTCAGGCCGTTATAGACCTTGCAGTTTACCATGATTCCCCTGCCCCCATTCATTTCCCGCATGGCGGAAATGCGGTGCTGGCCATCTACTACATAAAATTTCCCATCACGGAAACTGACCGTGATAGGGTCAAGCAGCCGCTCGTCCCATTCCCGTATCAGGCGCTCAACCTCTTTGGGGTTTACAGGGCGCTGGTAAGGAAGGCCGGAAGTCAGGCGGTCGGTGTGGATAGACCGCTCCACGCCCGGATTATTATATTCTGGTTCAGGCTGCGCCGCCGGTTTCGGCTTCGCAGGCTTTGGTGTGTTATGTTTTTTTCTGTAACTGCTCATATCTTCATTGTCCTTTCTACTTTTTGGAATAATTCTTCGGCGGCGGAACAGATGGAGCTGGTCAATTCCCGGAGACTGGCAAGCTGCCCCTTGCTGACATGGGGAAATACCGTGTCATAATATGGGTCGCTGTACCAACTGATCTCTTTATGGAATTTCCGGACAAACGCGCCGTATTCCTCCAGGAAACTGTCAGGGGTTCCGCTGCTCCTGC
Organism: uncultured bacterium; assembly: GCA_947383005.1. Lineage (GTDB taxonomy): Bacteria > Bacillota > Clostridia > Lachnospirales > Lachnospiraceae > Brotaphodocola. The sequence goes on along the minus strand of CANDBT010000036.1, from coordinate 20,440 downwards.
TGGTAACTTAACCTGCGCAGGGCGCAGTTGTATTTCTGCGCGATCCCCGCCGCCTGGAATACGTTGTTCTCCAGCTTCTGCCTTTTTTCCGCCGTGTTCATGACAAGGATCGTCACTAAAAACATACGCTCATTGCGGCTCTGCAGATCCTCCAACAACGTCTTCGCCTCATTCCCGTATGTGGCAAGATCCGTGGGGATAATATCCATGTCATACCCTGCCCGAACTGCCTTTTTCTGCTCCTCAATGCGCATTTTATCCAGATCGGTAAGCTTGCGCTTGATGGTCTTTATTGCGGCGCTCTGGTCAATGGACTGGATATGCAGCGTGACCACCATGCTGTTTTCCAGGTCAAGGAAGTCCGCCAGCATACGGTCCGTCAGCTCCGGCGCTAAAATCTGCAAAAAGGAAGCCGCGCCGTAAACCTGCCCGATCCTGAAATACTGCCCGTTCTGGAAAGTAAAGCTGTCCGGCGCGATGAAGTCCTTGCTGGAAAGCCCGGTTTTCCATATAGCATCCCAGGAAAAACGGAATTTACGTTCCCCGGAAGGGTGGAACATCTGGTGCAGGACAGTGAGCCGCTCATAGCCGTCCAGCGGCCTTGCCTTTACCCCCAGAACCTTAAAATTCGCCAGTATGTCGGCCTCAATCCGTTCCAGACGTGTCTTTGCCGCTTTCGCGTCCTCAGCTTCCACGCCGAAAGTGATATACTTGGTTTTTGTCAGCCCATTGTTCCCCCGTGAGAGCTGCCCCCGCAGCATACCGGCGTATTCGCGCCGGATCCCGTTAAACTGGTCGTCCTGTTCCGGTATCTCAATGGATTTGCGGAATTTTTCCATGTCCGCCTTCTGGTTCAAAAACGAAAGCTGGAAGCGGATGGATGCGTCAAAGTAATTCAGGAAGTCACACCAATTCTCAAAAATAATGTTTTTGTCCTCATTCTGCGCGAGCTGGTAATTGATATCCAGGAACTCAATCTGCTTCGTATAAAAGTTCCCGCCTACGACGCAGATACCGTCCTGGCGCATTTCCTGGTAAGGAATAGTTTCCTGCGCGGTCTTTGGGATTTTGCCGTCACGTTTTGCTTTTTTCATCGCCGCCACAAGGCGTTTTTTCTCCTTGTCTGTCAGCTTCCCCTCCAGCGGGAGCCGGAGGGACTTCAATTCCGCCTTATCCTTTTTGTACTGGTTTTTTGCGGCTTGCAGGGCTTTTTCCTGCCTTGCCTGCTGTTTTGTTTTCAATCCGTTCTGCCTCCTTGTCAAAATCCGCCTGCCGCATGAGGGCGGCATAGCCATTGTCGGTACGGTAGGGACGCGCCGACGGGCGCAGGAATGAAACGCTGATGAAGTTCCTCAGCACTTTTTCAAGCGGCTGCCCGTCCTTTTCGTAAATTCCAAAAGAAAAAAACGGCAGCATCAGGCCGATCATCAACAGTGCCGCCGATTCGTTCCCAATGCTGCCGCAGCTGAAAAGATAGGCAGGTATCCCAACAAGCCCGCCCAGCCCGAAGCATATAAGCTGGCGCTTCGTCAGGTTCAGCGCTACCTTGGTCTTAACTTTTGTCAAGTCTTTTGGTACAGGCACAAATGCCATTTACCTCACCTCCCGGTCTTTATTTGGAGCCAGAGGCTTATCGCCGGGAACCGGCAACACCGCAAGCTGTTCCCTGATAGATGGCCTGCGCCCCTCTTTTTCCGGCTCCGCCCTTCCCGCGGCCAGTTCCCGGCGGGCCAGGCTGATAAAACCATCCAGCACGGCCGGGTGGCTTTCAACAATAAACTCCCACCGCGTGTCATATCCGGAAGCGCCGCCTTCAGGAAACTGGAATGATTTTGCCCATTCTTTGTTCTCCCTGGAGAAACGCCCGTCATATTCATTCTGCTGCACCGTGTTCGCCAGAACCCAGTTCATACGGTCAGCGCCAAATTCCTCCAGGACTGGCCGCAGACAGGTTTTTTTCAGGCGCATCCCATCAAAATTCTCACGGATCGCTGTTTCTATCGCGTTTTTGCAGTCAATATTTAACTTATGGGATGCCCGGAACAATTCCGTCTCATTTTTTTCCTGCGCTTCTGTTATAGAAGAACGGTAAATTTGTGGATATTCCATTTGTTTTTTTCCTCCTACTATATCCAAGGGCAGCTACAGGCGGCATAAGCTGTTACCGCGCGCCCTTATCCGTTGCCCTCTGTGCCTCCGGCGCAGGCCGTGCGGCGGCCTCCTTTGCCGCGTTCTGTAACGCCCCGCGGAGGGACGGCTTTTCCACAGCCTTCTGGTACGCGCCCATGACGGCTTCATTGATCGCCTTGCGCATTTCCGCCGTAGTAGGGCAGCATATGTCATGGTATTTCCCGTCGCTTCCCTTGCTGCTGGGCATGGCGACAAATGCCCCTTTTTCACTGTTCATAATACGGATCCCATTGATGGCAAAGCACCCGCCAATAGTAGCGCTGGCAAAAGCGAGAAGGTTCCCTTCTTTCTGGGAAGGGTACACCTTGACATTGACCCCCAGCGCGCTTTTCTGGTTTTCCATGAAATCCTCCTTTTCCGGTTTCCCCAGGGGCAGGAGGTTCCCGCCTTCATAGCGGTAGCCTGCCTCCCGGATCGTGTCCCTGGTGCTGTCTGATATGCTCCCGTTTACCACAATATCTGTATCTATGGCAAACAGGAGCATATCCTTTTCATTAAATTCTTCGGGCAGCTTCCCGTTCCATGTCCGGCGCATCTGCCCGGTTCCATCCATGCGATACCGCCGGGGCATCCTCCTTTCTTCCATAGGCGGCTCCCTTAATGCGCATTGAAGATGGAGCGAGAGATGGAGTTGGTCTTGAACAAGGAGAAGCATAAAAGCATGGTGTACCCCGCACAGCTCCAGATTGCCGTATGGATATTAGGCGCTGCCCCGATGCCTGCCACCAACGCGGAATAAATCGCTATGCAGACCATGATGAAAAAGCCCTGCAGGCCAAGGGCGACTAAGCCGCGAAGATAATTGTTCCCCATCTGTCCCCATTCCCGGTTGGTCATGGTGGCGAATGGAATCGCGCCTACAGAACAGTAAATATATATTTCTACCATGCGCCCCACAAGCACCAGCATGACACAAAGGGAGAGGATGGGGGTGGTGATCCGTATCAGCACGGTTTCCACCAAAAGCCCGAACAGTTCCCCGATCCCCATGGTTTGAAGCTGGGTAGTCAGGTTCCCCAAAGCCGTGCTAAACTGAATGCTTGTATTCCCGGTGATCACAGAGGCGCTCTGTTGTACCACATTCTGCGACAGTTCAAAAATTGCCATTGTGATGTCAAAGGTATGGGTGACAAGGTATGTCGCCACAAATACCTTAAAAATCCATTTAAAAAAAATAAAAGTTTCAAAATCGTGCATATTGTTTCTTTCCACGATCATGCTGATAAGTTCATAACACAAGACTAACGTGAGGATAATTCCGGCTATGGGGACGACCACGTTATCAGACAGGGAGCGGATCATGGAAAACACCCCAGAGTTCCACTGCTGGGGTGTCTTTGCCACGTCCACAGCCACGTCCCCGACCGCGTCATTTACCTGGTCGAACAGCCCGGTAAGGTTTCCTGTGATACAGTCAATCAGAAAATCCTTAATCCACTGCTCAATCTGGTCGAGGATATTCAGCATAGGCTATCCCTGCCTTAGCTGAACAGGTTGGCAAGCAAGGGGATAAGCTGCATACCGATCAGGGCGACACCTCCGCCGGCCATAAGCTGCTTCATTCCCTGGCTCTTGGCTCCAGGGTTGTCGTTGCCGTAGCCCTCAAGCAAATTGATCACGCCCCATACGCCGAGGCCTGCGCCTAACGCGATTACGAGAACCTTCAAAGTGTCGATTGCGCTGGTGAAAAATGCCATAAATATTACCGAAACCCAAACCCTAGAAACGCCTTATTTTGTCGTTTCACCACATTATAGACGAAACCCAGCCCGTATACTTCAATTAGTTCTACGTTCTAAAATGTGTATCTCAGGATTCAGGTTCTTTTCCTTTCCTTTTTTTATTTTGTTTATTTGAGATAAGAAAAGAGAGCCTCCGTACCGCGATCCATTTTTCCAAAACGTCCTTGCTACGATAGCCCTCTGGTTTCCAGTTCCATATTCAGTTGTTGTTTGGGCCAGCCTGCCCATGCGGGGGTGAACGTATCCTGATGCCCATAAATGCCTCCAAAATATGAAAAAAGCCTGACGTTAAACATCCGGCTTCCTATGACTTATTATCAAAATACTATTTTAACAGGGTGGGTCTTAATCCCCATTTTCCAATAAAGCCTGCCGTATCCCCTGCATAATATAGGCCACGCAAGGGACGGCGACACTGTTTCCAAGCATCTGGTAGCGTTTGCTGTCACTGATCTTTTCCCCGTTATGCCCATATTCCGTCCAAAAATCAGGATACCCCATGAGCCTTTCGCATTCCAGCGGGGTCAGGCGGCGGATCTGGAACCCTGATGCCGCCGGCCTTGCCAGGATTGGGGCCTGCCCGTGGCCACAGGTAAGCGTCGGTGACTGGCTGTCCAATATTCCAGCGTTTGCCTGGGAAGTCCCCATGCACAATACCCCTGTATCCACAGCTACGATGGGAAGGTTGCCGTGCGCCTGGCTTCGGAGTGTCGGGGAAACGCCGGACCGCTCCACCGTCATAGAGCTGCCTCCCTGGTCATTCAGTATCTCAACAGCCCTTATACGTGGGGCTGCCACCGCATGGCGGTCCATTGACGTTAAAGTGTAGGAAATATCTTTCCGGTATCCTATGCCGTTCCCGCCATTATGTTCCCGGCGGCCAATGATATTCCCGGCAATACAGTACACGCCGCCATCCGTCAGGGCGTTTCCCGCAGCTTCCCCGCCTGTTCCTCCAGAGCCTGCCTCAGCATAGGCGGCAAGTCCTTGTTCCGGCGTTCCGCCCGCTTCAAAATACCCGCGCAGGCTTTTGGGGACAAAGAGTATCTGTCCGGCGCGTCGTCCTGCAAAATCTGTAACAGTGAACAAACGCCTGCGCCGCTGTGCCGTTCCGAAATATTGGGAATCGTACATGACCCAAGCGAGGTCAGCCCCTCGGCCTCGTACCATTCCGGCGTTTGCCCACCGTCCAGAATGAGGCATTGGAACCTTGCTTTTTGTGAACGCTTCCAGCACGGCCTGATAGTCACGTCCTCCTGCGGACGACAAAGCCCCTGGGACATTTTCCCATACAGCGATCTTTGGGTACTCGTCATGCGTCGCCTCCTTCATTTCATATATAATGCGTACTGCTTCCATGAACAGCCCGCTCCGCTCATCCGCGAGGCCCAGCCGCCGCCCTGCCATGGAAAGCCCCTGGCACGGTGAGCCAAAAGTGATGATGTCAACAGGCGGGAGCCGCCCGCCATGGAGCAAGGTGATATCCCCTGTATGTTCCATTCCCGGAAAATGCTTCTTTGTGACAGAGACACACTCCGGCAGGATCTCACTGGCCCATAGTGTGCGGATCCCATAAAAAGAAGCGGCATAAGGGAACCCGCCTATGCCGTCAAAAAGGGAACCTAATGTAATTGTTTTGATAAAGCCTCCTCCTTCCTTCTGATATGTTCCTTAAAACATGGCCGGACATTGGGATCAACCATCAGAAGCCCCTTGTCCAGGCGGAGTACCTGGATCAAAAACCTCATATTCATCGTCCGGCCTGACCTTCAGGCGATGCTTCAAGAATTTCGCCACATCAAAAGTATTTTTCGGATCCGCGTCCGACAGGTACTTGTACTGCGGATGCCTGGTTATGTCAAACTTATCGGAAAAAAACGGCCGGACACCCTGCACCTGGAGGATGCACTTGCCCCCGTCCATGACCGCAAGCTCATCGGGTGTCATAAGTTCCTTTCCCAATTTTTGATAATTTAGCCCATAGCTGCGCTGGCTTCCGCGTGTGTCTGACGTGTTAAAACTGTCTATCGTTTCCTTTCCGAGCGTAGCGGAAATCTCCTTTAATGTGCTTTGTTCCTTGCCGCCCAGGAAGAGGACACAGGAACAGTTGCCTATGATTGTTTCCGCATGATCCTTATAAACCGCCTTTAACTGGCTCTGTGTCTGGACGATCACATGGGCTGAAATCTCACGGCTGCGGATCACGGAAATCAGGTGTTCAAAATTAGGTATTTTCTGGTTCGCGAATTCATCCAAAAGGCAGGTGACGTGCGTCTTTAACGCCCCGCCGTTTTCAAGCGCCCTGTCGCAAAGGACATTGAACATTTGCGTGTAAACCATAGACGCTATGAAGTTAAATGTCGTATCCGTGTCAGACACAATACAGAACAGCGCCGTTTTCCTGTCGCCCAGCTTGTCAAGTTCCAACTCGTCATCCATCATCATGTCCCGGACTTCTTTAATGTCAAACGGAGCCATCCTCGCGCCGCAAGAAATAAGGATAGATTTTGCCGTTTTGCCAGCGGCCATTTTGTATTTTTTATACTGACGGACAGCGAAATGCTCCGGGTCACGCTGCTCAAGACGGTCAAACATCATATCTACAGCGTTCTTAAAGTTTTCGTCCTCCTCACGTACCTCGGATGCGTTGAGCATTTCCAGCAGCGTGTTGAAATTCTTTTCATTTTCCGGAGCCTCATACCAGATATAGGCAATCAACGCCTGGTAATACAGTGCTTCCGCCTTTGCCCAGAAATCCTCTCCGCCCTTGCTGTCCTCCCCCTTAGTGTTTTCCATGATACAGTTGACCAGCTTTAAAATGTCGTTTTCACAGCGAAGATAGCGGAAAGGGTTATAGCGCATGGACTGCTTAAAGTTGATGGTGTTAAGTATTTTTATCTCATAGCCGCCCTTTTGAAGCATTTTCCCACATTCCAGAACAACTGTTCCTTTTGGATCCGTAACGACATAGCTTGCGTTCATTTGCATCAAATTCGGTTTCACATGGAAGCGGGTCTTGCCGCTTCCAGAACCGCCGATGATCAGCACATTCTTGTTAATGTTATATTTGGGTATCTTATTGCGCCCAAGCATGATTCTCTCTGTCTGCGTCAGCAGGATATTGTTATCAAACTTTGGATCTATGAAAGGCTTTATGTCCTCCGGGGTTCCCCAGCGGGCGCTGCCATACTCCACGCCATGCCGGTATTTTTTCGCGTTCTTCCCTTTAAAGTAGACCGCCGCCCGAACCGCCACAGCAGCGGCGGCTCCGGCCAGGATATCATATGGATGGAAACTTGGGAGGGGGTTTTGGGTAAGCGCCTCCCCCAGCCCGGAGATTGCCGCCATCGCCTTTGACACCATATCCGCCCCCGTGGATACACGGTAACACTCCGCGACTTTAGAAAAAATCCAAAACATGAACACATACGGAAGGTTCGGAACAATGTATTTTTTTATTTCAATATTCCTCAACGGCCTATGCCCCCTTTCTCCCGGTTCTTCTCCCGACCGGCCACTAAGCCCTTCACAACCTCCTTAAAGTGGGAAAGCTGTTTTCTCAGCGACTGCTTCCTTCCCTGCCGGTTCAGCGTCTGGGCCGCATACTCGGAAAAAGCTGCATTCAGAGCGTCAGCGTCACGGGCTTTGAAAAACACAATGTATTTCCCTTGTGACGGATCCTTTTTCAGTGCGAAGTCTACACCATATTTGCGGGCGCACCGCTCAAAAGATTTTATGTTCTGGTCCGTGATCTCAATACTCTGGACACCAGCTCCCTGCTTTACCAGGCTTTTGACGCTCTGCTTGCCGTGGGGATGCCCCTGCGTGTTCCTCTGGTACTGCCGGATCGCCCACTTTAAAAGTTCCGCTGTCAGCCGCCCCCCGTTTTTCCCTGTCCGTATCACAAGTGCGACTGATTTATCCCTTATTTCGTCCTGCATAGTGTTGTGCCTCCTTCCTTAACAAGCAGCAGGCAGGTTTCAGCTGATCCCGCCGCCTTTTGCCGTTTCCCCGGCTTCCCATGGAATTTACCGGGCTGCCCCCTGTTTCCTGCCGCCCCATTTGGTCAGCACCATGGTTTCCCCATCTGCCAGCGTATCCCAAAGGCTATAGACCACATCCGCGACATCATCCGGATCCGCATAGGAATCGCTGCCGACCATCATAAACTCGTCCGGGGCAGAGAAAAGATCCTGGAACTCTTTCTGCTGCCCGGAAGTAAGGGAATCAAAGCAATTTCCCTCTTCCGGTATCCCGCATAACAGGAACGTGCCGCTGATATGCCCCCTTTTCCCCGGCATGACACGGTTCGGGGCAAGCCCCGCAGTATCTTCCCGGCTAAGCAGCAGCACCCTCTGGGGCAGGAAGCAACCCACCTGGATCGCGCCGCCCAGTGTTTTTTCAACAGCCTCCAATGTGTTGGGGATTGCCGCCGGACGGGGTGGCTTCCCCGGCTCCACAATTAAAATATTCATGTTCTGTTCCATGTTCGTTGATCCTCCTTAAAATTTTAGTTGTTTAGTTTTATCTGCCAGCCCCAGGGGCTTCGCAGCAATATAAAATTACCAGCGGAAAAGAATACGCCCTCCGGCCATGCGGCTATCCAACACCAAAGCCGTTTGCCATGTCATGGCTGACCAGGCTTGAATAATACTGGCTGATCGTCACCGGGGCGTTAAATAGCGCGGAAAGGATATAAGCGCGGATGTTGCCTATCAGTGTCGTGTTTTTATCCAGGCAGTCCATGACATAGCGGATATGTTCGCTGTCCAGCTTCAGCAGGCGGCTCCTGACCGCCTCCGTACACATATCCTCCTGGTTGATGCGTATTGTAGGGCGGCGGCTGCAACAGACTTCCACTATCAATTCCACAAAGCCGTCCAGACGCTCTTTGTCATAAGGGCTATCCTGCAAAAGGGCGTCATAGCTGATGTTCTCCCTGACCAGCTCACGGTATGCGGAGATCTTATCCATCCCATCAATCTGTTTTGGTTTCCCCCATGCTTCCCGTGGGTTATCCACATTTTCCACATCCCCGGACACAGGTCCTGCCGGATAGATGGATGGATCAGTATCACTAAAGTCAGTTTTGTTTAAGTCAGTATTATTTGTTTGTGATTTTCGCATTTCTTGACTTGTGGTTTTCGCAATTCCTGATTTGTGATTTTCACAATTCTTGATTTGTGATTCCTGCGGTTCTCCCGGTTTTGGCCTGCCAATAAAGTTTTTGACATAGATCACGTTGGGCTTCCCCAGCCCTCGCCGCACACGCTCAATAAGCCCCACGCCTTTTGCCGCGTCCAGTTCGTTTAAAAGTTTGTTCGCTTTCTGCTCCGCGCAGCCAAGGGTGGCCATCACATCAGCGATGGTATAAATGATGTATACTCGCCCATCCTGATCCAGCCAGCTGTTTTTTATGGAAAGCGCCATACGGTCAAGAAGCAGGCCGTAAAGCACTTTAGCCTCTACTGACACGCCTTTAAACCTGGTGTCCGTGAACAGCACTTTGGGAATGCGGTAGAATGTGTACTGTTCTGCTTCATTGCCATAGTAATAATCCAGTTGTAATGGCATATTGGTTGCCTCCTTTTCTTTTTTACGAAAAAAAGCCCCGGCAAACACAAAGTCTGCCGGGGCGGATCTATCATGAACGCAAAAAAGCCGCCCGGTAACTGCAAGTCAGTCACCGGACGGCTTTTGCGGCCTTATCCTTGTTCATTTTTCCATGTTTCCAAGAGGGAAAAGATTATCTCCTCCATCTGTTTTTGTGTATAGCTTTGTGGGAAGTACTGTTTCAGGCGGTCTTTTTTTAATGTGACCTGTACAGGAACCGGTCGTTCCTCTGTCAGTATCGCGTCCATCACGTCCACCACCAGCTTTTCCTCCTGGCTGTATTTTTTCAGGCGTTTTGCCTGCTCCAATGAGGGGATAACAGCCAGCTTCTCCATTAATCCAAGGAGATCCCCTTGTTCTTCTTTAGCAAGATAGGACAGTTCCACAGCGGAGTTGAACGGCAGTTTCTTATCGTCTGCCATCCGAAGCAGTTCCGGGATCAGCTCTGTCAGCCGGATAAAGCGGTGGATATTCCTTGCGCTGTCATTGGAATTTTCGCTTAAAGCGTCCACACTGTACTTCTCGCCAACTTGGCGAGAAGCGTTTTTGATGCCCTGGTGCCTCAGAGCGTCCATCTTCATTTTATATGCCCACGCCTTCTCGCTGGGGAGAAGGTTTTCCCGCTGGATATTGCTGTCTACCATGAAAAGGGTAGCTTCATCATCATCCAGATCCCGGATCACCACCGGCATTGTGTCCCGCCCTGCCAGCTGGGATGCGTGCCTGCGCCGATGCCCAGCCACCAGTTCATAGCCGCCCTCCGGGCGGGGGCGGGCAATCCCCGGCATGAGTACCCCATGCTCCCGGACACTCTCCACCATGTCCTCCATGCTTTGATCCTCCAGAATCTTGAAAGGGTGATTCCTGAATGGGAACAGGTCGGAAAGCGCGACTTCCTGTATTTTCCCGCCATCTGCCCCTATGGTTTCCGTGGCAGTGAACAGGTCATCATAACTCGTCATCTGAATATTCCTTGCGCTGCTTTTCACCCCCGCATCACCTCCCTGGTCAACGCGGCATAGGCGGCGGCTACTTTCCCGGCGGGGTCGTGGAGGTAAATACTTTTTCCCTCCGCGCTGGTTTCAGCGGCCCGGACAGACAGGGGAATGATACTCTCAAATATCCTGATTTTCTCACCATACGTGTCACGCAGGATCTCAACGATCTCCCTCGCGTAATTCGTGCGCATATCCGCCATCGTCACCAGTATCCCCGCTATGGACAGCGCTGGGTTGATCTGCCTTTTCACTTTTTTAATAGTCCTGAGAAGTTGTTCCAACCCCTTGATGGACAAAAAATGCGCCTGGGCGGGTATCAGTACCTCGTCCGCTGCTGCGAGGGCATTTATCGTCAGCATACCAAGCGACGGCATACAGTCCAGGATAATCGCGTCATATGCCTCACTTACTGTCTGGAGATACTGGCGCAGGATCGTCTCCCGGCTCATGATGTTTACCAGAGTGACCTCCAGCCCGGACAGTTCAATATTTGCCGGGAGAAGGTCAACCCCTTCCCCATGGTGGAGGATCCCCCCGCCATCCGGCAGGGGAGTATCCATGATAATTGCGCCCAATATCGTAGCCAGCGTGACTTTAATCTGGTCAGGCTGCTGGTATCCAAGGCTTGCTGTCAGGGAACCTTGCGGATCTGCGTCCACTAAAAGGACTTTCTTCCCTTCGCGGGCAAGCCCAATCCCGATATTCACCGAACTTGTGGTCTTTGCGCATCCGCCTTTTTGGTTACACAGGCAATAGATTGTCGCTCCCATTGTTACACCCTCTCCCTTACGCGCACGGTCAGCCCGTCCATGCTGACATCTTTATGCCCCACCAAATAATAATCATTCCCGTTATGCTCCACCCTTGTCCATACCCAATACGCCACTTCCGGGTATCCGTCTGTAATCAGGGCCTCGATCCCCTGGCCGCTGGTATAATAATGGCCGCTTGCCGTTTCATACCTGCCGCTCCGGTTCTTATGCAGGCGGCCTGTTTCCCTGACAGGGCGTGAGAGGTATTTCAGCCGGAAATGCACATCGGAAAGTTTTTCCATGATTTCCCTGAGTTCTTCCGTGAGGAAAAGCTGCTCACTGTCGTCAAAATCAATATGCAGGCCGCTAAGATCACCATTACGTTCAAAAGCGGAGAATGACAGGAGGCTCTGAATACCCCGATCCAGTTTCAATGTCTCGTCAAATACTTTTTTAATGTCTGCCATATGTATTCTCCTTCCCCTGGCGTTTGCCAGCCTGCTGTACCGTCTCCATAGCCTCCTGTTGCGCTTGTCCATCCATGGCGCGTTCAATAACAAGTTTGCCCTGCTGACAGGCAACCGTTACTTTATCACCGATGGAAAACCCTAAATCTTCTAACCATTTCCCTTGCAGAATGATCTTGGAAATTGGGTCGTAATTTTTCCCGCTTCCCGCATAAACTGTTAATTTTCTCGTATCCATTTGTACCTCCTTGCGTCTGAGTTTGTGTAGATAAAAAAATAAGCATAACCGATGAAAGCCTTATGTTTCCTAGCTTTTCTAAGGTTATGCTTATTATAACTCAGGCGTTGGTCAGTATCCGCCGGACAGACGGGCTGCTCCACCTGGAGTCGCTGCCCCTGGTAAAGCCTCCCCGATAATTCAGCCCCAGGGATTTCTTATATTCCTTTGGAGACAGGATATGCAGGCCGTTGAGTTTTTCCGCTATGGCGGAAACAGCCATTCCCTCAATCTTCCACGCAAAAATCCTGCGGACAATGCCCGCCGCATAATCGTCCACCAGCAGCCTGTTTCTGTCTTCCGCCGATTTCCGGTAGCCATACACGGCAAAAGCCGCAAGGCATTCCCCCTTCCTGCGTTTTATCGCAAGCTGGCTTTTTACCTTGGTGGATATGTCACGGCAATAGCTGTCGTTTATGAAATTTTTTACCGGCAGTACAATGTTGCGCTCCCCGGCATCTGCCGAAAAGCTGTCATACCGGTCGGTAAGGGCGATAAAACGCACCCCCAGAGCCGGGAATACCTGATCCAGATACCTCCCGGTCTCAATATAATCGCGCCCGAAACGGGACAGGTCTTTCACGATGACGCAGTTCACCCTGCCCGCCCTGATGTCGCTTATCATTCTTTTAAATTCTGGTCTCTCGAAGTTGCTGCCGGAATAATTGTCGTCTGCATAGCAGTCAAAAAGCTCTATGTCCTCCTGTTCCCTGATAAAGGAACGGATCAGCTCCCTTTGGCTGCCGATGCTGTTGCTCTCGGCTCTGAATGTGACTTCCGCACTTCCTGCGCTTCCAGTGTCAGCGGTGGTTCCCACATCGCTGTCCTCCCTGGAAAGCCGGAGATACATGGCCGCATAGAAATGTCTTGATTCTTTTTTTGAATATTCGTTTTTCATGGTATCACTCCTGACTTTTTTAGCCAGAGAAAAGCCGATGGCTTTCATCAAACTGGGAGCCAGGAGTTCCACTGATTTGTCCTGCCATCAGATTAACATAAATCCTGTCATTCTTCAAGCCTCTTTCGGAGACTTTTCCGAACTTTTCTGAAATCCGTCCTGAAATTCATTTCGGACTCTCTCATTCTTTTTTATATGTAGATTTCTGACATCCTCCGCAGGTACTCCGCCATTTTGTCATCTATGGTTGCCCCGCTTTCCTGAAACCTGACCTTTACCACATAATCTCCAATCCGGTTCACATAGATGTTCTTTGTCTGTTCAGCAAAGGCAGCCAGTTTTTTCTCCACCGGCTGTGAAGTGTCAATTTTGATATCCCGCAGATCGGTCAGTTCGGAAATGTCCACAGTGCGTATATCGGTCTGTGCCATTTCTGCAAGCATCTCTTTTGTCAGCTTCATGACAGCCTCTCCTTTCCTTCCGGCATGCCGGTTTTGCAGTCAGCAGATACACTGCTCTGATTTTGTTCTGCAGCTGTCTGCTGTCCCGTATTCATTTTATTTTTCTTTCAGATTGTCCTATGCCAACCCGGATTGTCCTTTTTTCCTGCAGTTTTCCATGCCCTGGCCGACATCCGCTCAAAATCTCTGCCCGGTCATTTCTGATCCATAAAATAGCTCTCCGGCTTATTGCTCCTGATAAAGATCCCCACATCCTCCATCCTCTCCGTCACCGGCATGTCCGGCAGGGCCGCCAGAATGTCATTCTTATACCGCCCGCCGGCTCTGCAGTCCAGGATGGAGAACACGCAGGTATCTGTCTCCCTGCGGATGCCCCGCCCAATCCACTGGCGCAGCTTCATCAGCATCCCCGGCACAATGACTTCCGCCAGATACTCATGGAAATCCTCATGTAAGGACTTCTCATACTCCAATACCGGGTCTGGCACGGGAAATGGCAGCTTCACCACCACAAGGGAGGAAAGGATATCCCCAGCCAGGTCAATCCCCTCCCCAGCGCTGTCGCTGGCAAGCAGTACCCCGTTCACACTCTTTCGGAACTCCCGGATGGCCTCCAGCTTTCCCTTTCCCATGGAAAACAGCGGAAAATCTTTTATCTTCTCTGCAAGCTCCTGATACACCATCTCCATCATCCGGTAGGATGTGAACAACGCCAGCGTATGCCCGTGGCTCTGCCGGATCAGTTCTTCCAGCCTGTCTGCCACCGCCTTCCGGTAAGCTGTTTTCCTGATATTGGGAAACGGCATATCCTCCGGCAGATACAGCAGGGCATGGTTCCAGTAATCAAAGGGAGAGGCCTTGCTCACACTCAGAATCCGGTTCCGGTTCAGCAGGTCAATCCCTGTCTGATGCATGTAGCGGCTGAAGTCGCCGCCCACGGACAGAGTGGCCGAAGTCAGAAGATATGGTTTCCCTCTGCTCCACAGATCCTCATGGAGCAGAAAGTCAAGGTGCTTTGGCAGAACGCAGAGCCTGCAGGCCGTCACTCCTGTGTATTCCAGCCAGCAGATAAAATTCTCATAGTCACAAAGTACCGCCAGCTTCTCCTGCTTCTGATTCAGTCTGCCGGAAATATGCTTATATGCCGTGTTTCCCCGGTCTGCGGTATAGAAAAACACTGACAGGCTTTTTACCACAGCTGACAGTGCTTTCAGAGACAGCAGGATGGACGGTGTGAGTATGACTTCCATGCGGTTGTTGTCATACCGCGTTCCTGCAAATTTTTTCAGATTTTCAAACAGAGCCGTATTCAGTTCCAGCATTTCCTCACATAGTGAAAGCGCCCCTCTCTTCTCCGGTCTGCCTGCCACCGCCCTGATGATGCTGGCCGCCACACGCTCCAGCTCCACATTTTCAAAGCTGCCCCCGTACATCTGTCTGGCAGCCTCCGGCAGCTTATGGGCTTCGTCAAAGATTAAGATGCCATGCTCCGGGAGCAGACGGTTTCTGCCGCCTTTCCTGCTCAACATATCTGCCAGTACAAGGTTATGGTTGGCAATCTGGAAATCTGCCTTCCCCTGGTTGGATCTTCTGAGGAAAGTGCGGTAACGGCATACACTGGAAAACTCGCAGGTATTCCGGCAGTTTTCCACACAGATCCTTTTCTTTACATAGTCTGTCAGGGGCTGGCCGTCCAGGTCAAGGGAAGCGGCTCCCACAAAAAGAGCGGTCAGAATCTCCATCAGCTTCCTGTCCTCCGGACGGTTATTATGTCTGATTGAGGATAAATAAGTCTTTACCCTGCTGTCGCATGCATAATGGTTTTTCCCCTTACGCACTGCAAATGTCAGAGGTTCTTCAATGATACGGTGTTCCAGAAGAATCCCCGAAATCTGGGGAATATACTCTTCCGTCAATGCTTTCTGCAGGGCAATAGTAGACGTGGAGATCATCACCGGCTGCCCTTCTCCATGAAACAGACGGTAAATGACCGCCGCCATAAGATAGGCATGAGTTTTCCCCGTCCCCACCTCGGCCTCACACAGCGCCACCTTTTCTTTCTCCATGGCTTCCAGCATGGCGAGGGAAAGAGAAAGCTGGTTCTCTCTTAACGTCAGTCCGTACTCCGGCAGAATGTCATAGAAGATATGGGCAAGTAATTCCCCGGCCCGCGAACCTCATCCTGTACAAATGCTGTCCCGCTTTCTGACTGCGTCGCCATTTTCTCTATGGCTCTCCGGTATCCTGCCTCATTCAGTGGCGTGGATCTTGAAAACAGTCTCTTTGCTTTCAAAGTATGTAAATCCACCATGCGGTAGCTGTATGCCTTTCCCGTAAAATGTTCCAGCAGCACGCAGTTTTTCGCAGTCAACACAATTCTTTCGTCAGGCCGGAAAATCCCCGCCTCGTGTATCCTGTTCCGTATGTCCGCCGTGCAGACAATCCATTCCTTACTCAATTTTAAGCCTCCTTTGAATCCTGAAGGAGCGATACATGCATACGGCGGAAAACGGCAAAGGCTGGTTCTCTGTTGACAAAGGGGCCGGTTCCGCCGCATGGTATCTGTCGCTCCGATAGAAGTAGTTTTAAAACAAAGGTGTGGCTGACGTTCCGCTGGTAAAGGAATATCTGTGACATCCCACGGACACCATAAAAGCCGCCCCCTGTTCTTTCTCAAACAGGGGTGATGCGTTCTCCCGTTTTTCAGGGCTGCCGTTTTTCGGCAGAAGTACCATGATAAGTGACAGGGGTCATCGCAATCCGCCCCACCACGGGGCGTCACTGCCACGGACAAGATCGCTCGGAGTATGCTTAAGATAAAATCCCTGCATATCGTCTTGGCGCGTCCCGGCTTGTCGCTTCCGGTCTCCCGGCCTGTCAACGTGTATCCGCCACACCCGTATGAAGTTTTCAATGTGCGGGTGAAAGGACGCTCAAAAAATTCCTTTCACCCAACGTGAAAAAACAGGGGGTGTGACGAGTCATTCCTCATAAATTTTTTTCAGTTTTTTCTCTGCCCACATGAGACTGTCCCAGACCGCCCGCTGATGGACGCCTTCCAGCTTCGCAATCTGCCTTGTGGAAAGCCCCTGAAAAAAGTGGAGACAGAACCGCCTCTTCTGTACGTCTGTCAGTTTTCCGCTCTCCAGCAGACAGATGGCTGCTTCCAGCGCCTTTTTCTCTTCATCTTTCTGAATCAGTTCCGTATCAACAGAAGGAGCCGAAGCAACAAGCATATCTTCCATCCCGCTGATACTCACGTTCCGATGGCTTACACGGTACTCCTGCCTGTCCTGTTGGTAATAAATCTCATCGGACAGAGCTTTCAGCTCTGCAAAATCTTCCTATGTCTTATCCGGGTTGTCACGCAGGTAATCTTCCAGGGTTATCTCTACGATGCCGTCCGAAAATTTATAGACGATCCCCTGACTGTATCGGTTCAGGGCATAATCGCTGTCCTTATAATTTCTCAATTTTCCTTTCCTCCGGGTTTGAATTTTTGAATTTCAAACCCGGAGGCGGACTGCGGCATCTGTTTCTTTCCCCTTTAAAGCACCAAAAGAGCCGAAAGGCGGTGCTGCCTGTCTGCTCTTTTTTCTTCCTGCTCATATCATTCCTGCACTGTCTTATATCCCATCATAAAGAGCCCGGTTCAAAACCGGGCCGCATATAAATACGTACAAAAAAACTGCCGACCATCAAGTCGGCAGTGATCTGTAAACTTCAGTCATATATTATGTTTTAAAATAATTGTTATCATCATCTTTAATTTTGTTCATAATTATTTTACAACACCTGATTTCTTCTTAACCTCCGAAACTCTAATTTGACGATCCTTCATACATGGTCACGCCTCTACTCCCGTTAAGGTTCACTGTCTGTCCTTTTAACTTCACTTCAAACGTAAAAATTATTCATACCATATTTCATCTGGAATAATATCAGCATCAGAAACCGTAGTTTTGCTAATTCTAATATTCCATTCGTCTATAAACCTTTCAATATAGTTCATTATTTCCATATCATAATTTGAGTTTATAACAAATATTCTTTGATTTCCCAGCATTTTATCAACAGTAATATCCAGCATCATCTCTTCTTTTAATTGTTTTATAAAATCAAACATTAATAATTTCAAACAAATATTATATTTATCAAGCGTAACCCAGATTTCTGATTTATCTCCTTTATTTTTTATTTTTATTTTCAATCCTTCTTTTTTAAACCACTTGGTATCCTGGTTGCTTTTTTCTATTCTCATTATATCCTCCACTAATCATCTATACCCAATATCGCATTCATTCCTTTATTTATTTTAACACTGGAATAAATCACATCTTCATAAGAACCATATTTTTCAAATAGCTGTTCTGCAGTCGGCCCCTCTTTTCGACCGTATTCTATCAAATTTCTATTATACAGTTTTTCAAGGTTCTCGTAATCCTCTCTTTCCACATAAGATCTAATCCTGTCTAAATTTCTTTGCTCCACTTTAATTTCCGCTATTTCTTTAAAATCTTTTCCTGCATTTAAATATTCTTCAACTTCTGAATTTAATTTTGCTCTTTTTATTTCCATAGCTTCTAAATATTCTAACCGAGCTGCACGAGCTTTTGCAACCTCAGGATCATCCAATAGATTTTTACTTGAGTTTCATTAGATTTTCCATTTATGCTATCTCCTCTCCACACCAGCCCCGCCATCACCGCCGAGAACATCCCGTCCCCGATCGCCAGCGCCCAGTTGATCTCTCCGTCTTCGTTCAGCAGTCCCTGCGCTGCAGTGCTCCCCAGAAAGCCTTCCCCGAATCCCAGCGACAGAACCTTCCCCAGGCTGGCTCCCTGCATCATCAGACCGCTGGCTCCGGTCAGAAATCCGACGACGCTGCCTGCGAGAGCTTTCCTGACATATTTTTCCGTGTCTCCCAGCCTTCCGCTGACGGCGTCCGATACGGCCTGCTCCGGCGACCGCACCTGCCATGAATGCCCCCAAGATCGTTACGCTTCCGACCACCACCATTCCGGCGGCAGTTATAATCACTTCCGGTGCCGGGGCGCTTTCTTCTGCATTCAGAAATTTTTCCAGGTCCGGAACGGCTTTCCCTTCATATATGGTCACGCCTCTGTTTCCGTTAAGGTTCACCGTCTGTCCTTCCAGCTTCACTTCCCCGGCTGCCAGGATGTGGAGTCCTCCGCTCCCTTCCATGCAGATTCCCGTCAGGTCATCCAGAAGCACTTTTTCCTTCAGCGTCGCGACTCCCATGTCGCACCGGCACAGGCGCATCTGCATCCCGTGTTCCGTGGTCAGGCTTTTCTGTTTCCGTTAAAGTTTTAATCATTCTTCAATTTTTAATTTTATTCCCTTACAGACAGCCATATTTTTTAATTCATTTGCATCTCTTCTTGAAAGTTCACAAAACGTCCATTCATTCGTTTTCACGTCAATTTGTTTCATCAGCTGTGTTACTGATGTTGAAAACAAATTTTTACTTATTTTTTTCAGTTCTAATAATTGTTTGCTTATCGACATATCTTTTTTCCATATGATTGATACCTTTACTTTTCGACTCAAAAAAGCTTCCATCTTTTTGATCGCGTCCTGCTTTGATAGTTTTGTTTTATTTTTTGTTTCCAAATCATACTCTATAACTCTAACATCATGTTCAATCATCATTCTAATTAATGAAAGATAAATATTATCATCCTCTTCTATAAGTAACATCATGTTATTTTCATCAATAATGTAATAATCCTCACCTGACATTCTGATATGATAACTGTTTTTATTAACAGTCCATAAATCTTCATATTGTTTTAATCTATCCATTATTCCTCCTGATTTTAATCATTACATCTGTACATACTTTCTTTATTTTTAAAATAATTTTCCTAACTCGTCTATTTGATTAATTTCCTTCAGCTATTCATCTTGTCTTCTATCAATTGACTTATCCTTCTACGTTAAAATTCGATACTTCTATTTTAACAAAAAGTATAGAAAAAGCGAACTGCAGCATATCCTCTTTTCGTCAAAATTTATGTCATAAATTACAAATGTTGAATAGTTGCTCCTATTCACTAATCAACCAGAAACTGCCTTTATTGTATTTGTGTGTAAGTTCCATTTTTATTAAATCGAGCCGTTCCATTTCCACCTACTGGTATAATTTGTGAACTTCTTTGTGGGGATCCATACTCTTCTAACAATTTCATAATTCGTCGATCTGCATCACTTGCACCTACCGAGCCTTTAGGATGTGTATGATATATCGCGATAACGTCACTCCCAACAGGTATCTTAACTCTATTTTCTATTCCTGAATATAACCAATATTGGCCTCCTGAACCATTCTTTCCACTTCCCAATCTGTATACTAACGAAAATTCAACTCCATACTCTTCTGTTAAATATGACATTTCTTCCACCGTCAGCCTTCTTGGGATTTTCATGCCCTCTGCTCCAGGCAGTCTTTCAACATCAATTTTCTGATTGGGTAAATAAATTAGTCCTTCATTGAATTCTCCTATTGCATTTTTACCATTATTTGTAATGTCTCCATATAGACTATTGTTATTCCACACCAGCCCTGCCATCACCGCCGAGAACATCCCGTCCCCGATCGCCAGCGCCCAGTTGATCTCTCCGTCTTCGTTCAGCAGTCCCTGCGCTGCAGTGCTCCCCAGAAAGCCTTCCCCGAATCCCAGCGACAGAACCTTCCCCAGGCTGGCTCCCTGCATCATCAGGCCGCTGGCTCCGGTCAGAAATCCGACAACGCTGCCTGCGAGAGCTTTCCTGACATATTTTTCCGTATCTCCCAGCCTTCCGCTGACGGCGTCCGATACGGCCTGCTCCGCCACATACAGGCTCCCGGTCAGGAAGACGGCTCCTCCAACGGAGGATGCCGCACTTCCGGCGCTGATGTTTCCGGCTGCAATCATGCCTGCTCCTGCAGCTGCACCTGCCACGACTGCCCCCAGGATCGTTACACTTCCGACCACCACCATTCCGGCGGCTATGTTCAGCCTCCACTGCGCCCAGTCAT
>CANDBT010000035.1 GCA_947383005.1 uncultured bacterium | reverse complement strand
AGCTGGGATATCCATCCGATGTGGAATTTGGCATAAATTGGGGCTTACAAGCAAGTTTGACGCCCCAAATTTAAAAAAGTGTAACCGTTCAGACGGGACATCTTCTTGCCCGTCTACGCCGGACAAAAGCTGGGATATCCATCCGATGTGGAATTTGGCATAAATTGGGGCTTACAAGCAAGCTTGACGCCCCAAATTTATGCCAAATTCCCCGCCGTCTGAACCGTTACAAAAAAATTATGAAAGAGAGGTTTTTATGGAACAGACACTGGTAGAAAAGATATTGAGTGAAAAGATGGGAAGGCCGGTTCACGCAGGGGAGACGGTTGTGGTAGATGTGGATTTTGCCGCGCTTCATGATGGGTCAGGGCCTCTTCTTGTGAGGCTGATGAAGGAGCGGGGATATCAGGAGGATCCGGTGTTCGATCCGGATCGAATCTTATTTGCCAATGAGTTTGGCCCGGTTCCCACCAGGGAAGTGGCCAATGAACATGCACTGACAAGGAATTACGCCTGCAGCCATCACTGCCATTGGGAGGAGGGCGGCACCGGACATGTCCATGCCCATGTGTACGAAGAATATTTAAAGTGTGGTTCGGTGTGCATTGTGGGGGATTCCCACACGACTATTCACGGCGCATTTGGGTGCTTTGCCACCGGCTGTGGTTCCACAGATATGGTAGCAGTAGCCAGGTACGGAAAAACCTGGATTAAGGTGCCGGAGACTTTTCGCATCAATGTGACAGGAACGCTGCCCCGGGGGGTTTATGCCAAGGATATTATGCTGAAGCTGGCCGACATGATTAAATCCGACCAGGCCATTTACAAATCCCTGGAATTCCGGGGAGATACCATAGCATCTTTGTCCATGGCCGGACGTCTGACCATCACCAGCATGGGGGTGGATGTAGGAGCAAAGACAGCGATTATGGAGACGGACGGGCACACCAGAGAATTCATGGCGAAATTCGGAAGAGAAGCAGATTACCGGGAAATCCGGGGGGATGAAAATGCCCGCTATGAAAGGGTGATTGATATCGACGCCACGGTGCTGGAACCGCTGGTATCCTGTCCTCATTATGTGGAAAATGTGGAATTGGCCAGAAATTGCCGGAATCAGAAGGTCAATATGGTATTTATCGGCAGTTGTACCAACGGGCGTACGGAGGATCTGCATGTGGCAGCAGAGATCCTCAAGGGGAAAAAGGTGGCAAAAGGACTGCGGCTTTTAGTGATTCCCAATTCGGTCTCCGTATATAAGGAATGTATGAAGGACGGTACCTTGCTTGCGCTGGCAGAGGCAGGGGCAGTCATTGAAGCGCCTAATTGTGGCCCTTGCATGGGGGTGCATCAGGGAATACCTGGAGACAATGAGGTAGTGGTGGCTACCCAGAACCGGAATTTTAAAGGCAGGATGGGCAATCCCACGGCCAGTATTTATTTATCCAGCCCGGCGACAGCGGCAGCCACCGCGCTGAGGGGAAGCATCACAGATCCCCGGGAGGTGGTGTGAGGAGGAAGGCAAATGCGAAGCATTTTTAGAATGCTTTCCAACAATCTGCCGCCGAACGGACGTGAGGATGCGTTACATTATAAGAGGAGGAAGGAACGATGATCAGAGAGACTATCAGAGGAAGAGCGTGGAAATTTGGCAGCAATGTCAGTACGGATTCGATCGCTCCGGGACGTCTGATTTCGCTTCGCGCCAATCCGGGAGAATATGCGAAGCATGTTTTAGAGGATGCAAGGCCGGAATTTGCGCGAGAGGTAAAAAAGGACGATTTCATTGTAGCGGACCGGAATTTTGGATGTGGATCCAGCCGGGAAATTGCCCCGTTGATTATCAAAGAAGCTGGCGTAGGGGCTGTTCTCTCCAAAACCTTTGGCCGGATTTTTTACCGGAATGCCATTAACAATGGAATGCTGTTGATAGAATGTGATACGGATCGGATTGATGAGGGGGACGAGCTTTTGGTGGATGTGGCTGGCCGGGTGATCCGAAAATTGAATGATCCGGACTTTTCCATGGAATTCCAGCTTTCAGAAAAGGAGATCAAGATAATCAGTGAGGGAGGGCTGCTAAACTATATTGAGAACCACAATTCATTGGATATCTGAATAGGGGGGATGAGTGATGACAAAATTGCGGCATCTTGCGCGGTTTGCTTCAGAACTGCGGCTGGAAGATGTCTCGGGGGAGGTGGTGAGCGGGGCAAAATATTGTGTGCTGGACAGTGTGGGGGCCGCTTTGGGGGCAACGGGTTATGAACAACTTCCTGAGATCTGCCAGGAGGTTAAGGAGTGGACAGGCGAAAACGGCCTTCGGCAGGCGGCTGTGTGGGGACAGGGATTTCGTCTGGACGTATCTCCGGCGTTATTGTTAAATGGAATGATGGGACATGCCCTGGAACTGGATGATGTACATACCCGGTCGAAATCCCATATAGGAACGGTGGTGGTGGAGACGGCATGGACCTTGTCGGATGCTCTGGGCGGAAATGGAAAAAATTTCCTGGAGGCAGTCATCGTCGGATATGAGATAATGTCAAGAGTGGGAATGGCTATGGATGTAGCCAGCAGCCGCAAGCGGGGGTGGCATGGAACAGGAGTGATCGGAACTTTTGGAGCGGCGGCCGCGGCCGGACATCTGTTGGAGCTGTCTGAGGAACGGATGGTATGGGCATTGGGAATGGCCGGCACCCAGTCCTCGGGGCTGTGGGCATTTCTGGGGGAGGGTTCCACCTGCAAAAAGCTCCATCCGGCCCGGGCGGCTGTAAATGGCCTGACAGCAGCCATCCTGGCCCGGGCCGGTATGACGGGGCCAGAACATATCCTGGATGCGCCGGATGGCGGGCTGTACCAGGCGGTATCCGATTTTTTCGACATGGATGAGGTGGACAAGGAGCTTGGACAGCGGTATGAGATTCTGGAAATGGATAAAAAGCCGTATCCCTGCTGTCGGACCACCCACCATGCCATTGACGCGGCACTGGCACTGAGAAGGCAGGTTTCGCCGGAGCAAATCAAAGAGATCCGGGTGGAGACGTATGAGGTCGGGGTTCTGCAATGCGGATCTCCGGCATATCCTATGAGCCCGGTGGAAGCAAAATTCAGTATTTCCTACACAGTGGCAGCCGGTCTGGCACGAGGGAAGGTTTCTCTGGCCGAATTTACCTGGGAGGCGTTGCAGGATGAAGGGATCCGAAAGCTGGCCGGAAAGGTATCTGTGGTAGAAAGCCCGCTGTTCAGCAGACGCTATCCGAAGCGGTGGGGCTGTTGTATGGAGATTACCAAAAAAGACGGGACGATTTTAAGAAAACAGATTGATGATATGTCAGGAAGCCGGGCATGTCCGTTGACCAAAGCTCAGGAATTGGAGAAGTTTCTGGGACTGACGGAGCCCGTGCTGGGTACGGAAAAAAGCCGTAAGCTGGCGGAAGAGATTCTGAGAATTGAGAAAAGAA
This sequence comes from uncultured bacterium, assembly GCA_947383005.1. Classification (GTDB taxonomy): domain Bacteria; phylum Bacillota; class Clostridia; order Lachnospirales; family Lachnospiraceae; genus Brotaphodocola. Next base: position 45,160 of record CANDBT010000035.1, on the reverse strand, counting down.
AACGGATGCCGGAGATATAGAGAGGGGAACCCGGAAGATACAGGAAAGAATACCCCCGGACGTATAAATGTATTCTCGGAGTCTCTTTGTGCCTGATTTTGTGAGATGATTTTTTGTCAGATGTGTAAAAATTTATGAGGCGTACGTGGAACATACATTGATTAAATTTATGTACATATGTCGGAAAATCAGCCACAAGGGCAGGCGCAGGAGAGATTCTGAGAGTACATACAAAAAAACAAGATAGGAGGATTGGATAATGAAAAAAAAGATTTTACTGGGAAGCGCATTGGTATTGGCAATTGCGGCAGGCACAGGGTGCAGCCGGGACAGTAAGACGGAAACATCAGTGCCTGCAGTATCAGAGCCAGCGACCCAGGCAAACCAGGAAACAGAGGAAAAAGACAGCAGCGCCGGTACGCTTAATTATCCGGAAAAGGATATCACGGTCATTGTTCCCTTTACGGCAGGCGGGAATGCCGATCTTTCCATGCGTGCATTGTGTACAGCCGCGAATGAAGGGGGATTTTTTAACGAACATACCTTAGTTGTGGAAAATGTAGGCGGCGGCGGTGCTGTGATTGGCCAGACCCAGGCATTCGAGGCGGAAAAGGATGGATATACGCTGATGCTCTATACCAGCTCGGTTATCAATAATGATATATTCAATGAAACGGAGTACCGCTATAATGATTTCCTTCCGATAGCAGGCTATAATCCGGATCCGGAAGTAATATTTTGTCCGGCCAATGCACCTTATGATACTCTGGAGGAATTTTATGAGTGGGCGGCAGGGCAGGACGTTGTGCTGGCAGCGACTCCCGGCCATACCACGGGGCACCATATACGGTTGATGAATATGGCAGAGGATCATCAGTTCAATTTTGATTATATTCACACGGATGGGGCGGCGGATCAGCTACTGCAGGTTATGGGGGGACATGTGGACATTTCCATGAATACGGTAGGCGCCACAAAATCGGCTTATGAGGACGGAACCATCAAGATTCTGGCTGTGATGTCAGAGGAACGGGTAACCGGGATGGAAGATATCCCTACCTTCCGGGAACTGGGAGAAGATCTGATTGATGGAGCGGATCGGGGGATCTGCGTGGTAAAGGGTGTGGATGATGCAATCTATCAGTATCTGGTAGAAGAATTTAAAAAGGTGATCGAGACGGATGCCTTTGTGAAAAATATGGAAACCATCAATGGAATCGGGATGTATAAAACGCCGGAGCAGTATCAGAGCTATATGGACAATACCTACAGTTCCATCAAGGACATTCTGCCAAAGCTGGAGGAAGAGGCATCCAATTAACAGGCTCCGGACAGGAGGGCGATTAATGAAAAAAAATAAATATGTGGAATATCTGTTTTCTCTGGTTTTGCTGGCCATCGGCGCCGCTGTCGTGATAATTGGCAAAGATTTCCGCGGCAATGACAAATATTTTCCCGTTATCATTGGCGCCGGAATGGTGATAACGGCGGTATGGATGGCATGGGATGACAGAAAGCAGGATACAGCTTGTATCGATCTGGCCAAGATTAATTTTGCAGCAGTGGGGATTACGATTGTGGCGCTTGCTATTTATATAGCGCTGTTCCGGCTGATCGGATACGTGCTGTCAACCATTTTACTGGGAAGCAGTATCATTCTGGGCCTTCGCTATAACAGTTTGAAAGGGGCGATTTTCTGGCCGGCGCTGATGGTTCTGATCGTGTTTGTGATTTTCAGGATTTTATTGAAAGTACCATTGCCGGTTCTGCTGCTTCAGGGAGGTGAGAGTATATGCAGATGTTGTTAAATTGGGGGATCGGGCTGTCGAATGTGTTTCTGACGCCTATAAATCTGCTTCTGCTTTTACTGGGAACTCTTTTGGGCATGATCGTTGGCGCGCTGCCTGGATTGAACAGTCCGATTGCTATGTCCATTATGATTCCCCTCACTTACGGAATGGATCCGGGAGCCGCGCTTTGTATTTTGGCCGGCATCTATACCGGCTCAACGTGCGGCGGCAGTGTTTCTTCGATTTTGCTGGAAGTCCCCGGGACAGGCGCGGCTGTGGTAACTGCTTTTGACGGCCATCAGATGTACAGGAAGGGAAAGGGCGGCCTGGCACTGGGGATTTCTTCCGTCAGCTCCGTTGTAGGAGGAATTATCGCGGCTATTGTCCTGGGAGCATGTGCGCCGTTTGTGGCGGCTCAGGCGTTGAAGTTCGGAGCGCCGGAATATCTTATGCTATCGGTAATGGGCTTTGCTTCCGTGATTGGAATGAGCAACGGCAGGATGTCAAAAAACATTATGGCCATGCTGATTGGCCTGCTGATCAGTGTGATTGGGATCAGCCCTCAGGGGGGAATCAAACGTTTTACTTTTGGAACCCATGCGCTGCTGGAAGGGATCCCGCTGGTGCCGATGCTGATCGGAATGTTCGGAATCGGATCGATTATCAGCGCCATCAGTGACATGAAGCCGGGAAAGGCAACCTCCGAGGCAGTAAAACAGACCGTGCAGAGAGTGAGGATGGAGTATCCGGATAAGGAGATGATCAAAAGCTTTCTCCCCATCTGGGCGCAATCCAGCGTGATTGGCAATATCGTTGGGGCAATTCCGGGAGCAGGCATGACTGTGGCCATCTTTATGGCATATGATCAGGTGAAACGGTATCGCACGGATCTGGAATTCGGGACAGGCGTTCCGGAGGGAGTGGCGGCGCCGGAATGCGCCAATAATGCGGTAGTAGGTTCTTCCATGATTCCGCTGCTGGCGCTGGGAGTCCCTGGCAATCCGGCATCTTCCCTGTTTCTGGGAGCTTTGCTGATTCATGGGCTTCGGACCGGCCCGAAGTTTTTTGTGGAAAGCTCGGATGTCGCATATACCTTGATTGCCGCCTTTTTCGCGGCCAGTATTGCGCTTTTGCCGGTCATGCATATTTTTGTGAATTATATGGCGACCTATGTGCTGCGGCTGCGGTATGAGGTGCTGAACGGACTGATTTTGATTCTCTGTGTCACAGGAGCATTTGCCACGGGAAACAATGATTCCTATATTGTGTTTGCCATTGTTTTTGGAGTGATCGGCTTTGTTTTGAAAAAGTTCCAGATTCCCTTTGGGCCTCTGGTGCTGGCCACCGTGCTGGGCAGTATGCTGGAGAGCTATTACATTCAAAGCATGGTGACGCTCAGGGGCAATTTTTCCGGCATGCTGCAGCGTCCAATCTGCGTCGGGCTTCTGCTGCTGTCTGTGTTTTTCTTGTTGATGCCGCTGAAGCGGTTTTTGAAAAAGAGAAAAGGGGGACATTGAATTTTGAAGATTACCAAAGTAGATGTTTACATGCTGGACGCAACGGTTCAGAGAGCCAGCCGCCGGCCGATTGTCGCAAGGGTGCATACGGACGAGGGGATCTATGGAGACGGAGAAGCAGGGATTGCCCTGGGGACAGGGGCGCCGGCCGCCTTTGGCATGGTGCAGGATTTGGCAAGGCTGATTATCGGAATGGATCCGATGAATACCGAACAGATCTGGCACCGGCTTTTGAAGAGCAGCTTTTGGGGAATGGGCGGAGGGCCGGTGGTCTTTGCCGGCATCAGTGCGCTTGATATCGCGTTAATGGATATCAAGGGAAAGGCGCTGGGAGTTCCGGTGTACCAGCTTCTTGGCGGGAAATGCCGCAGCAAAATGAGATGTTATGCTTCGCAGCTTCAATTCGGCTGGGCAGAGAAGAGCGGGCCTTACGGCAGAACAGAGGATTATGTGGCAATTGTGCAATATGCGCTGGAACAAGGATATGATTGTGTTAAAATTGATTTTACCCAATTTGACCGTGAAGGAAAACGGATGGCAACCACAGCGGCAGAGGGAATTCTGACTCGTCCGTTTATGAATATGATTGAGGAACGGATGCAGGCAATCCGGGAACATTGCGGATGGGATTTTGATCTGATCGTGGAAAACCATTGCCGGACGGATGCGGTCAGTGGAGTCATGATCGGAGAGCTTTGTGATAAATACAAGGCGATGGCATATGAAGAGCCGGCAATGCCGCTCAATCCCGAAATGCACCGGGTAATCCGGGAGAAGATAAAGACGCCGGTTGCGACGGGTGAGCGGGTTTTCGGAACCTGGGGCTTTTACCAATTTCTGAAGCAGGACGCGGTTCAGCTCATCCAGCCGGATATCTGCAATTGCGGAGGTTTGACAGAGGGGAAGAAGATCTGTGACCTGGCGGCGATATTTGACGCGACGGTGCAGGCACATTGTGCGGGTTCACCGATCTCCACGGCAGCGGCCCTGCATCTGGAGGCGGCGATTCCGAATTTCTGCATTCATGAGCACCATTACAGGAGCACACAGCCGGCACTGGCGGTGCTATGTAAATATGACTATCAACCGAAGAATGGTATCTATACGGTTCCGGAGCTTCCGGGGCTGGGACAGGAGCTTTCGGAACATGCGATAAAGACGGCGCTGATGCATGTGTGCGTGGATGAGTACTGGAGGGGGCTGTAGGGCAAAAATTTTCTTCATTACTTCGCTGATTAGTCAGACGCCAATATCATTATGGCAGCAAAGCATATGCCGGGAGACGGAGAATATGACCACTCTCCAACTCCCGGCATATGGCTTACGCTTTATCAAACGGATTGTTTTTCACCTAATACATCATTACATTAGCTGTTTTCCTTATCCGAATACTGCCCGATAATCGTCCTGGAATTTTTTAATCCCTGCTTCGGTCAGCGGATGTTTTGTCATCTGCTCCAACACCTTGTATGGCACCGTTGCTATATGCGCCCCTGCGCGGGCACAATCAATGACATGAATAGGATGACGGATACTGGCAGCAATAATCTCCGTATCAATATCATGAATATCAAAAATCTCCGCAATCTCCTCAATCAAATCAATCCCCGGCATAGAAATGTCATCTAACCGTCCCAGGAACGGAGACACATACGTAGCGCCCGCCCTGGCAGCCAGCAGCGCCTGAGCCGCCGAGAACACCAATGTTACATTGGTATGGACCCCCTCTGCCTTGAGTACCTTTACGGCTTTTAAGCCTTCGACGGTCATGGGGATTTTTACTACCATATTGGGATGAATAGCCGCTATCTGACGTCCTTCCTCAATCATACCGGCCGCATCTACAGTAGTTGCCTTGACTTCACCACTGATTGGCCCGTCCACAATAGAAGCAATCTCTGCAATTACCTGGTTAAAATCGCGCCCTTCCTTGGCAATCAACGACGGATTCGTCGTAACACCACAGATGATTCCCATGTCATTAGCCTTGCGGATTTCTTCTACATTAGCTGTGTCAACAAAAAATTTCATAATTGTCATTCCCTCGCTTTCTGAACTGTTACAGTTCAGACGGGTATCTTCTTGCCCGTCTGCGCCCTTACTCCAAACTGTTGCCTTAAATTTTATGATACTCATGAACCAAATCAAAAAACCATGTATTGCCTGTTATGAAAAAGGATTTTCTCCCGGGTACCTCATTCCTTTCGGCTGGTTAAAACCAATCTCCTCTACTTCCACTCCGATATATTTAAACACTTCATACAACGCTTTCCCGAAATGGCCGAAAGCCACCGCACCATGATGAGGATAATTCTTCTCAATCAATACATGGCGGTAAAATCTTCCCATCTCCGGAATGGCAAAAATGCCAACACCGCCAAATGATTTCGTAGCGGCCGGAAGCACTTCTCCCTGAGCAACATAGGCTCTCAGCCTGCAGTCCGCCGTACTCTGCAGCCGGTAAAAGGTGATATCACCAGGAATAATATCCCCTTCCAAAGTTCCCTGAGTAACTTCTTCCGGCAATGCACGAGCCATAATCAACTGGTACTTCATCTCACAGAAGGACAGTTTCCTCGAACAGGTATTCCCGCAATGGAATCCCATAAAAGTCTCCCGCAGGCCATAGGGGAATTTTCCTTCAATCTCTTCCTTATACAAATCCGCAGGCACAGAGTTGTTGATATCCAAAAGAGTTACCGCATCCTGGCTGACACATGTCCCGATAAACTCGCTGAGCGCACCGTAAATATCCACCTCACAAGACACCGGAATCCCGCGCCCGGTCAAACGGCTGTTTACATAGCAAGGGACAAAACCAAACTGGGTTTGGAAAGCAGGCCAGCATTTTCCGGCGATTGCCACATACTCGCAACAGCCTTTATGGGCCTCCACCCAATCTAACAAAGTCAGCTCATACTGAGCCAGCTTGGCCAGAATTTCCGGTTTTTTATTGCCGGCGCCCAATTCTTTTTCCATATCTTTGACTACGTCAGGAATTCTCTCGTCTCCCGCATGCTTATGGAAAGCCTCAAAAAGATCCAATTCCGAATTTTCCTCAATCTCCACACCCAGATTATAAAGCTGCTTGATCGGGGCATTGCAAGCCAGGAAATTTAAGGGTCTTGGGCCAAAGCTGATAATCTTCAGGCTCCTTAAGCCGATTACCGCCCGGGCAACAGGCAAAAACTCATGAATCATATCTGCACATTCTTCTGCCGTCCCCACAGGATACTCTGGTATGTAAGCGCGGACATTGCGCAGCTTAAGGTTATAGCTGGCATTGAGCATTCCGCAATATGCATCGCCTCTTCCCTGAACCAAATTGTCCCCCGACTCTTCTGCGGCGGCAATATACATCACCGGCCCGTCAAAATTTTTCGCTAACAACGTCTCGGCAATCTCCGGGCCAAAATTCCCCAAATATACAGCCAGGGCGTTGCATCCCGCCTTCTTGATATCCTCCAAAGCCTGCAGCATATGGATTTCACTTTCCACAATACAGATCGGACACTCATAAATGTCTTGAACATCATATTTTTTTTCATAAGCATCAATCAGTGCTTTTCTCCGATTTACGGAAAGGCTCTCCGGGAAACAGTCACGGCTTACCGCCACGATCCCCACTTTTACTTGCGGAATATTAATCATCATCTTCTTCTCCTTTTCTGCCTTATTTCAATCCTTTTGCCACCTCAGCCACATGCTCCGCAGTAAAGCCGAATTTCTTAAACAGCTTTCCTGCCGGCGCCGAAGCCCCGAAGCCCTTCATTGCTACTACCGCACCATCCAGGCCCACATATCTCTCCCAGCCAAAACCGCTTAAAGCCTCTACAGCCACCCGCCGACGCACATTTGGCGGAAGCACAGACTGCTTATATTCCTCTGGCTGCTGCTCAAATACATCCATGGAAGGCATGCTGACCACCCGTACATCCATCCCTTCAGCCAGCAAAAGCTGTCTTGCCTCCACGGCCACGCTAACTTCAGAACCGCTGGCAATCAGTATGGCATCAGGAACTTCCTTCCCGCTGTCTTCCAGCACATACGCCCCTTTCAATGCCTCTTTTCCGGAATTTTTCAACAGCGGTAAATTTTGACGGCTCAATACCAAAGCCACCGGCATATCCGTAGATGACACGGCAAAATACCAGGCAGCCGCAGTCTCTCTTGCGTCTGCCGGACGAAATACGGCAAATCCCGGCATAGCACGGAGCATGGCAAGCTGTTCGATCGGCTCATGGGTCGGCCCGTCCTCTCCCACTCCGATACTATCATGAGTCAGCACACAGGTGAGCGGCAGTTTCATCAGCGACGCCAGCCTGAGCATGGGCTTCATATAATCACTGAACACAAAAAAGGTAGATACAAAAGGCCGCAGGCCATGAAGAGCCAATCCGTTGGCGATACCGGTCATAGCAAGCTCACGCACGCCAAAATGCAGGTTGCGTCCACGGTAATCTTTCCGGGAGAAATCCCCTTCTCCGGACATATAAGTCTTCGTAGAAGGCGCCAAATCCGCTGCGCCGCCGATCAAAGCCGGAACTTTATCCTTAATCCGGTTAATCATTATCCCTGATAAACTCCGGGTAGCCTGGGGCTTATCCTCGCATGCCCAGAAATCCGGGTCATCCAGCAGTTTTTTCCCGATTTGCTTATCATGGATCTGATCCCACAATGCCTTTTTCTCCGGGTAATTGTTGCAGTAGGAGGCAAACATCTGATTCCACTTTTTCTCCGTTTCCGCTCCATGGATCTTTGCCCCCTGGCAATTCTCATAAACCTCAGACGGAACGACAAAAGCTTCATCCTCTTCCCAGCCCAGGTTTTTCCTCATCGCCGCTATATTATCCGCGCCAAGCGGCTCCCCGTGGGCACTTGCCGTCCCTTCCTTGGCCGGACAGCCAAAACCGATCTTTGTCTTTACCACAATAAACGACGGACGCTCGGTATCTGCTTTAGCTGCCTCAACAGCGCGGCCGATAGCCTCGATATCATTGCCGTCTTCCACTAAAAGCGTCTGAAAACCGAAAGCTTCCATCCGCCCCCTTACATCCTCAGTAAAAGCGATATCCGTACTTCCCTCTATCGAAATATTATTCGAATCATATAATACAATCAGCTTGTGCAGTCCGAGCGTTCCTGCCAGAGAGAAAGCTTCCGAGGATATCCCCTCCATCATGCAGCCATCGCCGCCCAGCACATAAGTATAATGATCCACAACCGGGTAATCCGGCTCATTAAACAAAGCCGACAAGTGGGCTTCCGCCATTGCCATGCCCACAGCCATAGCCATGCCTGCCCCCAAAGGTCCCGTAGTCGCTTCCACACCTACGGTATGACCATACTCCGGATGCCCCGGCGTCAGGGAACCGTCCTGGCGGAAGTTCTTTAAATCCTCAACAGTCAGGCCATAATCAAATAAATGCAGCAGCGAATACAAAAGCGCGGAACCATGGCCGCCGGATAAAATAAAACGATCTCTGTTCTCCCAGTCAGGATTGGCAGGATTGTGGTTCATCTGATGCGCCCATAGCTCATAAGCTATGGCCGCCGCCCCCAGCGGAAGGCCCGGGTGGCCGGAATTGGCCTTCTGCACCGTATCCGCGGCCAAAATCCGAATGGCATTTACCGATTTTTGTTCCAATTGTTTATTCATGTTATCTCCTCCTGTTTGGGAAAACTCTAAGTGTTATGGCTTATTATAGCACTTTTCAGACGGGCACACAATGTAAATTGTCTACATTTTCACAACATTTATGTTACTATCGTTACTGTTCACACCATGGCTAATCACTCCGCTGATTAGCCATGGGCAGATATCATTATGGGAGCAAAGCATATGCCCCCGTCTACACTCCGTTCCGGTCGGTTCTAAACAAGCGCCACTGGCGCTTAGAACCCGAAGGCAATTTAACATGGGCATATGCGGTTACGTTCACAGGGTACCTGTGAACAGTAACTTACTATCTGTTTCCCCATCGGGCGAACACACAATTGCCCGGATATCTCTTGACGAACTGCCCACAGCAATCTCTCTGCCTTTAAATTCTCCTTTAAAAGCAACGATAACCTGCCGGGTTTCCCCAGGCTGAAGCTCGATCTTTTCAAAACCCGCCAATTCCTGATAGGGCTGCTTCGGATTTCTCTCCTTTTGCCTTAAGTACACCTGCACGGTTTCCTTCCCCGGCAGGCATCCTGTATTGGTAATCTCACAAAGCACGGTATTTCCCTCTCCTGACAGACTGGCCTTCCCAAGGCTGGCTTTCCCATAAGTAAATTCAGTATAAGACAAACCATGGCCAAAGCAAAACTGCGGCTCCTTGCCAAAAGTATCCAGATAGCGGTACCCGACAAATACCCCTTCCCGATAACGTACTTTGTCCGTGCCCGGAAATTCCCCTACGGAATGTGCCGAACAATCATCAATCGTTTGGTAAAAACTCTCCGGCAGCTTCCCTGAAGGATTTACCTGGCCGAACAACACCTCCGCCAGCGCTGTCCCGCCTTCCATCCCCCCATACCAACACCATACCAAGCTGGAACACCGGTCAACCCATCGCCCCATTTCTACCGGGCTGCCTCCCATAAGCACCATCACCATATCCGGCCTTACAGACAAAAGCTCGCCGATAAGGACGTCCTGATCATAAGGGAGCTTCATATCAGCCCGGTCATTTCCCTCGCTGTCAAAATCATGATTCAGCCCGCCCACAAAAATCACTTTGTCATACTGGGACGAGGCCGCCAGCGCAGACGCTTCCTGCCTCATCGCCTGTCGACGACGGCGGGCTGCCTCATCCTCTCTTTGCACTTTTATCGATCCCCCGCCGTTTTCCAGGCTGGTTTCCTGCCAATTCTCGGCCTGGCCGTCTCCGCTGCCATCCAAACCGGCATCTTCTCCCAAAAAACCGTCGCTGCAATAGCCCGGCACATAATCCACCCGGCAATTCCCGCCAAGCAGCTTTTTGATCCCCATAAGCGGAGTAATCTCATATAGCGCCTTGACTTCCGCGCTGCCGCCGCCATTGCTGTGGATACGATTCCCGTTTTCCCCGATTACCAATATCCGGTGGCATGCTTCTTTCCTAAGCGGCAAAATCCCCTGGCTGTTTTTCAGCAGCACCACAGACTCCCTTGCCATCATCAGCGCCGTGTTTTGATGTTCCCTGGTATTGTAGCTTCCGGATTTCCTGCTGCCATCCAGCATATGCAGGCGCATCATTGTCATCAAAATGTGAAACACTTTTTCGTCAATTGCCGATTCGGGAATTTCACCGGCCTCCACCAGTTTTTTCAGCGGTTCTGCCATCTTATATTGATCGAAATCATTGGTCACGGACATTTCCACATCCAGCGAAGATTGAGCCGCCAGCTTTGTATCGTGAACCCCTCCCCAGTCGGAAACCACAAGACCATCAAAACCCCATTCCTGCCGGAGAATTTTTCTCAGCAAAAAATCGCTTTGACAGCAATGCTCCCCATAAAGCCGGTTGTATGCCGCCATGACCGACAAAGTCCCGCCTTCTTTCACCGTTTCATAAAAAGCTGGCAGATAGAGGGAACGCAAAGCCTCCTCATCAATCTCCACCTCTACCTGGAGCCGCTTTGTCTCCTGGTTATTGGCGGCAAAATGTTTTACGCAGGCAGCCACGTCCCATTGCTGCACCCCCTGGACAAAGGCGGCGGCAAGCTGGCCCGTCAAATAAGGATCTTCACTGAAATATTCGAAATTTCTCCCGCACAAAGGGCTTCGCTTGATATTTATCCCCGGCCCCAGGATCACATCCTTACCCCTGCCCCTGGCTTCCGCTCCCAATACGCTGCCCGCCATCTTGGCCAAAGAGCGGTTCCAGGTAGCGGCAACCGCGCTGCCGCAAGGCAAATAAGTAACAAAATCATCGGTGTTCCCAACAGCATGCCATGAATCCGGCGCAAATTCCTGCCTTACCCCCATCGTGCCGTCGGAAAACCGCAAAGGCGGGATGCCCAGCCTCTCTACCCCTTTGGTTGCAAACAGCTCCGCGCCATGAATCATGCCGATTTTTTCTTCCAAAGTCAGTTTTTCCAGCAGTTCTTCCGCGCGCCGCATCAATTCTTCATTCATTTTTCATCAAACCTCCAAACACTTATCAGGCACTCTATCGATAATCATTGCATTCCCGGCATCAAATCCCCGAATCACAGCCAATCACCAACCGTTAAACAAACTTCGGCATCCCGTATTCCTGTAACCACTATATCGGCGCCGTCTCTTTTCATCTCTGCCAGGCTCCCTTCGGCTAAAGAAGCTTTCCCACAACCTGCCAGGCGCACGGAAGCATTCCCGGAAACCTTACACTTCACCTGCCTGCCTTCTTTCTCCACGGTCAACGTACACAAAATCCGGCCATCTTTATATGCTGCTGCTTCTGCTTTTTCTTCCACGCCAAATATTTTCCATTCCAAAGTTCCATTTAAAGCGTTTCCCGCATCCATACAACCTGGTGCGGCAGGGATCATGCTCCCGGCGCGGACCCACAAAGGGATGGACAAATACCCGTGTTTCTCTTTCCTCCACACACCGCCGTCGGCCTGCTCTCCCGTGAGATAATTTATCCACCTTCCCTGCGGCAGATAATACTCGGCAATCCCTTCCTCATTGAAAACCGGCGCTACCAAAAAACTGTCTCCCAGCATATATTGCCGATCCAAATACCGGCAGTTCGGGTCATCTTCAAATTCCAAAGCCATGCTGCGCATCAAAGGGATACCTGTCCGGCTGGTTTTTACCGCCTGTGCATACAGGTACGGTATCAATTCCAGTTTCATCCGCGTAAAGAAACGCACTACATCCACCGCTTCCTCATCATACACCCAGGGCACCCGGTACGATGTGCTTCCATGAAGGCGGCTATGTGTCGACAACAGGCCAAATGCCGCCCAACGCTTATAGACATCCGCCGTGGACTGCTGTTCAAACCCGCCGATATCATGACTCCAATAGCCAAAACCGCTGCTGGTTAAGGACAAGCCGCCGCGCAGGCTTTCCCCCATGGAATCGTAATTTGACCAGCAATCCCCTCCCCAATGAACCGGAAATTTCTGCCCGCCCACGGTAGCCGACCGGGCAAACACGATGGCCTCCTCGCTGCCCTTTTTGCGCTCCAGCACCTCATATACCGCCTTATTGTACAAATAAGTATAATAATTGTGCATTTTCTGTGGATCTGCACCATTATGGTAAACAGCTTCCGTAGGAATCCTCTCCCCAAAATCGGTTTTGAAGCAGTCCACTCCCATATCCAACAGCCGTTCAAGCCCGGACTGATACCACCTCACCGCATCCGGATTCGTAAAATCCACAATAGCCAGCCCCGGCTGCCACATATCCCATTGCCATACATCGCCGTTGGGGCGCGTAAGAAAATAGCCTTTTTCCATCCCTTCGTCAAACAGGGCCGATTCCTGGGCAATATAAGGATTAATCCACACGCAGATTTTAATTCCCCTGGCTTTAATCCTCGCCAGCATCCCCTCCGGGTCCGGGAATACCCGCTCATCCCAGATAAAGTCCGTCCAATGGAATTCCCTCATCCAACAGCAGTCAAAATGAAACACGCTTAAAGGAATTCCCCTCTGTTCCATTCCGTCGATAAAACTCATTACGGTCTGTTCATCATAATCTGTGGTAAAAGAGGTAGACAGCCATAAGCCAAAACTCCACGGCGCCGTCAACGCCGGCTTTCCGGTTAAATCCGTATAGCGCACCAACACATCTTTCATGGTTTCGCCGCCTATCACAAAATAATCCAGCTTTTCCCCTTCCACAGAAAAAGCCAATTTAGACACCTGTTCCGTGCCCACCTCAAACTCTACCCGTTCGGGATGGTTCACCAATACGCCATACCCTCTGTTTGACAGATAAAACGGAATATTCTTGTAAGACTGCTCCGTACTGGTGCCGCCATCCTCATTCCAGATTGACACAGACTGCCCGTTTTTTACAAAAGGCGTAAACCGCTCGCCCAGGCCGTATATCAGTTCCCCTACGCCCAGTCCTAACTGCTGGCACATCCATGCTTCTTTTTTCTCATGCACGTCATAGGCCAGCCCTGTCCAATTCCCCCGGATATAAGCCAGATCTTTTCCTTCGCACCGGGTAAGCACTTTCCCCGCCCGCTCAATTACGAGGGAACAATCCACCTTGTTGACGGACAAACCCATGCTCCCGTCTGTCACCCGCAACCAATCTCCTTCCTCCGCAACTGAAACCGGACGGGAATCATCCATATTCAATTCAAACTCCGGCCCTTTACTGCATACTCCCTTGTGGTGGATCACCTGTACCCGAAACGTTTCCGGTGCCGGGACAGTGATTTTTATATAAAGATTTACCCCGTCCAGGGTATTCCCTTTCGTTACAATCTTCCTTGCCGGCGCATATAATTCCAGAGAGCATTCATTTTTCTTTACCTCATAAATCTCCTGTGGGGAAAAACCGGCAAACCCCTCTTTCAAAAGCCAGCAACCATTATGAAACTTCATTTTTTGTTTTCCTCCATTTAAAATAATTCGAATTAAAAATAATCTGATTCAAATAATTACCCTCAACGGCTTAAATAGTATCCGTACCAATTCAATCATCTGCCGCTATGCGCACACTCTATCACAACAAGCAAAAGAAAAATACCTGATTTTTTGTTTATAAATCCCCTGATTTTTTTATTATTTTGTAACAGTTCAGACGACAGGCAGCAGCCATCTTCCCCCTACTCGCCGCGTGGCCCGCATGCTGCGCCAGCAGCAAGCTTCCTTATGCGGGCCTGTGCATACAAAAAAACGCCGGAATCCGTTTCCAACGTTTTATCTCCTGATCCTGTTCTTGTTTTTCTATCCTAAATCCTCACTCTCACAACTACCGGCAATACGCTTTTTACCTGCTTTGCAAAAACCCACAGCCCACAACTATCCTGCCTCCATTGAATTTCTTCTTTGACGCCCAGAATCCCCACATTCCGGATAAACCCGGCAAATACCGGTTCCATCCGCTCTTTCCCTTCCCCGCGGGCCGCCAACGAACGGATACATACCACTCCGTCTTCCGGCCAGGAAAGGACAAAAGCATAGATATTACCGCCCCGGGCGGTAAAACGCATATCCTCTTTCGTGTAGGCAATCTCATCCCCATCCGTAAACTGCCCTTGACGTTCCGCTGTCGTCCCTTCCCCGGCAATCCGCCACGGATGGCTGCCATAAACGGCTTCCCCGTTAATTTCCATCCATTTGCCAATCCCCTCCAAAATCTCCCGCTCTTTATCCGGGATTGAACCGTCTCCCCGTGGAGCTACGTTCAGCAGCAAATTTCCGTTACGGCAAACCACCTGGATCAACTGAAGCAAAATCTGCCGGACCGTTTTGTAATCTAAACTATCCGTATAGCACCAGGAATTGCTGGCGACAGACGTATCGCTTTGCCAGACAAAAGGAACCGCCTGCGCAAAAGCTCCCCGCTCCATCTCAGGAATCCCGCTTCCAAAAGCCATAGCATCATGTTTATAACAAACGGAAACTCGTTTATCCCATTTTTCCGCCTGGTTATAATAGTAAGCTGCCACCAGCTTTATCGCTTCCTTAAAAGCCTCATGCTGCACCCACCAGTCAAAATAGAGCAAGGAGGGATGATAGCTTTCAACCAGCTCACAGGTGCGCAGTATCCAATCCTCAACAAATTCTTCTGAAGGGTACGGCCGGCTAAAGAAATCCATATGGTCTTCTGGTTCTTTCCCTGCCGGCCAATAAAAATCCCCCCGTTCCATAGGTTCCTTCACATCACTGTCAAATTCTTTTCCATGGCCCATAAAGAACCAATGTTCCGCCCGATGGCTGGATGCGCCGAACACCAGCCCGGCTGTTTCGGCTGCCTGCTTCCACTCCATAAGGATATCCCTGCGCGGCCCCATATCCCAGCAATTCCACCGGGATAACTTACTGCGGTACATCTGAAAACCATCATGGTGCTCCGCCACCGGAAGGCAGTATCTGGCTCCCGCCCTCACAAACAAATCCACCCATTCTCCGGCATCAAAATTTTCGGCAGTAAAAAGCGGGATAAAATCTTTATACCCAAAACGATTATGAGCGCCATATGTTTTTCGATGATAACTCCACTCTTCTTTCTGGCGGATATACATATTCCGTGAGTACCATTCATTTCCATGAGCCGCTATACTATAAAGCCCCCAGTGAATAAATATCCCGAATTTGGCTTCCGTAAACCACCAAGGGCTTTTTCTGGCAGCCAAACTGTCCCAATCCGGAAGCCAGGGGCCCGACCCGGCGATTTGACGGATTTCTTTCCCATAAGCCAGCTCCCATTCCCTTTTCTCTGTCTCTGACGTCACACCGTCTCTCCTTTCCGGATATATATGCTACCTATCTTGACGCCTTTTCTCCTTGTGCCATCAAATCTCTCCAAACGGCAGACGCACGGCCACACGGGTATAGCTGCCTGCTTCACTTTCAATCGTAAGCCCATATTCCGCCCCATACTTGAGACGCAGCCGCTGATGTACATTGCATATCCCTATATGGGTCTTGTTCAGCTCCCGGCTGTTAAGACCTTCCCTGAGAGCCTTCAGCATCTCCGGTTCAATCCCCAAACCGTCATCCTCCACAATCACCAGTACATCTTCCCCGTCCCAACAGGCGCTGATATCAATATGGACCACGCCTTCCTTGTCTTCCATCCCATGAATAATGGAATTTTCCACAAGAGGCTGAAGAATCAGCGGCAAGACAGGAATTTTTCTCAGTGCTTCTTCCACATTAATCCGATATTCCAGCCGTTCGTCGAAACGGTACTGCTGGATTTTCAAATAAGATTCCACCAGGGTTAATTCCTGCTGCAATGGCACATCCATATCCCCCGCCGATACATTGCTCCGCAAAATCTTTGCCAGCATTTTCACCAATTCTTCAATTTCCGGCTGATGGTTTATCCGTGCCTTCATCCGGATTATCTCTAACGTATTATAAAGAAAATGGGGATTAATCTGGCTCGCGAGCATCTTGAATTCGACCTCCCTCTGTCTGGTTTTAAGCTGCTCTGCATGAAGGCGTTCCTGATAAATTTGTGACAAAAGCCTCTGGATATCCCTGATCATCGTCCATAAATAACCATAAAGCTCACTAATCTCATCATTTCCGCCCAGGCTCTTCTCCAAATTGAAATCTCCGACAGCCGCTTTCTGCATCTGTCTGTGAAAACGGTTTACCCTGCCGCTGAATGCCCGGGAAAATAGAAAAATCATCGACACCGACAAAAATGCACTTGCAAGAAATATTATCAGGCTTCTCTGGTTTTGCTGGTTAGCCCTTTTTAAAATATCCTGATAGGATTTTATACTGACAATCTGGATATGATCCTTTGTCTCACCGATGCCCACCGCAGCACAGGTCAGCAAATATTCTTCCCCATCCAACTCAATCTTCTTCTGGCAGTCATTTTTCCCCTGGTCATCAAGCAAATCCCTTATTTGGGAAAAACGTACGTCTTCACCCGCAATAACCTCATTTTGGTTCAATACGATGCAAGTATCTTTTTTCCGCTGCCCTAAAAGCTCTTCCAAACGCTCCATGCGCAGATAAACGACCAATACCCCGACTTTCTCACCCTTCTGGGTTCTCAAAAGCCGGGATAACGCCAAATACCGATTATTATCCAGATGAAAAGAAAGATACTGCCAGACCCCGCCTCCTCCCTGGTTCATCACCCGCTGATACCAGGCTTGTGAACGGATTTCTTTATCCACTTTAACAAATTGCGCATTCTCTGCAATCGTATCATTTTCCACAAATAATGTGATATAACTCAATTGCCTGCTATATAAATTTCTTACCGAATTAAATGTGGTATAGGCACGGTAATCATCAACAATCTCCTGATATTCCTGATATTGATTTCCGGCAATATGTTCAAGCTGCTGATCAAAATAAAAACTTTTGGATACGCTGTTGACCGTGCCAAAAAGATTCTCCGCTTCCCTGCTCATCAAATTCAGCTCCGACAGCTCGGCCTGCTGCTCCCGCTCCACCAAAATCCGGTTTGTCCCCTGAATTAAATACATACCAATCAGGATTACCGGCAGGGCGCCTCCGACAGCATAGACTACCGCCATCTGATAACACAGGCGCATACCCAAAAGCTTATCAAAAAGACATCTTATCCGTGTTCTCCATGCCCCCATCTGTAAATACCCCATTCAGTTTTTCTCTTTCAGCGTTTCTCGCAGAAATAAAGCAATACATCTTTTCCCGGAAGCAGGACTTTGTCCCCCCGGTCATACCAGCACCCGTCCAGGAGGCATTTCCCTCTGTCTTCCATAGTAATCTCCGTCTCTTCATTCGTATGGTTCAAAAAGAACAAGTATCTTCCGGTTTCATTGCACCGTTCACAGATTTCCACTCCGGCTATGGGCGTCCAGATTTCCTCCAGGCCGATTTCCCGGCTGATACAGCGAATCAAATCATGATAAAATTCCTGGCTGCTGCGGGTAGCCACATACCAGGCATTCCCTTTGCCGAATGAATTGCAGGAAAGAGCCGGGCTGCCGGCATAAAAATCCGCTTCATAGACAGCCTCTCCCCTGGCTCCTTCCAAATGCAGGATATCGCATAAAAGCTCTGCCGGATAATGCTTTCCCCGCCAGGTGAAGCCGTTTTGAGCCCCCTGGGGAAGGGCGTCGCTTTCTTCTACCCAAATCCCCAGAAGTTCCCTCAGCCGCCCCGGATAACCGCCGGTAACAACCAAATCATGTTCTTCTGTAATCCCGCTGAAAAAGGTGACGACCAGGGTCCCTCCGGCTTCTGCATATCGATAAAGCGCCTGCTCATAGCCCGTTTTCACCATATACAGTATAGGCGCCACGACTAATTGATAGCTGTCCAGGCTGTCTTCTACGGAAATCAGGTCCACCGGGATATTCTGTTCATAAAATGCGGTGTAATAACGCTCTACCTCATCCAGATATCTCAAGTCACAACTCGGCCCTGCCGAATATTCCAACGCCCACCAGTTATCCCAATCAAAGATAATCGCCGCTTTCGCCGGAGTCCTTCCCCCCATGGTCTGGCTCCCCAATTTTTTCAGCTCCTCACCCAAAGCCTGGATTTCCCGGAATACCCGGGTATGTTCATGGCCCGCATGGTCGATTACCGCCCCATGATATTTCTCACAGGCACCTATCGTCCTGCGCATCTGGAAAAACAGCACCGAATCCGCTCCATGTGCCACGGCCTGATAACTCAAAAGCCGCATCACTCCCGGCCGCTTAAGGGCATTATAAGAAAGCCAATTGGTAACGCTCGGTGTCTGCTCCATCAACGCAAACGGCTGTCCATTCTTCAGCCCCCGCATCAGATCATGGTTCATTGCTATTCTTGCCGCAGGAGTTTCATTGTCTGGGTAATTATCCCAGGAAATAAAATCCATATATTTGGCCCATTTCTGATAATCCAGCAACTTGTAAAATCCCATCAGGTTTGTCGTTACCGGGATATCCGGGGTCACAGCCTTGATCGCTTCATATTCGGCGCGGTAATTGGCCAGCATGGAATCGGAACTGAACCGCCGGTAATCCAGCGATATCCCCTGAAACATGGTCCGTTCCTCGGCAAAATGCTCACTCTGCATATTCGGCGCCACAATTTCTTCCCAGTCATAAAAAGTATGTCCCCAAAAACTGGTATTCCAGGCCCTGTTCAGTTCCTCAAGCGTCTTATACTTTTCTTTCAGCCAGGCCCGGAAAGCCCGCTCACAATTCTCACAATAACATTCCCCGCCGTATTCATTGCTGACATGCCAGGCAATCAGATTTTCATAATGCCCATAACGCTCCGCCAGCTTTTCTGCCAGCCTCCGGGAATATTTCCGGAAAATCTTACTGTTCGGGCAGGAATTATGCCTTCCTCCAAATTTCCTGCGGATACCGGAAAACTCTGTCCGCAGCACCTCGGGATATTTTCTTGCCATCCAGGCCGGATGGGCAGCCGTAGACGTAGCCAGGATTACCCAAAGCCCGTTTTTTTGCGCCATCTCCATTATCTGATCCAGCTTGTCAAAACAATAAGTATCTTCATCCGGCTGCAGCGCCGCCCAGCTAAATACATTCAAGGTCACGCAGTCAATCCCTGCCAGTTTAAACAGCCGCATATCCTCTTTCCAGATTTCTTCCGGCCATTGTTCCGGATTGTAATCCCCGCCATAAGGAATCTTTGCAATGCCCGGATGGCAAAAAATATTCTCCATAATCGGTATCCTCCATAATAAACTTCCATGCGGCCTTTGACGCTGCACCTGGCGCCTTACTCTTCCAGCATTTTCACCTGCGCCTTCACGATGTCTCCCATCATCTGCTCAGCTTTGCTCATGCCGCTGGCTTCAAACTGTTTAATCATATCATCATACCTGGCATCAAACTGCTCCGGAGTGCCAATCACACAGCTAATCAGCGACGACCAGGCGATCTCGTCCAATTTATTGGTGATATCTTCAATCTCTGTCGGTTTGGCATACGCCCATACCGGAGAAAACTTAGGAATTTCAAATTCGTCCTTCTGCGGGAAAATATCCAAAAGCAGTTCCACGTCCCATGCCTCGCAGGCCGCTTTCTGCTCCTCGTTATATTCCGCGATTACTGCCTCGCGGCTGATCGTGGTATAGCTGTTGCCTGTGGAATCAAGCACACCGTTTCCGTAAGTCGGGAAGGGATAAGCATAAAACCCGACGCCCGTCCGTTTGGAATAATCTTTATCGGAATTGGAAGCATCAATCTCCTCCTGGGTACGGTAACGCTTGCCATTTTCATCCACAAAATAGTTTATCCCTTCCACTCCCCAGTTGACCAGCACCTGGCCTTCCTCAGAGCAAAGATAATCTAAAAATTTAATTGCTTCTACCGGATACTTGCAGGCTGTGGTAATAGCTACGCCCTGCCCGGTAGTAAGGCCCTGGCTCATAAGCGTCGGGCACTTGACATCCTCACTGATCGTCACCGGCAGCGGGGCATAAGTCTTGTCCAGTTTCCCATCGGCAATCAGTACCCGCTCTGCATCCGTGTAGTCCCAGTCCTTATCCACCAGGGCCAGCACCCGCCCGGAAGCCACTTTCGCGATATAATCCTCGTGGGTCTGGGTGGCAAACTCATGATCCAGCACACCTTCATTATACATTTTGTTCAGCCAACGGAAATACTCCCGTTCCTTATCTGAACGGAATTTATAAACCGCGTCATAATTTTCATCAATCAGCCATTGTCCATTGTCCGGCGCTCCGTCCGCGATAAACCCTGCCGGGTTCCCCAAAGTAATCAGCCAATGCCAGTCCGCGGTAGAAAGGGTAATGCCGATCGTGGAAAGGCCGTTATCTGTCTCCGGGTGCGCTTTCATATAATCTTTCAGCATGGTTTCCAGTTCATCCAAAGTCCGGGGAACCTCGTAATTATTCTCTTTCAGTACTGCCCACTGAATCTGGGCGTTTCCCGCATCTTTGAAAGGCGTAGCCCCTACGGAATAAGAGGAAAGCTGATAAATAGCGGGATCTTCCGCAGAATATTTCAGCTTGTCAAATTCATCTCCATACATCTTTTTGATGTTTGGCCCGTATTCCTCAATCAAATCCGTCATGTCAATCAGCGCCCCGGCTTCCACCAGGCTGGCCACATCACCTTTAGCGTAAATCAAATCAGGAAAGTTCTGCTCCGCGATCATCAAGGCCACTTTCATATCGTCAGCCGCCACAGGATAATCAATTTTCAGGCGGACACCCGTCTTTTCTGTCAGCTTCTCGGCCACCGGATTGTCCCAAAGGTCTTCCTCTCCGTCTTTATTAAAAAATTCCAGTTCCAATATTCCGTCCTCATCGTATCCGCCAGCCGCCTGAGGACCTGAACCACAGCCAGCCAACATGGCCGAACACAGCGAAAAAGCAACAGCCGGGGCCAGAAAACGTTTTGTTTTCAGTTTTATCATCATTTTCCCTCCATTCTGCAATTCATTAATCCTTTACCGCACCCAGGGTCATTCCACCGACAAAATATTTCTGTAAGAACGGGTAAACAACCAGAATCGGCAACGTTGCCACCACGGTAACTGCCATACGTACCGACATCGGCGATACCGTATTCTGCACCAGCCCCATAGATGCCGCATGGGGGTCTACCTTGATCTGGGCCGACTGCATTACCTCGTACAATACATACTGCAAGGTCGGCAATTCCCGGGCGTACAAATATGTATCCATAAAGGAATTCCACTGTCCTACCGCCACAAACAGGGCTACCGTAGCCAATACCGGTTTACACAAAGGAAGGATTATCTTATACCATATCACAAAATCATTAGCGCCGTCAATCTTTGCTGCTTCCTGAAGAGCCATGGGCATCCCCTCGATGAAAGAACGCATGAGGATAACATTGTAAACCCAAATCAAACCCGGGATAATATATACCCAGAAATTCTGCCCCATGCGTAAAGTGCGCATAATCAGCAGATACTCGGGAATCATGCCGCCGCTGACATACATCGTCACGATAAAAATAATGGTAAAAGACTTGTTAAAGTAAAAATCTTTCCGGCTCAGCACATAGGCCAGCATAGAAGTGCAAATCACACCCAGCCCGGTACCGACAAGCGTGCGGACTACCGACAATATCATCGGCTTAACCATATTGTTTTCCGAGAAAATATACTGGTAATTGCTTAGGGTAAACTTCCTGGGAATAATAAAATTAATACTTCTCATCGTATCCATCGGGTCATTCAAAGAAATGGCCAACACGTTTAAAAACGGATACACCGTGATAATCAACAGCAGGCAGAACCCTGCCAGCAGTACGTAATCAAATGCGGTTTTCTTTGACTCCAGCTTCATCCTATCCCCTCCTTTTAAAGTACTATACTCAGACCAATTTGCTTTCTCCGAACCAGCCGGCTATCTTATTGGCTATGAACAGGAGAATAATCCCTACCACTGACTGGAACATGCCGATAGCTGTACCAAGGCCATAGTTGTTCGCTCCGATACCACGGATATAAGCGAACCAGGAAAGCACCATGGCATGATCCTGGACAATACCGTTACTCAAAAGCATCTGCCGTTCCATACCCACATTCAGCGCGCTTCCGACACTCATAATCAACAGCACGATAGCGGTAGGCTTTACCCCCGGCAAAGTGATATGCCAGATTTGCTGGAAACGGTTGGCTCCGTCCACCTTGGCCGCCTCATAAATCCCCTGGTCAATGCCAGCCATCGCAGACAGATAAATAATCGCATCCCAGCCGACTTCCTTCCACACATTAATCAGACATACCACGATCCAGAACATGGGGGAGTTGCTGGACATCAGATGAAGCTTTGTACCCCCTAACATGGTTTCCAGGGCTCCGCCGTCATTGAGGAACATTTTCGCAATGCTGGCGATAATTACCCAGGACACAAAGTGCGGCAGATAAGATACCGTCTGTGTAATTTTTTTAAATTTCTGCATCCGTATCTCATTGAGCATCAAGGCAAACAAAATCGCCCCCGCCGTGCTTAAAGCGATGCCCAAAAGGCTGATGAAAATCGTGTTGATCATCGTTTGGGCAAAAAGCCTGTCGGTAAATGCCTTGATATAATTATCAAAACCGGCAAATGGCCTTTCCCACACGGACATAGCAAATGTTTTCGGCGTCACCTCCTGGAATGCCATGGTCCATCCCCACAAAGGAATGTACTTAAAAATGATCAGCCAGACGAGAAAGGGAACTGACATCATCAGCAAGAAACGCTGTTTATACATCAGATCCCAACTGAACTTTTCTTTTGTCGCCTGCTTCGTTTTGGGTTTCTTCATACTGGATACCTCCCTCGTTTTTTTTCATTATAAAAAACAAGGGAAAAACATAATACCCATAAATATAGAGGAAATTTCCCCGAAAATTCTGAACAGGAAAACGGGCAGGGGAGCCTTCCCCTTGCCCGCCGCGCGGCCCGCATGCTGCGTCAGCAGCATGCGGGCCTGTGCATAAAAACAGCCATCTGTCCAAAACAAATGGCTGTTTTTATGTCTGCGGTTAATCTTCATCCGGCTCCTCAACGGCAATATAATCGGTCACAATATAGTGAACTCCATCCACTTTGACTCTGCCGTTCTTCTTTACTTTGCCAGCGCCATTGATAATCACCAAAGATCCGGCAGGGATTATGGCCTCCCCGCATGGCGCTATGGACACAAGGCCGTCCTCTTCCTGCGTGCGGATATCATCCTTATCATAAATTGCTTCATTCAGGGGAAAAACTTCCCAGCCGCCGTCCGTATGGAGCATGGCTCCATCCTCGCCGTATATGCGGTCATCTGCCAGAGCATTGGTATATGCCCACCCTGTTCTGCTGAAATGGTAGGTGGCCGTATCCCCATCCAGGGACAGACGGACTCTCTTGCCTTTGGCCATCTGGCCTAACGTCGCTTCATTCTGGCTCAGATAGTAAATTCCGGCCGGCTTCGTATCCCCGCCTTTTCCGATTTCCCCTGTACCAGAGAAATCATATTCGCTTTCGGCAAAAGGACTTTCGCCAATATCATCCTCTCCCGTACTGATCAAGCCGGTAACCATATGCCCGTGGTCGTCAAAGAAGTATACCTGCCCGTCAATCTTTTTCCAGCCAAGGACGCTGTCGCTGTCCTTCCCCCCTTCATTATACAGATATCCGTCATCTTTGTCACAATAAAACCAATGGGCATTCCCGCTTCCGTCGCTGTCCGGATCAGTAGTAAAGAGCCATCCCCGGGCCATAATGCCTGTCACTTCATCATAATAACGATTGATTCCCAGGTTGCCGGATTTTTCTTCGTCATCCCCTTCATTATTATTGGGATTATAAGGATGGATAGCCGGTGCCCAGCCGGTGATCATCACACCGTTTTCGTCGAAGCCAAACCTTTGCCCGTTTTCAAAATCACTTTCGTCAGAACGGACCATTTTGCCATCCCAGCCAAAATAGAACATTTCATAGCCGTCATAATCTTTATCCGGGTTCTCCAATATCTCATCGTCATCGGGTACCGGCAGGTACTGCCAATGCATATGGGCATAACCCTGATTCTCACTCCCCAGATAATAAATATCGTAATTCCCGTCATTATTCTCGATCTTCTGCCATCCGGTCAGCATATGGCCATCACTGTCAAAGAAGTACTTCTTCGTCTCTCCGGCTGCATCCCGCAAAAGCACTACCTTGTTTTCTTTCCTCTTCGCCCTGCCTTTCGCATCAATATAATACCAGACCGTTTCCACTTCCTGATCGCAGATTTCCTCCTCATTTGATTGGGAAACCCAACGGTTGGCTACACGGACACCATTTTCATCTACGTAATACAGATCGTCCCCATTTTCAATAATCGTATCTGTAGCCATATATCCATCCTCATCGAGATAATAACGGTTCCGGTCTTCGCCCCTGATCCAGGTATCCGTCTTCCGCTCGCCATTGGCGTCCAGATAGATCCACCGGCCATCTTCCTGCTGCTGCCAGCCCCGCTGCTTCTCTGTCTCTGCCGTTTCGTCGGCAAAGACAGGAAGGACCGTACAGACAGACAGCAGAGACACTAAACATACCGCAGCGGTTTGCCGTATTTTCCTCTTCATCTGCTTCTCCCCTCTTCTTTCATTTCTATCCGGTAACTGTTCAGTACCTTCACCATTTATCTTACGGTCAGCGCGGTAAATGCGCAGACCTACTGAATAGTTACTACATCTAAACGGTTACGATTAATCATCGCCATTATCGAAACCGTCGTCATCCAAAATTTCGCCTTCTTCAAATACCAGGATCAGCTTATCCACCCAGTATCCCAATTTGCCCAGATCAAAATACAATACCGGGAACTCGTCGGAGTCATGTTCATCTGCCCATTTGATCAGGCTTCCGATAGCATTTTGCTCCGCCGGGGTAAACTCATGGTATTTCTCGCTGCCCGGTTTTACCGGAAGTTTATCCGCCACCGTCTTCCAATTTGAGCCGGTAGCCTTCTCTGCGCGGGAAGCATTTGACGCCGATGCCAGAACGGCTTTTTCCTGCAAATCCTCTGCCGAATCAGATACCTTCAAGGTCGCTACCGAGCCTTCATCCTTCTTATCGCCAATCCCCATGGCCGTAGTATACCACATGCCAATAGGCGTATTAATCACCGGAAGACGGAACAGGTTTTTCGCCAGCCAGATAGCTTCCTCCATATTGAAAACAGCGCTTTCATCCAAATCCGCTGCCAAAGCGACTGCCTTTTCCGATAAAGAATCTAACGGTTCTACACTCTCATTATAATAGAAAATAATCTTGGCAAGCGCGGGATCGGTAAAATTCTTATCTGCAATCTGATCTGCATTGAAACGGATTCTGGGTGCTTCCCCGTCTCCCAACGCACTCTGGATAATTCCCGAAACGACATCCTTCTTACTGCTTAAATCATAATCGATCATGCCGCCGCTCCTGCAGGCAACCCAATAATCAATCGCTGTCGAATCATTGGTATTCGCCGCGGTCAGGCTGCAGCCAAACCCATAATTGCCTTCTTCCGTATTCTCTAACTGATACCTCATATATACGGGCGCTTTATCTGCCGGCAGCCCTGCCGCCAACGGATCTTCCGACGATATTGTTCCCTCATACACATCCCAGTACAGCAATACAAAATCGCTGATATCTGTCACCTGCGACCCGTCAAACGCAAAATACTCTGCCGTGGCAAAACCGTCGTCGAACAATGTCTCCTGTTTCGCATCTGTAAACGAATTAAGCCATTTTGTTGTATCCCAGTCATTCCCCTGCTGCCGGTATTTCAAGTGCATACCACCAGACAGCGTTTTCCCCGTAAAGCGGATTCCGATTAATTCCCGGTCGTTATCCGCAGGAACCTGATATTTCCCTTCCGCATCCGGCTCCACAGCTATCTCATACTGGGCATCCTCTCCGGGGTCGTCCGGTATAACCGGCGATTCTTTCTGAACCACGGT
Organism: uncultured bacterium; assembly: GCA_947383005.1. Classification (GTDB taxonomy): domain Bacteria; phylum Bacillota; class Clostridia; order Lachnospirales; family Lachnospiraceae; genus Brotaphodocola. The sequence continues at coordinate 18,819 of CANDBT010000035.1, read as the reverse complement.
CAACCCGGTAATTTTAAGCGGCTTACCCAACATGTACCAGACTGCCAGCGTCACGCTGTTGATTTTGTTTTCACTGGGATAAAAAATGTACTTTCCGTTACTGCTCCTGGCGCTATCTTCTCCCAGTTCCCAGCTCTCGTTTCCATAACTCCAGTCCCCGTTGACAATCAGGTTCGCCGATAATTGAGAACCGTCTTTTATATCGCCATCATATTCATAGTATACTTTTATCCCGGCCTTCCCATCTTCTGGCACTGTCTCCGGCTCCTGTCCCGCTTTCTCAACAGTCGAAGCCGCTATTTCTGCCCTTACCGGACTGGACTCAATATGGATTAACGATTCGTCATCAACCAGCTTGCTTATCTGGACATTAGCTATGGTACAGGTTTGTGTCTCCGAATCTCCATCAGCTTTGACGGTAACGGACGGATTTTCTCCTATCCTGCCAACGAGCTTTACTGTCTTTTCCCCCGCCCCGTCTGCTGATACGACTCCGGTCAAAATATTCCCATCCTTATCTTCAAAAATAATTTCCCCTGAGAATTTCCCCTCCGTCTGGACCGTTACGGCCGTTCTCACCATATCGCCTGTTCCCGCATCAGATTTCTCCAGTGCCTGATCCAGGGCAATCTCCTGTTCCCCGATAACTTCCACCGGCTCGAAAGGATTTTCCTCCGCTTTCACGATTTCCGCTATTTTAGTAACGGAAAAACCATCCTGCATTCCCCACAAGTTAAACCATACCCGGCTTACCGTCGAACCATACTTTTCTTGCGGGACAAAAATATATGCCCCTTCCTTATCGCTTTGTACCTGCCAATCTTTCGCTTCCAATCCGTCATCCCAACCCATGTCGTTGACAAAGAGCCTTCCGCCGAAAGCATTAGGATCAAAAGCGGCATCTCCAATAGTAAAATATATCTTCACGCCTGCAGGCATACTTCCGTCATAAGGTACGGAAGTTATCGTCGTTTTGTCAAAGTTTGTTATGCCGTTTTGCATCTTCTGCAGCACCTCAGCGTCGTCTTCTTCACTCTGCACTTCAACAATAACTTTTTTAATGCAGACATCTTTGCCGCCGTTGTTGGCAAAAATCACCGCAGAACCGTTTCTCCGGGGCGCACCGCTGATACTGCCGCCGGCCATGCCGTCTTCGCTGGACAAATCCGTACTGAAGCTGACGCCGTTCGCTTTATACATGGTAATATTGATTCCGTCCAGGCTCTCGTTATCCAGGGATTGAACAGCAAACCTTACCGTCAGAATCTTATTTTTGTCCTGCTCTCCTTCACCCCCTGTCAGAGCCATCAATTCCTGCCAGGTAAAAGTCTTTTGTTCACCGTTTTTGACTACTATCTGCTCCTCGGCATTTCCTTTTTGCACAACCTCGGCTTTCATATTGAAACGGAAATAAGAATGGCCTCCCGTTACCCACAATTTCGCTGTCATGCTGTTCTGAAGCGGCATAAACGTCCATTCCTTGGGGTTGCTGCCAAAACCGTTGTCATCCAGCCCGGGAATATCCAACGCCCCGGATGACCAACTGTCGCACAGAGGATAGAAGGAAAGACGGATGGTATCTCCCAGTTCAAAATCCGGGCAGATATCCGTAATCTTCATGGTAATGCCCGGATCTCCGTCGGCATTTACCGTGCCATTAATCGAGTAAGGATAATCTTTAATATCTTTATCCCCATACTGGTTCCCGGTCTGTCCCGGCTCCGTACTGTTGTTGGGACGGCTGCTGGTTCCGCCACCGCCTCCGCCGCCTCCGCCGCCACCAGATGGCGCGCCGGTACTGGTGTAAGGCCCTGCCCCATTGACATTTTCTCCGTCAGCGTACAAAAGAGTCACTCGGCCTCCTTCAAAAGAAAGCTCTTTCACCCGGTTGCCCCCCTTGGATTCGTCCGTCCACCAGAGAAGCACTCCCAGGATATCGCCCAGACGGGTCCTTTCTTCTTCCGTAAACATATAGGTCACTTCGTCAAATACGCTGTTGAACTGATATTGAGGCGTGTTGCCATAACCGTCAATCCAGATTCCCCCGCCGCCGTAACTGTCCCAATCGCTGGAACACTGAAGGCGGAACTTAATCCCCAAAATTTTCGCAGCGTCAAAGGAATCCAGCGATACCCAGCCGCCAGGGCTGATGGGGACGGACACTTCCTTATAATTCAACACAGAAAAATCTTTCCGGGCAATCTGGCCGCTAGCCTTTTTCTGTGCTAATTCTGCGTAATTGGCACGAATCTGCTGGTCATAGAATTCTCCGCTGTTGCGCTCAATAAATTTCATATCGCCGGCATTGCTGGTATCCCAAAGCACCGGGCACATGCCATATTCCATCACTAACTCAGGAATTCTTTTCACGTACGCATGGATGCTGTCTTTTTCCTTATTGTCCTCAGTCAGCACACCATATTCGCCGATAATTACCGGCACCCCTTTGCTGAGGAAATGGCTGGCCAAAGTATCAAAATGATCCCGCACAGCCTTAATATCTTCCTCGCTGCCCCAGGTAGTCACCGGCTCGCACCAGTCCACATTGTGTTCCGCCACAGCAAAAGGCGACGGGCTGTAGTAATGGATAGATAGAATACAGTGGCCTGCCGGGTCATTCGGCATCTGGTACCGCCGGTCGCAAGTCTGCTTGATATCGGTATTAAAACCGGGAATCAGCAAATGGCGTCTGGCATTATTCCCTCCCGTCGAGCGAACCGTATCTACAAAAAGCTGATTTAAATGGTTTAACAGTTCATATTGCCGGGATTTATTGGACGCCGCCGGGAATTCCACTTCATTCATCCCTTCAAAAATCAAATGATCACCATAACCGGCAAAATTGTTGGCAATCTGCGTCCATACCGCAGCATATTTTTGAGAAATACCGTCAAAATCCGTAACAATATTGCGAACCCAGGAATTATCGGCTGCGCCGCTGTCGTGATGGATATTCAGAATCACATACATATCTTCTTCCATACACCAATCGACTACCGTCTGCACGGCCGACATATAACCAGGATCAATCTGGTTATTTCCGTCAATCCATTTTGCCCAGCTCACCGGCAGACGGATGCTTTTAAACCCTGCCTGATGGACTTTCTGGATAAAATGTTTTGAAACCGGGTCATTGTTCCATGCCCTTTGATACTCCCACGGGTCGTCAATGGTAATCCACGAGCCAATACTGTCAAACGTATTGCCAATATTATATCCCAGTCCCATATCCTCCACAATTTGCTGGGATGTCATATCTTCGCGGATAACGCCATTTTTTCCGTAGCTTTCCGCATAAGCCGGAAATACGCCCCCCTGCAGGCAAGTCGTTATAGTCAGCGCCGCTGCCAGAGTACGGGCTGTCGCCTGTTTCCAATGGTTTTCCCATTTTGTTTTGAAACTCCTTTTCATATTGCCTCCCCTTTCTTTTATAATTCAAGAACGCCTCCGGTGTTCTTGTGGCGGCGTGCGGATCAGCTCTGCTGACGATATTCCTTCCCGCACGCCTGCCATCCGCCGGAGGCTTTATCCCAGTCGGAGATTGATCCCCACTGAGACAATCTTGCCTTTACTCGCCACTTATAGAAGTGGGAGTCTTTTCTAACTGTGATAAAACCTTCCGGTATTATTGTAACATTTATGCGCACCGCAAAAATACCCGAAAAACTTCACTTGAATATCCTATATTTTAGGATTTTACGGCTCTTCTTTAAGGTTTTTGCGATATTCCTTGGGACTGATTCCCACATACTTTTTGAACTTAATATAAAAATAATCAATACTCCCGTATCCAACCTGCTCGGAAATCTGATATACTTTCAAATTCGTTTCCTTTAACAGCCGGCGGGCATTGGTTATCCGAATAATGTCCAAGGCATTATTAAAGCTTTCCCCCATCTCCTTGCGGAACAATTTTCCTAAATATGCACTGTTATAATTAAAATTCCGGGCAATCGTTTCCAGTTTTAAATCCTTATCATAATTTTTTTCCATATAATAATAAACCCGGCGGATGATATTGCCGGAACCGCCAGTGCCAATTTCCTGACTCAAACTGGTCAGCGCTTTCTCAAAGCATTCCAGCAGGCTTTTCATATCTTCCGCCCCCATGATGCGATGGATTAACGGCTGTAAATTCTTGCTGGACAAAGCGTCAGAAACATACTTTTTCCCCAAACGCACCTGAAGCTGAAGCAATTCCTGCACCAAAAGTATCTTGATTTCCGCGCTTTTCAGCATATGCCAGGCACAGTAATCCCGAAACATCTCCATGGCGCGGTGAATCCCCTCCGCTTCCCCCACTTCAATAAGCATTTCCAAATACTCCACCGATACCGCTTCCCGGCTTTCCTCCAGACTGCAAATCAAATCAATCGTCAGGATTTCATCCTGGTCAAAAATAAAGGACTGTTCCAGCAAATAACTGGCGCTCTCGTAAGAACAGAACAGCTCCTGCCAGCTATGGACATTATTGCCGATAGCAATTTTAAACCCCGACCCGTAAAAACCTGCCAGCCGCTTGTTCCGTTTTTCCATCCGGTTCTTCCACTGTTGGTACGTAACCGATTTTGCCACCAAAACGGCTACCCCCATAAGAAAAAACATACCGATACAAGCGCTGTCCCCCTCAATAAGCCTAATTACCTTCTCTCGGAAACTACTGCCTTCTTTTTCCCCTTTTCCTTCCTCGTCCCGGCAAACCGCCACGCAAAGGCATCCGCCTTCAAGGGGCAGTTGATAAAGCCCGATATCCCGGCGCAAATTTTCCACGGAGTCCTCGTTAAGCACAATCCGGCGCAGCAGTTCCTGCTTAGCCTTTTCCTCATTTTTACTATGATAACTGTTCAGATAAGCTTTCTCCTCAAGTTCCTTTTTCACCTGACGCACATACTGCAAAAGCTCGTCCTCATCAATCGGCTTAAGCAAATATCCATCCACACCCATGGAAATGGCTGACTTTGCATACTCAAATTCCGAATATCCCGTCAGGATAATAAAATGTCCTTCAAACCCCTGATTTTTCGCTTCCCGTATCACTTCCAGCCCGGAAAGACCCGGCATTTTTATATCAATAAGCACCAAATCTGGCTTTTCCTCCAGGATTCCCACCAGGCCCTCCCGGCCGTCTTTTTTGCTGGGCAGCAGCCGGCAGCCTTCCGCTTCCCAGTCAATCAATTGACAAATTCCTTCCCGGACAATTTTCTCATCATCAATTATCATTCCTGTAAATTCCATTTGCCGCTCTCCTGTTCTCTGTGCTCTGTGTTTTGCCGCTTTTCAAAAGCTTCTGTTCAACGGATTTCCTGTATAAAAAATTCTTCTTATTTTATCATGGTTTTTCACACAAAAAAACCGTAAAAATCAGAGTTCTTCTTCCTTATTTTCAAGCATGCCGTGGAAAAAGGCGTAAAATTATGGTATAATCTTGATAGAGATTATACCTGCGCCAGTTTGGGCTGAGCAAAGCGAGGCAAAGAACCAAACCAAACTGTGTGCATCCCCCAGAGGGAGCATGTCCGAAGGACATGACATAATCTTGATAGAGATTATACCTGCGCCAGTTCGCGTCCGACCAGAGGGAGGACAAACTCCTAAGCGAACTGTGCGCATCCCCCCGGCGGGAACATGTCCGAAGGACATGACATAATCTCGACGGAGATTATATCATCACCAGTTCGCGTCTGAATTATTCCAGAATCAAAAGGCAGACATCATATGTTTAAGCGAGAGGACAGAACCATGTATCAAATCGAAAAAATCAAAAACCAACAGCTTGGCTCCCGCCTGGAAGATGAGCTGATCAAATACATTTTGGAAACCCCCGTACCGATAGGTGAAAAAATTCCTAACGAATTTGAGTTAGCAGAAAAGTTCGGCGTAGGACGAAGCACGGTGCGTGAAGCGGTTAAAAGCCTCGTGACCAAAGGAATTCTGGAAGTCCGGAGAGGCTCCGGAACTTTTGTCATCAGCCATTATTCCCTTGAAGAAGACCCCCTTGGCCTCAATCGGCTGGATAATAAATATAAATTGGCTTTGGAACTTTTTGATGTAAGGCTGATGCTGGAACCAGAAATCGCTTCGCTGGCTGCTCAAAAAGCAAATACAGAGGAAAAAAAACATTTGAAAGAATTGTGCGATCAGGTAGAAGCTTTATATTCCCATGAAGAAAACCATCTTATCATGGATGTGAAATTCCATACACACATTGCCAGATGCAGCAAAAACCGCGTGGTGGAAACCCTGATTCCTTTAATTAATTCCGCCGTCACCACCTTCGGCAACCTTACCCACCGCAAACTGAAAAGGGAAACCTTGGAAACCCACCGGGCAATTACCGACGCCATTATCCAAGGCGATTCTGTTGGTGCAAAATGCGCCATGATTATGCACTTGACCTACAATCGTCAGATGTTAGCAAAAATGGCTAACGAAAAAGATGAATAAAATGCTGATTAAATGTAACAATTCTTGTCAAATTCCACACTGGATGAACATCCGATACTTCTTGTCCGGTGTAGACGGGCAAGAAGCTACCCGTCTGAACGGTTACAATTAAATTGCTTCCCCGGATAACTTCTTATCGGCGGAAGGCAAAGCCGGCTCCCGGTAATCAGAATTGCGATGTAAAGAATATCAGAGTATATATTTTAGAATAAGTGCACAAAAAAGCGGCGAGTTTTTATAAAAAACCACCGCTTTTTTGTATGAAAAGTAGAAAGGCTCGAAAAATACATCAGACATATTGACAAATTCGAGCGCAGTAAATATAATATTGATAATAAAACATAAGACGTCATATGTTTTGAATGATCAGTAAAATGTTACTTAACATAGCCGCCCAAATAATCTTTGAACGGCTGCTGCTTTTCCACCGCAGACACAAACACATATAACTCATGGAGGATATAATTATGGGAACAGAAACCATCCTTGACCCCACAAGATTAATTATTGCCGCTTTAGTGGGGTTGGCGCTGCTGCTAGTACTGATTATCAAATTTAAAATTCACGCAATGATTGCTATTTTGATAGGCGCCTTAGTCATCGGCCTGACTGCCGGCATGCCTTTTGGCGATATCGTAACCGCCGTCAATGACGGCATTGGCAATACCTTAAAAGGCATTGCCTTGCTTGTTGGCCTTGGCTCCATGTTCGGCGCTATCCTGGAGGTATCCGGCGGCGCTCAGACATTGGCTGTTACTATGGTAAAACGTTTCGGAGACGAAAAGGCCGCATGGGCGCTGGGCATTACCGGCCTGGTCATTTCCATGCCGGTATTTTTCGACGCAGGACTGATTATCTTGATTCCTCTGGCTTTTTCCCTGGCGAAAAGAACCAAACGTTCCTCTCTGTTTTATGCCATCCCGCTGTTAGCTGGCCTAGCTGTAGGCCACGCTTTTATCCCTCCCACCCCCGGCCCCGTGCTGGTAGCCAATATGCTGAATGTAGATTTAGGCTGGGTAATTTTAATCGGTATCTTTTGCGGTATAGCAGCTATGATCGTATCCGGGCCGATATGGGGCGCCATCTGCGGAAAACGATTTTTTGTCCCGGTACCCGAACATGTCGCTAACCAGGGAGAAATTGACGAATCCAAGCTCCCGGCCTTTGGCACTATCGTAGGAATTATCCTTATTCCTTTGGTGCTGATTATCCTGAAATCCGTTGCCGGCGTGATTGATGCCATGGCTCCGGCAGAACCTCTGTTGTCTTTCCTCGGCGAACCTTTCGTCGCCTTGCTGATTGCCACGGTCGCCGCCATGTTAATTTTGGGAATACGCCATGGATACAATACCGAAGAACTGGAAAAAATCATGACAAAATCGCTGGAACCTACCGGACTCATCCTTTTAGTGACAGCCTGCGGCGGTGTGCTCCGCTACATGCTCCAATATTCCGGCCTGGGTGATGTGATTGGCGATGCCGTCTCCTCCGCCAACCTTCCTATCGTTGTGATCGCTTTTATTGTGGCCGCGCTCGTACGTATCTGCGTGGGTTCCGCCACTGTAGCCATGACCATGGCCGCCGGTATCATCTCCTCCATGCCGGGAATCGCCGATCTTTCTCCCATATACCTGGCCTGTACCACAGCCGCCGTAGCGGGAGGCGCCACCGTCTGTTCGCATTTTAATGATTCCGGTTTTTGGCTGGTCAAATCCCTGATCGGGCTGGATGAGAAAACCACGCTGAAAACCTGGACAATCATGGAAACCCTGGTCGGCGGGACAGGCTTTTTGGTGGCCTTGATTATCTCCTTCTTTGCTTAAGCAGGAAATAAATAACCCCAATAACACAGATACATTTACTTTCACAAAGGTCTTGACGAAAAGCGAACATATTTGTACACTGAAAATAACCAAACCTTCGATTTTGGCAACAGTTCAAACAATTCTTGGGTGGTTATGAATTTCACAATATACACAATATACAGAATATACAGAATATACAGAAAGGAAAGAACAATGAACCGAAATGATTTAACAAGCCAAAAAATGAGGAAACTGGCTCCTGAACTCGATCCCCTGCGGATAGGCACAGGCTGGAAACCGGAAGATTTGGACAAGCCACAGATCATGATTGAAAGCACCTTTGGCGACAGCCACCCGGGAAGCGGGCATTTAGATACCTTGGTGGCAGAAGTCCGAAAAGGTGTCGAAGAAGCCGGCGGATATGGCGCCAGATATTTCTGTACAGATATCTGCGACGGCGAAAGCCAGGGAACGGACGGAATTAATTTCAGCCTGGCCAGCCGGGAAATGATTGCCAATATGATCGAAATCCACGCGAATGCCACTCCCTTCGACGGAGCCGTATATCTGTCCAGTTGTGACAAAGGAATGCCTGGCAATCTGATGGGACTTGCCAGGGCAGATGTCCCTTCTGTCGTAGTACCGGGAGGAACCATGAACGCCGGCCCGGAAATGCTCACTTTAGAGCAGCTTGGCATGTACAGCGCCAAGTACCAGCGGGGGGAAATTGACGAAGAAAAACTGAATTGGGCCAAATGCAACGCTTGCCCGAGCTGCGGCGCCTGCTCCTTTATCGGAACCGCCTCCACCATGCAAATCATGGCCGAGGCCCTTGGCCTCGCTCTTCCCGGAAGCGCCCTGATGCCTGCCACTAGCCCCGATCTATTGGATTTTGCCAGGCAAGCCGGACGGCAGGCAGTCAAGCTTGCCACCACACCCGGTATGCGCCCTTCTGAAATCATCACCATGGACAGCTTTGAAAACGCGATTCTGGTCCATGCAGCTATCTCGGGAAGCACCAACTGCCTGCTGCATATCCCGGCTGTTGCCCATGAATTCGGCCTGGAAGTTACCGGCGATACTTTCGACCGTCTCCACAGAAACGCCCGCTATCTTCTCGATGTACGTCCCGCCGGACGCTGGCCTGCCGAAGTATTCTATTACGCAGGTGGCGTACCCGCTATTATGGAAGAAATCAAGCAGCATCTCCACCTGGACGCCATGACCATTACCGGAAAAACCCTTGGCGAAAACCTGAAGGAATTAAAAGAAAACGGATATTACGAGCGCTGCCAGAAATGGCTGCAGGAATTTAACAAACGATATGGGACCAATGTCACCAAAGAAGATATTATCCGTCCTTATGATAAAGCTATCGGGACCGATGGAAGCATTGCCATTCTCAGGGGCAACCTGGCTCCGGAAGGCGCAGTAATCAAACATACGGCATGTCCAAAAGAAATGTTCAAAGCTGTACTGCGGGCCAGGCCCTTCGACAGTGAAGAAGAATGCCTGGATGCCGTGCTAAAGCACAAAGTACAGAAAGGTGATGCCGTATTTATCCGCTATGAAGGCCCCAAAGGCAGCGGGATGCCGGAAATGTTTTATACTTCCGAAGCCATCAGCAGCGATAAGGAGTTGGGACGCAGCATTGCCCTGATTACCGATGGCCGTTTTTCCGGCGCTTCCACCGGCCCCGTCATCGGCCATTGCAGCCCGGAAGCCGTAGATTGCGGCCCTATCGCCCTGGTAGAAGAAGGCGATCTTATCGAAATTGATGTGATGGAAAGAAAACTCAACATCGTCGGCATAAAAGGAGAAAGAAAAACCGCAGAAGAAATCCAATTGGTTTTAGAGGAACGCCGGAAAAACTGGACTCCCAAAGAACCAAAGTACAAAAAAGGCGTTCTCCGCATGTTCAGCCAGCATGCCGCCAGCCCCATGAAAGGCGCTTATTTGGAATATTAAGGCTCCCCGTTTGAACCGTTACGATTTGTCTTCACCGGGATGCGGATTTCCGTAACAAATTTATCCGTATCCCGGGTAATCCCATAATCAATCATCGTAATCTCCCTGGAAAAGCCACTGATTTGCAATTGATGACTGAGCATATATTCTTTTAGCTTCTGATAATTCTCCGGCGCTTCTTTATGGCTGCCCCGAAAGCGGACAGCCACACAAAGTCCCGCAGGCTGTTCTTCCACTTTTCCTTCATACTCATCTTCATCATCCAGCACAAGAAATACCAAATCATATTGATCAAACCGCCCTGCCAGCAGATTCTCACAAGATATTCCCACACCTACTTTTCCCAAAAAAACAAAAGATTCTTTCTGATGAACCTCCAGGCGCCGGATGGAATACTCTAAATCCAGATAAGAACCCGGCTTTAACGAATCTGGTATCCATACCAACCGGCAAGACGGCAGGGGCAGCAGTTGAATCTTATCCAGCTCAGAATTTTGGGCATCTCGTAAACACTGCAGCCGATGATCAATTTTCCGCTCGATTGCCTCTAACTCGCGCCGCTTCCTCTGCACAATCTCCTTCTGTTTCAGAAGCTTTTCCTCAATCCTGTTGATATCCCGATTCTGCAAATAGTCCGCAATCTGCTTCAAAGGCATATCCAGCACTCTCAGATAACGAATCGTATTCAGTACTTCAAACTGGCGGATACCGTAATAACGGTATCCTGTTTCCTGATCAATCACCTCCGGCCGCAGCAGTCCCATCTGTTCATAGTGGCGCAGGCTGCCTGCACTAACATGGAACATCTTTGCCACTTCGCCAATTTGAAACAACCTTTGCTCTTCCATGCCGCCTCCTTATCCACGGAAATATTTTGAATAAAAAGATGCTGTATGAGATACTTTGGTGTATAATTATAGTAAACGACAAAATAATTTGTCGTTCACTATAAGTAAGCTATTGCGAACAGGAATCCAATCGATAAAAAGAGGAGCAAAACTATGATTAAAGCAGTTATTTTTGATATGGATGGCGTCATTATAGACAGTGAAGCGGCATATCTGGAATATGATTTGGCCTTTGCAAAAGAGAAAAACCCTGCCGTTGTTTTAGAAGATCTGTTTGGTATGGTAGGCTCATCCCGGGAAGACGCCTGGATCCACATGGCCCGCGCGGTAAACAACGGGCAGACCTGGCAGGAATTGCGAAACGAATTCCGCGCCAGCCAAGATGTCTTTTCCCTGATTGATTACCGGAAAATTTTCCGGCAGGAAATTCCGGAAATTCTGGTATTTATTCAAAATATGGGCTTAAAGCTGGCCTTGGCTTCCTCCACTCAACGGGAATTAATTGAACACGTACTGACTATAAATAATATCCGCAGCTATTTTCCCGTTATCGTCTCCGGCTCCCAGTTTAAACGCAGCAAACCGGACCCGGAAATCTATCATTATACCGCCGCTCAGCTAAAACTCCCCGAAGCTCAGTGTCTGGTTATCGAAGATTCCACTTTTGGCATTACTGCCGCTTCCCGGGCCGGGATGAAGATTGCCGCTCTTATCGACCGGCGTTTTTCCTTTGACCAATCCCTGGCTGATTACCAAATGGAAAGCCTTTCGGAAATTCCGTCAATCATCCGTGAATTATTAGGGAATTAAATTACATTAATCTCATCACAATCCGGCAAAACACGTCACTGGCGCTGCCTTGCGGAAATTCCGGTAAATTCGGCACTCACTATTTCCGCAAGGCAGTACCAGTATGACCCGCACTAATTAACCATATGTTTCACTTGTCTAAATTTCCATCTGCTGCGTTGGTCTCCGCTCCGCTTCGGTCCGTGCTAAACGTGTGCCACTGGCACACAGCACCATCGGTCAACGATGCCACCGCAGAGTCTGCCCCAGCGAAGCGAGGGTATCGCCTCCCTCTTCCGCCTTGCAGGCTGAAAATCTATCCTGCGCGAAACATAGTGGCAATTAGTGTGGGTCATACTAGTAGATTTTGCCGGACTTTCCGTCATAAAAACCTCACGCTTTCTGACGTTCCAGCATTTTCTTCACATACACTCCCGTATAGGAAATCGGATTCTGCGCTATTTCTTCCGGGGTACCTTGAGCAATCACTGTTCCGCCCCGATCTCCGCCCTCCGGCCCAATGTCGATAATATAATCCGCCGCTTTAATCACATCAAGATTGTGTTCAATAATAATCACCGTATTCCCGTTGTCCGAAAGCCGCCGCAAAATATCCACCAACTTATGCACATCGGCAAAATGAAGCCCTGTAGTAGGCTCATCCAAAATATAAACCGTCTTTCCCGTACCCCGGCGGCTCAGCTCCGTAGCCAATTTTATTCTTTGAGCCTCTCCTCCTGACAGTTCGGTGGACGGCTGTCCCAGCCGGATATAAGAAAGCCCCACATCATTGAGCGTCGTAATTTTTCTATGGATAGACGGGATATTTTCAAAAAATCCCATCGCCTCTTCTACCGTCATATTGAGCACATCATAAATGCTCTTTCCCTTATACTTTACTTCCAGAGTCTCCCTGTTGTAGCGTTTTCCGCCGCAAACCTCGCAGGGCACATACACATCCGGCAAAAAGTGCATCTCAATCTTGATAATCCCATCCCCGCTGCACGCCTCGCAGCGCCCGCCTTTGACATTGAAGCTGAAACGGCCTTTGCTGTAACCTCTGGCTTTGGCATCTGCAGTAGAGGCAAACAAATCGCGGATCAGATCGAATACTCCTGTGTAAGTGGCAGGATTTGAACGAGGCGTACGCCCGATAGGCGACTGGTCAATAGCGATTACCTTGTCCAGCTTATCTGTGCCTTCCAGCTTCTTATACTTGCCAGGTATGGTTCTTGCACGGTTCAGTTTTCGCGCCAGGGCTTTGTAGAGGATCTCATTGACTAAAGAACTTTTCCCGGAACCGGATACTCCGGTCACACAGGTCATCACACCCAGCGGAAAAGAAACGTCAATATTTTTCAGATTATTTTCCTTCGCTCCGAATATAGTCAAATAACCGGCAGGCTTCCGCCGCTCGCGGGGCACAGGGATGGCGATACGGCCGCTCAAATATGCGCCGGTAACGGATTCTTTGCATTGGATAATATCTTCTATCGTACCTGCAGCCACTACCTCCCCGCCATGTTCTCCGGCTCCCGGCCCGATATCCACAATAAAATCAGCGGCCCGCATCGTATCTTCATCATGCTCCACCACCATCACGGAATTGCCCAAATCCCGCAAATGAATCAACGTAGCCAGCAATTTATCGTTATCCCGCTGATGCAGGCCGATACTTGGTTCATCCAGGATATAAGCTACTCCCACCAATCCTGACCCGATTTGCGTGGCCAGCCGTATCCTCTGGGCCTCCCCGCCGGATAACGTCCCCGTAGCCCGGGAAAGCGAAAGGTATTCCAACCCCACATTCAATAGAAAATCCAACCGGGCTTTGATCTCTTTTAAAATCTGCGCCCCAATAGATTGCTGCATGGGCGTCAGCCGCAGCTCCTCCAAATATTCCCGAAAAGCCGCAATAGACATTTCTGTGGCTTCGTAAATATTCTTCTCCCCGACCGTAACTGCCAGGGAACTCTTTTTCAGCCTCTGCCCTTTACAGGTTTTACAGGGGGTGATCCGCATATAAGATTCATATTCCGCTTTGGAATTTTCCGAAAAAGTCTCCCGGTAGCGCCGGTCCACATTGCGAATCAGCCCCTCAAAAGCGACATCATAGACCCCTTCTCCCCGCTGGCCCTTATAATGGACCTTAATCTCCCGGCCTTCCGTCCCGTAAATCAGTACATCATGAATATCTTTGGGATAATCTTCAAAGGGCGTATCCAAACTGAAATGATAAGCTTCCGACAATGCCTTAAGTATAGCAAAGGTAAAACTGCCCTTATCTGTACAAGACTGCCACCCCATCACGGTAATCGCCCCTTGGGAAATACTCAAAGATTTGTCCGGAATCATCAAATCTTCGTCAAACTCCATCTTATATCCTAACCCGAAACAATCCGGACAAGCTCCAAAAGGATTGTTGAACGAGAAGCTTCTGGGCTGGACCTCCTCAATGCTTACGCCACAGTCCGGGCAGGAAAAACTCATGCTGAAATTCATCGGCGCCCCATCGGCTACATCCACAATCATCAATCCGTCGGACAGCCCCATTACCGTCTCAATCGAATCGGTCAGGCGCTTTTCAATCCCTTCCTTAATCACCAGGCGATCCACAACAATCTCGATATTATGCTTGATATTTTTCTCCAGTTTGATTTCTTCGGACAATTCGTAAGAATTGCCGTCAATACGTACCCTGACATAACCGCTGCGGCGAGCCTGTTCCAAAAGCTTCACATGCTCGCCTTTACGCCCGCGTACCACCGGCGCTAAAAGCTGAATTCTCGTCCTCTCCGGCATAGCCATAATCTGATCCACCATCTGATCAACCGTCTGCTTCTGGATCTCCCGGCCACACTTAGGACAATGGGGAATTCCTATTCTCGCATACAAAAGGCGCATATAATCATAGATTTCCGTCACTGTCCCCACTGTGGATCGGGGATTGCGATTAGTCGATTTCTGATCGATGGAAATGGCTGGCGAAAGCCCCTCGATATTCTCCACATCCGGTTTTTCCATCTGCCCCAAAAACTGTCTGGCATAGGAAGAAAGAGACTCCATGTACCGTCTCTGCCCTTCCGCATAAATGGTATCAAACGCTAAAGAAGACTTCCCGGAACCGCTAAGCCCCGTCAATACCACAAGTTCATTACGGGGAATATTAATAGAAATATTTTTCAGGTTATGCTCATTGGCGCCCCGTATTTTAATATACTGCCTTGCCATAGTGTATTCCTTTCCCTCCAGCTACCGTAATTTCTGCAGCCGCTTTATTTTTCATAGGACATTGCATCCTATGAAACAAAAACGACCCACTGAGGATGCGCACGATCTTCGCACACCTATTCTATCACATCATATCCCTTTTTGCAAACATTTGTTCGATAATTTTAATTATTCTTTTCCGCTTCATCCCCCAAAATATCCATAAATTCCTCACCGGTGATCGTTTCTTTTTCCAGCAGATACGTCGAAATCTCATTCAGTTTTCCCGCATGCGCCATTAAAATCTTCATTGCCTTATCATACTGCTCTTTCACAATACGGACCACTTCCTCATCTACCAGCTTTGCCGTCTCCGGAGAGCAAACCATGGAAGTATCCCCGCCAAGATACTGATTGTTTACCGTCTCCAAGGCAACCATACCAAACTGTTCGCTCATCCCATACCGTGTAACCAAAGCTCTGGCCAGCTTTGTCGCCTGTTCAATATCATTAGCCGCCCCGGTTGTGACGGAATGAAACATAAACTCTTCTGCCGCCCGGCCTCCTGTAAACGTCGCAATCTTATCCAGGACTTCTTCCTTGCTCATGAGAAAACGTTCCCCTTCTTCCACCTGCATCGTATATCCCAATGCTCCGGAAGTCCGGGGGATAATTGTGATTTTATGAACCGGTGTACTGTGGCTCTGGCAAGCCGCCACCAGCGCGTGCCCCACTTCATGACATGCCACAATCCGCTTTTCCTTCTCCGATATGGCAGCATTTTTCCGCTGATATCCGGCAATAACCACTTCCACGCTTTCCTCCAGATCTTCCTGGGTTACGATGCTGCGGCCCTGACGTACCGCACGTAAAGCCCCTTCATTAATAATGTTGGCAAGATCCGCACCACTTGCCCCGGCAGTAGCACGGCCGATTACGTCATAATCCACATTCTCGCTTAATTTGACTTTATTGCCGTGAACTTCCAGGATCGCCACGCGCCCTTTTAAATCCGGCAGCTCCACCGGAACCCGCCGGTCAAACCTCCCCGGCCTCAACAATGCTTTATCCAGCGCCTCCGGCCGGTTGGTCGCCGCCAAAATTACCACGCCTTTCTGGCCGTCAAAACCATCCATCTCCGTCAGGAGCTGATTCAACGTCTGTTCCCTTTCATCATTGCCCCCGAGGCCGCCTCCGTCACGTTTTTTACCGATAGTATCAATCTCATCAATAAATACAATACATGGCGCCTTTTCATTAGCCTGCTTAAATAAGTCACGCACTTTAGCCGCGCCCATGCCCACAAACATCTCTACAAATTCCGAACCGGAAATAGAAAAAAACGGCACATGAGCCTCACCGGCTACCGCCTTTGCCAACAAAGTCTTTCCTGTCCCGGGAGGGCCTACCAGCAGCGCCCCCTTTGGCAGGATGGCGCCAATGTCCGTATATTTTTGCGGATTATGAAGGAAATCCACAATCTCTTTTAATGCCTCTTTGGCCTCCTCCTGCCCTGCTACATCAGCAAAAGTTTTTCCTGTCTCCGTCTCGGCATATATCTTCGCATTAGACTTGCCAAAAGTCATGGCATTTCCCATACTGCCCATCCGTTTCACCATCATCCGGCTTAACAACTGCCCGATGATAACAAACATCAATATTGGCATAACCCATGAAGTAAAGATAGTCAAGAGCGGCGACGCCTGGGTGGGAATCTCCTGTTTAAATAAAACCCCGGCACTTTTCAGCCTTTCCGTCAGCTGCTCATCCGGCCACAGGCCCGTCTTAAATATCCCGGCGTTTCCTTCTTCATCCTGCCCGTAAAACCTGTATTGGCCATCCTCCATGGCCACCCATTCCACCCGTCCCTCCTCGACCATAGTCAGAAATTGATCATAGGTAACTTCCCGCACCCGCCGTTCAAAAAATGACGGAAATACTAAAGTATTCAAAAGCATGGTCACAACCAAAACAACAAAATAATAATATAACCAACTCTTTTTTGACGGTTTCTTTGGTCCCTCTTCGTTAATTCCCATTCGCTTCTCTCCTTTTTCTGAGTTAAAAATTTGTAGCAGTTCAGACATTACGAAAATTTTCTGTTTTCTTCAAGCATACTCCAGTAGTATACAACAAAAGCGAGGGATTTTAAACCCTCGCTTTTGTTAAAAAACTCGAAACAAAAACTATAAAACTTTGCTTAAAAAGCTTTTCAGACGTTCGTTCTGCGGATGTTCGAAAAAGTCCTTCGGATTATTCTCTTCCATAAAATAACCCTCATCCATAAACATCACCCGATTAGCCACTTCTTTCGCAAATCCCATTTCGTGAGTCACTACTACCATGGTCATCTTCTCCCGCGCCAAATCGCCCATTACCTTAAGTACCTCGCCCACCATTTCCGGATCCAAAGCAGAAGTAGGCTCGTCAAACAACATTACATCCGGCTTCATACATAAGGCGCGGACAATCGCGATTCTTTGCTTCTGGCCGCCGGAGAGCTGGCTGGGATAAGCATCGGCACGATCAGCCAGACCTACCCGTGCCAAAAGCTCCAAAGCCATCTTCTCCGCTTCACCCTGTGTCCTTCCCTGCAGTTTCATCGGCGCAATAGTCAGATTTTTCATAATCGTCATATGGGGGAACAAATTAAATTGCTGGAATACCATACCCATTTTTTGCCGATGTTTATCAATATCTGTCTTTGGATTGGTAATATCAACCCCCTCAAAAGTAATCGTCCCCGCAGTCGGCTCCTCCAAACGGTTCAGACATCTCAGAAACGTACTTTTACCTGAACCGGAAGGCCCCACCACAAATACCACATCACCCTGGTAGATATCTACATTAATGCCTTTCAGCACTTCCATCCTGCCAAAGCTTTTACCTAAATCTTTTACCTGGATTAAAGGCTTCGTCCCGTCAACGCTCACTTCGCCTCAGCCTCCTCTCCAACATCTTTACCAGCTCCGTAAAAATCATCACCAGCACCAGATAGATTAGTGCCACCGCCATCAGCGGCATAAAACCATCATAAGTCAGGCTTCGGATAATATCCCCGCCCTTGGTCAGATCCTGCAAAGCAATATAACCGCCCACAGATGTTTCCTTCAGCAATGCGATAAACTCATTACATAAAGCCGGGAGGACATTTTTAAACGCCTGCGGCATAATGATATACCACATCGTCTGGCTGTAATTAAAACCAAGGCTTCGTCCCGCCTCAAACTGTCCTGCATCTATTGACATAATCCCGCTGCGAAAAATCTCTGCCACATAAGCGCCGGAATTAATGCCGAAGGCCATGATTGCCACCGGCACTTTATCGATTTTTACCGAACCGAAAACCACAAAATAAATAATCAAAAGCTGGACTACCACCGGCGTGCCACGGATAATCGTCAGGTAAACGTTACAGATCCAGTTAAGTATCCGCAATTTTCCTGTCTTGTCATGAGTGGAACGTACCATTGCAATCAAAAAACCGATTACAACACCCACCAGCCCGGCAAGCAACGTTACTTTCAATGTAATGCCCAGGCCGTCTGCGATATATTTCCACTGATTTTTATATAGGAAATTTGCAATAAACCTGTCTCTCAACTCTCCCCACATCATATCTGACACTCCATTTCTGCAAAATCATGTAACAGCCCAAACCGTTGTAAAACCATGTCCTTCGGACATGGTTCCGCCGGGAGATGCGCACAGTCCGCTTAGGCGTTTGTCCTCCCTCTGGTCGGACGCGAACTGGC
>CANDBT010000034.1 GCA_947383005.1 uncultured bacterium | reverse complement strand
GGGCGGTTGAGGTGCTGAAAAGCAAATCGGAGAAGGAGGGGGAGCTGTGAGGCCAGCGGTAGAAAAATTAATCAGTATAGTCAGGGGCGAGGTTGGCTATCTGGAAAAGAAATCTAATAAAGATTTGGACAGCAAGACCGGTAATGCCGGGAGCAATAATTACACAAAATATGCCCGTGATTTGTACCCGGCATTGCAGGGCCAGCCATGGTGCGATATGTTCGTGGACTGGTGTTTCGTCCAGGCGTTTGGCCAGGTTAAAGCTCAGCAGCTCATCGGCGGCGGGTTCAGCGCTTATACGCCAACATCGGCGCAGTATTACAAAAATATTGGCCAGTGGCGGGTGGACAGGCCCGAGCCGGGCGACCAGATATTTTTTAAAAATTCCGTGCGCATTTGCCACACCGGGATAGTAACGAGAGTAGAAGGTGGGAAGGTATATACGATTGAGGGCAATACCAGCGGAGCATCCGGCGTTATTGCCAATGGCGGCGGCGTACGGGAAAAATCCTATGCCCTGTCAGATCCCGGCATAGCGGGATACGGTCGCCCGGACTGGTGGCTAGTGGAGTCACCGCATTATGATCCAGGCTGGCACCATGACGCTAACGGCTGGTGGTATGCGGATTCGGGATCTACATACCTGAAATCCTGCTGGCAGGTGATCAATGGCCACAAATACTATTTCAATCCAGATGGATACGCCCTTACTGACTGGCAGGAAATTGATGGGAAATGGTACTATTTTGAACCCAGGATGGGCCATCCGTTGGAATGCGCCCTGTATGTTACGGATACATCCGGTGTGCAGCAGCCGGGGGAATTTGTGGCGGGATAGTTTACAAAAAGAGGGTGTGAAGTAACTTTTAAGTGCCAGTAAGAGAACGGGTGGCAGGATTGATAATCCCTGCTGCCCGTTCTACGTTTCCGCAATCTTACAAATTGCCAGCAACCATCCAGTCGCCACTAAATCTTACATCGGATTCCTTACTATTCCCCACCATTTAAGATTATTTATCGGTCACATAAAAGTCACAAAAACCCCAGTTTCCCTTGTAAATCCAACCCCACCATCTTAAGATGATCTTAATACAGACAAGGGTATTCTTTCACTTTCTTTATCGAATATGGTGTATGATAAAAATAAAGAAAAAGTAACTATTCAGTGAGTCTGCGCAGTCTGCATTACAGGGCCTGTTTCATATGATACTGCGATTGGCTGGTTTGTTGTCAAAGCTACGCTGTTAATTGAACTGTTGGGTGCTGCTATTATGACGTCCGTATTTTGTTGGGATTTTGGCGCCAGGGGCATTTAGAATATTTTGAAATTGTGGTCAGAGAGGTGAGGATATGCAGGATTTGTTATTGCTGGCAGCTATAATCGTTATGTTTGTTTTTGGATGGTTTTGGATGGACAGGTTGGAACGTTTTTTTCAAGATTGTTTTTTTATTCCTTTTATAAAATGATTTTTGTCGAAAAACGCTGATATTCCTGTTGGTTTGTATTATAATGATAAAAGCGGGGGTGAAAATCCATTCCCGTTATCTGTACACTCAGTTTTACGATATATTTGGCCCTCATTCAGTCAACGTAGCCTAATGTGCCTTTCTCAGATACGACTGCCAGGAGGAAAGCAGTTGGAAATATCAAAACAAGTCCCGGCAAGCCATTGTGGGAGTCCATAACAGCTTGCCGGGCGAATATTGTGGAAAATTTAAATATTTTTGGCCATGCCGCCGGGGAGGATGAATTACATGAATAAACCGTTAATATTGGTTGTGGAGGATGATCCACCGGTACGTAACCTGATCACAACAACATTGAAGACCAACGATTACCGCTATTTAGTTGCCAATAACGGGGAAATGGCAATTTTAGAGGCTTCTTCACATAATCCTGATATTGTTTTGCTGGATTTGGGGCTGCCCGATATTGACGGGGTTCAGGTGATTCAGAATATCCGTTCCTGGTCGAATCTTCCGATTATTGTTATCAGTGCCCGCAGTGAGGATAATGATAAAATTGAGGCGCTGGATGCCGGTGCAGATGACTACTTGACAAAACCGTTTTCCGTTGAGGAATTGCTGGCCAGGCTGAGAGTGACGCAGCGCAGGCTTTCTTTTATGACTGCTGAAATGCGGGTGGCCAGTTCCGTATTTGCCAATGGGAAATTGCGGGTGGATTATGCAGGAGGGTGTGCTTATCTCGATGGTCAGGAATTGCATTTGACGCCGATTGAGTATAAATTGTTATGCCTGCTTTCCAAAAACGTGGGTAAGGTATTGACACATACGTTTATAACACAGAATATTTGGGGGAGGAGTTGGGAAAATGATGTTGCTTCCCTGCGTGTTTTTATGGCTGCACTCAGAAAAAAACTGGAGCCGCAACAGGATTCTCCTCAGTACATACAGACGCATATAGGCGTCGGATACCGGATGATGAAAGTAGAGTAAAAGTGTTCAGGCCATCTTAAGAAAAATTTAAAAACTCCGCCATTGCTCTTGTTATAGGCTTTTGTTATACTGTTTTCTATAATTGCACATGGAAATCCCAGGAAAATTTGTGGAATTAGCAACAGTCCAGACGGGGCATCTTCCTGTCCGCTTACATCGGACAAAGGCCGGGATGTCCATTCACTGGAGAATCTGTTGGAATTATGGAGGACATATGACAGAGGTATGCGGTAAAAGAGACAAAAGGGAAGGCCAAAAGAAAGGTTTTGAATCAGGATGTTTCAGACGGGTATTCAGTCTTTTCCTGGCAATGGCGATGGCGTTTTGCAGCGGGATTTTTCCGGCCAGGGCGGCCGGAGGGGAACTTAGAGGAGTTTGGATATCTTATTTGGACTGGGAAAAGCTGCCGTCTGACCAGGCTGGGTACCAAAAAGCAGTCGGGCAGATATTACAGCGGTGTGTGGATTTGAAGATGAATGCGGTTTTTGTTCAGGTACGGCCCGATGCAGATGCCATGTATCCTTCCGCGTATTTTCCCTGGTCCAGATTTGTGACCGGAGTTCAGGGGAAAGATCCGGGATACGATCCATTGGCATATTTTGTACAGGCCGCCCACAATAGGGGACTGCAGTTCCATGCCTGGATCAATCCTTATCGGGTGACTGGTTATCTGAACCGTTGGAATCAGGTGTCGGAGCAAAGTCCGGTCCGCCGGTGGCAGACAGACGGAAATGAAGCAAATGACCGTTGGGCGCTGAAGCAGGACGGGGAATATTATCTGAATCCGGCGATTCCTGAGATTAGGGAGCTGATTATCGGCGGAGTACGGGAAATCGTGCAGAATTATGACGTGGACGGGATTCATTTTGATGATTATTTTTATCCTGAGGTGGATGATGGAGATCCGAACCGATGGTTTGACAAACCGGAGTATGAACTTTCAGGCAGTTCTTTGAGCATTGGTGACTGGAGACGGGAGAATATCAATGCTTTGGTTCGCGGGGTGTACAAAACGGTAAAAGAATTGAAGCCGCAGGTGCAGTTTGGCATCAGCCCGGAAGGATATGTGAAAAATTTGCGCAGTGAAAACCGGTTGTTTGCGGATGTGGATACCTGGCTGTCTCAGGATGGCTATGTGGATTATATCATGCCGCAGATTTACTGGGGATTTGAACATAAGCTGTCAGACGGCAATCCGGCGCCTTTTGCTTTTTCGAATAATCTGCAGACCTGGATAGAACTTAAAAATAAGGGCAAGGCGAGGCTGTATTTGGGGCTGGCGATGTATAAAGCCGGGTCGGGAAGCACGGATAACAATACAGTGCCGGAATGGCTGCGCCGCAATGATATCATTAAGCGTCAGGTAGAGGAGGGAAGGGCCAGCGGACAGGTTTCCGGTTACTGTTTTTATGCTTATAGTTCTTTCCAGGAGTCAGCCTGTCAGGAGGAAGTCGCAAACCTGATGAAGGTACTGTCTTATGATCAGGATTGAGTATGGCGGCATGCTTTGGCGCGCATAAAAAACAAAGGTGGTATAGAGATGAAAAAACTAGAAGATTATGTAAAAAGCATTCCGGATTTTCCGGAACCCGGGATTATTTTTCGGGATGTGACATCAATTTTGCAGGATGCGGACGGGCTTCATCTGGCTATTGACCAGATTCTTGCGATGCTGAAAAATGTGGATTATGATCTGGTTTTGGGACCCGAATCAAGGGGGTTTATTTTTGGGATGCCGGTAGCCTATGCACAGCATAAAAGTTTTGTCCCCGTGCGCAAAAAGGGGAAACTTCCCCGGGAAACGATTTCGGCCGAGTACGCATTGGAGTATGGCACTGCGGAAATTGAGATTCATAAAGACGCTATCCTTCCCGGCCAGAAAGTAGTGATTATCGACGATTTGATTGCCACCGGGGGGACGATTGAAGCGATTATCGGTCTGGTGGAACAGTTGGGGGGAGAAGTGGTAAAGATTTGTTTTATTATGGAACTGGCGGGCCTTAAGGGGCGGGAGAAGCTGGCGGGATATGACGTGGAATCGGCGATTGTCTACGAGGGGAAATGATCCGTTATTTTATGGACGCCGTCTGAATTGCTGTCCTGTAATCGCATATGTCCAGGCTCCATAATTGCCTTGATTGAGGAGGTTGCCAAATGCAAACAAACTTCTGTCAATATTGTAGAGTTTTTGAATGGGCAGCAGCCCTGACATGAACAGGAGCAAAATGGTACTGCACGTTAAAAATACGAAAAAGGATGCCACTCAATCATTAGCCAGATGATTTGGTGATATCCTTTTTTAAAACAGAAATTAGTTGCGGAGCTGTTTTACAGCATTGGGGTTTTCTCTAGGGAAACGCTTTAACCGGAACGCTCGAATCAGCGTTTCCCTAAAACTTTCTCCAGGTATCCCGCACAAACAAAAGCAGCAGCGGGAAAATCTCCAGACGTCCGGCCAGCATATCAAAAATCAGTACAAGCTTGGACGGTGAAGAAAATAAGCTGAAGTTCCCTGTCGGGCCCACTAGTTCAAGGCCGGGACCGATATTGTTGAGCGTGGCGGCGATGGCGGTGAAATTGGTGATCAGATCCGTACCGTCCAGTGCTAATGCCAGCATGGAAAAAGAGAAAATCAAAAGGTAAATAACCATAAATACATTGATATTGCGAATGATTTCCCGGTCGACGGGTTTGCCATCCATGTGAATCTTTTTTACCTGGCGGGGATGAAGATATTGGCTCAGTTCTTTCCGTGAGGATTTCAAAAGGATAATAATGCGGGATACCTTAATGCCGCCGCCGGTGCTTCCGGCGCAAGCGCCGATAAACATGAGGAGGACTAGTATTGTCCGGGAAACCTCCGGCCAGCAGTTAAAATCGGTGGTAGCAAAACCGGTAGTTGTGATGATGGAACCGACCTGGAAGGCCGAATGCCGGAGAGCTGTTCCGAAACTGCCATAAATTCCCTGGATATTCCAGCCGATGAACAGGATGGAGGCAAGAATAATGATAAAGTACCAGCGCACTTCCTCGCTTGAGAAGGCTTGCTTCCATTTTCGCAGAAGCAGCAGGAAATAAACGTTGAAATTGACTCCGAACAAAATCATAAAAACAGTCACTTCTACCTGAATCAGGGGAGAATAGCTGGCTATGCTGTCGTTTTTGATGCCGAAGCCACCGGTGCCGGCCGTACCAAAAGAAGTAGTGATCGCATCAAATAAGGACATGCCGCTGACAGCCAGAACCAATATTTGCAATATGGTTATAGCAAAATAAATCCCGTATAGGATTTTGGCTGTCGAATGAACCTTGGGCAGCAATTTGGTCACGGAAGGCCCCGGACTTTCTGCTTTCATCAGATTCATATGGGAGCCTCCGGCTAGCTTAAGCAGGGAAAGAAGAAAGACCAAAACTCCCATGCCGCCGATCCAGTGGGTGAAGCTGCGCCAGAGTAATACGCATTTAGGCAGATCCTCCACGGCAGGCAGGATGCTGGCTCCCGTAGTGGTAAATCCGGAAACGGTTTCAAACAACGCATCTATGGGATGCCTGATCGAGCCGCTGATAAGAAAAGGCAGGGCGCCCATAACGCTTAGTATGATCCAGCACAAAGAAACCGTCACATATCCCTCTTTGACGTAAAAATACTGGCGTTTCGGTTTTTTAACCGTCAGCGATCCGCCTATGGCCAGGCAAAGGACGCCGGTCCAAACAAAAGCCCAGAGGGCAGATTCTCCGTAGACAATTCCGGTTAAGATAGGGAGCAGCATAAAGGCTGCTTCAATATTCAGAACCCAACCGATTATGTAAAATATTATTCGATAATTCATCCGTCAGTCCTCTATTTTTCCAGAATATCCTGAATATTATCCAGGCCTTTTTGGGTAGTAACAACAATCACGGTGTCGCCCACTTTGATGCTGTCATTGCCTCGCGGGATAATGACTTTGCCTTTGCGGTGGATACAGCCCAGCAGCAGATTGCGTTTGAGACGCAAATCCTTAAGGGGGACGCCGACAATGGAAGATTCTTTTAAAATACAGAATTCCAGAGCTTCCGCTTTATTATCCAAAATGTGATATAAGGTTTCGACATTGCTGCCAATGGAATTTTGCATGGCACGGCCATATTGGAGGATATAATCGGCGGTAATGTATTTGGGATAAATGATACTGCCTAAATCAAGCTGATCTAAAATATTATCAAAAGACATGCGGTTGATTTTGGTGATTAACTTGGCTTTGGAATTTTTCCGGGCGAACAGGGAAAGCATGATATTTTCTTCGTCCATGTTAGTCAAGGTGACAAAGGATTCCACCCCTTCAAGGTTCTCTTCCAGCAGAAGTTTCCTGTTGGTGCCGTCTCCGTGAATAATCGTGGCCTCCGGAAGATATTCGTTCAGTTCATGGCATCGGCGTTCGTTCCGCTCGATGATGACCACACGGATTTTCATTTCCAAAAGCTGCCTGGCCAGATAAACGGCAATCGTTCCCCCGCCGACAATCATACAGCTTTTAACTTGATTGGTTTTTAAGCCGATGTTGCGGAAAAACGCGGCGGCATTCTGCGGGGAGGCAATGATGGAGAGCAAATCGCCATCCTGGAGGACGAAATTACCGTTGGGAATGAAGGCTTCCTCGCCTCTCTCAACACCAGCTACCAGCACGTCGCATTTAGCGCGGCGAGGAAGTTCGGCAATAGTAATCTGGTTTAGCTTAAATTCCGGCAGAAGACGGAATTTTAGCAATTCCACCCGGCCTTTGGCGAAAGTGTCAATCTTAATAGCCGATGGAAAACGCAGCAGCCGGGCAATTTCTGCGGAAGCGGCCAGTTCCGGATTGATAATCATAGAAATACCTAAGCTTGATTTGATCAGTTCGATTTCTTTGTTGTAGGCAGGATTACGCACGCGGGCAACCGTGTGGCAATTCCATTGCTTCTTGGCAATCAGACAGCATAAAAGATTCAGTTCATCCGAACCCGTTACGGCAATAAGCAAGTTGGTATCCGGAGCACCGGCTTCCAAAAGAGTATTGATGCTGGCGCCGTTGCCGATTATCGGCATGGCATCCAGTTCTTCCGTCACTCCCTGCATATTTTCGGCAGAGGAGTCGATGATGGTTATGTCGTGATTTTCCTGAATCAGGCCTTCCGCCAGGGCATAACCGACTTTACCGCATCCTATTATGATAATTTTCATGAAAAGTCTCCAATCTTTCACATGATACTGTATACTTACAGGTGTATTGTACCACAAATTAGAATATTGTCACTAGGAAAAGAAGGAAATTGTTTAATTTGCACAAAAAATGACGGATGCCTATAGGAAGTTAAAAAAATTGGTGGTATAATAAATTCGGGTTGTTTTGTTTCCGGCAATACATAAGCAATTCGGGCAGATAAAAAACAGGTAAAATGCCGGAAAGGCAGAAAGGGGCGGCAGATATACAGAGCCAATGATTAGGTAAACATATGGAAAATCAGGAAAAAAGAGGAAATCAGCGAAATAAAGAGATACAGGAGAAACGGGCAGTATTGGTGATCAGCTTTGGTACCAGCTTCCGGGAGACCAGAGAACGCACCATAGATGTGATTGAACAAGATATTCGAAAAGCGTTTGAGGGATATGAATTCCGTCGGGCTTATACTAGTCCGACGATTGTACGTATATTGAAGGAGAGGGACGGGATTTCGGTGGACAGCGTAGAAGAAGCTTTGGAAAGGCTTCTTAAAGATGGCTATCGGAAGGTGGTAGCGCAGACGACGCATGTCATCCATGGTTTTGAGTATGATCGGATGAGAGAAACATTGACCAGGTATCGGAATCGTTTTACATGGCTGGTATGCGGCGAGCCTTTGCTGACGGATGAGGAGGATTATCGGGAAGCGGCCCGGATTATGGGACGTGAACTGGAAGTATTTCGCTGTTCCGGGACAGATTTGGTGTTGATGGGGCATGGGACAGAGCATGTGGCTAATGCTTCCTATGCCCGGCTGCAGCAGGCGTTTTTCAAAGAAGGTTTTGGTGATTGCCTGGTGGGAACCGTGGAGGCATCGCCTACTGTGGAAAATATGCTGGCGTTGATACAGGCCCGCCAGTCAAAACAGGTAGTGCTGATCCCTTTTTTGGTGGTGGCCGGGGACCATGCCTGTAAGGATATGGCCGGCGACGAAGAGGAGTCCTGGAAGACCCGTTTTTTGAAAAACGGGTATCAGGTGAAATGTGTGCTGAAAGGGCTGGGGGAATATGCAGGTATTCGTCAGATGTATGTGCGCCATGCCATAGCAGCCAGAAAGATGGCAGAGGGCGCTTTATACGGAATCGGCGTGGGTCCGGGTGATCCGGAATTGCTGACGCTGAAAGCGGTTCGGCTGATTAAGGCTTGTGATGTGATTATGGCGCCGGGTATGGATTGCCGGGAAAGTATTGCGTACCGGATTGCCGTGCAGGCAGTACCGGAGCTGGCGGGGAAAGAATGTGTGGGTGTGGAATTGCCCATGACCAGGGATCAGGCAAGGCTGAGAAAAAGCCATGAAGCGGCGGCAGATTTGGTGGAGGGATATTTAAAGCGAGGGAAAATCGTAGGTTTTTTAAATCTGGGCGATGTGACGATATATGCTTCTTATCTGTATTTACATCGCTTGATAGCAGCCCGCGGTTACGGGACTGCGTTGGTCAACGGAGTTCCTTCTTTCTGCGCTGCCGCCGCCAGACTGGGAATGGGGCTCGCAGAAGGTGCAGAAGAGCTTCATGTTTTGCCTCAGCCGGAGCAGATTGAGGAAGGGCTGAAACTTCCGGGAACAAAAGTAATCATGAAGATGGGGAAAAATATAGGGCAGGTGAAGGAACGGCTTAAAGAGTCGGGACTGAGAACGGCTATGGTGGAAAACTGCGGATTGCCAGGGGAACAGGTTTTTTCTTCGGCGAGTGAGATTGATGAGAAGGCAGGATATTACTCCTTATTGATTGTCAAAGGAGAGGATTGGGAATGAATAAGATTTATGTGGTAGGAATTGGGCCCGGGGGCGAAGCACAAATGACGCTGGAAGCAAGGCGGATTTTGGAGTCTTGTGATATTATTGTGGGATATACGGTTTATGTGGCATTGGTTAAAAGAATATTTCCGGATAAAAGATATAGGGAAACTCCCATGCGGCGGGAGGCAGAGCGGTGCCGGATGGCTTTTGAAGAGGCAGAGAAGGGATATTCGGTGGCCATGGTATGCAGCGGGGACGCGGGGGTCTACGGGATGGCCGGGCTGATGATAGAATTGGAAGAGGAGTATCCCGGCAGCCAGGTGGAGGTGGTGCCGGGGGTGACGGCGGCTTTGGCCGGCGGCGCTCTTTTGGGGGCGCCTTTAGGCCATGATTTTGCGGTAATCAGCCTGAGTGATTTGCTGACGCCCTGGGAGCTTATTGAAAAGCGGCTGCATTTAGCGGCCATGGCGGATATGGCAATCTGCCTTTATAATCCGTCCAGCAGGAAAAGATGGGATTATCTGAAACGGGCCTGTGATGTTTTGCTTGGCGTGATGGACGGCGGCAGGGTATGCGGCCTGGCGTATTCCGTCGGGAGGGATGCCCAGGGGCAGGAGCTGCTGACGCTTTCCGAATTGCGGGAACGCCAGGTTGATATGTTCACTACGGTCTTTATCGGAAATTCTCAGACCAGGAGGTGCCATGGGAGAATGGTGACTCCGCGGGGTTATGGGATTAAGCGCGGCAGTTCAGACTAATCGGGAGGAATAGCGATGGAGCAGTATTACCGGCAGCAGTTAGACTGCCTTTGCAAAAATGTGCGTCCGGCGGACAAAGAGGTTATGGAAGCCAGCCGTAAGCGGTGGGACGGGATTGCCAAGCCTATCGGCGGTTTGGGGCTTTTGGAGGAAATGATTGTCAGGGTTGCCGGCATTCAGCGGACATTGGATGTTGCCTTAGATCCTAAAGGAGTGGTGGTATTTTGCGCGGACAATGGCGTGGTGGCAGAAGGCGTGACGCAGACAGACAGTTCGGTGACGGCGGTAGTGACGGAAAATTTTGCCAGAGGGACAGCGAGCGTCAACCGGATGGCTCTGGTGGCAGGGGCAGATGTGCTGCCGGTGGATATCGGGGTAGCTGGGGATATTCATGAGCCGGGGGTATTAATCAGCAAGATTGCCCGCGGTACTGCTAATTTGCGGTATGAACCGGCTATGAGCAGAGAACAGGCACTGATGGCGGTTCATGAAGGAATCCGCATCGCTGGGGAAAGGCAGGGAGCCGGCTATCGTCTCCTTGCCGTGGGGGAGATGGGAATTGGCAATACAACGACCAGCAGCGCCATTTCCAGCGTCCTATTGGGCCTTCCGGCCGAGACAGTAACTGGTCGGGGCGCCGGACTTTCCGCAGAAGGGCTGCGGAAAAAAGTACAGGTGATAAAAGAGGCTGTTGCCCTTCATCATCCGGATCCGGACAATCCGCTTGAGGTATTGGCGGCTCTGGGCGGGCTGGATATCGCCGGGATGTGCGGGCTGATGCTGGGAGGGGCCATCTATCGGATACCCATAGTGCTGGATGGGATGATTTCTCTGGCAGCGGCTCTGCTGGCACAGAAGTTTTGTCCGACAGTGACGGACTATTTGCTGGCTTCCCATGTAGGCAAGGAGCCGGCCTGCAGGCCGGCGCTGGAAAAGCTGGGACTTCGGCCGTTGATTGACGGACAATTGGCGTTGGGAGAAGGAACAGGAGGGGTGCTTTTGTTTCCGCTTTTGGATATGGCAAGGGCGGTATACCAAGAAAACTGCACTTTTGCTGATATTCATATCGATGCTTACGAAAAATTTTAGCAGGGTTTGTGCAGGGTCTGCTCAGACGAAGCAATGGTATTTGCTGTGCCGTCTGCAAGGGATGTGTGGAACGGGGGTAAAATTCATTGTTATTCACGGGGTGGGGCATCTTCTTGCCCGTTTTCAACGGATTCTTTGCTTGTAAAGATCAAGAAACCGGATAGTCATACTTCGAGAACAGAGAGGAGGCTTAAGGAGACGTGAGTGGTAGGGTTTATTTTATCGGGGCCGGTCCGGGCGACCCGGAACTGATGACAATAAAAGGAAAGCGTTTGGTTGACGAAGCGGATGTAATTATCTATACGGGTTCGCTGGTTAATCCGCAGGTGTTGGCCGGGGCGAAAGCCGGGGCAAAAATAGTGAACAGCGCTTCAATGACTCTGGAGCAGGTGATAGCGCAGATAAAAGAAAGTACGGCCCAGGGAAAACAGGTGGCGCGGGTACATACCGGCGATCCATCGGTTTATGGAGCCGTCCGGGAACAAATGGCAGAACTCGAACGTTTGGGGATTGATTATGAAGTGGTTCCCGGAGTCAGTTCCTTTTTGGCGGCGGCGGCTTTGCTGAAACGGGAGTATACTCTGCCTGGAGTGACACAGACCGTTATTCTTACCCGGATGGAAGGACGGACGCCTGTGCCGGAAAGGGAGCAGATTGAGAGCCTGGCTGCCCATCAGGCATCGATGGCTGTTTTTTTGAGCGCGGGAAGGATAGAAGAATTGTGCTGTCGTTTGGAGCAGGGAGGATACCAGCGGGATACGCCCGTGGCTGTGGTCTATAAAGCTTCCTGGCCGGAAGAGACGGCAGTTAAGGGAACGCTTGGCGATATTGCGGGGAAGGCAAAGGCTATGGGAATTGAGAAGACGGCTTTGGTAGTGGTGGGAAAGTTTTTGCAAGATGATTTCGAACGTTCACGGTTGTATGACGGAAATTTCAGCCATGGATATCGGCCAGGCAGGTGTGAGTAAAAGTGTGCATTCATGCACGGGACGAAACGGAGTGGGGAGGAATATATGGCAGCGAAAAAAATCATGGTTCAGGGGACAATGTCCAATTCGGGCAAAAGCTTTCTGACGGCAGCCTTATGCCGTATTTTTCGCCAGGACGGATTTTCTGCGGCGCCTTTTAAGTCCCAAAATATGGCTTTGAATTCCTTTATTACCAAGGATGGGCTGGAAATCGGCCGGGCGCAGGCCATGCAGGCGGAGTCGGCGGGAATCTGTCCCACTGTGGATATGAATCCGATTCTGCTTAAGCCTACCAGCCAGATGGGAAGCCAGGTGATTGTCAACGGCCAGGTGGCGGGGAATTGGAAAGCGATGGACTACTATCGGCGTAAACCCGAATTTATTCCGGTGGTCCGGGCTGCTTTTGAAAGGCTGGAACGGCAGTTTGATATCATTGTGCTGGAGGGAGCCGGAAGCCCGGCGGAAATTAATCTGCGTGATCATGATTTGGTCAATATGGGAATGGCGAAAATGGCGAATGCCCCGGTGTTGCTGGTGGGTGATATCGACAGGGGAGGCGTGTTTGCTTCTCTTTATGGGACGGTAAAATTGCTGGATCCGGAAGAACAGGCCATGATCAAGGGGCTGGTGATTAATAAATTCCGGGGAGACGTCAAGCTTTTGGAACCGGGGCTGAGGATGATTGAAGAACGGCTGAACATCCCTGTGGTGGGGGTAATTCCCATGGAAGATATCGATTTGGACGATGAGGACAGCCTTTCCGGCAGATTTGCCTGTACCGAATCGGCCAGGGTTGAACCGGGGAAGGCAAGTGTGATCGATATTGCTGTTGTCCGCTTTCCCCATATTTCCAACTTTACGGATTTTCAGGCACTGGAGCGAAAAGAAGGAGTCAATCTCCGTTATGTGGCGAAACCATGGGTTTTGGGCAAACCGGATTTGGTGATTCTGCCTGGAACGAAGAATACCATGGCGGATTTGGCGTGGATGCGGGAAAACGGCTTGGAAAAAGCGGTTTTTCGGCTGATTGAGGGAAAAACGCCGGTTATCGGTATCTGCGGCGGTTATCAGATGATGGGAGAATGGCTGCAGGATCCGGCGGGGGCAGAAGGCATACCGGGAAGAAATATGCAGGGCATGGGGCTATTGCCGGCGAAAACGGTATTTTCCCCGAAAAAAACTTGTACGCAGACGGGCGGTAAGCTGTCGGAAAAGAGCCGGATGTTTGCCGGATATGGGGGAGAAAAACTTTTCGGTTATGAAATTCATATGGGGAAGACGTTTTTGGTGGATGGCTGGCAGGAGGAAGCGGGGGATATTTGGCCGGCCGTATTTTTGGAAGACGGCCGGATGGATGGAATGGAACGGGCCGATGGCCTGGTATTCGGCAGTTATCTTCATGGATTGTTTGACAATGATGAGGTGACAAAGAGCTTGCTGGGATATTTGGCAGGGCAGAAGGGTATTTCCTGGAAAAACGGACAGGAGAAGGAATCGGTGGCAGAGTATAAGGAAAGACAGTATAATAAACTGGCCGATTTGGTGAGAAAGTCTTTGGATATGGAGCGGATTTATGAGATTGTCCATGTTGGTGTTTGAGAATTATGGCAGGCGGGGGGAGAGGCTGAGTCTGTACTGTTTGTATAAGAAAAAGAAAGAAGGGTATACTTTCCCATAAGGTTATCGATAGAAAAACAGTTAGTACTGCATTCCGGAAAGCTTCCGGGGTATCTGTGAACGGTAACATTCAGGAGTACATGAACCAGAAAAGGAGTATGCCGTCTTATGTCAGTTAGTAAATTAAAAAATCAAAAAAAATCAAAAAAACCGTTTGATATAAACAATATGACGCCGGAGGAACAATTGAAATTCGAAATTGCGGAAGAGCTGGGCCTTGGTCCGCAGATATTGGAAAACGGGTGGAAAAGCCTGACTTCCAAAGAAAGCGGGAGAATCGGCGGCTTGATCACTAAGAGAAAGCGGCAGATGCAAAAAGAGGCGGGAGAACGAAGCGATGGATAGGATAGAAAAGCAAAAGCTGCGGAGTGGATATACTACGGGGACTTATGCGTCGGCTGCGGCAAAAGCCGCAGCCGTTTTTTTGCTGGCAAAAAAAGAGCCGGGTGAGATTGCCGTCTGTCTGGGAAACGGGAAAAAAGCAAGCTTTTGGCCGATGCCGGCTCCCGGCGGCCCGGGTGGGGAAAAAGAAAAAAAACTTGATAAATCAAGAAATGCTCCGTGCTGGTGGAAATTGAAAAAAGATGCGGGAGACGACCCTGATGTGACAAATGGGGTATGGGTGTACGCGTCGGTGCTTCCTCTCTCAAAAGACGGCTATCAGGAATTATGCCATGCCGGGAAAGGATACGTTTCAGACAAGTATCCCGGTCTTTATCTGAATGGGGGGAAAGGAATCGGGATCGCTTTTAAAAAAGGGCTTTCCTGCCCGCCCGGACACTACGCGATCAATCCTGTGCCGAGGGCAATGATTTTTGAGGCTGTGGAGGAAGTCCGGAAGGAAGCCGGTTATGAAGGCGGTCTGGAAATCAGGATTGCTATTCCGGAAGGAACGGTACTGGCGTCGAAGACATTTAATCCCCGCTTGGGTATTGAGGGCGGGATTTCCGTGCTGGGGACTACGGGGATTGTCTGCCCGATGAGCGAACAGGCATTGGTGGAGACTATTCGCCTGGATATGCGAATGAAAGCAGCCGCCGGACATCGTGTGCTTTTGATGACACCGGGGAACTACGGCGAGGTGTTTTTGCAGAAAGTTTTGGGCGTCCCTTTGGGGGAAGGGGTGAAGTGCAGCAATTTTGTCGGCGCTTCTGTGCTGATGGCTGTGGAAGAAGGGTTTGACAAGCTTTTGTTTGTGGGGCATATAGGAAAGTTAGTGAAAGTGGCCGGAGGGATGGCGAATACCCACTCGCAATACGGAGATCACCGGATGGAGCAGATGCTGCGCCTGACGGAGCTCGCGTCAGAACAGGGGGACAAAGACAAGGAAAGCTTGTGCCGGGACAAGGGGACAGGGACAAGGAAAATTTGCTGGGACAGGGAGAGGATACATAACGCAAATACTACGGAGGAAGTTATCGGGTATCTGCAGACGCTCCGGCTGGCTGAGCCGGTGCTCGCCTGCGCGGCGGCTCAGGTAAAGGAACAGATTACAGAATGGACGGACGGACGCCTGGAGACAGAAGTCATGGTATTTTCCTCGGCTCATAAGTTAGCGGGAAAAACACCGGACGCAGAAAAGCTTTTGCGGGATTATTTTCAGAAGAGACAGAAGGGACAGGAGGAAGCAAGGTGAGGCTGGCAGTAATCTGCTTTTCCAGGATGGGTGCTGCTTTATGCAGAAAATTGATAAAAGGTTTCCGGGAATTGGGAATAGAATGCGACGGATATGGAAAGAGCCGTTTTTTTGATGAAGAACAGGAAAAAGGGGATTTACCCATCCGTTTGCTTAAGGAGTCGGCGGGGGAGTGGACCAGAAGACAGTTTGGCCACTCGGATGACTCGACTTATAACGGTTTGATTTACGATGGTTTGATTTACATAGGAGCGGCGGGAATTGCCGTCCGGGCTGTAGGGCCATGCCTGAAGGATAAAATGACTGATCCGGCAGTAGTGGTGGTAGATGAGGCCGGCCGGTATGCGATTTCTTTGTTGTCCGGCCATGTGGGGGGCGCCAACAGGCTGGCGGAATTGACTGCGCAGATTGCCGGGGCCGTTCCGGTCATTACTACAGCTACCGATGTGAGGGGAATAACGGCTGTTGACGCCTGGGCCGCAGACAGAGGATTGAAAATCACCAGCAGGCATCTGGCAAAACAGGTGTCTGCCGCGCTTCTTGAAGGAAAACCAGTAGGCTTTTACAGTGATTTTTCCCTGGCCGAGCCGATGCCGGATGGATATGTCTGGGGAAAGCATCAGGATATCAATGTGTGGATTACCACAAGAGAAACAGCAGATAAACAAATGCTGCGATTGGTTCCGCCGATACTGACCGTGGGGATTGGGTGCAGAAAGGGGGTTCCGGCCAGCCGGATTGAAGAAGAAGTGGAATTTGTTTTTCGGGAAGCGGGCCAGGATAAACAGGCGGTTTCCCGGATAGCCAGCATTGATTTGAAGAAGCGGGAGCCGGGGCTTTGCGAGCTGGCGGAGCGTTGGAAGGTTCCTTTGTCTACTTTTTCGGCGGCGGAATTGGAAAATGTGCAGGCCCCGGTGCAGGAATCGGCATTTGTGCGTCGGGTGACGGGGACGGGAAATGTATGTGAGCGGGCAGCTCTTTTGGGCGCCGGCGACGGAAGCTATCTGCTGATAAGAAAGCATGTGGGCGATTCGGTTACAGTAGCGGTGGCGGCAGAAAATTACCAGGTAGGAAAAGAACAAAAAATTCAATGACCCTAAAAGACAAGCAACTGTGAAGAAAAGCCGTCAGGGGTTAGGGGAAAGGAAGAAAAGCCGATGGTGGAAGTGATTGTTTTTGGAGGGACGACGGAAGGCAGGGAACTAGCAGAATATGCGGCCGGATTGGGGCTTTTGACCCTGGTCAGCGTGACGACGGAATATGGGCAAAACCTTCTGGCGGACAAACCCTGTCTTTTCGTGCGTTGCGGCGCTCTTGACGGAGAAGGCATTGAGCGGCTTTTTGAGCAAGAAACACCCCGCTTGGTTCTGGATGCCACGCATCCCTATGCCAGAGAAGCCACGGTTCAGATCTCGGCTGCATGTAAAAAAAAGGGAGTTTCTTATTTGCGGGTTCTGCGGGAGAGGGAAAATTATGGCGGAGAAAATGCTTCCTGGATACATACGGTAAATACGCCGGAAGAGGCGGTAAAGCTTTTGAGGAAGGATGAAAAGCCTGTACTTCTTGCCACGGGAAGCAAAGAATTGGCGGTTTTTGCCCAATCGTCTGATTTAAAAGGCCGTCTTTACGTAAGAGTGCTGCCTTCCAGCCAGGTGATTGCCGATTGTGAAAAACTGGGTGTGGCCGGAAAATATATTATTGCTATGCAGGGGCCTTTTTCACAGGAGCTGAATTGCGCCCTGATCCATTCGGTTGACGCCGGGTGGCTGGTGACAAAAGAGTCTGGCAGCCAGGGGGGATTCAGGGAGAAGGTAGAGGCGGCCAAAGCTTGTGGGATCCAGGTGATTGTGATGGAAAGACAGGAGAAGGAAGAAGGCGGGATTTTTGCCGCCGGGGCACGGAAAGAACTGGAAAAAATGGCGGAAGAGCTGAAAAAAGAACCCGGACAGAGACCGGCGGGACAAAAATATTTAGGACAGAGGAAACAGGAGCAAAAAAGGCGGCAGAGATTGTCCCTTATCGGAGTGGGAATGGGTCAGGGAAAGCAAATAACCTGGGAAGCCCTGGAAGCGCTTAAAGCCAGCGAGGCAGTGCTTGGAGCGCCCAGGATGCTGCAGGATGCAGAAAAGTGGATCGGGGAAAAACCCCGGGAGCCGATATATTTGGGGAAAGATGTGCTTGAATGGATAAAATCCCATCCGGAATACGGAAAAGTGGCGGTAATTTATTCCGGAGATATCGGATTTTACAGCGGATGCCGCTCCTTGCTTGAGCAGATAGGAAAGGGAAAGAGCGGACCGGATGTACAAATGTATCCGGGAGTTTCTACGGTATCTTGTCTGTGTGCCCGTCTGGGGATTTCCTGGGAGCATCTTTATCTGGCCAGCGCTCATGGCCGGGATTGTCCCATAGAGAAACTCCTGCAGGAACATGAGCGGGTGTTCCTTTTGCTGGGAGGGCAGCAAAATTTAGAAGGTTTGTGCCGGAGATTGGTTCGGGCCGGTTTAGGTGATGCCTGGGTGCAGGCAGGTATCCGGCTGGGTTACGAAGAAGAGCGGATTTTGGAAGGGAAAGCAGTTGACCTGCAGCATCAGGAGGCGGATTCCCTGGCTGCGGTAATATTGAGCAAAAAAAGGATTTTTTTGCTCTAACAACATGGATTAGCAGAAAGGGCGGGAGTAATGGGAGATGAACAATTTATCCGTGGAAATATACCGATGACGAAAAGTGAAATCCGGGCAGTGTCTTTGTCGAAACTGGCGTTGAGGGAAGAAGATATTTTCTATGATGTCGGAGCCGGGACAGGATCGGTATCCGTGGAAGCTGCTTTTGCAGTCAGGCGGGGGCATGTATATGCGGTTGAGCAAAAAGAAGAAGGCTGCAGGCTTATCGCCCAAAACAGGGAAAAGTTTCATGTGGGGAATCTGAGCATCAGGCAGGGGAAAGCGCCGGAAGCTTTGGAGGCGCTGCCGCCGCCGGATAGAGTGTTTATCGGCGGAAGCGATGGCAGGCTGGAAGAAATTCTGGATTGTGTTTGGAACAGGAATTCCCGGGCAAGAGTAGTATTGAATGTGATCGCGCTGGAAACGCTGGCTAAGATTAGCGAATATGTAAACCAAAAGGGCATAGAGGCGGAAATTGTCTGCATCCAGGTGGCAAAAGCCGAGCGGATAGGGCGCTATCATATGATGAAAGGGCAGAATCCTGTCTATATTGTCACTTTGCAGGGTAAAACTGACGAGTCTGGGGAAAGGCTTTGAATGAAGAAAGAGAGGAGGAACAGCAATGGGAGAATACGGAAAATATGCAAAACCCTATTTAAGCGCGTTTATTATCGGCCCCTGCCTGATGATTACGGAGGTGTTGGGGGAGATTATGCTGCCTAAAATGATGTCGCTGATTATCAACCAGGGGGTGGCGGACAGGGATTATCGTTATATTTTATGGATGGGAGTTTTAATGGTAGCCGTAGCGTTTGTCATGGGCATCAGCGGAATAGGAGGAGCATATTTTTCTTCCAAAGCCGCTATTTGTTTTACCAGCGACCTGCGCAGGGATTTGTTCGCCCGGGTACAGCACTTTTCGTTTCGGAATATCGACGAATTCAGCACGGGTTCCCTGGTGACACGGCTGACGAACGATATACAGCAGGTACAGCAGGTGATGACCATGTTTTTGCGGCTGGCCCTCCGGGCGCCGGGAATGCTGATTGGCGCGCTGATTATGGCATTTATCATGAATTACCGGCTGGCAATGATTATTCTGGTAGTCATACCTGTGCTGGGGCTGAGCATCGGCATGATTATGACTACGGCTTATCCCCGGTTTGGGATTATGCAGACGAAGCTGGACAAATTAAATTCGGGTATTCAGGAAGCTCTGGTAAATGTGCGGGTGATTAAATCGTTTGTGCGGGAGGATTTTGAAAAAGAGCGTTTCCGCCTGGCAAATGAAGATTTGCAGAAGAACAGCCTCCGGGCCATGAGGGTGGTAATTTTAACGATGCCGGTAATGATGGTTGCCATGAATATCACTACTCTGGCCGTGGTTTGGTATGGGGGGAACCTGATTATCGGCGGGAGTATGCCGGTGGGGGATTTGACGGCCTTTACCACTTATATTGTGCAGATTTTGATGTCGCTGATGATGCTGTCCATGGTGTTTCTGCAGAGTGCGCGGGCTATGGCCTCGATAAAGCGGATTAATGAAGTGATGAGGACGGAAATTGATTTGACGGATAAAGAGGCTGGGAAGAAGGAAAAGAAAGTGGAGGAAGGGAGGATTGAATTCCGGGATGTCTCTTTCAGTTATGGGAAGAATGGTCGGGATCAGGTGCTTGAACATATCAGTTTCACGGCAAAGCCGGGGCAGGTTATCGGAATTATCGGGGCAACCGGCAGCGGGAAGACTTCGCTGGTACAGTTGATTCCGCGCCTATACGATGTGACCGCCGGACAGGTCCTGGTAGATGGAACGGATGTACGGGAGTATTCTTTGAAAAACCTTCGGGAAGGCGTAGGCATGGTGCTGCAGAAAAATGTGCTGTTTTCCGGGACGATAGAAGAAAACCTGCGGTGGGGGAATGAGGAAGCTTCCATGGAAGAAATCCGTGCCTTTGCAGGAGCGGCCCAGGCAGACGGTTTTGTGTCTTCTTTTGTCCATGGATATGATACGGATATGGGTCAGGGCGGGGTCAATGTATCCGGAGGGCAGAAGCAGCGTCTGTGTATTGCCAGGGCTTTGCTGAAGAAACCGAAGATTTTGATCCTGGATGATTCTACCAGCGCGGTAGATACGGCTACGGAGGCGAAAATACGGGAGTGCTTCAGGACTACGTTGAGAGAGACGACGAAGATTATCATTGCCCAGAGGATCGGTTCTGTGGAAGAGGCAGATCAGATCATTGTGCTGGATGAGGGGAAAATTATCGGCATGGGAAGCCATGAAGAACTCCTGGATTCCTGTGAAGCTTATCAGGAGATTTATTATTCTCAGAGGGATAAGGAACGGGAGGTGAGCGCATGAATCGGGAAGAAAAGCTGAAAAGCCTGAATAAACGTTATGGAAGGAACAGCGGTTTTGTCAATGGGGGTCCCGGAGGCATGCCTGGACTGGGGCCGGGAGGCCCAAGGAGAAAGCGGATGATGGGCAAAGGCCGTCCCAAGGACAGCATAGCTACCGTCCGGCGGCTTTTGTCCTATTTGAAAGGGGACACGCCGAAATTGTTTGCGGCTTTTATCTGCATTATTTTAAATACTTTAGGGACTCTTCTCGGCTCTTATCTGCTGCGTCCGATTATCAATATATATATTGCGCCGGCTGACGGATCCAGAGGCGATGCGGCAGGGCTTTTGCGGGCTTTGGCAGTTATGGCGCTGGTATATGCCGTGGGAATAGCCGCCAATTACTTTCAGGCGCGGATAATGCTGACAGTGGCGCAGACGGCCCTTAGGAAGCTGCGCAATGATTTGTTCGGGAAAATGCAGAGCTTCCCGGTGCGTTTTTATGATACCAACAGTAACGGTGATCTGATGAGCCGTTTTACGAATGATGTGGATACGGTAGGGATGATGCTGAGCAATACGCTGGTTCAGCTTTTTGCCGGTCTGCTCAGCATTGTGGGAACGTTGTTTTTGATGATTTACACCAATATCTGGCTGACGTTAGTGACTCTGGCCATGATTCCGCTGATGGTAAAGGCGGGCGGCATGGTGGCAAAGCAGAGCCATAAGCATTTTTCCGCCCAGCAATCTTCCCTGGGGGCGCTGAATGGTTATATCGAGGAGATCATAACCGGCCAGAAGGTGGTGAAGGTATTTAGCCATGAGGATATGGCCCAGGAAGAATTCGATTTGCTCAACGAAGAGCTGCGGAACAATCAGATCCGCGCCCAGTTTTTCGGAGGGATTATGGGTCCGGTCATGGGAAACCTGAGTCAGGTGAATTATGCCCTGACTGCTTGTATCGGCGGGCTTCTGTGTATTATTAAGAATTTTGACGTGGGAGGCCTGACGGTGTTTTTGAACTTTTCCCGGCAGTTTTCCCGCCCGATTAACGAAATATCCATGCAGGTCAGCAATGTGTTTTCCGCTTTGGCCGGCGCGGAAAGGGTATTTGCCGTGATGGATGAAGCGCCGGAGCCGGAGGATCTTCCCGGGGCGAAGACATTGGCGCCGATGAAAGGCCATGTGGTGTTGGATCATGTGACTTTCGGCTATAATCCGGATAAAGTGATTTTAAAAGATATCAGCTTGTATGCAAAACCGGGACAAAAGATTGCTTTCGTCGGTTCCACGGGGGCGGGAAAAACCACCATTACGAATCTGATTAACCGGTTTTATGATATTCAGAACGGTTCAATTACGGTTGACGGAGTGGATATCCGCCAGATACGGCGGGATAATCTGCGTCAAAATATTGCCATGGTGCTGCAGGATACCCATTTATTTACCGGTACGGTGATGGAAAATATCCGTTACGGCAGGCTGGATGCTACGGATGAAGAAGTTATTCAGGCAGCAAAGACAGCTTCGGCCCACTCATTTATCAACCGCCTTCCCCAAGGTTATCAAACCATGCTGGAAGGGGACGGGGCAAATCTGAGCCAGGGACAGAGGCAGTTATTGAACATTGCCCGGGCAGCCGTTTCACGGGCCCCGATTTTAATTCTGGACGAAGCGACCAGCTCTGTGGATACCCGCACGGAAAAACATATCGAACATGGCATGGATCGGCTGATGGCCGACAGGACTACTTTGGTTATTGCCCATCGCCTGTCAACCGTGCGCAATGCCAATGCTATCATGGTGTTGGAGCAGGGCGAGATTATCGAGCGGGGCGACCATGAGGAATTATTGGCGCAAAAGGGGCGCTATTATGAACTTTATACCGGGCTCAGCGAACTGGAGTAAGCAGGGGAGAAATGGTCAGAAATGTACATTGCAAAAAGATATTGAATGTGATAAAATAAACTAAATTTTGTTGCATGAATCGACAATAAAGGAGGTTTGGCCATGAATGATTTTTCCCGTAGGTTACCAGTATATTTGCTGCTGGACTGTTCTGGTTCAATGATGGGGGAGCCGATAGAAGCAGTCCGGCAGGGAGTGAAGGCGCTGCTCTCCGAATTGAGGGGCGATCCCCAGGCATTGGAGACGGCATATTTGTCGGTGATAGCCTTTGACAGCAAGGCCAGACAGATTACTCCGCTTACGGAGCTGATGCAGTTTAAGGAGCCGGAACTCCATGCAGGCGGCGCGACGGCTC
Source organism: uncultured bacterium (assembly GCA_947383005.1). GTDB lineage: Bacteria > Bacillota > Clostridia > Lachnospirales > Lachnospiraceae > Brotaphodocola. The sequence goes on along the minus strand of CANDBT010000034.1, from coordinate 25,909 downwards.
TTGGCGAAGCGCTGAATGTACTGATTGACTGCATTGGCAGTGAAGTGCGTAAATCGACTGAGTCGCAGAAAGGGGACTGGAGGCCGTTGGTGTTTATCCTGACCGACGGTTCGCCTACCGACATCGAAACGTTTAACCAGGCTGTCCAGAAGATTAAAGGAGTGAAGACAGCCAATATCATTGCCTGTGCGGCAGGGTCTTCCGCCGATACCTCCTATCTGAAGAAGATTACGGAGAGCGTATTGATGATGAACACGCTCTCAGCCGGAGATATGGCCCAGTTCTTTGCCTGGGTTTCCGGTTCGATCAAGATGTCTTCCAAAAGTCTTGACGGCAAACCGGGAGTAGCCGTGGAGCTTCCGCCGCCACCACAGGGGTTTGTTATCGTTCCCTGATTTTACGTAGCAATTCAGACGGCAGGGAATTTGGCATGGAATTCGGGTATCAAAAGGGTTGCTTTTGTAAGGAGGATGAGGAATGGCAGAAGCAAACGAAACTCCCAAGACACCAGAAGTCAGGAATGAAACAGAAGCCAGGGATGAAGGGACAAAAGCTGCGGAAAGTGCCGACGGCGATATGGACATTCAGATAAAAGAGTATGTGATGAATCATTTTGGTGAGTCCGTCGGCGTGGAGGCATACGATAAGCCGAAAGGCGGCCAGGGGGAAAATCGCGGGTCAAAACAGCAGGAAGAGCCGCTGCCGGATAAAACCGGAGAACCCGGGCCGAAACGTTTGGAGAAACCTATTCCGGATGAGCAGTCCGAACCGGCGCCCGCCGGCCATGCACCGGCTTCACTTAAACCTCAGGCCGAGGGGGCGGCTGCCGGCCATGCGCCGGCTTCGCCCGGACCTCAGACCAAAGGGGCGCCCGTCGGCCATGCGTCGGCTTCGCCCGAACCTCAGACCAAAGGGGCGGCTACCGGCCATGCGCCGGCTTCGCTTAAACCTCAGGCCGAGGGGGCGGCTGCCGGCCATGCGCCGGCTTCGCTTAAACCTTTGGCCGACGAGGCGGTTACCGGCCATACGGCCGGTTTATGGAAATATATGCCTGTGCCCAATGATGAGCCGGAAGCGATGCCGGAGTATGTCCATCGGTTCGCCCGGTTTCCCGGGGGCGATGTCATTGCTGCCCGTGTGAGAGGGAAAAAGCATAAGCATGAGGGGACGAATTGTGACGACTGGTATGAGACGGCAAATTTTGGAGAAATTATTTTTGTCGCCGTATCCGACGGGGCAGGTTCCAAAAAATTTTCCCGCATAGGCGCGAGGGAATCCTGCAAAGCGGCGGTGGGCTATCTGGCGACGGCTTTTAAACGTGAGTATGCAAAGAAGCCTCAGATAGAGGAGGCATTGGGACGGGAATTGTCCGATCCCAAATGTATGGAAGCATGCGGGGTCCTGGCCGGGATTGTTCAGCAGTCGGTGATAAAAGCGGCAGAGTCCGTGGAAGCGGCTTACTATTCCCGGGCTGCTGACCCTGCCTATGAGGCAGTGCTGAAACGGGAGCCGGAATTTAAGGATTTTTCAGGGACGCTGTTGGTTGCCGTGTTGGTTCCGGTGGGGAAAGGCGCCAAAGAGCACTTGGCCATAAGCTGCCAGGTGGGCGACGGGATGATTGCCTTGCTCAACACCCGCGGTGAGTTTGCCTCTTCATTAAAGCTTATGGGGGTGGCAGACAGCGGTGAGTTTTCCGGCGAAACGGATTTTTTGACTTCGCCGCAAATGAAAAATATCCATACGCTTCAGACAAGGACCAAGATATCCCGAAGCGAGGCAGATTTGGTTATGGTCATGAGCGATGGAGTGGCGGATGATTATTTCCCTAACGAAAAAGAACTTTACCGGTTGTATTATGATCTGGTTATTAACGGGATAATCGAAGGGAAAAAGACAGGGGCTAAAGAAGCTTTCCCCGTTCCCCGGCAGTTGAAGATACTGAAAAAGCTTCCGGACCCACTGGCTTATCCCTGGGTCAACGATCAGCAGGTGAAAGTACCGGTTCAATATACAAAGCGGGTTTGCCAGTCGGTCGGATTTACCCTGGAGGATATTTGGAACGCTCCCTGGATTCTGGAACTGGCCAGGCTTGAACTGAAAGAAGAGGAAGAAAATCAAATCGCCGATCCCAGCGAGCGGTTGAAAATCTGGCTGGATAATTATGTTGAGCGCGGTTCCTTTGATGACCGTACGCTGGTGCTTGTGCGGCTGTAAGGAGGCGTTTTCATGGCAAACATTAAAGAAGCTACGCTGGCAGACGGAACCAGGCTGCCATATGTAGTCAAGGACAACCCTCCCAGGGGCGGTATGAAATACACGTATTTTTCCCCGGATAAATCCTATGTGGTTCAGTTTTTTAACCGGCCGGAGAACGGGAGGGATCCGAATGTGAGAAAGCGGCTGGAGGCCATTATCGGTAAGTACAATCCGACTCTTTCCGAAAGAGACGGCGGCGCTAAAGGGAACAATGATAAGATGGCGGCCTATTTTGCCGATAAGTTCTGTTGGCCGAAAGCGATTGTCACCCGGCCGGAGTTCGGTATTGTCTGCCCGGCTTATCCGGCCAATTATTTTTTTTCGGATAATGCCTCGGTGGTGCCGGAACTCAATTCCCAACTGAAGGGGAAAGATAAAAAGAGCAAATGGTTTACCTCGGCCAAGCTGAGAAAATATATGAGGGAGCAGGAACTGGGGGATTTTCGTTCTATGGTTCAGATGTCTATCTCCCTGGCCCGCTCGATACGGAGGATGCATCAGGCGGGATTGGCCCACTCGGATCTGTCCTGCAATAATGTGCTGGTTGATCCGAAGTCGGGAAGCTGTGTGGTGATTGATATCGATACGCTGGTGGTGCCCGGTGTTTATCCTCCCGAGGTTATCGGTACCAACGGCTATATTGCCCCGGAAGTTTTGGAAACCTTGTCCCGGCCTTTCGGTGACAAAGGCCGGAGGCTTCCTTGTGCTTATACGGATCTCCATGCTCTTGCTGTGCTGATCTATGAATATTTGCTTCTTCGTCATCCTCTCCGGGGCCCCAAGATCCATTCCCAGGACCCGGATGAGGACGATTATTTGGCCATGGGGCCCAAGGCGTTGTTTATTGAACATCCGCAGGACCGCAGCAATCGGCCGCAAAGTTTAGGAGTGACCATCAAAGATCATGGGCCTTTGCTGGAAAAATTGTTTTTGCGGGCTTTTGTCGATGGGCTTCACAATCCTGACGAACGCCCTACGGCGTTGGAATGGGAAAAAGCGCTGGTAAAGACCTGGGATTTGCTCCATCCTTGTGAAAATCCTGACTGTGCGGCCGGTTGGTTTGTCCTTCATGATCTGAGAAAGCCCGTATGCCCGTTTTGCGGCCATCGGCTCAGTAAGGATAGTCTGGTGCAAATCCGGCTGAAAAGCCAGGTCAGGGGCAGAAGCGGCCAGTGGATTGAGGCTGGCGTGGTTAATGTGTACCACAATATGCCGCTGTTCAAATGGCATGTGTTTGCCAACTGTTTTCCTGACGAAAAAGCAGACCGAAGCATGATGGCTTACGTGTGCAAATATCAGGGACAATGGCTGATGGTTAATCATAATATTCAGGGGATGGTTTCCCCGGGCGGCAACCTGGTCCCTGCGGGCCGGGCAGTACAGCTTAAAGACGGAGCCGTGTTTCAGGCGTCTGCGGAGGAGAAAGGTCTTCTCATGGAGGTCGTCTGCGGTAAATAGAAGGTGCGGGATGTTTGGCAGGCAGGCGGATTGCCATGCGGGCGGGTATCGTTTGCACCCCGATAAAGAAAGAAGGAATGGCTATATGAAACAACAAGGTTTAACAACACACGAAGCAGAGGAAAGCCGCAGGAAAAACGGCGCCAATACTTTGACCCAGATTCCCCCGGATCCGTTGTGGAAAAAGATACTTGAGGGATTTAAAGACCCGATGATTATGATTCTGCTGGTGGCTCTTGTCGTGCAGGTCGTGTTGTTCTTTTTGGAGCAGGCGGAATGGTTTGAGCCGGTGGGAATCCTGATTGCGATTATGATTGCCAATGGCGTTGCCTCAATCAGCGAGAGCAAACAGGAAGGGAAAGCCTCGGCCTTAAAGGCAGAGGAGGAAGCCAAGGAGATGGCCAAAGTAATTCGTGACGGCCAGCTTAAGGAAGTCCATGTCAGTGAAGTCGTGGTGGGCGATATCGTTTTTCTGCAGGCTGGGGATAAGATTCCGGCAGACGGGGAGATCGTTGACGGGATGGTGAAGGTTGACCAGGCGGCTTTGAACGGTGAGACGGAGGAAGCCAGGAAGCGTCCTCTTTCCGGGGAGATTTCCTATGATATCAAAGATTTGCTGAACGAGTATTATGCTTACCGCGGAACTGTGGTGTGCAGCGGCGAAGCTTACATGGAGATAAAGGTAGTAGGCGATAAGACTCTGTTCGGAGAACTGGCGCTGGAAGTCCAGGAAGATACCAGGGAGACTCCTTTGCAGGTAAAGCTGGGACAGTTGGCGAAGCAAATCTCCACATTTGGCTATGTAGGCGCTATCGCGATTGTAGCCGGCATTATGGCCAAAACCTTGTTGTCCGGCAGTATTCCGGCTGACGCTTATCAGTGGATTCGTTTGGTAATGGACGCGATTACGGTTGCGGTAACGATTATTGTTTGTGCCGTGCCGGAAGGGCTGCCCATGCTGACTTCCATCCTGTTGTCTTTCCAGAGCCTGAAGATGGCTAAGGACAATGTGCTGGTAAGGAAAATCAACGGTCTTGAGACTGCCGGAAGCCTGAGTATTTTATTCAGCGATAAGACCGGTACGATTACCGAGGGACGCCTTTCCGTTGTGGAGATGGCCACAGGAAATGTAAAGGTGTATGACGGTCTTGGCCGGATGCCTCAGATGCTGAAGGATAATGTGATTACCGGCATAGGAATAAATAACAGCGCCAGCGTCAGCGAGGGAAATATCATCGGCGGCAACAGTACGGACCGTGCGCTGATGGCTTTTCTTGTGGCGGCTAAGGAAGACAGTGCGTTAAATAAAAGGGAAGTACAAGAGTTCAGAGCGTTTGATTCCACAAAAAAGAGTTCCAGCGTCACTTTGGTGCATGAGGGACGGCAAATCACTTATGTCAAGGGAGCGCCGGAGAAAATCATCGAAAAATGTACCAAATATATGGACGACCAGGGTCAGATAAGGGAATTCGCTGATAAAAAGGCTCTTACCGATTATATTGATACGCAGGCAGGGCGTTCCATGCGCCTTTTGGCAGCGGCTGTGACCGAGGGAGATAAGGATGATGAAGACCTGACTTTGATTTGTGTACTCAGTATTCGCGATAACGTTCGTAAGGAAGCGGTTCGGGCAATCGAGGAAGTACAGAATGCAGGGATTCAGGTAGTGATGGTAACTGGCGACCGTAAGGAGACAGCGGTGGCTATTGCCAGGGAAGCCGGGCTTTTATCAGGACAGGAGGATGTGGCCCTGACTTCCGCAGAGATGGCAAAGCTGAGCGATGACGAGCTGAAAGCGCTTCTTCCCCGTCTGCGGGTAGTGTCCCGTGCCTTGCCCACGGATAAGAGCAGGCTGGTAAGAGTGGCTCAGGAACTCAATCTGGTTGTCGGTATGACCGGCGACGGAGTCAATGATTCGCCGGCCCTGAAGAAGGCGGATGTGGGATTTGCTATGGGAAGCGGCACGGAGGTGGCGAAGGAAGCCGGGGATATTACCATTCTTGACGATAATTTCTCTTCGATTGAAAAGGCGATTCTCTATGGCAGAACGATGTTTAAGAGTATCCGTAAGTTTTTAATTTTCCAGCTTACGGTTAATGTGGCGGCCGTTCTGACTTGTTTTATCGGACCTTTGCTGGGAGAGAATGTGGTAATGACGGTTATTCAGCTTCTCTTGATTAATTTGGCTATGGATACCTTGGCAGCGATTGCTTTTGGCAGCGAGCCGGCTTTGCAGGAATACATGAAGGACAAGCCTATTCCCCGCTCGGCCAGCATTATCAGCAAAAATATGATGACAGAAATACTTATCAGCGCTTTTTATATTACATTTATTTGTTTGAGTATTTTGTTTGTGCCGGCTATCCGGGGGCTTTTCGGGGAGGTAGATGCCACATATCTGAAATCGGCGCTGTTTGCGACTTTTATGATGGCGATTACCTTTAACGGATTTAATGCCCGTACCAGTCATTTGAATCCTTTTGAAGGGCTGGGAAGAAATAAAAATTTCCTGGTAGTTATGTTTTCGATTTTTGCCCTGCAGTTTGTGTTTGTCACTTTTGGCGGGAGCGTGCTGAGTGTGGAAGCGCTTAGTCCAAAAGCCTGGCTGATTTGTATTATCATGGCATTTTTGGTTATTCCTATTGATATGGTCAGGAAACTGGTTACGTCAAATAAGTGATTATGAGTTTATGGATATAACTTTTATCGGTATAATTTTATTCAGGGAAAACTCTTTTCCGAAAAGGGAGTTGCGTTCTTATATAATTTTAATTTAGGAGGAAATGAAAATGGCAGTTAGTTTGGCAAAAGGTCAGAAAGTCGATTTGACAAAAGGCAATCCCGGATTGAGTAAGCTTATTGTTGGTCTGGGCTGGGATACCAATCAGTATGACGGAGGATATGATTTTGACTTGGATGCGGCTGCTTTTCTGCTGGGGGCCAACGGTAAAGTGGCAAGTGACGCGGATTTTGTTTTTTATGGCAATCTGAAGCATGCTTCCGGCGGCGTGGAGCATTTGGGCGACAACCTGACCGGCGCCGGCGACGGTGATGACGAGCAGATTAAGGTGGATTTAAGCCTGGTTCCGGCCAGTGTGGAAAAAATCGGTTTTACGGTTACGATTTATGAATCCGATGTGCGCAGACAGAACTTTGGCCAGGTCAACAACGCATATATCCATATCATGGATGAGAGCAACAATACCGAATTGATCCGCTATGATCTGGGAGAGGATTTTTCCATTGAGACAGCGGTTGTTGTCGGCGAACTTTACCGCAACAACGGCCAGTGGAAATTCAATGCTATCGGCAGCGGATTCCAGGGCGGTTTAAAGGCGCTCTGCCAGAATTACGGGGTGAACGTATAAGAAAACAGAAACAGCGGCAATGATGATTCCGGATAGCCGTTTGGACGGCGGGGAGGGAGATGTCTGTCTGAACGGTTATGATTGCGGAGTATCCGATAAAGCGTGCACTCCGCGCAAAGGAAGATGGTTGCTGTCGCAACCGCGCTCCGGCGCGAGAGTCCGGCGAGCCGGACTCTTTGTTCTATCATAGGAAAGTGCGTCCTATGATACTAAACGCTCCGCGTGGATGCGCACTCCGCGCAAAGGAAGATGGTTGCTGTTGCAACCGCGCTCCGGCGCGAGAGTCCGGCGAGCCGGACTCTTTGTTCTATCATAGGAAAGTGCGTCCTATGATACAAAAACGCTCCGCTTAGGATCGCACTGCGGCGGAAAGGAATCATGTCGCTGAAGCGACCCGCCGCAGGCGGAGAATCCTGCGAAGCAGGATTCTTTGTTCATTTTTGCAGGGCTCACTTGCAAGCTGCATAGGAGGAGGATATCATGGCAGTCGAACTGAGAAAAGGTCAAAAAGTAAATTTGGAGAAAAAGGGTTCTTCTTTAGGTGAGATTTTGATTAACCTGAATTGGAGCCAGCCCCAGCGGCGGAAAGGTTTTTTTGCTCCCAAACCTCAGGCCATAGATTTGGATTTGGGATGCCTGTTTGAACTGCAGAACGGGACAAGGGGGTGTGTTCAGGCTCTTGGCAATGCTTTTGGAAGTTTAAACCAGCCGCCTTATGTTGCCTTGGACGGAGACGACCGCACGGGCAGCTCTGCCGGCGGCGAAAATCTGCGGGTCAACGGGGCGATGATTCCTCAGATCAAACGTTTGCTGGTTTATACGTTTATCTATGAAGGGGCGGCCAACTGGCGGGAGGCCAACGGTATTGTTACGGTGAAATGTCCTGGCAGCGAAGATATTATTGTCAGGATGGACGAGTACGGAAGTGCTCAGAGAATGTGTGCTATTGCTCTTTTGGAAAACAGCAACAATGAAACATTTACTGTGGAAAAGGTTGTGAGGTTTTTCGACAGCCACGAGCCGATGGACAGGAATTTCGGCTGGGGGCTTCGCTGGGTAGCCGGGAGAAAGTGAGTAAATTTCGATGAAATACGAGATTTTATATGGAAATGCTTTCCCTGTGGTCAAATGTGATTTACAGCAGGGTGAGTCGATTAAAGCAGAATCGGATGCCATGATTTCCATGTCGGCAACATTGGATGTCAACGGTTCGATGGGCGGCAATGTGCTCGGAGGCTTGGCCCGGCGTTTTCTGGCCGGCGAGAGTTTTTTCTTTCAGACAATCGTTGCTTCCCGGGGGCCGGGAAATGTAATTTTGGCGCATTCGGCGCCGGGCGGGATCGTCGATGTGGAATTGGATGGATCTTATGGGCTGAGGGTGCAAAAAAACGGTTTCCTGGCTTCCACCATGGGCGTGGAGGTGGATACGGCTGTACAGAACCTGGCTCAGGGACTCTTTTCCCGGGAAGGGCTTTTCGTGTTGAATGTGCATGGCAGAGGAACGGTTTTTCTCAGCAGTTTCGGCGCGATTCATGGCATTAATCTGGAAGCGGGGGAAGAGGTCATTATTGACAACGGCCATTTGGTTGCCTGGCCGGATTACATGCAGTATCGAATAGAAAAAGCTTCAAACGGATGGATTTCGAGTATAATGTCCGGAGAGTGCCTGGTATGCCGGTTCAGAGGGCCGGGAACCATTTTGATTCAGACGAGGAAGCCGGAAGCCTTTGCGCAATGGCTGCGGGGGATGATGCCAAACGGCTCATAAGCTTACAATTTTCAAAGAAAGGGTATGGCTGTGTGACAGGTATACAGCCATAAAGGGGCAGGATTATGTCTGTTAATTTACAAAAAGGTCAGAAGGTGGAGCTGCGTAAGAGCACAGGCGGTTCCCTTCGCAGAGTTATGGTTGGTCTTGGATGGGACGAGGTTAAACAGCACAGAGGCTTTTTTGCGCCGAAACAAGAAGATATTGACTGTGATGCTTCTGCCTTTCTCTGTGTCAACGGCCATTTGCAGGGAGTGCAGGATGTTGTGTATTTCGGCAATCTGACCCATCAGTGCGGAGCTGTCCGCCATATGGGTGACAACCTGACAGGGGCAGGAGAAGGGGATGACGAACAAATTTTTGTTGATTTATCCGCGCTTCCGTCTCAGTTTGATAAGGTGATTTTCGTGGTAAATATCTATCAGGCCAAACAGCGCAGACAACATTTCGGAATGGTTGCCAATGCTTTTATCCGTATCTGTGACGCAGAAAATAATCAGGAATTGTGCAAATACAATCTTTCAGAAAATTATGACAATATGACGGCTATGGTTTTTGGGGAAATTTACCGTTATAAAGGAGATTGGAAATTCAGCGCTATCGGGCAGCCGACCCAGGACAACAGCGTGGGCGAATTGGCGAACCGGTTTGTATAGGAAAGGGGTGTAATTATGGGGGTTAATCTTTCAAAAGGACAAAGGGTAAATCTGGATAAAGGGATGAGTATGGCGCTGATCGGACTCGGCTGGGATACGAACCAGTATGATGGCGGTTTTGACTTTGACCTGGATGCTTCGGCATTTATGCTGGGAGCCAACGGCAAGGTGCGCAAGGATGAAGATTTTATTTTCTATGGCAATCTGGTCAGCGAGGACGGCTCCATCCGTCATACCGGGGATAACCTGGACGGAAGCGGCGACGGCGACGACGAGGTGCTGATTATTGATTTTACCAAGATTCCTTCCAATATCCAGAAAATCGCTATTACCGTTACTATTTATGATGCGCCGGTACGCCGCCAGAATTTTGGCCAGGTCAGTAATGCTTACGTGAGAGTTGCCCGTATGGCCAATGAGTCGGATATGGTTGGTACGGAAGTGCTGAAATTTGACTTGGCGGAAGAGTTTTCTATCGAGACAGCTCTTGTAGTTTGCGAAATTTATCGATATGGCAATGAATGGAAATTTAATGCTGTCGGCGCCGGTTATCAGGGCGGGCTGGAAGCTCTTTGCAGGAATTATGGCGTGAATGTATAGTTTTCAAAGATTACGGAGGAAGAAGCAATAGCATTTTGAGGATTCTTCCTCCGCAGGAGGAGAATCCTGCTGGGCAGGGTTCTTTTTTATGCACAGGCCCGCGTATGGAAGTTTGCTGCTGACGCAGCACGCGGGCCGCACAGCGAGTATAGGGGAAGATGGCTCTTCCCTACTCGATTTCCATAGGAAAATGCGTCCTATGAAACATGATTTTATAATAGTGAGGTGGAGAATGAGCAGCATACAAGAGGAATTTAACAGCCGTGCCGGTGATTTCCAAATGACGCCGGGAGAGTATGAAGGCCCGCTGACCATAAACCGCCCATGTGTAGTGGATGGAGGCCAGTCTACGTTGTGGGCGAAAACCGGCCCTGTGTTGATTGTGGAGGCAGAACCTGTTACGATAAAGAATCTCCGGATTGAAGTGACCGGCAGGCCGGAGAACGAAGAGACGGCCATAGCGGTCAGGACTCGTTATGCCCATACGGTTTTGTCCGGGGTGGAAGTCAGCGGCCGTCTGGAAGGCTTTGCCCATGAAGCTGCATCATGGGAGCTTCCGCCAGTGATTGCTTTGGGAAAATTTGCAGCAGGGGTGGAAAATACTTTTGCTTTGGAAATCGATGCTCCGGCTCCTGCGGCCTTGCGCTGTACAATGAAAGATACGGTATTGATGCCGGATCGGCTGGTTTGCGGGAAAAACAAAATTATTTTGAAAACATCCGGTATGAAAGAAAACACCATTCTTTACGGAGAAATTTTGGTGATTACTGGTGTTACCCGGCGGATTTATGTGAGCGGCAAGGCTCAGGCAGGGGCGCCTGAGCATCATGAACAGCCGGTGGTAGCTCCGGTTGTCTGTCCGGTGAGTCAGACGATGCCGGTGGAGCCGCCGCTGGAGATTGTCGCCCCAATTACAGACGATGTGCAAGTAGAACATATCCGGCGTGGCCAGCGTATGCCGGTGGGGAATTTGCAGAATAAAATTATAAAACTGGTATATGATCATCAAAGTGCCAGCCAGTCCTTGGAGATCGACAGTTATGTTTTTCTGCTGGGGGCAGACGGCAGGACTCACAGTGATTCGGATTTGATTTTTTTTGGGAATCCGCGATCCGAAAAGGGGGATGTTTGGGGGAACAGCGACAGCGTCCGCCCGATGGTTTTTGTGGATTTGAAAAAAACAGATGCCTGGGTAAATAAAATTGCTGTTTGCTTTTCCCTGTATGGCGATGACTCTGATCAGAATTTTTCGCTGGCCAATGAGCCGATGCTCCGCGTTTTTGATGGGGAAAAGGAATGCTATCGGTTTGTTTTTTCGGATTTGGACAGGGAAAAGACTGTGGTTGCTCTGGAAATATACCGTTATAAGGGCGAATGGAAATTCAATTTTGTGGGCGCCGGCTATCATAGCGGATTAAAACAGTTATGTGAAAGTTACGGCGTAGAAGTAGAGTGAAGGGTACCTGCGAACAATAACGAGTAAAGAGAGGAGTCGTAATGCAATATACGGTAGAACAAATTTTGCGGTTGGCAAAGCGGTATAATAATACCAAAAGGCTTTATTCACTGGTGAATCCCATACAGGGAAAGCATGTGCCCTCAAGAGCGTCAGAAGCGTTGGAAATGATGAGATGCCTGGGAGAAAAGCTGGCTGCCAGGTATCCGGCGGCCAGGCTTGTTATCGGATTTGCGGAGACAGCCACGGCTATCGGTGCAGCCGTGGCCGATTGTTTTGGGGAGGATTGTGTTTATATCCATACTACAAGGGAGAAAATCGAGCAGGTAAGTTTATGGGTGAATTTTTTGGAAGAGCACAGCCATGCCACGGATCAGAATTTATGCGGCGATTTTTTGTCCCAATGGCTGGAACGGACGCCTCAGGTGATTATTATTGATGACGAGCTGTCCACGGGAAAGACGGTAATTAATATGGTCAATCAGCTTCGTCGGCAGTTCCCCCAGGCTCAGGGGAAAACAATGGTTGCAGCATCGCTGATCAACCGTCTTTCGGAGGAAAACTTGTCCCGTTTTGCGCAGGCAGGGATTGTCAGTGAGTGCCTGTTGAAGCTTTCGGATGAAGACTATACGAAAAGAGTAGCAGACTATGAGATAGAAGAGGCAGAGGATTTCCGTCAGTATGCCGGGACGGCGGCTGTAGAAAGACGGCGGATTCCCGGTGGCTTGCCAAATCCCCGGACAGGGCTTCTAGCCAGGGAATATACCCGAAAATGCGAGGAAGCGGCCGCACAGATATGTTCGGCCATAGGGCATCGGTTTGCCGAAAACGAAAAGGTACTGGTTTTAGGAACGGAAGAGTGCATGTATCCGGCACTTATTTTGGGGAGGGCTATAGAGAAACAAGGTCTGGCTTCTCCGGTAATCAGCTATGCTACGACCCGCAGCCCTATTGGCATATGCAGCCAGAAGGGTTATCCCGTCCAAAACGGAGCCAAGCTTGGCAGCCTTTATGAGGAGGAAAGGATTACCTATCTTTACAATCTTGACCAATACGGCCAAGTGATTATCGTATCGGACAGCGGGGAGAAAAATCCCCAGGGACTGAAAAATTTGGCAGAAGCACTTAACCATTACGGCTGCAAAAATTTGCTGTATTGGGAGGGGAAAAGTTCTGCCGGGGAGGTTGAAAACCATGTTTAGTTCTTACAGCCCGGCAGATGTAACGGTTCTTCTCAAGGATATTTCCGGCATGGTAAAACCGATGGCGGCCGGCGAGAGAGAAGCGTTGATTCAGAAGGGTGTTCATTATTCGGAATTGCTGCCCTTGGAATATGAGCCTTCCGATGCTTATTTGCAGGCGTATGAGCGGGCTTTGTCTCTCTATGCCGGGATGACAGCCCGGGCGGTAGCGCAGGTAGGCGATCGGATTTGGCAGGATAAGGGAAAGCGTACCGTTTTAGTGTCCCTGGCCCGTGCGGGAACGCCGATAGGGATTTTAATTAAACGTTATATGCAAAAAAAGTATCAGGTATCGGTAAGCCATTATACGGTTTCCATTATTCGCGGAAGAGGTATTGATAAAAATGCCATGGCTTATATGCTGGCCAGACATGTGCCGGAAAGTCTCCAGTTTGTTGACGGATGGACAGGAAAAGGCGCTATTCAGCGGCAGGTGAGGGAAGCTATGGAGGATTATCCCGGGGTTGATCCGGGACTGGCTGTGCTGTCTGATCCAGCTTGCGTGGCAGCGAAGAGAGGGACTTACGACGATTTTCTGATTGCCAGTTCCTGCTTGAATTGTACGGTATCCGGTCTCTTGAGCCGTACTTTTTATCGGGAGGATATTATTGGGCCGACGGATTTTCACGGAGCGGCGTTTTATCGGAATTTGGCTCGGAAGGATGTAACTTATTCTTTCATCCATGAGATAGAACGGCAATTTCCTATGAGCGGAATGCATTCGCAGGAGAAAAATAAAGAGGACCTGCCCAAGTGTTTGGAAGCGGAAGAAAACTGCAGCTTTGAGCCGGGCAGCGGCTTAAGGGAAGTAGAACAGATTGCCGGACAATTTGGTATTGCCGATATCAATTTGGTAAAACCCAGTATCGGCGAGGCGACACGGGTGCTCTTGCGGCGTGTTCCCTGGAAAATTTTGGTGCACAGTTTGGAAGATCAGGAGCATTTAGGGCATTTATATCAATTGGCGGAGGAAAAAGGCGTGAACGTGGAGGAATATCCTTTAAAACGTTACCGGGCCTGCGGCCTAATCCGCTCGATGGCGGATAATTGATATGGAAAAGATCATCCTTGCCTGTGATTTGGACAATACCTTGCTTTATTCTTATCGGTATCGGCAGCCGGGAGATATTTGCGTGGAATGGATAAACGGAAAAAGACAAGGCTACATGACGCCAAAGACCATTCGGCTTCTCAGAAAGTTGACGGAAAATATTTGCCTGATTCCCGTTACTTCCCGGTCCGCGGATCAGTACCGGCGTATTCAGTGGCCCGGGGGCTGCCAGCCGGAGTATGCGGTGACAACTAATGGAGGGCTGCTTTTACACAACGGGGAGACAGACAGGGAATGGCAGGCCCAGTCTCTTGAGATTGCCAGACCTTTTCAGGAGGAACTTTACCAGTTGCATCATTTGCTGGAAAAACAAAATACATATCGGTCTGTTCGAATCGTAGATGAGATGCTGCTTTATGCTTGCTGTCGGGAAGGGGAAGTATTCGCCGCATCAAACTGCGATTTCGCAAAACAGAGTGATTATCGCTTTGCTTGCTGCCGGGAAAAGGAGCCATCCGCCACTTTTCCGGTGCATCGGAAAGATATTTCCCTGGCTTCGGTTATCTCGGGAAAGAAAATTTATTTTTTCCCGCCCCAAATGAATAAAGGGCAGGCGTTACTCCGGCTCCGTCAAAGGACGGGAGTTTCTTTTGTTGCCAGCGCCGGAGACAGCATTATGGATATTCCCATGTTGTTGGAAGCGGACTTAGCCATTATTCCCGATAGTCTGAGAAAAATGATATATGAAGTCAGACAAGATGAAAAATTTGTCTTTTCTTCGAAAAAAGAACTGGCAGTTTGTCCAGGAGGTCGGAATTTTGCCGAATTCCTTTTGCAAACGGCTGTCTGCTGGCAAAAATGTAACGCTTCAGGTTATTGATCACTCCCATGTCAAGCAACACGCTGCCTGGCATGGGGATGCACGTAATGGCAGCGAATCAGGCCGCCCATCGCCGCAGGCAAGAGGATATCTGCCTGAACTGTTGCAAAAAGCCGGCATTTATAATAAACTTCCATGTTACCAGGAGGAAATAATCATGGATCATTCTCCCTCAATGAAATTCATTATGTTGCGTGCCAATGCCGAGCTGAAAGCCGCCCATTCGGATGCTTTGGGCATTGAACATATCTTTCTTGCTTTGTTAAAACTGGCGGAAATTCATGCGGCCGATTTTATTTCCGCGCCGGAAAATGTTCTGGCCGTCATCGACGAGGACATCTGTCAGGTGAAAAAAAAGTTTGAGGAAAACCATATCGATACCACAAGAACCCGCGGACATTTGCGGTATATGATTGCGGGGGGCGTGGCGGCGGATGAGTTTGCGTTGGAACAATGTACAAAACTGGCGGAAAAAAAGGCCAAAGCAGAGAAAAAGGATATGTTGTGGGCGGCCGACATGCTGGAAGTGATTATCAAACACCCTTCAGATTTGATGCTGCAGGTCTGCTCATTGAAACGGGAAGAGCCGGAGGACGGCGGGGAAGTGGAGGAAATGAGTATTGATTTCCTTCCGGTTCTGACATCCCGTATCCGCAAAATGAGAGCCAGGCTTCTGTCCGTAGTGTACGGACAAGATCATGTAGTCCATGGCTTCGCTGAGGGGATGTTTGCCGCGGAGCTTCTGGCGGCCAGCGACGAAAAGCGGCGTCGGCCCAGGGCGGTTTTTGTTTTTGCCGGGCCTCCGGGTGTGGGAAAAACTTTTTTGGCAGAACAGGCGGCGGAGGGTCTTGATATGCCGTTCAGGCGTTTTGATATGTCCAGCTATGCAGACCATCAGTCCTACATGGGCCTGGTAGGCTTTGAAAAGAGCTACCAGGGGGCAAAGAGAGGGACTCTTACCGGTTTTGTCAAAGCTCATTCCCACAGCATTCTTCTTTTTGACGAGATTGAAAAAGCTCATGCCAATACCATTAATTTGTTTCTGCAGATATTGGATGGGGGAAGGCTTTTTGACCGGTTTCTGGAGGAAGATATTTCTTTTAAAGACACCATTATTATTTTTACCACGAATGCAGGCCGCTTTTTATACGAGAGAAATATAGGACCCGGTGGAGTTGCTGTATCGAGAGCAGCGGTACTCAGTGCATTGGAAACGGAAATTAATCCCCGTACAGGCAGGCCGTTTTTCCCAGAAACAATTACCAGCCGTATGGCTACAGGATGGCCGCTGCTGTTTAATCACCTGCAGACGCATCACTTGGAAAAAATCAGCCGGAATGAATTTGCACGTATGGGCAGCTTGTTTGAAAAACAGTATGGCATTCATGTTCAGGTGGATGATTTTGTTCCGGTTTCCCTGCTGCTTCAGGAGGGAGGACAGGCAGATGCCAGGACACTGCGTGCCCAAAGCGAACTGTTCTTTAAAAATGAGGTTTTTAAGATTTGCCGTTTGTGGGGAGAGGAAAATTTTTCTTCGGCTTTGTCCAAGATTAGAAAGATCCGTTTTGTCGTGCAGACCGAGAGCTTTTCGGATCAGGTACGGACGCTTTTTGAACAGTCAAAGCGGCCGGAAATTTTACTTTACGGGACGCCGGGATTTGCCCGGAAATGCGCCGAAGAACTTGCGGAATATGAGATTTATTCCACTCAGAGCGTGCAGGAAGCGCTGATGATTGCCGGGGAGAAGGATATCCGTCTTGCCCTGATTGATATTGCCGAGAAAAGTGTGGAGAAGAATCCCGTTAATTTGATAAAGAAATCCTATATGGCTCAAGGGGAAGGAACCATTATGGTAAACCGGCAGGGGGCTTTTGATTTTGCGCCGATGGCCGCTGCTGCGATTCATGACGGCAGTTTATTATTTAAAAGCCTTCATGAACGTCTGCCGAATCTGCCAATATATCTTTTGGAGACGGAAGCATTGCCTATTGATTTGGAGCTGGAAATGAGTTTTGTCCGGGCAGGAGCGAGAGGAAAGCTGACGGCGCCAGGGGATGATTTTTCTGTGTTTGAGGATATGCTTTCTTCTCTGTGCAGGGAATTGCGTATCCAGGGAGTAGCTTCCCGTCTTGCTTCCGAGAGAAAAGTCCTTTCCTTTGAAACGGCGCCGAAAATGTCGTCCGACCAATCGGAGGTGATGATCCGGCTCAGGGATTTTACTCTCAGAAGGGCAGTATCCGCCGATGACAGCAGCAGTGTATTGGATGATGTGGAGAAGCCGTCGGTGCGTTTTGCCGATGTAGTCGGCGCCCGGCAGGCAAAAGAGGAACTGCGGTTTTTTATTCAATATCTGAAAAATCCCCGTCCGTTCAGCGTCCAGGGGATGCAGCCGCCCAAAGGGGTTCTCCTTTATGGCCCTCCCGGTACGGGAAAAACCATGTTGGCAAGGGCTATGGCCGGCGAAAGCGATGTGGCTTTTATTCCTTTTGTCGCAACATCTTTCGTGACAAAATATCAGGGAAGCGGCCCGGAGGCTGTGCGGGATCTGTTCAGAAGAGCCAGGAAATATGCTCCGGCTGTGATTTTTATTGACGAGATTGATGCGATAGGAAGGAAACGGGGGCAGATAAATTCCGGCCACGGGGAAGAAATGGCTTTAAATGCGCTTTTGGCAGAGATGGATGGTTTTGTCCAGGATCCGCAAAGGCCGATATTTGTGTTGGCAGCGACAAATTTTGATATAGAGGACGGCCAAGGGGGAATGGGCGTTATCGATCCGGCGTTGTCCCGGCGCTTTAGCTGCAAAATTTCTGTTGACTTACCCAATCAGGAGGAGCGGGAACAGCTTCTTCGGCTTCTGGTGAGCAGGAATAAGATTCATGTCGTTTCCCATGAGATGCTCAAACGCCTGGCTTCCCGGTCCGTCGGCATGAGCCCGTCAGCTTTAACTTCCGTTGTGGAACAGGCCAATCGTTTGGCGATGAAAGGGCAGACGATTTTGGATGATGAGCTTTTGGATGAGGCATATGAAACCACTAAACACGGAAGTCAGAAAACATGGGGTTACGAATATCTGGAACGGGTGGCACGCCATGAGTCAGGGCATGGATTGATATGTCATCTATGCGGCCGGGAGCCGGCTTATCTGACGATTGTGGCCCGGGGTGATCACGGGGGATATATGGAGCACTCTCCGCAGGAGGAGGGCCATATTTCTACCAAAGAGGATTTGCTGAACCGAATCCGCATATCTTTGGGAGGGAGAGCGGCAGAGATTGTTTATTACGGTGAAGAAGGCGGCCTTTCTACGGGCGCTTCCGGTGATTTGGCACAGGCGACCAAAATTGCACAGGCAATGATTTGCTCTTATGGCATGGACGAGGAATTTGGGCTTGGCGTCCGGGACGGAAAGGATGGGGAGACTGCCGAGGTCAAAAAGAAAATCAATCAAATTCTTGACCGGGAGATGAGAAAAACAGTAGGGTTGATTCGGGAGAACCGTCATTTGTCCGACCGCCTGGCGGAAGCGCTTTTAAAAGAGAATAAGCTGACAGGGGAACAGATAAAAGAGCTATGGTAATGGTTTGGGCAAAGGGAAAGCAGAGGTTGAAAGGGATGGGATGAAAGAAGTGGACAGAGAGAACGTTCGGCAAAACGAAGAAGAATTATTTGGAGAAAAATTATTCGGAGAAAAACTATCTTCAGAAGGGACAGCATTTTGTGCCGAAGATGTGGAGAAAAGCCTGAGGAAACGTTTTCATAAGGAACTGTTTTCCCGGTTTGCCCGGGCGATTAACGAGTATGAGCTGGTACAGGAAAATGACCGTATTGCCGTCTGCATTTCCGGGGGAAAAGATTCCATGTTGATGGCTAAATTATTCCAGGAATTGAGACGTCATAACAAGTTCCCTTTTGAGCTGGTGTTTCTTGTTATGGACCCCGGATACAACGAGGCGAACCGCCAAATGATTGAATACAATGCCCGGCTGTTACGTATTCCCATAACGGTGTTTGAGTCGGATATTTTTGCCTCTGTCTATGATGTGGAAAAATCTCCGTGCTATCTGTGCGCACGGATGCGCCGGGGCCATCTTTATCGTCAGGCCAAGGAACGCGGTTGCAATAAAATTGCTTTGGGTCATCACTATGATGATGTGATTGAAACTATCCTTATGGGGATGCTTTACGGCGGGCAGATACAGACGATGATGCCTAAACTGCACAGTACAAATTTTGAAGGGATGGAATTGATTCGTCCCATGTATTTGATTCGGGAGTCAGACATCAAGCATTGGCGGGATTACAACCATCTTCATTTTCTGCAGTGTGCATGCCGGTTTACCGAAGCTGCCGGTGCAGACCGTCCGGACAGGGGAGAGATGTCCAAACGTTTGGAGATAAAAAGGCTGATTGCCGAATTAAAAGAAACGAATCCTTTCGTGGAAAGCAATATTTTCAAAAGCGTGGAGAACGTGAATTTGGATACGGTAATTGCCTATAAGAAAAAGGGGAATAAATGCCATTTCCTGGAAGATTATGACTGAGCGGTTATGGAGCAGCAATAGAAGATAATTTGCAGTAACAGTTCAGACGGCGGGCATTTAACATGAATTTTGGGCGTCAAGCTTGCTTGTAAGCCCAAATTCATGTTAAATTCCCCATCGGATGGACATCCGATGCTTCTTGTCCGGCGTAGACGGGCAAGAAGATACTCGTCTGAACCGTTACAATTTGCAGTAGATAATTTGCAATAGATGACCTTCTTTTTCTTGACGTCCGGGAAGGTTGCCACTATAATGGAAGCAGTTGTGCGTTTACATTTATTGCTTATGTAATAGTTCAGATATCGTCTGAACTGTTACGAAAAATGATGGATGGAGTTCAAGATGGGAGAGGGAGCATGATGCAGACAGAAAAAGAAAGTAAACAAAGCCCTGGAAACCAAGGGCAAGGGGGCGAAAGCCATCAGGGCGGCGCCCCGGGAAAAGGGAAAAAAATTGCTGTCATTACGGCTGTGGCCTTTTTAGGCATCGTGGTGATTGCCGGCCTGTTGTATACATATTTAAGCGGACAATATAAAGAGGTATTTTTCCCTAATACAATCATCAACGGTTTGGATGTTTCGGGTAAGACCGTGGCGGAAGTAAAGGACATGATTGACAGCAGCATGGATGAATATACTCTGACATTGGAAGGAAGGGGAGGGACTCAGGAGCAGATTGTCGGCGAGCAAATCGGCCTGCATCCTGAATATGACGGTTCACTGGAAAATATTCTGGCCAGCCAGGAGCCTTTCCGCTGGGGTCTTCATTTGTTTGACCATGAGGAACATACCATTGAAACGATGGTAATTTATGACCAGGACAGGCTGGAAAGCGTGGTAGGAGGGTTGGATTCTATGGACCGGAGCAAGACGGAAGCTCCGGTGGATGCGTATTTGTCCGATTATCAGGAAGGAATCGGATATACGGTTATTCCTGATCAGCCGGGAACCTGGATTGATTCGGAGAAAATGCTGAAAGCCGTATCCGACGGTATTTTGAACTTGAAAAGCAGTATTTCCCTGGAAGAAGAGGATGTATATGAGCATGCGCAGGTGACAGCGGACGACGCGGATCTGGTTGCAGAAGCGGAGTTGTGGAATTCCTCCACGAATGTTACCATAGACTACCATTTTGGTGATCAGGAAGAAGTGCTTAACGGAGATATTATCCATACCTGGATAAGCAAAGACGAAGAGGGAAACATGGTTCTTGATGAAGAAAAGGTAGCGGAATATGTGGCGCAGCTGGCAGCTACTTATGATACGGCAAGCAAGCCCAAAGTATTTAAAACGACCAATGGCGAAGAGGTAACGATATCCAAAGGTACTTATGGCTGGAAGATCAACCAGAGCGCCGAGGCGGCTGCGCTGTCCGAAATTATTCGTTCCGGGATAAGCCAGGAAAGGGAGCCAGTGTATTCTCAGACGGCGGCTTCCCGCGGGGAAAATGATTACGGAAATACGTATGTGGAGATAAACCTGACCGCACAGCACTTGTATTTTTATGTCAATGGTTCTCTGGTTGTGGAAACGGACTTTGTCTCGGGAAACGAAGCCAGGGGATTTACTACTCCGTCGGGGGCGTATCCGTTGAACTACAAGCAGCGCAATGCCGTTTTGAGAGGTCCCGGATATGCCAGCCCGGTGTCTTATTGGATGCCTTTTAACGGTGGTATTGGCCTTCACGATGCCAGTTGGCGGGGAGCTTTCGGAGGGAGGATTTATAAGACTAACGGTTCCCATGGCTGTATTAATCTGCCTCGTACAGCCGCTCAAAAGATTTTTGAGCAGATTACCGCAGGAGATCCGGTTTTGTGTTATCGTTTAGAAGGAACAGAGCCTGCAAAGACTTCTTCTCCCGGCAAAGCGGCGGCCGCACCGGCTGTGCCGGCGGCCGCACCGGTTCCGTCGGAACCGGTGCCTACGGTAGCACCCAATCCGGAAGAAGGAGCAACTGAAGGAGAAACATCGGCCGATCCTCAGCAACCCCAGCTGGAATCTCCGACAGAGGAAACAAAATTTCCCGAAGAGGGCGGTCCGGCCTTTGCCGAGCCTACTCAGACGGAACCGGTTGGCCCTGGATATACGGAGCCAGCAGGGCCGACAGAGCCGGAAGGCCAACCGCAGCCAGGAGAGCCGGAAGGCCAGCCGCAGCCGGCAGAACCGCAAAATCAACCGCAGCCGGCAGAACCGCAGGCTCCTGCGGAGGAACCGCCTGCCCCTGCTCCTGTTCCGGAAAACAGCGGGGAAGGCACTGTAGTTTCTGAACCGGGGGCGCCGGGCTGAAGGCAGTTTCGCTGCTGAAGTAAAAAACTAAAAGAAAGCCAAATGGTGTAACTTGCGGGCATGGGCGTTAAATTGGCCAAGAATCGGAAGAATAGGTTCTTGGCCTTATTTTTGTTGTGACATGAAAAGAGCCACTTGAAAATCAAGCAGTACTAGAAAGTTTTTAATTTAAAAGTTGATTCAGCGTCAGTTTCAGGATATAATAATTTTAAGGCCATATACTTTTCGGGAATAGCTTTTCCGTTTGCCGGATGTATGGTAAGGGGGTCATGCATGTGGATACAGAAATAAAAAATGCGGTAAATGCGGCGGATACGGATGCGCAGTATGATGAAAAGGCGAAGCGGCTGTTAGGGAATAAAATGATTCTGGCGCATATTTTGGTAAAAACGATTGATGAATTTCTGGGCATGGACCCAAAAGAGTCTGTATCTTATATTGAGGGAGATCCCTTCATCAGCACGGTTCCGTTAGAGCCAGGATTGACAAATGCGGCAAAAGAGAAAGACGGACAGCGGATTGTTGGGTTAAATACGGAAAATACAGAAATAAACGAGGGAATGATCCGTTTTGACATTATTTTCTACGTGCGGATGAAAGACGGAATCTCACAGGTGATTGTAAATATTGAGGCGCAAAAGGGGGAACCCACAGGCTACCGTATCTTAAACAGGGCGGTTTTTTATGTCAGCCGCATGATTTCGTCGCAGAAGGAAAGGGATTTTGTCAAGATGGATTATGATGACATTCGGCGCGTATATTCCATTTGGGTATGCATGGGCATGGACGAGAACAGCATGGCCCATGTGCATTTGACGAAGGATGACATATTAGGCTCCCACCAGTGGGAAGGCGGACTTGACTTGTTAAACATAGTCATAATAGGAATAACGGACGAACTTCCGGAACATGATGATAAATATGAGCTGCACCGCCTGTTAAGCGCGACATTGTCAATGGAGCTTTCTGTTGGTGAAAAATTAGGAATTCTGGAAACGGAGTACAGCATCCCATTAGATGATAAAATAAGAGAGGAAGTGGACGTCATGTGCAACTTATCACAGGGAATCAGGGAAAAAGGAAGGGCAGAAGGAAGAGCAGAAGGAAGGGCAGAGGGAGAAGTCAGATTTATTTTAAATATGTATCATAAGGGTTACTCATTAGAACAGATAGCAGACGTGGCAGGGAAAAGCATGGAGGAAGTAGATGCCATCATAAAGGGCGGGGATCCGGTATTGGCATAATTATGAATGCAGAGAAGCGGACATTGTTTTCCTATCAGAAAACAGTCTGCTGTGAGAAACGTGGTTCGGATTTTGATTCTAAAATGCATGATGTCCTTGTTATTTATAAACAGCTTTCCCTACAGTTTGACGGGGAAGGGAATCTCCTGCCTTTTGAAGGGATGCCGGTTCATACCCTGTCCTATGATATGATGAAAAGCCCGGAATGCAGGCGCTGGATACTATTGGTCTTACAGACTTGATGATATAGACCTTGCCAAAGAGGATATCAGCCAGGATTGTATATGAAGTTGTAAATCATAAAGCTGCCAATGCGTGTGATAAGGATAAGCGTGTTCCCAAGCCTCATACAAGGAAGCAGCACGGACAGGAGAATCAGGGGCAATGAAACATAGCTTTATTTAAATTGGATTATAGCAGTACCAGTATATAATCTACTTAGAAGTGATCGGAATTGAATCTCCGATTGCCCTCAGTAAAGAATAACTATAAGAATAGCATCCAACTTTTTCAGGGCGGGATGCTATTTCTTTTTATGCACAGGCCCGCACAGAGGAATATGCCGCTAAAGCGGCATGCGGGCCGCGCGGCGAGTAGGGGAAGATGGCCTCCCTACTCGATTTAAAGCAAATTTGCAATTTTAATCTGCAAATCGTTAAAAATGCAGGAACTGATGTCGTTATCAAAACTGTATTGGCTGGTTTTTTCATTGTTTTCAAAATCAAAGACATTGACAATACAGTTTACGAGTTTTTGGTGTATCCTTTTTGGCGGAGCCATGTCATAGATCTGGCCGTCAATCAATTCGGCACGCCGCCCTGCTGGCAGGGCATAAATATCTTCGATTGTATGATTTTGTTTTTGCGGTAGTGACATGCGATGGCCTCCTATATTTTGAATTAGATGTAAAATCTTGTCGAATCATTTTATCTGTGCTATACTCATGCTGTTACCGCCCCGATACTGGCAACAGGAAGGGGGTGTGTCTATGGAATTACTACAACCTTTTATTATCTCTGTATTGGCCAGTGTAGTTGCCTACTACCTGTGCAAGTGGCTTGACGGAGATGAATAGCCGGTAACCAGGCCCGAACGGTTGACTTCTCCGTAAAAAGAAGAAGAACCCCCGATGTACTGGCATACATTCGGGGGTTCGTTCTTTTTGTGCCTATGGATAATACAACAACCTTTATTTGCCTATCGGCATTATAGCATATGCAAACACAGATTGCAATATACCCCCAAAAATATTTAATTGTCAATTTAAATCGAGGTTACTGTTCACTCGCAATGTCATTAAGTTAAGCTGATTGAAAAAATCTCATTCTATGGTCTAACTCAAATTTATCAATAAATTTCAAAAAAGGGGTTGACACGGAGCCAAAAATGTGTGGCCGCTCTCGCTACTGATTGAATTTAAGCGGTAGCGAGAGCGGCCCTTGAAATTGAGTGCAGAACGATCATTTCAATTTCAAGGAGGTACCGATATGTCTTTCCCTCAAAAGGTCAAGTCCACTCTCTGGGCAATTGTGGATGCCATGGCCAGCAACACTGCCCCGTTCGTCAAAAACCCGAAAAAGGATTTTACCCGTAGCCGCAAGCTGGACTTTGTCCAAATCATCCATTTCTTTCTCTGCATGGGGAGCGGCTGTGTCAGCCATGAACTGCTCAAATATTTTTATTTCCTTCCCGAGGAGGTCCCCTCTGCTTCTGCCTTCATCCAACAGCGGGCCAAGCTCCTCCCGGAAACCTTCCGCCACATCCTCTCCCAGTTCAACCTCCGCTTCCCGCCAGGCAGGCTTATGGGAAAGTATTCCCTCATTGCTGCGGACGGGTGCGAATTTAATATTGCCCGCAATCCCAAGGACCCTTCCACCTTCCATCCCACGAGCGGCAGGTCAAAAAGGGATTTAACTCCCTCCACACCATCTCTTTGTATGACCTGCTTTCTAAGCGGTACCTGGATGTCCTCATCCAGCCTGGAAGGCTCAAAAACGAATTTTCCGCCCTCTGCCAGATGATAGACCGCTATCTCTACGGCGGCTCCCCCATCTTTGTGGCAGACAGGGGGTTTGCCTGCTGGAACGTGTACGCGCATGCGATTGAGAAAGGCAGTTTCTTCGTCATCCGGACAAAGGACATTAACGGGAAGCGCCTCCTTGGGGTTGGGAACCTGCCTGGCCAGATGAACCAGTGGGTGGACGTCATCCTTACCCGCCCGAATGCCAAAAAGAAAAGGCTGCACCCGGAATGGGAATCACGATACCGTTATCTATGCAAGGCGGTTCCCTTTGACTTCATCACGGGCAACCACCCCGAATACCACATGCGTCTGCGCATGGTCCGTTTCCCGATCGGGGAAGGGATTTATGAAAACATCATCACCAACCTCCCATCCGAAGAGTTCTCATGGGAACAGATCAAGCACATTTACCATTTGAGATGGGGGCAGGAAACCTCTTTCCGTGACCTCAAGCATACCATCGGAACCACAAACTTTCCTTCCAAGTCCCCGCAATCTATTGAGTTCGAGATCCTCTGCCGGATGACCTTGTATAACTTTTGCACCATAATAACCATGGAGGTTCCCACCTCAAAGAAAACAGAGAAATGGGAATACCAGGTGAACCTGTCGATAGCGATAAAAATATGCTTTGCTTTCCTTTCCGACCATATGGGACCCGGAAATGTAAATGACCTGATCCGCCGTTATATCCTGCCGATCAGGCCAGAGAGAACCTATGCCCGCCAGCTAAGGTTCCAGATACCAACCAGTTTCGCCTACCGTTTTTTGTAAAGCGCAACTGCTGCTCATAGTATACTATTTTTTAGGCAGATATACAATCTGTCTGTTTGCTATGCCCAAAAACTTTCCATTATATGAAATATCTGCTTATCAAATTTCTGACCGTTGGCAAAATCCCCTATCATCCCAATACATGGCTAATTTATGGCAGGAATCCTCTGACAGATCTTGCTTAACTAACTGACATTGGGTGTGAACAGTAATAAATCGATTTATTAGTCACATAAAAATCACAACCCCCCAGTTTTCCCGGGAAAGACAAAAGTGTCGCTTAACTGCCTGTTAAGCGACACTTT
>CANDBT010000033.1 GCA_947383005.1 uncultured bacterium | reverse complement strand
CAAAAATGTATCGTTCACATGTATTGGTTTGCGGCGGAACAGGATGTACTTCCTCTGGCAGCCATCAGATAATGGAAACACTGAAGGCAGAGATTGAAAAAGCAGGTCTGCAGGAAGAAGTATCCGTAGTCCAGACCGGCTGTCACGGCCTTTGTGCTTTAGGACCGATTATGATTATTTATCCGGATGCCAGCTTCTACTCCATGGTCAAAGCAGAAGATATTCCGGAGATAGTTTCTGAGCATCTGTTAAAGGGACGTGTCGTAACCCGCCTTCTGTATCAGGAAACAGTCACTCAGGCCGGGGTCAAAGCCCTGATCGACACGGACTTTTACAAAAAACAGCACAGGATTGCCCTGCGCAATTGCGGTGTGATCAATCCTGAAGTGATTGAAGAATACATTGGTACCGGCGGATATGAAGCTTTAGGCAAGGTACTTACCGAGATGACTCCCGACGATGTCATCAAATGCCTGATGGATTCCGGTCTGCGGGGCAGAGGCGGCGGCGGATTCCCCACAGGCCTCAAATGGAAACTGGCCAAACAAAATGATGCCGATCAGAAATATGTATGCTGCAATGCTGACGAAGGCGACCCCGGCGCATTTATGGACCGTTCCGTACTGGAAGGCGACCCTCATGCCGTGCTGGAAGCCATGACGATTGCCGGTTATGCTATAGGCGCCAGCCAAGGCTATATTTATGTCCGCGCCGAATATCCCATTGCCGTAGAGCGTCTGAAAATCGCCATCAAACAAGCCAGGGAAATGGAACTTTTAGGCAAAGATATCTTTGGCACCGGCTTTGATTTTGACATCGATTTAAGATTAGGCGCCGGCGCTTTTGTCTGCGGCGAAGAGACTGCCCTGATGCACTCCATCGAAGGAAACCGAGGCGAACCAAAGCCCAGGCCTCCTTTCCCGGCCCAAAAAGGCCTGTTTGACAAGCCGACGATTTTAAACAACGTGGAAACCTATGCCAATATCCCCCAGATTATCTTAAATGGGCCCGAATGGTTTGCGTCCATGGGTACGGAAAAATCCAAAGGCACCAAAGTATTCGCCCTGGGCGGCAAAATCCACAATACCGGATTGGTAGAGATCCCCATGGGCACCACTCTGCGTGAAGTCATCGAGGAAATCGGCGGCGGCATTCCCAACGGCAAAAAGTTCAAAGCGGCTCAGACCGGCGGTCCTTCCGGCGGCTGTATCCCCTTCGAGCATTTCGATATTCCTATCGACTATGACAATCTGATTTCCATTGGTTCCATGATGGGTTCCGGCGGATTAATTGTCATGGATGAAGACGATTGTATGGTGGATATTGCCAAGTTCTTTCTGGAATTCACCGTGGAAGAATCTTGTGGTAAATGTACCCCTTGCCGTGTAGGCACCAAAAGGATGTTGGAAATCCTCACCAAGATTACCAAAGGCCAGGCCACATTGGAAGACCTGGATAAACTGGAAGAGCTTTGCTATTATGTAAAAGAAAACTCTGCCTGTGGTTTGGGACAGACCGCACCTAACCCTGTCCTGTCCACTCTTCGCTATTTCCGTGCCGAATATGAAGCTCATATCCGTGATAAGAAATGTCCGGCAGGTGTTTGTAAAGCCCTTCTTTCCTACCATATCGACACCGAAAAATGCCGCGGCTGTACCTTATGCGCCCGGAACTGCCCCAACAATGCCATTACCGGCACCGTCAGGAACCCGCACTTTATCGATCAGGAAAAATGTATCAAGTGCGGCGCTTGTATGGACAGATGTAAATTCGGCGCAATCTACAAACAGTAATGGAGGAGAATGGATATGGAGAATATTACAATTAAAATCAACGGCATAGAAGTAAGCGCTCCAAAAGGTTCCACCATATTGGAGGCTGCGCGGCTGGCACATATCGAGATTCCTACACTCTGTTACTTAAAGGAGATCAACGAGATTGCCGCATGCCGTATCTGTGTGGTAGAAGTCAAAGGCGCCAGAAGCCTGGTCACTTCCTGCGTCTACCCAATCAGCGAAAACATGGAAGTATGGACCAATACGCCCAAAGTATTGGATTCCCGCAAGAAAACCCTGCAACTGCTTTTATCCAATCATGACCGCAAATGTTTATCCTGCGTCCGTAGCGGAAACTGCGAACTGCAGCAGTTGGCTAAAGAACTTGGCGTGGATGATGAAGGCAAATATGACGGTGAACGTACCCCGTCCTGCATTGATGACAGTGCTGTACATATGCTTCGGGATAACAGCAAATGTATTCTGTGCCGCCGCTGCTCGGCAGTCTGCGAAAAGATTCAAGGCATTGGCGTCATCGGGCCAAACAAGAGAGGCTTTTCCACTTATATCGGATCGGCCTTCGATATGGGATTAGGCGAGACGAGCTGTGTATCCTGCGGACAATGTATTGCTGTTTGCCCCACCGGCGCCCTTCAGGAAAAATCTCAGATCGATGATGTCCTGGCGGCCATTGCTGATCCGTCCAAACATGTGATTGTACAGACCGCACCTGCCGTCCGTGCCGGACTGGGTGAGGAATTCGGTTATCCGATCGGTACCAATGTAGAAGGCAAAATGGCTGCCGCCCTGCGCCGGATTGGCTTTGATAAAGTATTTGACACCGATTTCAGTGCCGATCTGACCATCATGGAAGAAGCACACGAATTTATTGACCGTGTTCAAAATAAAGGCGTACTGCCGCTGATTACTTCCTGTTCACCGGGCTGGATTAAATATTGTGAACATTATTTCCCGGATATGACAGAAAACCTTTCGAGCTGCAAATCTCCCCAGCAAATGTTTGGCGCTATTGCCAAATCCTACTATGCGGAAAAGATGGGTCTTAAACCGGAAGATATCGTATCCGTATCGATTATGCCCTGTACCGCAAAGAAATTTGAAGTACAACGTCCTCACCAAGACGCTAACGGCGTACCGGATGTAGATATCTCTCTGACTACCCGCGAGCTGGCCCGGATGATTAAGAAATTGGGTATCCGCTTTACCGAACTGCCCGATGAAGGTTTTGACGCCCCTCTGGGTCTTGGCACAGGCGCTGCAGTTATTTTCGGCGCCACGGGCGGCGTTATGGAAGCAGCTCTCCGTACCGCGGTAGAGACGCTTACCGGTGAAGAGCTTGAAAGCGTTGACTTTACCGACGTCCGCGGAATTGCCGGCATCAAAGAAGCCACCTATACCGTTGCCGGTATGGAAGTTAAAGTTGCCGTAGCTTCGGGCTTGGGCAACGCCAAAAAACTTTTGGAAAGAGTAAAATCCGGTGAGGCTAATTACCATTTTATCGAAATCATGGGCTGCCCGGGCGGATGCGTCAACGGCGGCGGCCAGCCTCAACAGCCGGGATATGTCCGCAACTCTGTGGATATCCGCAGTCTGCGGGCAAAAGTGCTGTACGATTCGGACAAAGACAATCCGATTAGAAAGTCCCATGAAAATCCGGCCATCATAGAGTTGTATGACACCTACTTAGGGAAACCCGGTAGCCAGAAAGCTCACCATCTGCTGCATACCACTTATGTAAAACGGAAAATTAATGAAATTTGAATCGGGTAGGGAAGAACCATCTTCCCCTACTCGCCGCGCGGCCCGCGTGCTGCGTCAGCAGCAAACTTCCATACGCGGGCCTGTGCAGAACAAAGAGTCCGGCTTGCCGGACTCTCGCGCCGGAGCACGGCTGCGCCAGCAGCCATCTTCCTTTGCGCGGAGTGCGCTCTACGCAGAACGTTTTTGTTTCATAGGACGTACTTTCCTATGAAATAAGAAAAAGACATTGCCCGACTCTTTGATCAATCGGGACAATGTCTTTTTTCTTCAAAACACATATTGATCCAAACGCCGGAAAGCCTCCCGCACCCGGGACAAAGGCAACGCCAAATTCATACGGATAGAATTCGGGCCATGGAACATCCGTCCATCCTGCCAGGCAACCCCGACATCCCATCCGGCCTTCTCCAACTGGTCAATCGTTTTCCCATGCTTTTGCAGCCATTCGCTGCAATCCAAAAACAACATATATGTGCCTTCCGGCTTTGCCACCTGCACGCCTGGAAAATGGCTGGCGATATAATCGCAAGCGTAATTAATATTTTCACTGAGCACCTGACACAATTGGTCAACCCATTCATGGCCTTCCTGGCAATACGCGCCGATAAGTGCGTGCATACTCAAAACATTCAAGGAATTGTAATGGGACTTTCCCGCCTGCGCTTCCACGCGATCGCGCAAATACCGGTTAAAAATAATATGGTAAGAACCAATAAGGCCCGCCAGATTAAAGGTCTTGGAAGGCGCATACAACCCTATCGTCCTGTTCCTTGCCTCCTCGCTGACCATCTGCAGCGGGATATGCTTATTTCCGTTAAGAATAATATCTGACCATATTTCATCGGAAATCACTATGCAGTCGTTTGCTTTATACACTTCCATAGCTTTCTCCAGTTCCCATTTTTCCCATACCCTGCCACAAGGGTTGTGAGGATTGCAAAATACGGCAATGTGGATTTTGTCCGCTTTGATTTTAGCATCCATATCCTCATAATCCATCCGCCAGACCCCTTGTCCATCCAGCCTTAGCGGGCTATGGACGATTCTCCGCCCACAGTTGGAAATACTTTTCGTGAAACCGATATACGTAGGGCTGTGAAGCAGAACGGCATCTCCGGGAGCCGAAAAAGCCTCCAGTGCAGACACTACGGCTCCCAGTACACCATTTTCATATCCGATACATTCCCGGCTGAGACCGGTCATCTGATTGCGTTTCTCCTGCCAATCAATTATTGCCTCAAAATACTCATCCGTTGGCCGAAAATACCCATAAGCCGGGTGCTTAGCCCGGCAGATAATCGCTTCAGGTACCGTCGGCACTGTAGGGAAATTCATATCAGCTACCCACATAGGAATGATATCAAAACCTTCTTTAGGCGCTTCCGGCGCAGAACCTCCCTTGCCAAGGTCGTCTATTGCCATAGCATCTTTGCCATGGCGATCCATGATTGAAACAAAATCGTACTTCAAACCTAAGCTCCCCTTTCTCTATCTGTATTCTCATAACGAATCGTAGCTGTTTAAACGAGTATCTTCCCGAGTAATCCGCACTCGCTGTTACGTTGCGCTGATCTACGCTCTGCTCTGCTTCGCTTCGCGCTAAACGTGTGCCACTGGCACACAGCACCATCAGTCAACGATGCCACCGCAAAATCTGCTCCGGCCAGACCCGTCCCGTTACTCAAAGCAAGGAATAATATTAAAGGAGTAAATAATATCCTGAGCCGCATCAATGTGATAATCTTTTTCTACATCGCTGCCCCAACTATCAATCCCTCCCACTCCGCGCACCGCACCCAAAATACAGACCACTGTTCTCCTGGCTGCCGGCAGCTCCTCCTGATGGGTGGCATTCTCCAACTCCTCGGCCGTATAAGGCAAACAGGTAAAAGCAAACGGATTCCCTGAGCTTTCAAAAGTTATCGAGAAGCTTTCAGCCGATAAATCCTTTCCGGGTTTGACATTATTAGCCAATACAGAAGAGCGCCGTATAGTCAGCCAGTCTGTCTGCATATGCATGCCGCAGTCCTGAGGCACCAGATAAGGGGTTACGGGCAATCCCTTAATCTCATATCTCCCTTTTGTCCCCCCCGCCATTCTGTCCGGATATGTCTCACCGGACAAACCATGATAAACATAGCCATCCGCTTTTGTCGGCATAACAAATCTCATGCCAAATACCGGAAGCTGAGGAAGCCCCTCCCGGCCATAATAATGGACCTTAACCTGTATACGCCCCGATTTTTCTATTTCATAAGATACATCCACTTGTGTTTCGGGCACGGTAGCCGTGCGATAAGCATAGCTGACCTCCAACGAAGAAGCTTCGACCTCCCCCTGAAAACGGTTATTGCCTGGCGGAAGAAAATCTTTTATTTCCTCCCCATCCAAAAACACCCGAATCGCCTTTACCTGCTGGAACATATCCGCCCCCATCCACATCGCTGAACGAAAAGGGAAGCCGCATCCGCGATCATTATCCGTTACCGCCCGCCAAAAAGTCGGCTTCGGCGCCCGATAAAGCCACTCCCGGCCGTTCACGGCCAAGGACTCCATTCCACCTGCGGAGTAAGAAAACAGATATTCAAATCCTTCGCCGCCAAACGCTCCTTTGCTATGCACCCCCAGCACCACGTCGCCAAATACTACCTTCATTTTATCCGAACTATTCATATAAGCCATAGTAATATCTCACCTCCTGTATTGCCGGTTTTGGCTCCCGATTGGCAAACAAAATACCATTGCCGGAAAATTCATAGTCAGAAGGACGATCGTCAAAATCCCCTCCGTATCGCAACACATCTTTTCCAGTCACCTGATCCTCTACATAAAGGGCCTGATCAATAAAATCCCAAATAAAACCGCCCTGATACTTTTCATATTGTCCCAGAAGATCAATATATGACTTCATCCCGCCAAGGGAATTCCCCATATCGTGCATATATTCGCAAAGCACATATGGTTTTTTCGGATTATTTTCCAGATATTCTTTTACCTCCCACGGCGGCGCATACATCATGCTTTCCACATCCGAGATTACCGCCTCATAAGCCCGGTTGCGGCAAACGCCCTCATAATGAATAAAACGGCGATCCTTTTTCTCTCTCAGATATTCCTGCATAGCCTGAATGTTATCTCCGGCATAAGATTCATTCCCCAATGACCAGAACAAAATGGATACATGATTCTTAAACGTCTCAAAATTCGTGCGCATCCGGTCTACCACAGCTTCTTTCCATTGAGCGATGCTGCCAGGTACATTCCAGCTAGGCTCTACCTGTCCCATCTTTTGCCAGGAACCATGGCTTTCCAGATTCGTTTCTGCCATCATATAAATCCCTTCCCGGTCACATAGGCCATACCAGGAAATCTGATTAGGATAATGGCAAGTACGCACACTGTTGATGTGGTTCTCATGAAAACAAGCTATATCCTGAGCCATATCCGCTTCGTTGATTACCCGACCCGTTCTGGCATTCCACTCATGCCGGTTTACCCCGTTGATAATCAAACGTTTTCCATTAAGCTTCATTACTCCATGATCCAACTCCAGATTGCAAAAACCTATATCATAAGGCACAATTTCCGTCAACATGCCTGTTTCCGACAAGATGCGGATTTCCAGATGATACAGATAGGGCGTTTTATGCTCCCATGGATGAAGCTCTGGCAATTCCTCCGGCGCCAGGAAAATCTGATCTGCCGCCGGAATCTTCCGTTCAAGAAGCAAATTCCCCGCCTTATCCCTTAATGCTACAGAAATCTGATAGCCCTTCAAAGACTCCAAAGCCTCTCCTGCGGCCGACAGCTTTAAATCCAGTGCGAAGCTTCCTGAATGATTATCTTCATGCAGCACAGGCTTCACCCACAGATCCTCCACATGTACTTCCGGCTTTGCATACAAGATAACATTTCTAAAAATACCGGAAAAACGGAAAAAGTCCTGATCCTCCAAATAAGCTGCAGTAGACCTTTTATGCACTTCTAGTGCCAGTACATTTCCTTTCTCCCGGATATAAGGAGTCAAATCGAAATCCGATGGGGTAAAGCTGTCCTCTCCGTATCCGACAAAATGCCCGTTTAACCAGAGATACATCGCCTGCTCGACGCCCTCAAAGGAAATACAGACGCGCTTTCCCCACAGTTCCTTCATCAGATCAAACTCTAACCGATAAGAACCAACCGGGTTGTACTCGGCTTCGGAAAACTGTCCGGGATAACCCCCTTTCCCTTCCTGCCAATACGCCGGCCTGCGATATAAATGCCCCTCCCAGGGATACATCGTATTGATATAATGAATCCGGTCATACCCGGCCAGCTCTATATGTCCAGGCACAATTATTGATGAAAAAGATGAAGAATCAAAATCTTCCTCATAAAACTTCTCCGGCCTGACGGCCGCATTCCTTGACCAGCAAAACTGCCATGCCCCGTTCAGGGACTGGTATAAACTTTTTTCGCCATTCTGGCAGGATTCTTCCGAATCATAAAATATATGGTCGGAATGAGCCGGAAGCATTCCTACCCGGAACACCTCTGGGTCGTCCAGCCAGGACAATTCTGGCACTGTTTCGTTTTTCATGAGACACCTCCTTGTTTTCATTCTGTCTTATCCTCTTCTTTGTATACACTATTTTACCATATTGTTATGTTTCTGTCATCATCAGGGTAAGACTGATTTTATCCGTTTTTCCCCATCAGGCGAACGCACAATGCCTCTTGTCCGTTGAAAACGGGCAGGAAGATACTCTGCTCCGTGAATCGTAACTAATAACATTTCTTCGGAAGAATATCACACGCTCCGGCACATAAAGAGGGCTGTTGCAAAATCCAGTGTTTCTACAATATATGGCAGAAGTTTGCCTGACTTCTATGCTATATATCATATAAATCTGCTATTTTGCAGCAGCCCCTCTTACAAGCTGTCTTCCATCAATCCTTCATCAATGCCGGTGCATCGCCACCTGGTCAGCGCCAACCATTTTCAGATTCTCATGGACTTCCCGTCCATCCGCCTGGCCAATCAAAGTATCCCTGGCCTTCTTGGCTTCCATTTCCGTCTTATGCTTGCTTGGGCCTCCTACGCAGCCGCCTACGCAAACCATGCCTTCTACAAAATCAGCAGGAAGTTTTCCTACTTTCATCAGTAATAATGCTTTCTTACATTCAGCCGCGCCGTTGCATTTCATTACATTAGGCGCAATATCCTCGTTCATTTCCTTAAAGCACTGTACTACCGCCGCTGTCACACCACCGGAATTGCCAAAACGTTTGCCAAACACGGAACTCTCCTGATAAGTATTATCCTCCGGTTCCAGTTCTACGCCTTTTGCTCTCATCATCGCGCGGATTTCTCCAAAAGTCATCGCATAATCTGCATTTCCGCTGATATTCAAATCCAACGTTTCACTCTTTTTCGCAATGCAGGGACCGATAAAGACCGTTACCGCATCCGGTTCTTTCTCTTTCACCATCCGGGATACGGCGCACATAGGCGATACGGTTGTTGACATATTATCTAAAAGCATCGGGAAATGCTGCTTAATCATATTGACAAACGCCGGACAGCAAGATGTCGTCATCTTCTTTCCCTCTTTATACGCTTCCGCCCATTCGGCAGCTTCGGCCGCCGCAGTCATATCTCCGCCCAAGCCCACTTCAATCATGTCGGCAAAACCGATTTTCTTGAGAGCGGTCTTCCAACTGGCCATACTGATATCTGCGCCAAACTGGCCCTCTGTGGCCGGCGCTACCATCGCGACTACTTTCTTGCCTGCATTAATCAGCCGGATTACGTCTACCATAAACGTTTTGGTGCCGATTGCCCCAAAGGGACAACTATGGATGCAAGCGCCGCATTGGATACATTTTTTCTCGTCAATCACACAAATACCGTATTCATCATAAGTGATGGCATCCACCGGGCAAACCTTTTTGCAGGGCCTCTCCAAATGAGCGATAGCGCTGTAAGGACATGCCTGGGCACATTTGCCGCATTCCCGGCATTTGGAAGGATCAATATGAGCACGGCTGTCGCCGATTTCAATAGCGCCGAAATTACAGGAATTCTGACACGCCTTTCCCATACATTTACGGCAATTATCCGTAACCACATAAGAAGCGATAGGACACTCTTCACAAGCAGCATTAATCACCTGCACCACATTCAGGGAATCTTTGCCCACCGGGCACTTGCCTTCGGCCAAGCGGACCCTCTGTTTAATAATCTCACGCTCTTTATAAACGCAGCAGCGGAACTGGGCCTGAGGCCCCGGGAACATCTGGTAGGGAAGCTCTTCCCTTTTTTCTTCCAAAGTCCCTGCCCACGCCAGCTTTGCCACTTCACAAAGGACATCATGTTTGACTTTCAATATTGTTGCATCATTTGTTACCATGAAACTTTCCTCCTCTTTTCCCTCGTCTTAGTACTGTCTCACGGAAATCCTGGCGGATTCGGCACTCGTATTTCCGCTATTGCCGTATTACCGGTTTGTCCGCAATGCGGCCAGCACATTAGTAATATGTTACCGTCACTGGTTTCCCCATTTCCTCTATGGTGTGTTTCAATTGTTCTACCAGATTTTGCCGAATGCCCAAGTCAAAAGGCAGCCCGGGATTCTGATAGGCACTGTTAATCGCCTTTCCCACATACATATGAAGCTCTGTGCAATCCTCAATCAACATCTTGGCTATCATGGATGCCCCATTAGGTTTATCCAACTCCAGGAAGAAATCCTCGGACACGGTTTCATTCTTTACATAACGTTTCAGCAACTGGATTACCCGATTCAACGTCAAAACGCCCTCTGTCACTAAATCAATGCCATCCATATAAGCGATAGGGGGAATCTCCGGATCTACATAATCCAGCGATACATCCAGACGGCGCTTCAGTACGCGGGAAACAATCGTGGCGCTGGTGCCACCGCACACAATACGACGGGTATCTACCCCGCCCCCCATCCATTTTGTAACCATTTCCGTATCACGGGAAGCATCCTGAGCCGGACCGGTCATCAAATGCACCGGCTTGGAGTTAATCACCCGCATACAGGCTACCGTTGTATCATCACCCGGGCGATACTCATACAACTCATCACAAGCCTGGCAAATAGCAGAAGCCAGACGCATAGCGGAGATAGTCATCGGATATTGCTTTACTGCATATGCGGCAATATCTTCCCAAACCCAGCCAAAATTCAACAAGCTTCCCACGCCGGCATGAATCGTACCGTCGCTCATGAGAATCAAAGCGTCCCCTCTTTGGACAGTAAAACGATACTCGTTGATTTTTTTCCCTTTTACTTCCCGGATATTTTGAGGAATAGTCATCAGCCTGCCGTTACGGATAAAAATACAGCCAGGATTGTCAAATTCCACCAAATACGCTTCCCCACTGTGAAATACCTGTAAAATGCTGAACGTGGCATAAGCGACTTGTCTTACCTGGCAAATCGGCAGCGTCTCGGTAATGGTTTCCACACATTCTTCCAAAGTCGCTCCGTTCAAAAACATCGTACCCAAAATTTTGGAAGTCAAGGTAGCAAGGATATTCGCCTTTACCCCGCTGCCCATACCATCGGCAAGAATCATAATATGGGAATCCTCTGTCTGCAGGATTTCCACCTTATCCCCGCACAGAATTTCAGTAAATTTATTCAGGCTTTTATAAGCGACATCTACCGTAACTCCCATTTACACACCTCCGTCTTCGCCGTCCTCCAACAGAGAATGGCAGAGCTTAGTCAGGGTGGTCTTTGTCTCCGCTGTCGTCTCGCCCAAAAGGCCCGCAATTTCCTGAGCCACCATCATCTGCTTGTGGATAACCTTCTGAGCCAGATCAATGGTATCCAGTTTTTTCTCATAATCAATACGCAATTTTTCTTCCTGCTGCGTAATATCGATAAACGTAGCCAATACGGCATTTTCCTTTTCGATATAAACAATGTTCTGAAGGGTATCGATATGATACTCCGGATAGGATACTTTCTTACCATGAATATTCTGATGTGTGTCAAATACCCACTGGAAATCTACCGGGTCAATGAACTCGTACAAATACATCTTCAATGCTTCTGACCGCGTCTTGCCAAAATATTTTTCTCCGACAGCCGAATATTCTAAAATTTTCATCTCCTCGTCTACCAGCAAAACCACATTGGGGGAGGTCTCCATGACCAGATTAGACAAAGACTCCGACTGCTCGTACATAAAAGGAATACACATATTCAATTCTGCCTTTTTCTGGAACACCGCGATTGCCTTTTCCCGGCAGGTAGGATATCCGCAGGCGCCGCAATTCAGTTCATTCTCCGGTTTGCTCTTTCCGGTCTGAGCCAGAATCTCCCGGATCTGTGCTTCGGTAGGAATCGGGTCTTTGGGAGAACGGTCTTTAAATACTTTTTGCATGGAGATGCCCTCTATCACCGGCGCAGTTTCTTCTTCCGGCACCGGGTTACGCGGAATGGCATTTTCCATATCCAGTTTCACTTTAAAGCGGGAAACAGACTTTTCGTTGACTGTCGGACCTTTTATACAGCCGCCGTAGCACATATTCATCTCAATAAAGCAATTCTTAAGCTCACCCTGCAGCAGGCTGTCGCATAACTCCATGCAGTTCTTCTCGCCATGAATATAGAACTTCTGGTAACTATCAGCTTTTTTCTGGGTAGCCAGCACCGAACTGACTACACCGCTGCTCACGGGATAAAGACGGTTAATCTTCGGGTCTTTCTTAAAAGGCTTATCTTCACAGTCTTCAATATTAATATCTTCACTCTGCAGCCATGCCTGGATATCATTGAAATTCAATACTGCATCTATGTAACCGCTGTGACGTTCATCCTGAGCTTCCGCCTTTTTAGCAATGCAAGGACCTAAGAACACCACCTTTACATCTTTGCCCAATTCTTTTTTCAGAAGCATGCCATGAGCAATCATCGGCGACACTACCGGCGCCAGGCATGTAACCAACTGCGGATAATATTTCTCAATCAGGTCATTCACGCTTGGACAGCAAGTGGTAATAATATTTTCCATCTTCCCTTCTTCCAGCAGACGGGCATATTCTGCTGTAACCAATGCGGCGCCTTCCGATGTCTCGCGCACATCGGCAAAACCCAGCTCCAGCAAAGCGGACCGTACCTGGCCAATGGTATGGTATTTCAACAGTCCCATATACGCAGGCGCCAAAGAAACTACGACTTTCTCTCCTCTGGCAATAAAACTTCTCACCTTACCCAAATCGCTGACCAATGTCTTCGCTGACTGAGGGCATATCTGCAGGCAGCGCCCACACAGTACACAATTATCCGGCATAATTTCCGCACGTCCGTCTTTAACCATGATCGCCTTGACTTCGCAATTCCTCACACACTTATAACAATGCCGGCATTTCGTTGCTTTAAAGTCAATTATCGCTGCCATGCTTATAGCCTCCCCATAATTTCCTTTTCAAAAAACGATTCCGTAGTTTCCGGCGAGAGGGAAAACAGCTCCCCGTCAACCGTCACGCAAACGCCGTTGACACAGTTTCCGCTGCAAAACGCGCCGTTTAAATCCACCTTATCTGATACGTTGTGGGTTTTTACTAACTGCTGCATCTTCTGAATAATTTCCTTTGACCCTCTCAAATGACATGCACTTCCAATACAAATCGTTACTTTCATAACTTTCCTCCGAAATGAAATATTTGCTTTACTCGTTGCCTATGAGAACATTATCTCATATTGACATATTATTATCAATTGTTTTTTTATGAAAAAATATGGATTTTTGTGCTGTCAGATAACCTGTTCTATTGAAGCCTGCTGAAAATCCGTCTCAGCATAA
Organism: uncultured bacterium; assembly: GCA_947383005.1. Lineage (GTDB taxonomy): Bacteria > Bacillota > Clostridia > Lachnospirales > Lachnospiraceae > Brotaphodocola. The sequence continues at coordinate 36,524 of CANDBT010000033.1, read as the reverse complement.
TCAATGCGGCAATCGCCAATACAAACTCCGCCACAAATTGAGAATACACCGGACCATAAAGCGGGAACAGGTAATTCAACAGATATATTGCCGGAATTTCCAAAGCAATCTTACGCAAAACGGCAAACATTAAGGCAGCTTTCCCCATACCGATTGCCTGAAATACACCGACTGCCAGAAAATCGATGGGCATACAGATGACAGCCAGGCAAAGCCCCCGCAAAAACCGTGTCCCATAAGCGATAATGATCTCATTTTTCATAAATGCCCCAATCAGCATATCGGCGCCGAAATAATAAAACAACGTGACCGCCAGCATTGCCGGTATCATAATTTTAGCTACAAACAATATTCCTTCTTTCATCCGTTTATAATTCCCGCTGGCATAGTTATAACTGATCAGAGGCATAACTCCCTGGGCAAATCCCAATGCCATCTGTACCGGCACCATATTGATTTTCTGGGCGATACCTATGGCTGCAACCGCCTCCGCGCCATGAAAAGAAGTAAAATTATTCAGCAACGTCATTCCCGTCACATTCAAAAGATTCTGGATAGAGGCCGGAATGCCAACACCGCAAACTCCCAATACAATTGCTTTCTCAAAACCAAATTTCTTCGGATGGATACAAACCACCGTAACATTCCTCTTTTTATACAGCAACAGGAAAAAATACAGGCAGGCTGCGCAATTGGACAAAAATGTTGCCAGTCCTGCTCCTGCCGCTCCCATGCCAAACCCTTGGGGCAGAATAAATATCGGATCCAGAATCATATTTAAAATACAACCACTCATAGTGCCCACGCTGGCATGAAGGGAAGCTCCTTCCGAACGCACCAGATAAGCCAAAACCACATTGAGAATAGCCGGAGCAGCGCCGCAGACAACAGTCCAATGAAGATATTCGCTGGTCGCCTGGGCCGTATCGGCATCCGCTCCCAACAAAAACAGAAGATTTTTTTGAAAAATCAGGCAAAACAAAGAAAATAGCATCCCACATAATAATGAACAGTAAAAGCCAAAGGCAGAGCTGCGGCGCACCGCTTCATAATCATGGCGCCCCAACGCCCGGCTCATCATGCTGGAGGTTCCTACGCCAAAAAGATTATTTACCGCATTAAAAGCCAAAAGCACCGGGGCAGCCAACGCTACTGCCGCATTTTGAACCGAATCATTTACCATGCCTACAAAATAAGTATCTGCCATATTGTAAATTACCATTACTAACGAACTTAAAATAGTAGGTACAGACAATTGTGCTACTGCCTTTGGAATAGAAATCCGTTCAAATAAATCTGTTTTTTGATGTTCTTCCATGTTTCTCCTCCTCGTTTATTTGGTCGCTCTTGTTTTCTAAAATTAAGTAATGTAACCGATTTTATCATATTCTTTTTTAGAATACAAGAGTGCGGTTGCGACAGCAGCAAACTTCCACATGAGCCTGTACAATCGAGCAAGGAAGAACCATCTTCCCCTACTCGCCGCTCCCCCATGTGCCGCTTCTGCGGCATACTTCCTCTGCATGGGGCTGTGCATACAAAAAAACCGCCTGCGGCGGTTTTTTGCAAATGATACCATATTCTATTTCCCGAAAGCTCCGGCAAAAATAATCGGTAATCGCTTCATGTTCGTCATTATCGGTCGATACGGAATCCCGCATATGCATTCATCCCATGCTCATGGATATCCAATCCGTCCCTCTGTTCCTGATCTGTCACCCGCAAACCCAACGTTTTATCAATCACTTTGAATACGATAAACATCGTCACTCCCGTCCAAACCAAGACACTTAAGATCCCCAAACATTGAATGCCAAGCAGGGAAAAACCGCCGCCATAAAGCAAGCCGGTATAAGTACTGCTCGGGGCGCTGGTAGTCGCCAAAAGCCCAACCGCCAATGTTCCCCAAATCCCATTGCAGAAATGAACAGCCACGGCTCCCACCGGATCATCCACATGGATAACATAATCACAAAACCATACCCCAAATACCACCAGAAGTCCGGATACTATTCCCACGACAAAAGCTCCCATGGCATCCAGTACATCACAACCGGCAGTTATCCCCACCAGGCCGGCCAGAGAAGCATTCAGGCACATGGATACATCCGGCTTGCCGTATTTAATCCAGGTAAAGATCATACAAACTACCGTAGCTACCGCAGGGGCAATCGTAGTAGTAGCGAAAATGGAGGCCAACTGCGGCCCGTTTGTAGCAGCCGCGCCGTTAAATCCGTACCAGCCAAACCAGAGAATAAAACATCCCAGAGCGCCGACTACTACATTGTGGCCAGGTATCGCATTTGGTGTGCCGTTTGCGTTATATTTGCCAAGACGCGGCCCTTCAATCCATGCGCCGATTAGAGCGCTGCAGCCGCCGACCATATGAATCGCACATGAACCGGCAAAATCATGAAATCCCATTGCTGACAGCCAGCCGCCGCCCCAAATCCAGTGTGCTTCTATCGGATATACAACAGCCGAAATAATTGCGGAATATACGCAATAGGAAATAAACTTCGTCCGTTCAGCCATGGCTCCGGACACGATGGTTGCCGCAGTAGCGCAAAAGACCAGATTGAATACAAAATTAGACCAGTCAAAATTCGCATAATTACTGATTATTCCTAAATTGGGCATGCCGATAAAACCGCCTAAAGTATCCTCACCCAATAAAATCCCAAACCCCAGAAACATAAACACAATTGTACCAATACAAAAATCCATCAAATTTTTCATGATAATATTTCCGGCATTTTTTGCCCTTGTAAAACCGGTTTCCACCATGGCAAAACCCGCCTGCATGAAAAATACCAACGCCGCTCCGATTAGGTACCAAATTCCAAATACTTCACTCAAAATTGTTTCCATAATATAATCTCCTCTGCTAATTTCATAGGACGCAATTTCCTACAAAGTAAACTTCCATGTGACCTTTGACGTTGCACCGACCACCCTATGAAAGCCGATTGCTCCGGGCTTTGCCCTCACCCAATCGCCGTCGGTATTTGCAATCCGCCTATCGGCCTACTTGACTCCATCCGGCTTGGCTGCACGAAATCTATGGTTCATTGCATGCGAGCATGCATTCACCATGGCTGCCATGCAGCACTTTCAAAGTAAACCTCCATGCAACCTTTGATGTTGCACCAGCCACCCTATGAAAGCCGATTGCTCCGGGCCTTGCCCTCACGCAATCGCCGCCGGTATTCGCAATCCGGCCTGTCGGCCTACTTGCTCATACCAGCTTGCCTGGCCGATATCTATGATTCGATGCAAGCGAGCTTGCTCTCATCATGGCTGCCGTCCAGGACTTTCAAAATAAAAAGGAGACAGACCTGGCAGCCATTATCTCCTTTGATAAAAAGTGTTTCGTAATTGCTCGATACCTCCACAATTACTATATTCTTATGCAATTTCCATTTTCCATGACTTTTGACGCTTTACAAAGCTTCTTCTCCCCGCTCTCCTGTACGAATGCGTACGGCATCCTGGACTTCATAAAGGAAGATCTTTCCGTCGCCAATATTCCCCGTAGTGATTTCCTTCACTACCCGGTCAATAATCTGCTCAGCCACGTCTTCCGCAACAACGGTTTCCACCTTTACCTTAGGAAGCAAATTCACCACATACTCCGTTCCCCGGTACATCTGCTTATATCCCTTTTGATTTCCATACCCCATAATATTGCTGATCATAATGCCATTAGCTTTGCTGGCTTCCAAAATTTCTTTCAGCTCTTCCAGCTTTTCCGGCTTGATAATAATTTCCAGCTTTTTCATGTGGCTCTCCTCCTTTTCCTGACAATCATAAATTAAACTTAAGCGATCTTATACCCTGTTTTCCCATTTGATACCGGCGGCCCGGGCCATAGACTTTTCTGCCTTCTATCAAGGGCTGTTGCTTCAAAACTACCCATGAAGCCAAAAACGAGGACATCCCTATACCGGAACGCCCTCGTTCTTTGATCTGCTTATCGGAGCTTTCCCGCTTACTAAGCTTTCCTCCGATAAGCCATATTATAGACTCTTTTTTTCGAATGTCAAATAGGATTTTGGGCCAAATATTCATAAATCTTTATGGAAGATTCACAAATTAGCTTCAAAAAACAAATGAAAAGAACTTTTAAAAAGATTTCAAAAAGGACTTGCGAATCCGGAATTTTATGGATATAATATACTGTATACAATGTACACAAGTCATTTTGATTAACATACTAAAACGAATGAAAGCAAGAATCTTTGCCGTCAACGATTATAAGATTAGGAGTGAAGAACGATTATGATCAAACACCTTGGACTAAAAGCCTATGGAAAAATCAATTTAGGGCTGGATGTTCTGCGCCAAAGAGAAGACGGATACCATCAAGTCCGAATGATTATGCAGACCGTGGGCATTTTTGACCGAATCGGCCTTAAACGGGAAGAAGAACCAGGCATCCGGGTAGAAACCAACCTTTTTTACCTTCCCACTAACGAAAACAATTTGGTCTACCGCGCCGCCGATATGCTAATGAAAGAATTTCATATTACCGAGGGCATTTCCATCCACTTGCGCAAATTTATTCCTGTATCTGCCGGCATGGCCGGAGGCAGCTCCGATGCTGCCGCTGTTCTATTCGGTATCAATAAGATGTTCCGGCTGGGGCTCAGTATCAATCAATTGATGGAGCGCGGAGTAAAAATCGGCGCCGATGTCCCTTACTGTATTCTCCGTGGTACCGCTTTGTCCGAAGGGATTGGAGAAATTCTGACTCCTCTTCCGCCCGTTCCCCAATGCCATGTCCTCATTGCTAAACCAGGCATCAGCGTCTCCACCCGTTTTGTCTATACCAATCTTCATGCCAATGAGCTGAAACCGGAGCAACATCCGGACATCGATGGGATTTTAGATGGCATACGCAAACAAGATATCCGTCAAATCGCCGGAAAATTGGGAAACGTATTGGAAACCGTGACCATTAAAGAGTATCCCATTATCCGCACCATTAAAGAAAAAATGATGGAATACGGAGCCATTGGCTCCCTGATGAGCGGAAGCGGCCCCACGGTATTCGGTCTTTTTCCCGACTTGAAAACAGCAGAAAAAGCATACGATCATTTCCGTTCCGAACCAGACTCCAAATTGGCAAAGCAATTGTACTTAACAAATTTTTACAACATCAATTCTTTCGAACGTGCTAAGGAGAATCAATCATGATTAATGAATTAAAGGTCAATATGAACGAATATCTTCCCTTGCGTGACGTAGTTTTCAACACCCTGCGCCAGGCAATTTTAAAAGGGGAACTGGAACCGGGAGAACGCCTGATGGAAATTCAATTGGCCGAACGCTTAGGTGTCAGCCGCACCCCTATCCGGGAAGCTATCCGCAAGTTGGAGTTAGAGGGACTGGTACTAATGATTCCCAGAAAAGGAGCCGAAGTCGCTAAAATATCCGAAAAAAGTTTGAGGGAAGTGCTGGAAGTCCGTCGTTCACTGGAAGAATTAGCCACCGAACTAGCTTGTCAGAGGATGGAAAAAGAAGATTTGGAAAAACTTGAAAAAGCCCAAGAAGCTTTTCGAAAAGCCATCCACAATGGTGATTTTATGGAAATCGCCGAAACCGATGAGCATTACCATGATGTCATTTACCAGGGGACTGGCAATATCCGCCTGGTACAAATCCTGAACAATCTTCAGGAACAAATGTACCGTTACCGGCTGGAATATATCAAAGATATTGCCAAACACCAAATCCTTCTGGTTGAACATGACCACATTCTTCAGGCATTAAAAGAATGCCACGTATCGGAAGCCAAAGCTGCCATGCGTGAACATATAGACAATCAGCAGATTACCGTTTCACAAAACATCAAGGAACATTGATAATTTTTAAGAAAACGCTGTTACATTAAATGTAACAGCGTTTTCTTAGAGTCTCCGGCGGACGCGCAGGTTTTACAGAGAAACTGCTGCTTCGCAGCGCAAATCCGGCGCGGGAAACGCTTTAATCAACGTTTTCCTAAACATTCATGCAGCTTTTGGCATTGTTCAGCCGCCCTATAAAACGAGCTGTGGTAAATTGCAACATTCTCTCCCATCCAGGCACTATTCCGTTTCCGTGACATCCTTTTTCGAAAAACCGTCTTCCTCAGCCTCTTTAGGCATATATTTATCAAATATCCCTACAATGGCAAACGAATTGATAAACGCCAACAGCGGAAATCCAAACATAAATAATAACGGCTGTAGGATTGGCAGGAAAAACAACGCCAGCAAAGGCAACGCTATGTCTATGCCAATCAATCCTATTGAATGCAGCATATGACGCACGGAAATAAAGAATGCGTTGAAGAATGTCCGCTTAACGGGATTATAAAAACGGGCCTGCAAAGGGAAAATAAACAAGGCAATGAACAAATAAACTAATGCAAAACCGCCAAACACGGCAACCATAACCGTACGAAACATAGAAGCCCCTGTGCGCAGCATCAGAAAAAAATACAAATCACATCCAATCACCAAGCCTGTCACCAGCAAAATAAGCCAAATAATGGTAGCCTGTTTAAAATTTTCTTTAAACGAGCGAAAAAAAGAGCGAATTGTCGGCCCTTCTTCATCCCGCACCAACTTCAAAGTTACATAGTATACCGCCGTAGTAGAAGCACCAATTGTTACAATGGGAATGCTGCATAACACCCAAAGAACATTGAGAATCAATATATCACAAAACTTTCCTATAAATCGCCAAACTGGATTATCATAATTAAAAATATTGGACAGCATCTGTTCCGTTCCTCCTTTTTTGTAAAAATGTACTCTCCAGGAGTACATAAGATTTTTAAATTTTTGCCCTATTCTGCCTTATCTTATGGTATACTTACAGGTATTCCATCAAAAGAAAGGATTGAGTCCATGAAAATAACTGAAGAATCTATGCACCAGCAAGAACATCCCCAGGAGCTGCCGCCCAAACCGGAACCCGCACCTAGACGGAGCGAGTGGGAAAAACTCAAAACGATGACCTGGAAAGACCGTGTTTGGTATATTTGGGCATACTACAAGATTCATATGTTTTTGGGAATTATTGCCCTCTTCCTCCTTCAGGTAGTGGCCACTTCCCTTTACAGCAGAACTTTTAATACGGTTATGCACTGCATGATTATCAACTGCTATTCACAGCAGGAAATAAATCTAAGTTTGTTGGAAGAAGATTTTGCCCAATATTTAAACCTTGGCAAAAAAGAAATCATCACGGCGGAGTCTTCATATATTACTTATGGTGATGATGCCACAGAATTAAGCTATGTTACTCTGGCTAAAATATCCGCTTTGGTATTTTCCAAAGACCTGGACGTGATTATCGGTGATCAGGCAACCATCGAGCATTTTTCCGCCCTCAACGGATACGTCGACTTGGAAACAGAACTTCCTCCAGACGTACTGGCTTTAGTAAAAGACCGCCTGTTTTATGCTGCCGGTGAAGACCAGACCAAAAGGGCTTACGCTATAGACATCAGCGGTACTGCCTTTGCTTCCAATGCCGGGCTGGGCCACACTCCTCCTCTGTTAGGTATCATCAGCAATTCCGAACGAAAAGAATACTCGATGAATCTGATCCGCTATATTTTTGCTCCATAGCCCGAAACCCCAATTTTTCCAACAGCCTAACGGAAATCTTGTTGGATGCTTCTGCCAGAGCATAAATCCGGCCTCCGCCTTCCTGCTTCACATAATCCAGGATAATGCGGCAGGCCTCCTGGCCGTAGCCATGACAGCGATAAGGCGAAAATATATGATACGCCAGCATATAGCCCCCTCTTTCATGATCATAAGCTGTAATCCCGGCTTTTCCCAATATTTTCTTATCTTCCTTCCTGACCACAGCCCACAAACCATACTCATAAAACCCATACTGCAGACGAATATATGCTTCCAATTTTTGCGGTATATAAAAAACCTGGTCATCCTCCCTGTCATTTTCCTCCCGAAAAATCTGCTTTTCGTCTCCCATCATAAATTCCCTGAGTATAAGGCGCTCAGATTCTCCTATAATCCAGGGCTTTCCTGTCTGCCGCCGCACTATCCGTTCCAGATACCGCTCATCTGCCGCCTCAAGTGTTTCCACTAAATACCTCGCTGCCGTCAGTTCCTGCTCTCCGTTTTTCCGCAGCAAACCAACAACAGCCCTCCCTGCTGCTTTCGCGGCAAGAAGGGCCTTCTGTTCATCAGAAATCACCACCGGATAACAAACCCCATCTATCCAGATTCTCCGTTCCCAAACCATAAATTTCTCCACTCCGCTTCGATCGGCGCTAAACGAGTGCCACTGGGACTTTCATGCGGCCTTTGATGTTGTGCCAGCCACTCTATGAAAACCGATTGCTCCGGGCTTTGCCCTCACGCAATCTCCGGCGCCTCATATGTTTCACCGAAAGTATCCACCGTAACCCGAAGCATCCTCTGCGGTTTCAACGGCCTGTCACTGAAATCCGTAGCCGTCCTGGCAATTTGATCCACTACTTCCATCCCTTCGACCACTTTGCCAAAAGCTGCATACAACCCATCCAAACTGGGGACATCTTTGTGCATGATAAAAAACTGAGAGCCGGCAGAATCCGGCATATTGGTACGGGCCATGGACAGCACACCTTCCAGATGCTTCAGCTCATTCGGAAAACCGTTCTGGGAAAACTCCCCTTTGATACAATAACCTGGTCCTCCCATGCCATTCCCCTGAGGACATCCTCCCTGAATCATAAAACCGTCAATTACCCGATGAAAAGTCAATCCGTCATAATAACCTTTTTTTACCAAATCGATAAAATTCCTCACGGTATTGGGCGCTGTCTGCGGATACAACTCCGCACGAATCACGCCGCCATCTTCCATAGTAATCGTAACCTCCGGATTTTTCATTCCCATTCCCTCCATTCTTTTCCAAACTAATCCTTTAATATGGCTTTTGCCTTACTATTATTCCTCTTTCCATACGTCCAGTATGTCTCTGTAAAACTCTTCCAATTCCGCGTTTGTAGCAAATACTGCCATATACATCTGATTGCCCATAGCGCCAGACAGTACATCCGGAAGACGCTCCACCATCCTCATCCGATCACCGTACTTATCCATGATCTCTTCATGGCTCCTGACAAAATTCTTTCCGTCGCGGCGTCCGGCAAATGCACAATAAGCATGTTCGCCCACCGGCACCGTAGAACGGTCATAAGCAATCATGTCTGCCCAAATCTTATATACATTGGTACTGTGGGCAAAATTAATCATATCTGGGGTAAAACCACCACAAGGCCGCATATTTACTTCCAGCCCCACGATATCCCCTTTCTTTCCCAGCCCCTCCTGATCTCTGTTCAGACGGAAAAATTCAAAATGGATAAAGCGGCTCTTTACGCCAAAACTTTTAACTACAGCCCGTCCGGCAGCTCTTGTATCCTCCGAAAGTTCTTTTAAAATATAGTAAATGGAATTATCCTGATTGTTCACAATATCCATAATAGAAATCGGCGAAATATTGCCCGTCTCAAACATAGGCTTACCTTGTGAATCAATTATGGCATCGTAAGAGTTTACCTCAGCATACACATACTCTTCCATAATATACGGTACATGAGGTATTTTTCTGCGGTAAAACTCCTTAAGCTGCTCTTCACTTTCAATTCTCCAGGTATCGGAGGCCCCTACGCCGTTATCCGGCTTGGCCACAATCGGATATCCCACTTCTTCCGCAAAATCCAGGCATCCTTTCATATCCACAACCAAATGATAACGGGCCGTGGGAATACCTGCCTTTTCATAATAAGCTTTCATTTTAGATTTATACTTAATCCGGGGAATGTCCTTCACCTGAAAACCGCTCTTGATATTGAAGTCCGTCCGCAGTCTGGCATCTCTTTCCAGCCAATATTCGTTATTAGATTCCAACCAGTCAATACGGCCGTATTTAAATGCAAAAAAAGCCACGGCACGGTATACGGCATCTTCATTTTCCAGGCTGTCGACCATGTAATACTCAGTAAGACTGTCTTTCAGTTCCGGAGTTAATAAGTCATAGGCTTGATCTCCAATACCCAATACATTCAACTCGTTGTTTTTCAATTCCCGGCAAAACTGCCAATAGTTTGTGGGGAAATTCGGAGAGATAAAAATAAGATTTTTCATAATTTTTCCTTTCGCATATGCACACAGATTTTTCTTTTTATCCGACTGTCAGACAGCATTCTTTATAGCTATTCCAACAAATATGGCAGGAAATAAACTACTTGCTTATACCACCAGCACCAATCATGTGCGCAGTCCAATCCCCAATAATCCACCCAGGCATGGATTCCCTTCTGGTTTAAAATCTCCTGAAGTTTTCTTGTGGAATCCGGCATCTCCCAAGGCCCTTGCCCAACACAGATAACCGCTCTATTTCGATTATAATGGGCAATATACGGATGATCCAACGGTAAGTTGGGAAGATGATGCACCGGGGAGTTCAGATACAACAAATCATCCATATACCCGCCGAACCCATAATCAGCAGTATAAATACCACTCAGCGCCATCAAGCGATCAAAAATCCCCGGAAAACGGAAATACAAATTAGCCGCATGCGTTGCTCCCAGACTGCACCCACAAACCAATATGCCAGGATTCCCTTCCCATCCATTACGCTCGTTGGCCATCCCTCTCATAAATGGGACAAACTCATCCACAATATAATGAATCCACTGGTCATACCGCCAGCTCCGCCAGCCAGCATTGCCAAATTTATTGGACCAGGTTTCTGCATCTATTGTATCAATAGAAAATACCATCACTTGTCCGGAATCAATCCATGGCGCCCATACATCGGTCATTTTAAAATTCTCAAAATCGTAAAAACGCCCGTCCTGACAGGGGATAAACAAAACCGGACGCCCAGCGTGCCCATAGACCTTGCACTCCATATCCCGCTCCAGCACAGAGCTGTACTGCTTATAATACTGTACTTCCATCGCCACTCCAATCCCGCCGATACCGGCGTGTTCTTAATTTGACAACTGTCCGCTTTCCTGCTGCAAATCTGATTCTTTATACCCATTCTCAATTTCCATGCCATACAGCAGCGTATTCATGAAAAACGGAATCTGCCGTTCCCAACTAGCTTCACAATGGGTTCCCCCGGGAACAATCCGACTATCCACCAGTACATTCTTCTCCATCAGAAGCGAAGTAATATTGGCATATTGATGCAGCATATTGGCATGATTCGTTAATTCTTCAGAACCATAATCCATATAAACAACAGTATTTGAATTCAATCTGGCATTGCGGATCATCTGTTCAATCCGGCGGCGAGCCAGCCATACCGACGGCGATAAAGCCGCCGCCCGGGAAAACACCCAATTATATTCCAAAACGGCATAGAGACTCATCAGCCCCCCCATCGAGCTACCTGCGATAAACGTAGTCTCACGCCCGGGCAGCGTTCTGAACTCCTTATCAATCCCCGCTTTGAAGGTATTCACCATCCAATCCATAGTAATTTTCCCTCTGCCCTGGATTTCACCAAACCCTCTTTCCCGAAAATCAAAAGGAGAATATTCACTGAGCCGCCCATGGTCCGGGCTATGATTGCATTCTACCGCAGCAATAATCATCTGCGTATCTGTCCTTTCCATGTATTCCTTCATCCCCCAGCTTTTGCCGTAAGTGGCATCTGTATCAAAAAATACATTATGCCCATCAAACATATAAAGCACAGGATAACGTACACCTGGATCTTCAAAATAAGACTCCGGCAGATAGATATATGCGTTTCTCACGTCATCTCCTGTCAATTCCGGAATCGTGATTCTCCATTTATCTACCATAATTACTACAATCCTTTCCCTATGGACTTTATTCCCTAATATACCACAAAAAAACTTAAATAGCAAGAGCGGCAAAAATCTGCAAAGCTTTAAACAATAGCGACTGCGTTCATTATCTGTTCATAAATCATTCAAAAACCTTTTACATAATTATCATGGTTTCTTCACGATTACTGCGTATACTATAATCGTAAGCAACCATTGATGCCGTTGAATATGAGATGCTTATAAGATTTTTTTCATAATACTCGGGCTGGTAATCGAATTATCAGCTCTCCTCCCTTTTTTAACCTCTTATAAATTGTAGTTTAGAAAGACCCCTCCGCTGCGGAGGGGTCTTTCGTTGTGAAATAACAATTGCCGTTCACAGGTACAATGTGAACAGAAACAAACTAATACAGCGTTGCATTAATATTGCCTTGCGGAAATAGCGAGTGCCGAATTCACCGGAATTTTCGCAAGGTAGTACTGACCATATACAATTAACGGATACATATATAAACCATATATACCGTATACATCACCAGCATTGCCACCCCCTCCTTCTGGCTGATCTGATCCCTCGTCCGACACAAAATCAATGCTATCAAACTAAATGCCACTAAACAAGCCGCATCCACAACAGCGAACAAATTCACTGCTATAGGCTTTACAGCCGCCGATATGGCCAAAACCATCAATACATTAAATATGTTTGAACCAAGGACGTTTCCCAACGCCATCGCGTTTTCCCCTTTCCGGGACGCCACAACAGAAGTCACCAGCTCCGGAAGGGATGTTCCCATCGCCACCACAGTCAATCCGATCAATGTTTGGCTCAAACCAAAATTCGCCGCAATCTGGCTGGCACAATCCACTACCAAATCTCCTCCACAGACAATCGCCGCCAAACCACCTGCCCCATAAACCAAACACAGCAAAAACGGTATTGTCTTTTTTTCTTCTTCTGCCTCAACCCGGTTCTTCAAACCGTCTTTTACAATCATCACCAAAAAGGCGATGAACATCCCCAATAGGACAAATGCTTCTATGCGGCTGAGAAACATATCCCGCAAGATCATAAACAACAGGAGCACCGCTGCGGCAATAGCAGCAGCAAAATCCCAACGCAGCCGGACCGGAAACGCACGAATGGCGCCGCATGCCCCCAATACTGCCAGCAAGTTAAAAATATTCGATCCGATAACATTGCTTACTGCAATCTCATTATTTCCTGCCAGAGAAGCAGCGGTACTGACCGCTAGCTCCGGTGCGCTGGTTCCAAATGCCACAACTGTCAGCCCAACGATTATGCTGGGTATCCGAAGTTTCCTGGCAACCGAGGAGCTTGCCTCCACAAAAAAATCCGCTCCTTTGATTAGAAGCACAAAACCAGCCGCCAGCATTACATAAACCATAATTTTCATTTTTCCCTCCTGTTTGAGTTGTTTTCCGAAATTACCTGCAAATCGAGTATTTGGAAAGTTTTTCCCTGCTTGCCGGACTCTCGCGCCGGAGCGCGGCTGCGCCAGCAGCCATCTTCCTTTGCGCGGAGTGCGCTCTACGTTCCACTTCAGCCGTTGCTAAACGAGTGCCACTGGCACTCAGCAACCACGCGGAGCGTTTTGTATCATAGGACGTACTTACCTATGATACAAAAAAAGCGAAACTCCTGCCGCGCTCATATCACGCAACAAAAGTCTCGCTTATTCTATGCATACCGGACTGTTTTCACTCACAGCCGTGATGACGATATTGCAAAACATCTTACAGATGCAGGCTACTCCCTTTTGTGAATCTAGTATACTTGATTTCTCCTTCTTTGTCAAACGCTTTCTTCCTATTGTCATTATGATTATTCGCCTAATCGTGTTGATTGTTAATCTGCAAATCGTACAGGCAATCTATATGGGGATGTCCTCGCAGCCCCTTAACCGCCAGCCATATCTATTCCGGGAAATGCCACCTGTCGTGAAAGCAGAAGCAATGACAGCAAATTCGGATATGCCATCAGGCCGTTAGCTACATCTGACACCAGCCAAACTGCCTCTACCCGGCAAATACCTCCGATAAATACCGCCAGTAAATATAAAACCAAATATAGCCCCTCACCTTTTTCTCCTGAAAAGTAGCGGGGACACAACCGTTCCGCCAGATAATGAAACGTCTGTCGCCCCAGATAATACCAGGCAATAATGGTTGCAAAGGCAAATACTGCCATAGCGCCAGATACCAGCGCTTCTCCCGCACCTCCAAAACGAACCCGAAAACAGGCAATCGCCAATGCCGCGCCGTCTTCCCCAAGCAGACGGAAGGTTCCGGCATAATCTCTCTCCCCATACCCTACACACAAAATTACCAATGCAGTCAATGTGCAAATCACTACCGTATCAAAAAACACTTCAAACATCGCCCACATGCCTTGTTCCTTTGGGGTCGTCTTTTCCGCCGCCCCATGAAGTACTGCCAAACTCCCCAAGCCCGCTTCATTGGAAAACACTCCCCGGGACAAACCATAGCGCACACTACGGCTCAATAAAAATCCGCTGACTCCTCCTCCTACCGATTCGATGCGAAACGCCTCTCGGAAAACCGCCGCTAAAACCCGCGGAAGGTATTCCCAATAAGACAATATAACCATCACGGAGAATATTACATAAATTCCTGCCGATATGGGCATCAAGCGTTCGGAGACCCTGGATATCCTCCCAATTCCCCCTAAAATCACTATCCCTGCCAACAGGGTAATTAAAAACGCACTCAACAACGGGGGCACATGTACCGAATAATGCAACGTCCCGCTCATGGAATTTGATTGTACCATACTCCCCATCCCCAAAGAGGCACAAAAGGCAAACAACGCATAAAGGATTCCCAAAAGCGGGCATCCCAACCCACGCTCCATATAGATCATCGGGCCGCACAGCCAATGACCGTCTTTCTGCCGATAACGATATTGCTGCCCAAGACTGGTTTCCGCATAAGCGGTCATCATGCCAATCGCTGCCGATACCCACATCCAAAACAAAGCACCAGGCCCGCCGGCAGTCAGAGCCGTAGCCACTCCCACAATATTTCCCGTGCCAATGGTTGCCGCCAATGCTGTGCAGGCAGACTGAAATTGAGTAATTGTACGAGGATTCTCTTCCCTATTCCTTCTCCACAAACTTCCCGCAGTGTTCTTCCACCAATACCTAAATCCTAAAAACTGGAAACATCCGGACTTTATCGTGAACCACAACCCTGTCCCCAAAAATAATACCAATGTCCATGGCCCCCAAACAAGAAAATGAATCACTTCCCCCATATCCATTTTTAACTGGCCGCCTGCAGTTTTTAATTACAGTATTTTATGTACAATCACAGGCAATCTATTCCTCTATCCCTTGTATATCCCTCGCATTTTTTTCTCACCTATGGTATAATCTCGACAGAGATTATACCTGCGCCAGTTCGCGTCCGGCCAGAGGGAGGACAAATTCCTAAGCGAACTGTGCGCATCCCCCTGAGGGAGCCTGTCCAAAGGAGATGGTACAATAGCAAACAGTTCAGACAGCAAAGGATTTAACATGAATTAGGATCGTCAAAGGTTGGAAATCCGATGCATGCTCCGCTCGCAAGAGGATTTTAACCTACAAAAAATATATAAAAAGGGGAATTCCTATGCCTGGTTTTACTACACATTACATTTTGGGTATGAAAGCTTACAACGATTTGCCTAACAATCAGCTTAAATTCATTATTTCCAAATACCGTTGGCTTTACCAGCTTGGCCTGCAGGGGCCCGACATGTTTTTCTATAATATACCCATCCTGAGACACCGGGATTACCGCAACGTAGCCTCTTACATGCATGAACACCATATTCAGGACTTTTTCTCCTGCTATTTGCGTAATCTGGCTGATATCTCGTCCCGGCAACAGCGAGAGGAGGGCCTCGCCTATTTTTGCGGCTATCTTTGCCACTATATTGGTGATTCCATTTGCCATCCCTATGTATATGGACGCATTGGCTACAATGCCAAAGCTCCTACCACCCAAGCTCATGGAATGCACGCCGCCCTGGAAAACGACATCGACGCTCTGCTCTTGCTCAAGTACAAAAAGAAAAAGCCGTCTCAGTTTAACCAGGCGGCTACCATATGCCTGAACGGCATGGAAACTCAATTTATTTCCCGCTTTCTGTCCCGATGTATTAACGATGCGTATTATCCTATCACTTACTCCAACAATTTCCAGGTAACTCCGCAAATGGTGCATCGTTCTATCCTCGCCATGCGCTTCGGATGCCGGACCCTCGCTGACCCTTCCGGACGCAAAAGCAGCAGCATTGCTTTTTTTGAAAATATATTTCTCAAAAATCCCGTTGCATCCCCCAAGCTGGTTACAGATAAAGTATCCCAGCCCCGGGTCTGCCTGAACCTGGATCACGAAACCTGGTGCAACCCCTGGGACCGCCGCCTCGCTTCCCAAGCGTCCTTCCCGGATCTCTTCCACCAGTGCCTGTTAAAATGCAGCAATGTCTATGCTATCCTGAATTCGTTAATCCAGCCCAGCTATATGACCCCCAACCAGGACATATCACGACTTTTAAATGAATTGGGCAGTTACTCCTATCACAGCGGCCTGACTGTTACCGATTGAACCCGCAAAAGCGGCGCCTCATCAGAGACACCGCTTTAAAACCGCCAATATCCGCCATAATTTTTGCCTTTTAGCCCAATCCATCTGTTCCAAATCATCAATAACCGCCAGCAGCTCCTGATCGGCAGCGCTTTGCAGCATCAGCGCTTCCTCCATAGGATTATTTGCCTCCCCATCCATACGATATCCCAACACACAATCCGTAGATACATGGAAATAATCGGCAAGATTCAGCAGTACATCCACCTGAATCTTGCTTCTGTCCCGCTCCATACGGCTGATAACCTGCTGGGACAAACCGATATCTTCACCCAATACCTTCTGCGAAATATTTCTCTGCTTCCGCAACTGCCTGATATTGCTCTTCATAATCATAAGTCTCCTCCACTTACTATATATTTTAGCAAAGTAGAGTGTAAAATTGACTTATATCCAATGTTTGTCCACTCATTATAATTGTTTTTCTGCAACAGATAAATCTACAGAGAAATTCTGTTTATCGGATAATTTGATCTCCATCCTTCATACAGTAATGTTTCTGTACATTCAAACGGCTCATCCAATTTTTCGTCTCTCCGGTACGGTATTTCCCGCTGGAATTTTCCCAAAGCCACTGAGGAGTTGGCCATAGGCAAATACTGGGATTAATTGCCTGATAAACCTCCTCTCCTACTCCGTTCTGCCCATGATGCGCCATCTGCACAATATCGGATTTCAATGCCTCCGGCCCTGCCTCTGCCAACAAACGGCGTCCGCCTTCCTCAGCCATATCCCCCAAAAACAAAATGGATTTTCCATTAATCAGCATCTTATAAACAATGCCGGCATTATTCCCTTTATCCGTACTCAGCTCATAACGGTCATTCATTACCTGAATCGTCACATCATCCACCTGAATCGTCTGACCTTTGGACACTTGATGCAGCATCGTCTCCGGCAGGCCGGAAAACGTGCCGATAATCGCATGCGCCATCGTCTGCTCCGACGGGTCATGAACCGTATACCATTCCGGTGCGGCAAAAGAATAATAAATCCCGTCAATCTGCATGCCTGACTGCGCTCCTTCCGCCTCATCCTGCAAAATCCGGTAAAGCGCGCCTGCGTGATCCCCATGCGGGTGGGTAATCAGCCATGCCGATACATGATTCCCTCTGGCCTGGATCTGGCTGCGCAGATAATCGCCGTCCTTGCCCAGCCCTCCATCCACCACAATCAGGCTGCCCTGGCTTGTCTGGATAATCACGGACAACATCTGGCTGTCACTCTGGGAATTCAGCATGGTCAAAGTAGCGCCGCCAAAAATCGGTTCCGACTGCGCGCCCTTTTCCCCTTCGGTAATAATCCCCGTTTGACCGCCGGGATTCTGAACTCCTGGATTCTGGCTGCCGGGACCCTGGTTTCCCGAATTCTGGTTCCCTGGGCCTTGGTTTCCCGAATCCTGATTCCCCGGGCTTTGGTTCCCTGGATTCTGGTTCCCTGGGTTTCGGCTGCCGCTTTCTCCCTTGCCGGAAGACTTTCTCTGGCCCGCAGTTATCGTCCGGCTTACCGTTTGAGTCGTTTCTTGTACGGATGATGCCTGCTGGCCATCCGCCGCACCGGCCTGCTGCCCCGGCGACTGAAACTGCGCCACGTTATTTTCAGCATAAATTTCAAATTTTTCACGATTAGACATCGCTAACATACTGCTTTTGTATTCCGTCAGATAAATACCACTCTTTTTTACCGGCAGCTCCGTCATCCCGCTAAAAGTATCCGGTTTTGCACCGCCAAACACAGCAGCCATCAGCAAACCAGCCACCATCAGGCCGGTAAAAGAATGCCCGTCAATATTAGCCTTCATAAAATGCGCCCCTCTCTTACGATTCATTCGCCTGCTATTTTACCAGAGAAAAAATCCTTTGAACAGGGGGTTTGATGAATTGTCAGAAAAACTTTAGATTTGCTGCTTATAAAAACAATCACTATTACCATTCGCTTCCGATATTCACGGAAGTCGTTTCGATCGACTCCAATGTATATCCAAAGAAACTGTCCGCATTAGGCCGGAATATGGCAGTCATCGTACCATTCCAGTAATCCCCTCCATTAGAAGATCCGTCAAAAGTCCCCTTTGCTACTAATTTCCCATTTTCCATAGCAAAATCCGTAAGTTTGGCTTCCGTAACAGGATCTCCGTCTGCATAACAACAATAAAGCTTATCCTGGCTATTTACTTGATTCCCTTCCTGCCAGTTTTTTCTGGTCTTCTCTTTGTCTACCCCAGAGCCGTAAATATCCACCAAGCATTTCAAGTTTCTTTCTATATCAAAAACCTCGTATGATGCATCATATCCCCATGCGTCTTTGATATATTCTCTTCCAAGGTAAGAAGGGAACAATTTTTCCGTATTACCAGCACCACCGAGAAACATCCCGTTAAAGCAAACCGCAAAATCATCCCCCCGCATCGTACTCGTCCTGAAAACATCCCTCTCCAATGGTACGCTTACCCCCACTACTAACTCCATGACCTCCTTCTGCCTTTGCGATATCTCCGGCGTTCCCTGTTCTGTGCCAACCTGTTTTTGCTGTACTATACCGTCAACCGTCCACGCGCCATCTCCGTTAATGGTGTAACCATCCGGCGTCACCCCATTGACCAGCAGATACCCGTCTGGCATAAAATAGTAACACTCGGCCACCCCATCCCGGTTCCCGTCAATCCATTGCCAGGTATTCACTGGATAGCCGCCATTGTCCTCCTGCCACCACCAACCGGTGCCATCCTGCCGCCACTCCCCAGCCCAAACTGACATAGTGGCTCCCATAGTCATTGCCGCTACCAAAATGGCCAAAAAACATTTCCGAAACAAATCTTTGCTTATCATCATCTCTCTCCTTATCCTGTGCAAAACTTTCCCAGTCTTTTTGTTTTCCATAGTTAAATTCCCTTAATTGCGCCCTCAAAAAAAGCTTGGAAGGAACTGCCCCCTCCAGGCTATTTTTCCCATCTGTTTTCTGTACCGCCCGGCAACTTGGCTAATTTTATCTGTTATTATAGTCAATACAGTATATACTTCGCTTCACCAAGCCAGACCTTGCACGGCCTCCAGTACAGCATCACATCAATTCCCGGGCAAGCAG
The DNA here is from genome assembly GCA_947383005.1 of uncultured bacterium. Classification (GTDB taxonomy): domain Bacteria; phylum Bacillota; class Clostridia; order Lachnospirales; family Lachnospiraceae; genus Brotaphodocola. The sequence continues at coordinate 16,939 of CANDBT010000033.1, read as the reverse complement.
CGCACGCTGTTTACGCCTGAATTTCGTTAGTCAACAACAAATCCCGCCGCCCAGTTCACGATATGTGTTCCGTTTGCTGTCCTGGGATCATTTTTCAATGTATAAATCCAGGACCAGTGATTGCTGTATTGTACTTCCGTCATCACGCCATCCCAGTCATAATCTTCGGCAAATCTCAGCTTGCCCTCTTCGGTAGTATCATAAAGGGACAGTTTATACTTATTATCCGCCGTCTCATAAGTAGTCATATCGGAATTCTGCGGCAGCTCCTGCTTAATCCTGCTCTCGCTGACCTGCTGTCCGTCCGTCAGGATATTGAACAGGCGCCGGGAACACTGATCTGTCGCCACTACGCTGTCCGTTGCACCCTGTACCAGCCAGATTGCCGTATTGGAAGCCTTGATGGAAGCCAGCTCTTCGTCCGTCGGGGTCTCGCCGCCGCGGGCAGAAGCCACATCCAAAGCCGGGCAGTTGATCATAGCCGCCGCAAACATGTTTGGATGGGCAATCAGCATCCTCGTCGTCATATAGCCGCCTGCGGAACATCCGGAAACGACAACCTTCTGCGGATTCACGCCATATTTCTGAATCACTTCGTTAATTTCATTGGCCGCTTTGTCCAGCAATCCGTCTCTCTGGGCATAATACCAGGTATCCGGAGCCTGGAAAGCCATAACATGAGCCTTGCCGAAAATCTCCTGGAATTCATCGGAAGCCCAGGCAACCGTTCCTCTGTTGGCCAGCATCTGCGCTACGTTGTTACCGGAAGATAATAAATCGCCTTCGCCGTTTCCATGGAACCAAACCACCAGCTTGTCCACGCCTTCACCGGCATTATAGAACTGGTAATTGATACCGCCTGGAACCTTCACCGATTCGAATTTAGCCGTCTCCGGATTAACAACAGAATTATCGCAGATAAAAACAGCCATATACTCTTCATTCAGAACCGTTCCGTCAGCCGCCGTCAACGTGAAGGGCTTATTCTGGGTAATCGTATAAGTCAGGGTAGCCGGATAATTCCGGGAACCGGAGGTATACGCGAGGGTCGCCCCTTCTGACTGGTCCATACGCAGGCTCACCCATTGGCCAGCCGTCTCCACAGCCACAACCTTACGGTCAATGTCATAATCTCCGCTGCTCTCCAGGCCGGTACCCGCAAGAAAATCTTTCACTGTGCCGACTGCATGGATCGTAAAAGTATCCACATCAATATTGGCCGCTTTCTTATCTTCACCAAAATTAATCACTACTTCATTTACCACTTCGCCGGCATCCGTTACTTTGGCATGCAACTGGCATCGATAAGTGTCCTGAGCCGAATCAGAAGCGGCTTCCGCGTGAATACGCCCAAAGCCGGGCAGCATAGACACGGCCATTGCGCATGCCAACATCATTGGTACTACGTTTCTCTTCATTTTCAGTCCTCCTATTTGAATTGTACGTTACTGTTCATACCATGGCTAATCACTCCGCTGATTAGCCATAGGCTAATACAGTTAGGAAACCAAAGCATATGCCCCATCGCCGTCAGGCGATTTCTAATGGGCATATGCGGTTACTGTTCACAGGATACCTGTGAACAGTAACTATTGTACGGCTGGTCAAACATCGCGCAACAAGCTGATGTGTATTTTGTCACCCTCCGTCCCCGCCAATGTCATATGTATACCACCGACACGCGGCGCTCCCGGCATCCACTGAATACCTATGCTGCTTATCCGCTGCGGATATTAACGTCCCCGCCGCCATATGGTATTTCCAATTATAGCATTTTCATTTAACAATTTCAATCAAATATAGTAAATATATCCTATTTTTTTCCGATTTTTATGTTCTGTTTGTATAGGATGACTTAAAGAACATGGCATTTCAATCTTCTTCGTCAAATTCCCTTTCCAGGCGCCTAGCTCTTTTCTCTTCCAGATAAACCGTAAGCATCCGCGTGACAGAAAAAATAGTTACAAAAACAATTATAAATACTATTCCTGTTTCCATATCCAAATCATTGCTGAAAATACAATATCCACCGATTAGCACCACCTCGAGAAACCGGATCAGCCAAACCCTTTTCCTTGCTTTCCCCTTTGCCGGGAGAAAAGAAATCTTTAACTGCCAGGAACGAATCAGATGATATACCGGCACGCCAATAACAATCAAATATTCCGTCACGCATTGTCCCAGTCCCATATGCAGAGCCAAACCTTTGATCAGCAGGGAAAACACCGCCAGGTAATACATCAGCCTTCCCATCTCACTCCAAATTTTTTGCTGTCCTTGATAAATCCTCTCATCCATCATCACATCTCCTCTTCCCAAAATAATTGATCTAATGTTTTGTCCAGCACTTTGCAAATCGCCAGGCACAGCTTTAATGTAGGATTGTATTTCCCCGCCTCAATCATCCCAATCGTCTGACGGGTAACTCCTACCAAATTCGCCAGGTCTTCCTGTGACAAATCCTTACCTGCCCGGGCTGCTTTAAGCTTTAAGTTTTTCAATCCGCCACCTCCTCTTGATCACAAAAGGATTTTATCATATTGTTTGCATAATGTCAACTATATATTGCTTTTTAATATTTTTATATTTCTTTTTGCAACTTCAAAACTAGCTCCCATACCGCGCCAGCAGCAACCCCCTATAGACAGCCCTGTGCATAATCCGACAAAACGCGTCACTAACACGTTTTGTTGGGCACTTCATAGCAAAGGGGATGGCGGCAGATTCTCAACGAATCTTCCGCCATCCCCTTTATCCTTCCTGGTTGTCTAGCATTGTAGTCTCGTATTTTTCTAAAATCACTTTCTGGATCATATCTCTCGTCTCCGAATTAATCGGATGAGCGATATCGCGGTACTCGCCATCCGCCGCTTTCCTGCTCGGCATGGCGATAAACAATCCCTTTTCTCCCTCGATTACTTTGATATCATGAATCACAAACTCATTATCAAGAGTAATCGAGACGATTGCTTTCATTTTACCTTCTTTTTCAATCCTTCTTACTCTCACATCTGTAATCTGCATGCTTGCAACCCCTTCCTCTTCTACAATGCGTACCTTTCATTTTTTTCAACCACGATTTTAATTTCTTCCGGCGTGCCGATATAAGTTGTATTGGCACGGATGGTATCGCGGCTCTCCACAATGCAATTCTCAATGACGGTATCGTCCCCGATATAAACATCATTAAGAATAATGGAATTCCTAATCACGCAGTTATTACCTACATATGCCTTTTTAAACAAGATAGAATTCTCCACCGTTCCATTGACAATCGAGCCGCTGGAAACCAGGCTGTTTTTCACTACTGCGCCGGGATTATATTTAGCCGGTGGCAGGTCGTCTACTTTAGAATAAACATTCGGATACTCTCTGAAAAAATAATTGCGCACTTCCGGCTTCAAAAAATCCATGTTTGTCCGATAGTAGGAATCCACAGAAGCAATATTGCTCCAGTAACTATCCATTTTATAACCAAATATTCTCTTTAGATTTTTATAGCGGACCAAGATATCCCGCACAAAATCCACCCGATCTTCCGCCGCGCACCGCTCAATTAATTCAATAAGCTGACGGCGCCGGATCACATATATCCCACAAGATACAATATTGGAAATCGCCATAACCGGCTTTTCCTCAAACTCCACAATTCGCCCGTCACTATTGAGCGAAATTCCGCCAAAACGGGTAGCATCTTCCTCTTGCGGAAGCTCCCTGCATACAACAGTAATATCTGCTTTTTTTGCAATATGATACTCAAGCACCTTATTGTAGTCTAATTTATACACACCATCTCCAGAAGCAATCACTACATAAGGCTCGTGGCTATTCTTCAAAAATGCCAGGTTCTGATACAGCGCATCAGCCGTTCCCCGGTACCAATCACTGTTTTCTGCGGTAATTGTCGGGGTAAATACATACAGCCCGCCCTGCTTCCTGCCGAAATCCCACCATTTAGAAGAACTAAGATGTTCATTTAAAGAGCGTGAATTGTACTGAGTAAATACAGCCACTTGTTGAATGTGGGAATTGCTCATGCTGCTTAACGCAAAATCAATACTGCGATAGCTTCCGGCAACTGGCATAGCAGCTATGGCCCGCTTGTTTGATAACTCTCGCATTCTCTTACTGTTTCCGCCCGCCAAGACGATACCGATCGCTCTCATTGCACATCACCTGCCTTTATAATGGATTCTCCGCCTGCCAGACTTCCGGCCGGGTAATCCTCTGCGGCCGTGACACCGGAAATCGCGGTATTCTTACCAATCTTTACATTATCCGGAATCACACTGTGCTCTCCTATGGTGACCAAATCGAATTGGTATACCTTCGGATCATATCGGTTAGGCGCATACTCTCCGACTCCCAACTGAGCGCCTGCCCCAATGACAGACTCCTCTGCCACTATGGCCTTCGTCACTTCTGCCCCCTCTCCGACTACACAGTCACGCATAATAATCGAGTCCCGGACAACGGCTCCTGCCCGGATCTCAACACCGGCTCCGATCACGGAATTATGCACTTCACCATAAATTTCCGTACCTTCACCGATGATGCTTCGGTCTATGATTGCCTTCTCCGCCACATATTGGGGAGGGATAATGTCACTCTTAGTATAGATCTTCCAATACTCTTCATACAAATTAAATTCCGGAATAATGTCAATCAGCTCCATATTGGCTTCCCAATAAGCGCCCAAAGTACCTACATCTTTCCAGTATCCGTTATACTCGTATGCAAAAATCCGTCTGCCGCTGTTATGGCAGTAAGGAATAATGTGTTTGCCAAAATCACATCCCGGCTCCTTCGACAAATGAATCAGTGCTTCTTTCAATACCGGCCAGCTAAATATATAAATCCCCATGGAAGCCAGATTGCTTCTCGGGTTTTCCGGTTTCTCCTCAAATTCAGTGATCTGATTCGCTTCATCGGTAATTACTATGCCAAAGCGCCCCGCCTCTTTTAAAGGCACAGGCATAGCGGCAATCGTGATATCCGCATTATTCGCCTTATGATACTCCAGCATTACTTCGTAATCCATCTTATAAATATGATCACCGGACAAAATCAATACATAATCCGGATGGTATGTTTCCATATATTCCAAATTTTGGAATATAGCATTGGCCGTCCCTGTATACCAATCGCTGCCAACGCTCTTTTCATATGGCGGCAAAATCGTCACACCGCCCACATTACGATCCAAATCCCAGGGAATGCCTATGCCAATATGCGCGTTCAGGCGCAAAGGCTGGTATTGCGTAAGCACGCCAACCGTATCCACACCCGAATTAATGCAATTACTCAGAGGAAAATCTATGATCCTGTACTTCCCCCCGAAGGAAACCGCCGGTTTTGCCACTTTTTGCGTCAAAACCCCAAGGCGGCTGCCTTGTCCTCCCGCCAAAAGCATGGCAATCATTTCTTTTTTAATCACGCTATCCTCACCCCGCTGTAGTATTTTTATGCAGTCCTTTATGCAGCGCCTTGCTGAATCCGCTTTGTCTGCCAATTATGTTCACATTAGGGTTAAAATCTCGCCGAATCCCTGTACTGTCTGCGGAAAATATTTGCACTGCTGATTACGATTTTATTATAACACACATTTCCAAAATAGTGAACAAATTTTACAGCTATTCTTAATGTTTTTCGTGCATTTTCCGACATTTTTAATAGGAATTGGCTTGATGTGTGTCCCACCCTATATTTTTTTCTTTCCCTTGAATCCTTTTATAAAATAAAGTATAATTGTTACAATAAAGCGGTAAAACAACTATATATAGTTCCCAAAAGGGAATAATCAATACTGATAAGCAAAGGAGAATCTCATGAATCTGATCACCGTAAAAGAATTATATAAGAATAGGGGGAAATATCTGGACAAGGAAGTTTTTATTGGCGGCTGGGTACGCAGCATCCGCGATTCCAAATCTTTTGGGTTTATTGTGGTCAGCGACGGCAGCTATTTTGAACCATTACAAATCGTCTATCATGATACCCTCGCTAATTTTAGCGAAATCAGCAAACTTAATGTGGGTAGCGCTATTCTGGTCAGAGGCACCCTGGTAGCTACTCCCCAGGCCAAGCAGCCTTTTGAAATACAGGCCGTTGAGGTAACGGTGGAAGGCGCTTCCGCACCCGACTATCCTTTGCAGAAAAAACGCCACACCTTGGAATTCCTTCGTACCATCACCCACCTGCGTGCCCGCACCAACACCTTCCAGGCGGTTTTCCGTGTTCGCTCGCTGATTGCTTATGCGATCCATCAATATTTCCAGGAAAGGAATTTTGTCTATGTGCATACGCCGATTATCACCGGAAGTGACTGTGAAGGCGCCGGCGAGATGTTTCAGGTAACTACGATGGATCTGAATAACCTGCCCCGCAATAATGACGGCTCCGTTGATTTTTCCCAGGATTTCTTCAGCAAGCCTACCAATCTGACCGTCAGCGGCCAGCTTAATGTAGAAACTTATGCGATGGCTTTCCGGAATGTATACACTTTCGGACCGACCTTTCGTGCAGAAAATTCCAATACCACCCGCCATGCTGCCGAATTCTGGATGATTGAACCAGAAATGGCCTTTGCCGATTTACAGGACAATATGGATTTAGCCGAAGGAATGCTGAAACACATTATCCGTTATGTGCTGGAAAACGCTCCGGAGGAAATGGCCTTTTTCAACAGCTTCATTGACAAAGGTCTGTTGGACCGGCTTAACAGTGTCCTGAACTCCGAATTTGCCCATATCACCTATACAGAAGCGATTGGGCTTCTTGAGAAAAACAATGAACAATTTGACTATAAAGTTTCCTGGGGCTGCGACCTGCAGACCGAACACGAGCGCTACCTGACCGAACAAATCTTTAAGCGCCCTGTTTTTGTCACGGATTATCCCAAGGAAATCAAAGCTTTTTATATGAAGATGAATCCTGACAACCGGACCGTTGCCGCCATGGACTGCCTGGTTCCCGGTATCGGCGAAATCATCGGCGGAAGCCAGCGTGAAGATAATTACGATACGTTGCTTGCGCGCATGCACGAGCTGGGCCTTAAGGAAGAGGACTATTCTTTCTATCTGGATCTGCGCAAATACGGTTCCAACCGTCACGCCGGTTTCGGACTCGGTTTTGAACGCTGCGTCATGTACCTGACCGGTATGAGCAATATCCGTGATGTTATTCCTTTCCCACGTACAGTTAATAACTGCGAATTATAAGTTACCGCTCATGGGGCAGAAAAAATACCCGATGCTTCTTATCCGGCAGAACCGGACAGGAAGAAGCCCCATGAACAGCAACAACCATAAGAGGAGAGATCTTCATGAAATTTATCCACACCGCTGACGTCCATTGGGGCATGAACCCGGACAGAGACAAGCCATGGAGCCGTGATCGTGCCCAGGCCATCAAAGATACTTTCACAGAAATTATCCGTCAGGCCAAAGCCCGGGATGTGGACTTTCTCTTTATCGCCGGCGACTTATTCCACCGCCAGCCTTTATTGCGGGATCTGAAAGAACTCAACTACCTGTTCTCTACCATCCCTTCTGTCCAGATAATTGCCATCTCCGGAAACCATGATCGCATTCGGCCCAATTCTGCTTTAAAGAGTTTCCAGTGGTGCCCTAATGTTACCTGGATTATGGACGAAGAGCCAACCACATTGGTTTTCCCTGCGCAAAATATTGACGTGACAGGCTTCAGCTATCATACGGCGGAAATCACCGAAGCCAAAATTGACAACCTGAAGCCGCCCTCTGTCCCCCGCATTCATATTTTGCTGGCACATGGCGGCGATGAAGCCCATATTCCTATCAACAAGAATCAGATAACCCAGTCCGGCTTTTCTTATATAGCTTTAGGCCATATTCACAAGCCCGAACTTGATTCTCACAATATTTACGCTTATCCTGGTTCCCCCGAACCTTTAGATAAGACAGAGACGGGACGTCATGGCATTATCGCCGGCGAGATTAATCCTGCCAGCGCTCAGATTACCCGGCTGGAATTTATTCCCCTGTCGCAGGCGCGCTATATCCCCTTAATCGTCCATGTAACCACGGCCACCACCAACAGTGAACTGACCGCCCGTATTCTGGACGAAATCAACCAGCGAGGCAGCGAGCATATCTACCGCCTTCGTATCCGGGGCAAACGAGATCCGGACATTGAATTTGATTTAAGAAGTGTGGCGCAAAAAATGCAGATTATCGAAATTATTGACGAATCGGAACCGCAATATGATTTTAGCCGCCTTTTCGCTGAACATCCCGGGGATATGATTGGTTTTTATATCCGTGCGCTGCAAAAAGAAGAAATGAGCCCGGTAGAGAAAAAAGCGCTTTATTATGGCATAGATGCCCTTCTTTCCACTACGGACGAGCGGATGTAGGGCCTAGTACTACCTTGCGGAAATAACAGTGAATACAGTGCTTGATATTTTCGTCATCTGTGCGTCTGCAAAGCGACGTTCTACACTCCGTTCCGGTCCTTGCTGAACAAGCGTCACTGGCGCTTAGCAACGTAGCGGTGCCTACGTCTAGCTTTGCAGGCGTGCAGAGGGCGGAAATAGCGAGTGCCGAATTCACTGAAATTTCCGCAAGGTAGTACTAGTGGTTACTGTTTACACAATGCAAAGATGAGAGGAGCTTTAAGGATGAAATTACTGGATTTACATATTAACGGATTCGGTAAATTTCACGACCGGGATCTGACTTTTTCGGACGGTCTGAATATCGTATACGGCAAAAATGAAGCCGGCAAATCCACCATCCACAACTTTGTCCGCTCCATGCTGTTCGGCCTGGAACGCGGCCGTGGCCGAGCCTCCAAAAACGACACTTACTCCCATTATGAGCCATGGGACAATAAAACCGTCTATGGCGGCCAAATGAGGGTAGAACAAAAGGGGACAATCTATCGGATAGAACGAAATTTTCAAAAAAACAACAAATCCCTGATAATTGTCAATGAAACCCTGGGAAAGCAGATCGAACCCACCAAGGCTTTTATGGATGAGCTGCTATGCGGTTTGAGTGAAACTTCCTACTCCAACACCATCAGTATCGGCCAGTTAAAAAGCGCCACCGACAACGGCATGGTGTCCGAACTGCGCAATTATATTGCCAACATGAATACCACTGGCAGCATGTCCTTGAATATCACCCGCGCCACCTCCCATCTGCGCAACCGCCGTAAAGATTTTGACCGGATGCTGGATCCTGATGCCGCCAAAAATTATACTTCCCTGCTGGGGGAAATCCGCAATATCGAAAAAGATATTTCCGCACCGGAATATGAAAATCAACTTTTGACCTATCAGGATCAACGTACGCAAATCAATAACCAGATAGCCCAGCGGCAAGAGGAAAAAGAACGGCTCCTGCAAAAAATCGCTGCCGGACGGCAGGCATTGGAAGGGGCGCAATTCTCCGATGAAGCCTCCATAATACAATATCGCGATGAAACGAAAAACACATATAATTTTTATCGTTCTGCACAGTCTGCCTGCCAAAAAAAATTCCGCCCAATTCTGGCGGTTATAGCGATAATATTATCTACCATGATTGCCGTAAGCACCTTTATTATGGCCGTAGCAGAATATCCCCGACATTTACTTGTGTTGTTTGCTGGCGGATTTTATATACCTTTTATCGCTGTCTGCGCTGTTTTTTCCTTGATTTTAGCGATTTTGGGAACAGCCTTGTTGCTGGCAAAAAAACATGACCAAAAAGATTTAGCCTACACCAGCAAACTGCTGCAGGAAGTATTTTCCCGGCACTTGGGAGATTCCTCCATTTCAGATGAAGCTCTGGAAGCTTTTCTCCTTCGCATGGAAGAGTATATTCGTTTAAGCCAGGTACTTGCCCGTTCGGAGACTTCTGTAAACGAGCAGGATAAAATTATCGCTTCCCTCAAGGAACGGGCGGTTTCTTGCGATGAAGTGATTTCCAGACAGCAAAGAACTCAATGGGAATTGGAAAAGAAGTTGGATCGGCTTGCCCAATGTAAAGACCAGGTGGAATCTCTCAAACAAACATTAGAAGATAATGACCGAATCCGGGAGGAAATCGCCGCCATTGACCTGGCTCTGGACACCCTTACCGAGCTGTCTTCCACCATCCGGGACTCTTTCGGACTCTATCTGAACAAAACAGCTTCCGATATGATCGGAGAAATTACCGGCGGAATTTATGACAGTATCAGCGTGGATGAGAACCTGAATTTATTCATGAACACCCGTACCAAACTGGTACCGGTATCCCAGGTCAGCAGCGGCGCTATGGACCAGGTATATCTGGCTCTCCGTCTAGCCGCAGCGAAGCTGGTTCAATCGGAAAATGACCAAATGCCTTTGATTTTCGACGACAGCTTTGTCCAATATGATGACGATCGCTTGCAGGCAACATTAAAATGGCTGGTTCAGGCTTACGACGAGCAGATTATTCTGTTTACCTGCCATCAGAGAGAAGCACGGATGATGGCTGCAAGCCAATTGAATTATCATATGATTTCCATTTAAGTCAACAACCCCGTTGCAGGCAACGGGGCTCAGGCTTGTTTACAAAAGAATTTTTGACCTTAAGACTCGAAAAAGCACTGTTGACGATCATAACCAAGCATATGCAGGCTTATCCACATCAAGACTCGCCAGCAGAAATCACAGGAGAGCTTCCCGATTCAACATTCCCGCTCTCCTCGGGAATTTCCGTCTCGGGTTCGGCCGTTTCCATTGTCGCTGTTGTCTCGATATATGCCGAAGTTTCTGCCTCTGTTGCCGGCTGGGTTTCCCGAACCGCTTTCACGATATCTCTTATTTCTTCAATTTCTACCATAGGAAGGCTTTCTACTCTGCCGGAATCCATACGATACCGTTTTATCCCCGAATACCAGCCGGACATACTGATTTGGTCACCGGTAGCCAACGTGACGCCTGTAATATTGCGGGGATACTCCCCTACCAACCGGGTACTGTTGCTGCCGTTTACTGCTAATACAATCTGCATGACACTGGTGTTTACCGCTGCCGAACGAATGATTTTGCCACTGAAGCTTACATTTTTGTTCTCATATTTTTCCGGAGAGCTGACCAACTGGCTATAAGTAATCCCACTTTCCTCCTGTTCTTCAGCCATAGAAGATTCTGCCGCTTTTATGGACTCTTCCGCGGCTTTCAAAGATTCCTCTGCCGCTTTTATGGATTCTTCTGCTGCCTTTAAGGATTCTTCTGCCGCTTTTAAAGATTCTCCTGACCCGTTTTCAGTCTCCTCTTTATGCTCCTTCTCCTCATCTTTACCGCTATCCTGTTCCCCTTCTGCCACCTCAGCCGACATGGTATCTACATCAGCCGGAACATTCGCCGACGAACACCCCGCCATCAAAATAATAACACACGCCAACAAAATAAAACCATGTTTTTTCATCAATATCCCCCTTCTTTTTCATATTGGAAATCTCCCCTATTAGAAATCTTCCCTATTGGTATTTTCCCTTATTGAAAATCTTCTTTGATTCTCCTCCATGCTGCCTCTAAACTAAAATGTCCCCGAACATAATCCTGAGCCTTCTCACACAGCTTCCGACATTCCCCGCAATCCTGATAAAGCCGGGCCACTGTCTCGGCAAAATCTTTCGCCTCATCCTCCACCAGCAACGTTCCCTCAACCTGGAGGATGCCTTCCGCTCCAATAGATGTCGTCACAATAGGCGCTCCATAGTAAAGAGCTTCCACAACTTTCCCTTTAACACCCGCGCCATACCGAAGAGGCACCACGACAATCCTGCATTGTCCATACAACCGGCTCAATTCCTCTTCTGACACAAATCCCTTGACCACGATCCCATTTCCCGGCTGCTCTAATTCCCGGATTTCTTCCGTCACCTTAGACCCTACCACAATAAATTCCGGCAGCCTTTGTCCTTGGGCTTCCATATTTTTTCGAATCAGCGGATAAATATCCCGGGCAAACCACAACACCGCATCAGCATTTGGCGGATGGGCAAATCCGCCGACAAACAAAAGCCCCTCCCGCTGAGCAAAATCCTCCTGAATATTGGAGAGAAATTCGTCAAATACATAAGCAGTAATATCCTTTACCGGAATAGCCGGATCAATCGCTTTTATGGCATCCCGCTCTACATAGGAAGGATAATAAGATACGGCCGCTTTGCCCATCAGAGACAATTCTACCGCTTTCCAATATTCGGCATCTTCTTTCTTTTTCAACTCTCCTGTCAGCTCATACTCTCGTCCTTCCCGCAAAAAGTGCAGGTCATGGCCATAATAAATGATTTTGATATCGGTATTATCCAAAAGATAATCCACATATTTCGTGGCAATATGAGGCCGGTTCAGATAGGCCACAGCAATGTCATCTCCGTGTTCCCGCAGCCAGTCCCAAATTTTTGACTGATATTCCGCACCATATAAAATCTCAATGCCCATTTGCTGCAAAACCGTGGAATAAGGCTCCTCATGTTGAAAATTATCCCCTAAAAATTTAACCACATAGCCTTTTTTAAGAAACATTTTCAAATACTGGAACGTCGTTTTCGAACCGGCATCCCGGTCATAAGTCGGCACATAATGATCCACAACCAGGATTATCTTCTTCCCCATACTTCGTTCCCTGGCCCGGAAAGGATCGGGATTTCCGTCGTTTTCACACTGGAAGGTCAATTCTGCCGACCATTTTTCCTTCAGTTTTTTACTGTTTTCCACCTGGTAGCGTTTTAATCCCGTACCTTCTATATCTGTCCCGTTAGACACTCCTTCAAAATGAATAACTCGCGAAAGAGGCTGATACACCACCCGGTATCCGGCCTTTCTCACCTCAAAAGCCAAATCGGAATCCTCACAATAAGCCGGCGCAAACCGGGTATCAAACCCACCAATTTGCTGCCATAGCCGATTGGACAGCAAAATCGCCGCCCCGGAAATATAATCCACATCTTTTACATAATTATATTCCGGCTTATCCGGATCATCCAACCGCCCATAATTCCACCCGGAGCCATCACTCCAAATAATCCCGCCTGCCTCTTGCAGACGTCCGTCCGGGTAAACCAGTTTCGAACCCACCATACCGATAGAAGAATCCGATTCGATTAACTTTACCAAAGAACTGAGCCAGCCTTCCGTCACCTGGGTATCATTATTCAAAAACATAATATACTGTCCGCGCGCCTTGGCCGCTGCCTGATTACAATTGCGCAAAAAGCCCTGATTTTCCTGGTTCCGGCAAATCACCAGCCCTTCGGCATAATCAGACAGATGAGAAGTTGCATCCGTAGAGACATCATCCGCGATCAACACCTCATAACTGACATCCTTCGTATGCTCCAATATAGACAGCAGACAGGCATACGTATAGTGAATCTGATTATATACAGGAATCACAATAGACACTCTGGGCGAGGCAGAATGCTGAAAATGCAGCTTCCCATGCAGCCGATATATGTCGCCGATATTAAAATCTCCATCCCGCAGGTTTTTTCCCTCCTCTGTGGAATACCATTTCAGAGAATGGAAGGGATGCAGCACATATTCTTTCTTATATTTCAGCCGTTTTCTCTCTAAAGAACCCGGCGGATATTTATGATTAAGCCAATCTCCCAACCGTCTTTTCAGTTTAAACAACAAAGCCTCATGGCGGTTTAAATAATCCAGGGTTTTGGCCATCTCATCAATTTCATGGCGCAAATCTCTGATAATTATTTCCAAATTGGCCACATGATTATTCGTCAGTCTCTGGACCTCTGTTATTTTGCGAATAGTCAAATCCTTTTCCCGCGCATGAACCTTCATCTGTTCAATTCGCTCCCTGGCTCTGGCCAAATCGTTTTCCGTCTGGTGAATTTCCACAATCCCTATAGAGTCAACCAGATAATTTTCCAAATACCGCTTTTGATTCTCCCCATGCACATAATTCTGAAAGCTGGCTTCCATCTTTTCGTATATTTGTATCATCTCTGCCGTAATGCCGAAAGAAGCCAGAATAGTCTCTAGCCGTACCCGGCCCATCAGGCTGCTGTACTGTTCATAGAAATAGTAAAGAATCCGGTATTTCACAAAATGCTCCGGAACCGGAAACGCGAATACCCATTCATAATCCAGACAATAACTGCCTTCTTCCGTCAGCAAAATATTTTCAAACAACGCATCAATATTGGAAACGGCGCAGGCCATATCCTGTCCCGCCAGCGCCAGTTCGTCTTCAGTAAGATTCTGACCAAATACTTCGGAAAATTCACCCGTCAGCACGAATTTGCTCCGGCTATCCGGCTCAATATCATAAATCTGTTCCATAGCTCTCGTAAGAGCCTCCAAAGGCATCCGACCCCCGGAGATTTCTTCCCCAAGCCGCTGTGCCCATGTACATCCCCGCAAATAAGGAAACAAAACCGCATTTCGCCCTTCTTGATATTGGGGTTCTGCCACCTTAAGTATCCTATGTTGTTTTGTAAGTTTTTCGTATTTTTCCTTAAATGACCGGATATGCCCCGTCCCCTCCGGACTGAGCGCTTCCTTTTCCACAAAAAATCCGTCTTCCCCCAAAGATTCAGCCGTCTTTTGACAAATGCAGGTTTTTAACTGAAATGATTCCTTCCTGGTTTTGTTATACTTGATATATACCTGGTTATTATTCTTCTCCAGCGAACGGGGATTCCTGCTCCAAAATACCAGATAAGAGTTCGCATATAAATCAAAAAGGCCATCCTCACAAACCGCATCGAATCCTTCGCCCATATTAATCATCTGATATCTCGGATAATCATAAGCCGGTATCACACGGGTCAAATCACCCTTTTGCGGCAAATAGCCGTCAGAATAAATGTGTATCGGTGTCCGATAATCCGGCATCGGATAATAAAAACGTACTTCCGTATCCGCACCTTCACAAAGCAATCTCTCCAATTGCCTTTTCGTCAAAGCATTTGGTTCATGAGATGCACCTGCCCAGTATTTCACCCCTAAAGCATTGGCTGATGCCACAATCAATATCCCGTCCGGTTTCAGCAAAAACTTAGCCGCCCGGATATTATCCTCATAAGGCTCTTCCAATGTTCCAGCTATTACTACATAATCAAATTTTTCATCTGGATGACTCTTTTGCGCATACGAAACAAGAGAGTCCTGCCAACAAATGAAGTTTTTTCTTTCCGGATACCGTAGCTCCACCGTTTTTAACGCTTCTCTTTCCTCATCCAGCACAGTCACCTGGGCTACACTCCTGCAAAACACCCCGGTCATGGCTCCATAATCTGCCCCCACCTGCAGAAGCCGGGCCTGCGGCTTAAATTCATACCACTCCAAAAGCAATTCCCGCTGTTCGGAAAGAGCATACAAATAATCCAGTCTTTTGTTGTCTGACAAAGCCTTTTGAATATCCTTGCCATAAGACTGCAAAAACATCTGGATTTCCTTATCGATTCTCTTCATTGTCCATTTCCTCGTTTCACAGATAAAGCCGGTTTATATTCCGCTTCCACATCTGACTCCATATCGTAAACCCCGACGGTATTCTTATTGGAAATCACGGTAATATTAGCCACATCATACAGGCGATGATACACGGTATGCTCCCCCTGCTCAAATCCGGTACAGCTCATAGACAGCAGATATTCCCCACCTTGCAAAGTCATCTTTTGCCTGAAAGCCACTTCATATTCATCGCCGGCCTTCACCGGCCGGATATCCGCTCCCTCGAACATCGTATTGGTACCCGACAAGTCCGTACCCTTTTTGTCTTTGATGGTGTACGTAAAAATCGGCGCCTGGATATCTGCATGGAAACGGATTTTTTCCCGAATCGTAAAATACTCTCCCTTCAGCAAAAGATTAGTCAGGTTTCCCCGCTCATCAAACATTCCCAAATCATAAATCTCTGCCCGTCTGTCCCCATACTCTGTCCGGTCAGCATTGATCGTCAAATGTGATTTCATCAATTCCAAAGATGAATCCGGCTGCTTGTCCTTCTGAACCGGGCTTTTTCCTTCTTTCTTATCCATATCACCAGAAAAATCATTCATTTTCATCAATTCTTCATCCAGCTCATCCATCTGGTTAGCCAAAATTTTCTTATACAAATCCACCATCCGTCCGGCCTCGCCTTCCGCCACAAAATTCCCCCTGTTTAATAAAATCACCCGATCGCAATATTTGATTACGCTTCCCATATCATGAGTAACCATCAGAATCGTCGTCCCGTTTTGGCGGATTTCCTCCATCCTTCGATAACATTTGGATTGAAAAAAGACATCCCCTACCGAAAGCGCTTCATCTACAATCAAAATTTCCGGTTCCACATTGATAGCCAGAGCAAAAGCCAGCCGTACAAACATACCGCTGGAATACGTTTTCACCGGTTGATAAACAAAATCCCCAATATCGGCAAAATCAAGAATGTCTTTCAGCTTTCCCTCCATCTCTTTCCGTGAAAAACCCATCATTGTGCCGTTCATATAAATATTCTCGATTCCCGTGTAATCCATGTTAAAGCCTGCTCCCAGCTCAAGAAGGGCAGAAATCACCCCTTCCACCTGTACCGAACCAGATGTAGGTGTCAAAACACCCGTAATTATTTTTAAAATCGTTGATTTACCAGAACCATTCGTTCCAATAATTCCTACCGTTTCTCCTTTTTTTACCTGAAAAGAAACCCGATTCAACGCAAAAAAGTCCTTGTGATAATTCTTGTGAGTTATGCTCAGGGACTCTTTCAGCCGGTCTATTGGTCTCTCGTATAACCGATAAACCTTGCTTACATCTTCCACACGGATAGCATATTGAGTATTCTTGTCTGCCATGATTTTCCTCTCATTCCTGCTCATAGCCATAAATTATACCATCAAACCAACTATGTTTCAAGTTCTCGCTGCATATTATAGGAAGCAAAATCGGCTTCCTATAATCGATTTACGGCACAAAAAACAT
>CANDBT010000032.1 GCA_947383005.1 uncultured bacterium | reverse complement strand
GCACAGATGGCGAACTATGACGATATGGCCGTGGCCGGTATCGGGGTAGCTATGAAAGTAACAATGATGACTGGAATGGTCTGTATTGGCTTTGGGCAGGGTATTCAACCTTTGCTGGGGTACTGTGTCGGCGCAAAATTGTGGGAGCGGTTCAAGAAAATAATGCGGTGTTCCGGTATCTTTTCTCTGGGGCTTAGCGCCGTTATGACTGCCCTCTGCTATCTGCTCCGCAATCAAATCGTAGGCGCATTTCTGACGGAACCAGCCGCCTTTGACTATGCGGTGAATTTTACCAACATTCTACTGACTACAAGTATCTTGTTTGGCTTGTTCTATGTGTTGTGTAATTCCTTGCAGGCTATGGGAGCCGCCACCCCGGCTCTGATCGTCAATTTGAGCCGTCAGGGAATCATCTATATCCCCGCTCTATTCATCCTGCAAGCATGGCTGGGCGTGGTCGGCCTTGTGTGGGCGCAGCCAGTGGCGGATATTCTCTCCACCGCATTAGTCGCTTTGCTGTATCTATGCACATCCAAAAAGATGATGAAAGGAACTAAGGAACTGCGGTATGATGAACGAGATAAAAGGTGAAACTGATATGTTCCTCCCCGATGATGAAGAATTTACAAGATTCCACCTACACTACCAGCAGATTATGGCTTTGTATGAAAGTGCCATCCAGTGTGTTTCCATGCGCCTGAATATTATGGAAAAAGAAGCGGGCGTCAGCGGTAAGCACAATCCGATTCGCTCCATTTCCAGCCGCATCAAGCAGCCTCTCAGCATCAATCGTAAACTGCGAAATAGGGGGATGCCGCTCACAACGAAATCCATTATGGAGAACTTGCACGATGTAGCAGGAGTGCGGATTATCTGCGAGTATTTATCAGATGTTTATAAAGTGCGGGACAATCTGCTTGCGGACGGTTTCATGGAACTTCTGCTGGAAAAGGATTATATCAAAACACCAAAGCCAAACGGTTATCGGAGCCTGCATCTGATTATCGCTGTCCCTGTTCCTTTTAAGACCGGCGTTCAGAAAGTGATTTGTGAATTACAGCTTCGAACAACAGCGATGGACACCTGGGCGGCGTTGGAACATAGCCTGCGCTACAAAAAGGATAGGCCCTGCGGCCCGGAGATTGACCGCGAACTGCTGGAATGTGCTGATATGCTTTCTAAAACAGATGTCAAGATGCAGAGAATCGCAGAACAACTTCGAATTTTTGAATGATGCTTTTCATATGTCATTCATCCTCGTACAAGCAATATCGCGGGCTGGTTTGGCAAAAGAGAGTAGGATTGAGTGGGTGGTGGTCATGCTGGGAAATTAACGGTATTTGATTTATCGAAATCGGGCGAACAGATTGTCGGGAAATTATTCACGCTTCTGAACACGAGGCAGAAGCGTGAATTGATCAATATGTCCTGGCAAAAGAAGAAAGAGAGTGTTTCGTTGCTTCTATTTCTACTCTCTCACTTGAAGTCGATTCCCAATTGACAGAAGTCCATGCGGGAGATTTGTATTTCTGTCTGGAAAACAGGGTTGGTGTTAGTATATAAGTGTGGACAGGAAAAGTTGAACAACCTATACTGTCAAGTGGAAAAGCAAAGGAGATGTTCAAAATGGATAGCCGCATTTGCCTATATCGGGAATAGGCAAGTAAAGCAGACTATCAAGATAGATTTATATTAGAATCTGTGTTACAACATTATGGAATATCTACGCATTGTATTGATGTTGTGGATAATCATTGGATAGCGTTGTGGTTTGGGCAAAATAAGTGTATTAAAAGAAAAATGTTGAATACATATTTCCAATATCAATCACGAAAGAAAAGTGTTTATGAATTGATTGATATTCCGAAAAATGATGAAGAATTATATCAATATATTATTTTGTTGGCAACAGAATATAGTAATGAAAGTAATGGGATTTCTATTACTTATAATACTATTACAATAGATTTAAGGTCTGCATTACCATCAACATTTCTACGACCTCATGCACAACATGGTTGGATTATAAGGAAAAACACACATAGACCTGATGATAACTATGATTTAGCAAAAAATGTTATTTGTATTATAAGAATAAGAACTGACCTTGTTGCAGACTGGTTAGGTGATGGTAAATTATTGTCTGTAGAAAATCTATTTCCATCTCCTGCATTTGACCAAGGTTACGATGTTCTGCTGAGTAGAAACGATTTATTTGATGATACAGTTAATACTATTGCTAAATATATTTATTGAAATATTAATTCAGCAGAGATATACTGTAATTAGATATTAACATTCCTGAAACTTTTCGTTTGTAAAGAGGTGTTGTAAGGGAATGAATAAAATTATTAGTTGTTGTGGTGTTATATGCTCTAAATGTGAGTATTATCCGATAGATTGCAAAGGTTGTCCGATAATCAAAGGACAGGTATTCTGGTTGGAATATACCGGCGAAAAAATATGCGGAATATATGATTGTTGTGTAAATACTAAAAAAATAAAGCATTGTGGAAAATGTGAGAAAGTTCCTTGTGACAAGTATAATGGTTCTGACCCCACAAAGACTCTCGAAGAAAACAACGAGGATTTAATCAATCAGTTAGCGCAACTCCGCACAATGGAATAAGGTTCATAGTCTGTCGTTTCTTTTAAAATTAGATATTCCAGTTTGTCGAACTGACAGGTCATCAAAAAACTAAATATCTGCTGCTTACCAGCGGCACATCCAAGCAGGAAATTTGAATAAGAAGAGCGGTACGGAAAGCATTGCGGAGGAAGTTGTAATTAAAATGTTTGACATTACGCCAAAAGCCGTTATCGCTGTAGCCGCCTTCGGAAATGAGGCAGTGGATATGAGGGTTCCATTTGAGGTCTCTGCCAAGGTATGCAGGACCATAAGGAAACCATGAGTGAAGTTCATAGATTTGTTCTGCTTAGAGAACATGCGTGAGACCACGCTGGTGACAGCATGAAACAGGCAGTCAAGGAGGGAACGGTCAAGAAGAAAAAAATCTCGGAGGTTTTCATCAATGGTAAAGACACAGTGTCGGTGAGTCACGTTGATGAGTTTAAAAGCCATAGAGGTAGTGCGCTGCATGGAATAAAGATTGCCACAGGTAGGGCAGAAGCGGTTGCGGCAGCGGAAAGGAACAAATTTAAGCTTGCCGCAATGAGGACAGCCATACATGGCACCACCAAAAGAGGGATCGCCGCAGTTGATCATTTTATCAACATTTTCTATGATGGAATCCCGGGGATGCAAAGTATAAACCATTTCTTCAAAATGATCTGCAAAAATACGTTGTAAGATATTCATATGACTATTATGCAATAAAGTAGCGCAGAAAGCAATACCCCCTCAAAGATTGAGGGGGCAGGGGGGAGTTGATGTGCCGAAGGCACTTTTTTATGGATTTGTAGACTATATTACAGGAATATGGTCTTGTCTGTAAGAATTTTTTTAGATTTATATAATAAAGTAGGAAGGAATGGGTGGGATTACTACGGAATTCCACTCATTCCTGTCTTTTTTGCAGTAAAGAACACGCTATATTGATTGACAATCACAGAGCTATTCCAGTATATTTAATTCATAAAACAGGCAAAACCGCAGATGTGCAGGTGAACAGACATGAAAAATATCCATAGCATTGAATTTTATACTGGAAGCAAGGAAGAATTGTTTCCCGATTATGAAAAAGATTTTCCCTATATCGCTTCAAGGGCAGAACTTGACAAGTATACAGGGCGTTATGTGCCCTGGCATTGGCACAAGACGGTGGAACTCTTTTACATGGAAAGCGGCAGTGTTGAATATACTACGCCGGGAGGAAAATTAGTGTTTCCTGCCGGGAGCGGCGGCATGGTAAATTCCAATGTACTCCATATGACAAAAGCAATGTCGCAGAGAGAACAGAATATACAGCTGCTTCATATTTTCGATGTTTCCCTGCTTGCCGGGGAACAGGGAAGCAGGATTGAACAAAAATATATTGCACCTGTCATAGCAGCCCCGCAGCTTGAGGTAATCCCGCTTTTTCCAGGCAATCCAGCAGAAGAAAGGATTTTAAATCTTATTGCCGCATCATTTCCTTTGTCCAGCGATGAATTTGGGTATGAAATAAAACTGCGGGAAGCCCTGACGGAAATATGGCTAATGTTATTTGAACTATCCCGCCCTATGCGTGAAAAGAAAGGAGAACATAACAAAAGCAACGATAAAATAAAGCTGATGATGATATACATTCATGAGCATTACGGGGAGAAAATATCTATCCCGGAACTTGCGGCGGCAGCATACCTGAGCGAAAGAGAATGCTATAGAGTATTTCATGACTGTCTGCACATGACACCCGTAGAGTATATAAAGACATACCGTCTGCAAGCCGCCTGTCAGATGTTAGCAAATGGACAGGAACCTGTTACCGTTATCAGCCATGACTGCGGTTTAGGAAGCAGCAGTTATTTTGGAAAAGTTTTTCGGGAATACGCACATTGTTCACCCACAGAATATCGAAGAAAATGGCAGAATCGTGATAGATAAGGGCAGAAATAAAATATTTTTCTTACGCTGTTTGCATTATAATGATACCTGTAAAGTAAATCAGCTATTTACAGGAGGTGAGTGCAAAATGTTAAAATTGAACATTCTGAACATGAAAAATTTTTTAAATACGGTCAATGCCTGTACCGGCAAAGTAAATATGCTCTGCCCGGACGGTAGAAAACGGAACATCAATGGGGAAGAAAAGATACAGGACAGTTTGCGGCAGCAGTATTTCCAAAACAAAAACTGCCTGCGGCTTGTTTTAGAAATCCCCAATCCAACGGACTATATGAACATTGTTTCCTATTATGCCGGGGATTGCTGATTTGTCTGTAACTATTTCATCATAAAGGGGCTGGACGGTTACTCTGCCAGCCCCGCCTTTTTTGAAAGGAGTTAACATGGAACTAACCATTCAGACCGCAGAACTGGCATTAAAGGAAGCGTCAGAATCCAATCCGGGGCCATGGACAGACCATTCCCGGTATGTAGCCCAAGCCTGTAAAAACATTGCGTCACACTGTAAAGATTTATCTTCTGAACAGGCGTATCTTTTCGGGCTGTTACACGATATTGGACGTTATGCCGGAGTGAGTTCGGAACGGCATCTGATCGACGGCTATCGTTACTGTATGGAGCGCGGGTGGGGAAAAGCTGCACAGATCTGTATCTCTCACGCATTTATGATACAGGATATTGATACTTCTATCGGAGAGTTTGATGTCAGTGATGAGGATTACCTGTTTATGAAAAAGTTTGTCGAGGAGGCGGTATATGATGATTATGACCGTTTGGTGCAGCTATGTGACGCATTGGCTATGCCTACGGGGTTCTGCCTTTTGGAAAAGAGATTTGTAGACGTGACAATGCGGTACGGCTTCCACCCGGCGACAATAGACCGGTGGAAAAAGATTTTAGATCTGAAAGAACTGTTTGAAAAACAGATTGGCTGTTCCATTTATACGTTGCTTCCGGGCGTTGTGGAAAACTGTTTTCGTTGAGGGAGGGGTATCATGTATTACGAAGCAGGTGATTTTTTGGAAACTGCGGACAGCGATACGTTAAAGCGGATTGCCCGTACAAGGGAATTGACAAGAGAATATTATTTTTCTGATTATGAAGATACGGAGAAAAGGGCTGCCATTCTCTATGAGTTGTTGGGGGGAATGGGGGAAAATGTGGCAATCGACACGCCTTTTCATTGCGACTATGGAAAAAATATTTTTTTGGGAAATGATGTGATAATCAATATGAATTGTACCTTTGTGGATAACAAAACGATCCGAATTGGCGACAGGGTTTTGATTGCGTCAAACGTGCAGATTTATACTTCTTCACACCCGGTTCTGCCACAGGAAAGACTTGTGCCGGATTGGAGGGAACGCCGGACAACATTTTTCAGAACCTATGCTCGTCCGATAGAGATAGAGAATAATGTCTGGATTGGCGGTGGCTGTATTCTTCTGCCGGGAGTTACCATAGGGGAAAACAGCGTGATCGGAGCCGGAAGTGTGGTAAACCGCCCTATCCCGCCTAATTGTGTTGCAGCAGGGAATCCATGCAGGGTGATACGTTATTTTGATACAGACAGAGAAAGGCGGCTGCATGAAATATAAGCATATCGTTTTTGATATTGACGGCACTCTGATTGATACGGAATATGCTGTCTTACATTCCTTACAAGAAACCATAAGGGTATTGTCGGGGAGAGAGATACCATGCTCTGAACTAAAATTTGCGTTAGGGATTACCGGGATAGCAGTTTGTTTTTTCATTGTTTTTTCGATAATATCATACTTTTTACTTAGAGAACTTGCATATCTTTCTCAGAGAAAGTCCGACAAATTGAAATGGATTTGCGGGAGGGCAAACTATGGATTTTAATGACGAAAAAGACTACATTATGCGTATAATCAAAGAGATGGTAAGGGTACTTTTTTCTCTAATATTAGGAAAACAATATAAGTCTGTTGAACTGCCGGAAGAAAATAAATATGAGGTTTCTGGTAAAGCATTAGAGGAATTTGAAAAAATGGTTGACGCCGGTCTCATAAACGAAGCGGAAAATATACTGTTGGAAAGCATTGACTATACCAAAAAAGAGGAGGTTCTTGCCGCAATATTATTCTATCAATATGTAAGCGAAAAGGATGATGATTTTCTGGCAGCACACAACTACTCCAAAGAGGAAGCGTTGGATGGAATTAAAAGACTGGCACAGCAGCAAGGATATGGTCAAATCACTTCGTTGCTTATGGGAACTTAACCATGCGCTATTTCCGAAAACAGAATATGATATTAAGAGACAGCCGTTGCAGGAACCGTAAAATTTCCCGCAATGGCAAGTCTGGCCGGAATTCTTTTCGCCATTCTTGAAATGTGGTATATTCAAAAATATTTGAAATCACCTATTGACCCTCACGGAACGTCATGGGTTAGAGTGTATATATCAAGAACAGGAGGCCGACAGCTATGAGGACAGTAAAAGAAGTATCAAACTTAACAGGTATCAGTGTGCGCACGCTCCATTATTATGATGAAATCGGGCTGTTAAAGCCGACTGGGAAAAGTGAAGCAGGATACCGGCTTTATGACGATAAAGCATTGGAAACGTTACAGCAAGTGCTGTTCTTCCGTGAGTTTGATATTCCCTTGAAGGAAATCAAAGCAGTTATGGCGAACCCGGCTTTTGACAGGAACCAGATTTTACAAATGCAGAGGAAAATGCTGACAGCGAAAAAAGAGCGCATGGAACGCCTGATTGCCAGCATTGACGACATCCTGAAAGGAGAAAACAAAATGGATTTTGCAGTTTTCAGTAAAACAGAGATCGAGGAAATGTTCCAGACTATGGT
Source organism: uncultured bacterium (assembly GCA_947383005.1). Classification (GTDB taxonomy): domain Bacteria; phylum Bacillota; class Clostridia; order Lachnospirales; family Lachnospiraceae; genus Brotaphodocola. The sequence goes on along the minus strand of CANDBT010000032.1, from coordinate 45,429 downwards.
GGAGCATATGCCGGAAAACATGAGAAACATCGCAATAAAAGAATTTGGGAGCATTGAACAATGGAAAAAGCATTACATGGAAGCCGTATCTTCTGAAAAAATGCAGAAAGGATATGCAAAGGTAGTTGAATGGTATGGCGGGAAAGACAAATTTTTATCTGCCGCCCAGAATCCCATCAGCAAAGAAGTTGCAGAAAGCTATAACAAACGGATTGAGGCAATTCTGCAAAAACTAATCGCTAAACGGGATTGTGCCGTGGATTCTTTTGAAGTAAAAGAGATAGTCGGGGAATACGGCTTTGTTATGAAACAACTCTCGCAGGTAAAAGAGGAAAAAGGATTCATGCTGGCGCAGGCGCAATATTACCGCAATGAAAAAATCAAGCCGATGACGGATGAAAAGTACGGAGATGGGGCTTCGGATTTTTTCGCACAGGCGATTGAAGCCTTTTATGGGAAAGAATAAAGAAAAGGACAAAAGACAAGCATTATCGGAAAATCAAAACTTTTGAATTTTCCCGCAATGCCGAAGGCGGCGAAATCCCTCTCATTCCTCACATCATTTTATATAGAATTCACAAAATATGGAAAATTCAAGTAACAGCCCCTATTGCCGAAAAATGAAGATATTTTACAAGACTTTTGAAAATCTTTGATTTATAATGGTTTTTGGCAAGGAGGAAATTTGAATGAAGAAAGAAATCAGAACTGTTGTTTATGATGAATCATTGCGGATTGAAGCCTACCGCTTTGAGGGAATCGTCCAGCCGTTTCCAAACCATTTCCATGAGCATTATGTGATTGGTTTTGTGGAGAACGGCGAACGATGTCTGTCTTGCAGGAACATAGACTACACGATTGGACAGGGAAGTGTTGTTTTGTTCAATCCGGGCGATAACCATGCCTGCGTACAGTCTGATGACGGCACATTGGACTACCGTGGCTTTAATATCAGCAAAGAAATTATGCTTGATTTGGCAGAAGAAGTGACAGGGAAAAGGGAACTTCCGGGATTTTCAGAGAACGTGATTGGTGATGATGAAGTAATCTGCTATCTGCGCCCGTTGCATGAAATGGTGATGAATGGAAACAGTGACTTCGGAAAAGAGGAAAATCTGTTGTTTCTGTTGTCCAGCCTAATTCAGAATTACAGCAAGCCTTTTGAAAGCTGTATTCCAGAGTACAGACAGGAAATTGAAAAAGCTTGTATGTTTATGGAGCAGCATTTTACAGAGCGCATTTATTTAGACCAGATTTGCCGCCAGGCAGGACTAAGCAAGTCAACGCTACTTAGAGCATTTACAAAGGCAAAAGGGATTACCCCGTACCGTTATTTAGAAACAATCCGTATCAATGAAGCAAAGAAATTATTGTCAAACGGCGTCTCTCCGCTTGACGCAGCAATAAGGACAGGGTTTTCCGACCAAAGCCACTTTACAAACTATTTTACCAGCTTTATCGGGCTTGCGCCGGGAGTGTACCGTGAAATCTTTTTTGAAAAAGATAAGGGCGGTGAATAGAATGGTTACAGAAAGGCGCACAGGGCATTTGGCGGCTCTGCTCACAATCTTTATATGGGGAACTACATTTATTTCCACAAAAATCCTGCTTAAAAATTTTCAGCCGGTGGAAATCTTATTTTTCCGTTTTATTATGGGCTATTTGATTTTGCTGATAGCATATCCGCACAGTATAAAGAGGTTAAGCCAGAAACAGGAAATGACCTTTGCCGCTGCGGGTTTTTGTGGAGTATGTCTATACTATTTGTTGGAAAATGTTGCACTGACTTATACAATGGCTTCCAATGTAGGCGTGATTATATCCGTAGCCCCGTTCATCACCGCAATATTGGCGCATCTGTTTATGCCCGATAAAACGGGGCACACTGTAAAGTCGGAAGAAAGATTACGGATAAATTTTTTTATTGGCTTTATCGTTGCAATGGCAGGAATCATATTGATTAGCTTTAATGGCTCACAGCTAAAAGTGAATCCTGTTGGAGATATTTTAGCGTTTGCCGCCGCTTTTGTGTGGGCTTGCTATTCTATCTTGACAAAAAGGATAGGAAGTTTCGGGCTTCCTGTTATCCTTACTACACGCAGGACATTTTTCTATGGCATTTTATTTATGATACCTACATTATTCCTGTTTGATTTTCAGTTAGATTTGCCTCGTTTTATGGATACGAAAAATCTGCTCAATATTTTGTATTTGGGAATCGGAGCGTCTGCACTCTGCTTTGTAACATGGAATTATGCGGTAAAAGTATTAGGGGCAGTTAGAACAAGTATTTACATATACATGGTTCCTGTCATAACCGTTATAACGTCTATGCTGGTTCTGAAAGAAACGGTTACATTTTTTTCTATAACCGGAACAATATTAACTGTTGTCGGGCTGTTTCTTTCTGAATACAACAGGAGGGCTAAAAAATGAATTTGCAAAATGAGAAGTGCGTCATGGTAATTGACGAGAATCTGCCGCTGGGAATTATCGCAAATACAGCGGCTATCATGGGTATCACTTTGGGAAGGAAAATGCCGGAAGTTGTTGGTGCTGATGTATATGACAGAACCGGGAATGAACATTTAGGGATTATTGAATTTCCCGTACCCATTTTGAAAGGCAATGCAGATATTATTAAAACTATCCGTGAGAAATTGTATGAGCCGGATTTTTCGGATTTAACAGTCGTTGATTTTTCAGATTTGGCGCAAGGCTGCAAGACTTATGATGAATTTATAGAGAAGATGAAAGAAGTGTCAGAAATTGACTTGAATTATTTTGGGATTGCGATTTGCGGAACAAAGAAGAAAGTTAATAAATTGACTGGAAATATGGCTTTACTGCGATGAATGGTAAGGTGCAGGACAATGAGAAAATAGATATAAATAAAGCCAATGGCAAATTCAAATCAACGGAGGACATTATGATAAAAAAATTAGCTTTAACATTAAGTGTAGTATTCATCATTTTAACATTTATTGGAGCTGGATATGTTCTCTTTAATGGTGGAAAGGTTAATGCAGGGTACGCTTGTATACCTATGGTTTTTGCATTGATTTCTATTTCTGTTTATCGAAAATACAAATGATGAATAAATTTCTGTAAAATTATATTTGTAAAAGGAACTGAATAACCGCCGTACATACAGAACGGCACACCAAGACAGGAAATCAGGAAAAGGTTTCCTGTTTTTTCGCCCATTTTTGGCATTTTCAAAATCGCCAGTATTATGCCATGCAAAGGGGGATAGAAAGAAATTCCCGCTCTTGATAAAAATGGGCGGCTTCTCCCCCGTGACGCACAGGACAACGGCTTGACCATAAACTGGGCGCAACTTAGCTATGTTGGAGCTGTAAGTAAGGCTGGTTATCATAGAAACAGTCCTTGTAAAATATGAATGATAAAGCAACACGGGTTTTTGATGAAAGAAGCATGATTTATGCGGGCAGTTTTTTAGGTTACCCGTCAATGTGGATTTCAATCTGCACAATATAATCCTCAATCCGGTCAATGACATTTTCATTAATGCCCATTTCATAGGAAAATCCATGGAGGTTCAGTTTATGCTTTTCCGCATAATCAAGAATTTCCTGATACCGCTTTGGAATTCCGTCCCACGCCCCTTTATGGAAAGCCCGCAGGTATTTTCCGCTGGGCATGATGTGCAGACCAGCCTGATAGGGAAGAAAAGGGATTTCAATGAAAAGTTTGGAATAATCGTCAAAGTTGCCGTTCAGCAGGCTGTTAACGGAGATCATGGAACCATAAGAGGCTTTATGGAGACGCCCAAGCTGGTATTTTTCCGTTTCGGCAGTAATCAGTTCCACTTCCTGTTCGAAGGTGGTATTCTGGTCTACCGATACAGTAACCAGACAGTGTTCCTTCTTTTCAACGATGCTGATTTTGGATAAGTCCATGGTAAGTAAGGTGTCCATATTCTGGTGATGCGTACATAAAGTTGTCCGGACTGCCTGCAGATGGGTGATCTGCATGTCAAGGGATGTTATTTTTTCTTCCAGGAGGTGTTTTAAGTTGTCCGCTGATCGGTTTTCCATGAAATCCTGTATTTCATGAATAGAAACGTCCAACTCTCGTAAAAGAAGGATGGTTTCAAGGATAGGGCTCTGATAGTAAGTGTAACAGCGGTATCCGTTTTCAGGGTTGATGGTGATCGGCTTGAACAGTCCGATTTCATCATACCACATAAGCGTTTTCTTATTGATGCCGTGCATGGCTGCAAACTGCCCGATTGTGAGAAGTTTATCGTTCTTATTCATGGTCACCTCATAAAAATTTAAATATTGTATTGACTAAACAGTAACTGTACGGTTTATAGTATCATACACAGGAAACAAATACAAGATGAATGGAGGAAAATTTATGGAAAACTCAAATGTATATGAAAAACCTGTAACATTAAAAAATATCCTGAAATTTGCCGTACCTACTATTGCGATGACAGTGTTTATGTCCTTTTACACAATGGTAGACGGTCTGTTTGTTTCGAACCTGATTGGGACAAACGCTCTCTCGGCAATCAATCTGACGGCGCCTGTCATCCAGCTTGTCACGGCAATTTCAACCATGCTTGCCACCGGAGGAAGTGCGGTCATTATGAAAAAGATGGGTGAGCAGAAAACGGATGAGGCAAAGGAAGATTTTACGTTCCTGATTTTGGTAAATGTCATTGTGGGGATTGTCATGTGCGTAGTCGGGTATCTGGCAATGGATCATATTTTTGCCGGTATGAACCTTTCTGCTGATGTGGAAGGGTACTGTGTGGAATATTTAAGCCGTTATCTGGTGTTCACGGTGCCAATTCTTCTGATGAACAATTTTACGCTTTACATGATTGCCAGCGAAAAAGCGAACCTTTCCCTGATCTGTTCGGTGATGGGAGGTGTTTTGAATATGGTACTTGATTATGTGTTTATTGCCGGATTTGATATGGGGATTAGCGGTGCGGCGATTGCAACGGGGCTTGGATATTCTGTAACAGCAGTGGTGGGCCTGTTTGTTTTCAGCAGGAAAAAAAGTCTGCTTCATTTTAAAAAGCCTGTATTTCGATTCAAGGTTCTTGCGAGCGCGGCTACAAACGGATGCTCAGAGATGGCGACTGCGCTTGTTACCGGGATCATTACAATGATGTTCAACTGGACGATGCTTCATTATGTCGGGGAAGATGGAGTTGCTGCTGTTACCATCATCATGTATGTGCTGATGTTTGCAAGTTCTTTATATACAGGGTATTCTTACGGGGTCGCACCCATGCTGAGTTTTTATTATGGGGAGCAGAACCGTGAAAAATTAAAAAAGCTGGTTGCGTTGAGCATAAAGGTGATCGCAGTGATTTCCGTGGTCACGGTTGCGGCTTCCTTTATGCTGACAAGACCGCTGGTATCCGTATTTGCCCGGCCGGATAATCCAGTGTATGATCTGGCAGTAACGGGAAACAGGATATGTACGGTAGCATTGTTCTTTATTGGTTTTAATATTTTTGCCAGTGGGATGTTTACCGCATTATCCAACGGAGTAGTTTCGGCTGTTTTGGCATTTTCAAGGTCATTTGTATTTATGCTGATCACGATGATCGTGCTTCCGATTATTTTAGGCGTAAATGGAATCTGGATGGCAACTCCTGCAGCGGAATTGATGGCGCTTGTATTGTCTGTTTTTATGTTTTTAAAATATAGTCTACCCGGCTCCTTTTGCCGTTAAGCTGTTTTCCGATAATGACAGAACGTTGTGGAATCCGATATCAGTGTGATCTGCGGCCCTAATAAGCTGACAGACCGAGGCTGTACCGGAGCGCCAGACTGGATTGTGGAGATTATATCTCTCAGCAATTCCAGCCATGACTACTTAGGGGTTACTGTTCAGGTGCAGGTCCCGCAGGCCGGACTCTTTATTCGTGGCAGTTGCTATACAGACGCTATTGAATTTATTGGGAAACATCAAACCGGGTTGGTTCCGTATGGGAGCCAGCCCGATTTTCGGTTAAAAAAATTTGAGTTTTTGAGTCTTTGTTTTAGCAAAGTGAAAAACCAAAAGAAGGCCGCTATAGCAGAAGCATAAAAACAGGATTTGGATACCTGTATCCACGAATGAAGGTAAGTGGGTAACGGGAGAGAGCCCCTGCGTGAAATAGTGGACGCCTATAGAAATTAACAATATTAGGGAAGGCTTGACAATCATTTCCCAGGCGTTCCAAGTAAAGGCGATTAGCCTTTTCAAAGACCATAAATGTAAAATTGCCAATAAAAGCTCGCTGGCTAACATTCCCCACAGATAGGCTAAAATGCCGAATTTGGGGATGCCAACGAGGACAAAAGCGATTCGTAGCAGCAAGGAAGCCGTATTTTGTAGAAAAGTAGTCCTGGTTTTGCCCAAACCGTTGAGGATGCTGCCCATGGTAGTAGCAAGATAAAGGAACGGACAGAGCCAAGCCAGGATACGGATAAATTGTCCGGCATCCGGGTCATGAAAGACGCCGGAGCCAAGTTCCTCGCCAAACAAAGTAAAAATGCCGATACACAAGATGCCCATGTACAGACTGTAGCGCAGGGAAACAGACATGCTGGAAGCTATACTGCCTTTGCGGCCTTCAGCCTGATCTTTGGCTACACTGGGGAGTAGCAGGACGGCTAAAGAGTTGGTAATCGCAGAAGGAAAGAGGATAAAAGGCAGAGCCATTCCCGTCAGCACTCCATATATGGCAAAGGCTCCGGAGGGATTAAGGCCGGACATTTGCAGGCGGCTGGGTATCCAGATGGCTTCTGCACCGGATAAAATATTCAGTATTAAACGATTGCCCATGAGCGGAAGAGCCAGAGCCATCAGGGAACCGGAAGTAGCGATTTGTCCGTGATTAGAGGACAAATTGGACGTGCGAGGCTGTGGAGGAAAGACGCACAAACAAAACAAAGTGAATACGGCAGCAGCTATTTCGCCAATGAGATGGCCGATTACTGCCAGCATTACCGTGATTTCCTGTCCATGGCTGACCCAGAAACCAGCCAGAAAAAAGACCAAAGACATTCGTATGAGCTGCTCGGCTATTTGGGAAAGTGCAGGTACTTTGGATTTTTGTACTCCATAATAATATCCGTTGATGCAGGCGTGAAAAGCGGCAAAAGGTACGGCGATGCCCATAATCGGCAGATAAGGGCTGCATCTTGGTTCCATAAGCAAATAGGTGGCAAGAAATTCATGATAATGGCAAATCCCTAATGCCAGGACGAACGACATAGCCATGGAAATAGCCAATCCCGTGTGGAAAATAGAACGGCCCTTTTCTGTGTGGGAAGCGATATGCTGAGAGAGGGCGGTCTGGATAGAACCGGCACAGAGGGCAAAGCAGATACCAAAAATAGGGTGAACCATATTGTAAACACCGAGTCCTTCCGCGCCGATGGTTCGTGACAGGAAAATTCGATAGAAAAAGCCAAGAACCCGGCAGGCAATGCCGGTGCCGGTCAGCAGCAGGGTTCCAGTCAAAAAGGCGCGTTTTTTGGGAGATAGCTGGATGGTAGGGTTCATAGGGACTCCGGTGTCAGGAAATTATTACAGTTTATGAAAATAGAAGGAATTATATGCAGCAGGCAGAAACGATGACAATAAAAAGCTGTGAGATATCCTTGTCTTGGATATCCCACAGCTTTTCAGGGATTATTTTTTTAGATGTTGTTTTTTGTTGAATCGGCTGTTGTACCGGAATTTGTTGTTGTAGCGGATTTTTCCGTTGGATCAGGTTTAGCTTCTGTATTGGATTTCGCTGCCGTGTCGGGGCTCGCTACCATGTCGGGGTTTGTTGCCGTGTTGGATTTAGCTGCCATATCAGGTTTTGCTGTTGTATCGGGATTTATTGTTGTGTTGGATTGTTCTGCTGTAATTGGTTTAGTTGTTGTATTAGGTTTTATTGTCGATTTAGTTATAGGGGTGGCAGGACTGGCAACAGCAAAAAATTTCTTTTTCAGGAACTTATACAAAATTTTTCCCAGAATAACGGCGGCACCGAAAATAATTGCCAACAGAATTAAAATTGGAGTGCTGGATAAAAAGCCCACGATAAAGTCAACCCCGAAATTGAAAATACCTTCCAAATTGCGGTTAAAGCCTTTCTGAATGCGGGTGGCAACCGAATCGGGGGCCGTGGGGGTAAACACGCCAACTTCCTGAATGTCCAAGTATATCGTACTGTAGTCTACCTGGTTGTCATAGGTGCGAAGCTGTGATTCGAAAGATTCCAGCTCATAGCGGATTTCCGACAGTCGTTCTTCCAGGGCGATAACCGCTTCCAAAGTGTCGGCCTTTTCCAGCAAAGCCCATAATCTTTCCTGCTCAACCGTAAGCGTTTTTTTGCGGCTTTCAATATCTGCATACTGCAAAGTGACATCCTGGACATTTTCAGATCGGTTGGTGATATTGCTTTGTTCGTCTACTTGTTGAAGAAACGAATCCAAATGGATGGCGGGGATCCGTATAACAAAGTAGGCATAACGGCGTCCGGCCTGGGATGAAGAGATACTGTTGCCGGAAATGCTGGACTCCTGGATATATCCGCCTTTTTCCGAGGAGGATTTCCGAAGGGATGCCAGCAATTGATCAAAACTGGTAGTTTCTACATCCAGGTTAATTGTGCGGATAAGTTTCCGATTCAGGGTGGGCTGTCCTGATTCATTGCCGGCAGGGTTTGGGGACTCCATTCCGCCTTCGATATCCCCATTTATTGCTGTGTTGGCAACCGCTGCCGCTTCTGTTTCCTGGGGCGCGGCAAGCGGCGCCATATCTTCTTCTTTATAATTCCAAAAAGGGTTGCCGTATTCGCCGCTGTCCTCGTACATGATGTCAGAAGCAGCGGTGGTTTCGGCAGCCGCCATATCATAGGATGGGTATGAGGCTTTGCCGCCTCCGCAGGCGGTAATTATTCCGACGGTTAAAGCTGTGGCCAGGATTAATGGCATGGAATAGTAAAATCTGTTCTTTTTCATTATATATCCTCCCTTATGTGGTAAATAATTAGGAATTTCTGGTATGGATACCGTCCTTTATTAACAATACGGATGGAGGCAGTGGATTTATGGAAAAAAATGATTTTTATTACGTATTTCGGACATGTATTGAATTTTAATAAGATAGAGGGGGGCAGTGGGAAGGTTTTGTTACTGTTCACAGGTACTCAGCGAACAGCAACTCAGACCGCCATTTAAAATAGCCTGCGGCGCTGGGCGGTCTGGTTCGCTGCCATTACGTGCATCCCCCATGCCAAGCAGCGTGGTGCTTGACCTGGGAGTGAACAGTAACGAGGTTTTTACAGCAGCCTTGACAAGCTATTCCGCATATGCTAAGATAAAAAAACACCCTAAGATAAAAACACCAACAGTAAGTCCTATGTCAGTGTCATTATCCAGGTAAGCAAATACCCGGATCCATTTATAATCGTTACTACTTGTGCCGGCAAAACGGTAAATCATAAATGATCCGTCTTATCGGCGATTTGCCGGAGGCAGGAGAATTGCCAAAAGCAGTTATGGCGAAAACGTATATAAAAGTTAATAGAACAGGCGATGAGAAGAAAGAGTAACAATCTGGCTCCGCACAGAGAGCTGCCGGTGGCTGAGAGGCGCGTGGAAAGCGGATTGTGAATACATCTTTGAGCTTCACACCGAACATAGAGCAATCAGGAGGAAACTCCATGGAGCGGCAAAGCCAGGGATTGCCGGATTAAGTAGGCTGTGACGGTATTTGCATCCGTTATCATGTATGGGCATCAGGTACTTTGTGATGAGCAGGTGATTTGATGGCTTTAGAGGTAAATGACGTGAGTTATTTATAAAAAAAGGTGGTAACACGGGAATCGATCTCGTCCTTTTGCGCAGGCAGGGGGCGGGATTTTTTCGTTTCATAGGGGCGTCCTATGATACAAAACGCTCTGTGTGGATGCGCACTTCGCGCAAAGGAAGATGGTTGCTGTCGCAACCGCGCTCCGGCGTGAGTGTGCGTCAAAACTCACACTTTTTTCTGCGCAGCCCCATGGAGAGGAAGTATGCCGCAGAAGCGGCGCATGGGGTGCGCGGCGAGTAGGAGAAGATGGCTCTTCCTACTTGATTATGACAGGGTGAATATATTAATGATAGGAGCAAAGCAGGAGGGAAAATGATGAATTGTTATGAAGAGCTGGTAGCCCGGGGGCTGATTGCCCAGGTTACTAACGAACAGGAAATCAAAGAGATGATCAATGCGGGAAAGGCGACCTTTTATATTGGGTTTGATCCGACCGCGGACAGTCTCCATGTAGGCCATTTTATGGCATTGTGCCTGATGAAGCGCCTGCAGATGGCAGGCAACAAGCCGATTGCTTTGATTGGCGGCGGTACGGGTATGGTCGGCGATCCTTCCGGAAGGACGGATATGCGCCAGATGATGACGGAGGAAACAATCCAGCATAATTGCGACTGCTTTAAGAAGCAGATGAGCCGGTTCATTGATTTTTCTGATGGTAAGGCATTGATGGTAAACAATGCGGATTGGCTGCTGAATCTGAATTATGTGGAACTCTTGCGGGAAGTGGGTTCCTGTTTTTCGGTCAACAATATGCTGCGGGCAGAGTGCTATAAACAAAGGATGGAAAAAGGGTTAAGCTTTTTGGAATTTAATTATATGATTATGCAGAGCTACGATTTCTATATGTTATACCAGAAATATGGCTGTAATATGCAGTTTGGCGGCGATGACCAGTGGAGCAATATGTTGGGCGGCACTGAGCTTATTCGCCGGAAACTGGGAAAAGACGCCCATGCCATGACGATTACTTTGCTGCTGAATTCAGAAGGAAAGAAAATGGGTAAGACACAGGCCGGCGCTTTGTGGCTTGATCCGAAGAAAACGTCGCCTTTTGATTTTTATCAGTATTGGCGCAATGTGGATGATGCAGATGTGCTGAAATGCCTGCGCCTTTTGACATTCCTTCCTCTTGAGCAGATTGATGAGATGGACAAATGGGAAGGAAGCCAGCTTAACCGGGCAAAAGAAATATTGGCCTATGAGCTGACGGATCTTGTTCATGGCAAAGAAGAGGCCGAAAAAGCGCAGACGGCGGCCAGAGCATTATTTGGCGGCCAGGGGAGTCTGGAAAACATGCCGGGATTTTCATTGTCCGAAGATGATTTTACAGACGGGAAAATCGATATATTGGCAATACTGCACAAATCCGGCCTGGCGGCTTCCCGTTCCGAGGCCAGGAGAAATGTGGAGCAGGGAGGAGTTTCCGTAAATGGGGTGCAACTAAAGGACATTAAGGCATTTTTTGGCAAAGAGGCGTTTGCCGGTGAAGGTATGATAATCAAGAGGGGCAAGAAAAACTTTATGAGGGTGACTTTGGAGGAATAACGTAATTATAGTGGATAAATATGAGATATTAAAAAAATATTTTGGATATGACACTTTCCGCAATGCCCAGGAGATTCTGATAGACAGTATTTTGGATGGAAAGGACACATTGGGCATTATGCCCACAGGTGCCGGAAAATCATTGTGCTATCAGATACCTGCATTGATGCTGGGGGGAATTACTTTGGTGATTTCCCCTTTGATTTCTTTGATGAAGGACCAAGTGGGAAGCTTAAACCAGGCAGGTATACATGCGGCATTTTTGAACAGTTCCCTGACAATGAATCAGTATTATAAGGCACTTGGATTTGCCAGGCAGGGAAGATATCCGATCATTTATGTTGCGCCGGAAAGGCTGGTTACGGATGAGTTTTTGGATTTTGCTTTACATAGCAGTATTGTGATGGTAGCCGTGGATGAAGCTCATTGTGTGTCCCAATGGGGCCAGGATTTTCGGCCGAGTTATCTGAAAATTATTGAGTTTATTGATCGATTGCCCAAACGCCCTGTCGTCAGTGCGTTTACCGCTACGGCGACCAAAGAGGTGCGGGAAGACATTATTGATTTGCTGCAAATGCAGAGTCCCACGGTGATGACAACGGGATTTGACAGAGAGAACCTGTATTTTGGGGTGATGGCGGTAAAGGACAGGTATGCCTCTATTCGTAATTATTTGGATGTCCATCGGGGAGACAGCGGCATCGTCTACTGCCTGACCAGAAAACAGGTGGAAGAAGTTTGTGAACGTCTGGCAACGGACGGTTTTTCGGTAACTCGGTATCATGCCGGATTAAGTGATGAGGAGCGAAAAAAGAATCAGGAAGATTTTATCTATGACCGGGCGGCGGTTATGATAAGCACCAATGCTTTTGGCATGGGGATTGACAAGTCAAATGTGAGGTTTGTGCTTCATTATGGGATGCCGAAAAATCTGGAATCTTATTATCAGGAGGCAGGAAGGGCAGGACGTGACGGCGAGGCGGCCGAGTGCATATTGTATTATCATGGCCGTGATGTGGTTACAAACCAGTTTCTTATCGAACATAGTCAGGACAGCCAGGATCTTGACCCGGCAGTTATGGGAATCATCAGGGAACGTGACCAGCAGCGTCTGAAAAAGATGACATTTTATTGTTTTACCAACGATTGCCTGCGGGATTATATTTTAAAATATTTTGGGGAATACCGGGGCAATTATTGCGGAAATTGTTCTAACTGCCTGACTCAGTTTGAGGAGACAGATGTGACGGAGATTGCCAGGGCTTTGATTGGATGTGTGGAAAGCAGTAATCAGAGATACGGCACGACGGTTATCGTAGATACGGTTCATGGGGCCAGTACGGCGAAAATCAAAAATTACCGGATGAATGAAAATCCTTACTATGGAAGTTTGGCAAAGATACCGGTGTACCGGATACGGCAGGTGCTGAATTATCTGCAGATGGAAGATTATTTGCTTGTTACCAATGACGATTATGCTGTGGTAAAGCTGGCGCGGCGTTTTAAAGAAATCCTGAAGGAAGGCAAGCCGCTGCTGATGAAGCTGGCTAAAGATACGGAAAGAGCGGCAAAAGCCGAGCGGCCAGGAGGGAAGGAAGGAAAGAGGGACGTTTTATCCGAAGGCCGGGACGAGGGATTATTTGAAAAGCTGCGTGCGCTGCGGACAGAAATCGCTAAAGAAGAAAAGGTGCCGCCGTATATCGTGTTTTCGGATAAAACCCTGACTCACATGTGTATAGTGAAGCCGGGAAATAAGCAGCAGATGCTGTCCGTTACCGGCGTCGGCGAATATAAATATGAAAAGTACGGAGAAAGATTTCTGGCCTGCATAAGGGCTAATCAGGCAAAATGATTACCAAAAGCTTACAGTTCCATTACATGTTTTGTTTATCCTTGACAATGATTTCCATATTTGCTACACTGATGATAAGCAAGTGATTGGAGGCATTGTTTTCTGAAATAAAGTGTATGTTTTCTTCTGAATGGTGATTGTTTTCTTCTGATAAGGTTATTTTTGTACCATTGTTGTTTTCTGATGATTTTCTGATATGGCTGCCTGCAGGGTTTGTTTAGCAGGAGCAGGTACGGCCGATGTGAGTAAGATATTTGGTGTAAAGTTATCTGTAGAAATTTAAGGAGGAAAAGAAAGCTTATGAAGAAACTGCTTTGTTTCATGTTGTCAGGAATGTTGGCATTGTCCAGCATAATCGTTACCCCAAAGACCGCGCAGGCGGCTGATCACGAAGCGTATTACGCAAAGATCCGGGAGCTTCTTGCCGCATATTGGGCAAGCGGGGATTATACCCCGATCAAGCCCGAGCAGGCCAATGACGGCAGTCTGAAGGATTTCTCGACAAAGCGTCTGATTGTCAAAACCGAAACAGGCGCCGCTGTTGCCAAAGCTATAGGTGCGTCCCAGTTTTTGCTGGATAATAACGGATACTGTATCCTGCAGTTTGATAAGCTGGAGACAGTAAAGAAGGCTTATGAGAAACTTTCTTCCATGTCCGGTGTTGCCAGCGTGGAGACAGATTCGCTGGTTACTGTCTGCGAGCCTTTTGCCGCAACCAGTTTTAAAGCAGCCAGTTCCAGTCATCGTACCTGGGGAGCTGACCGGATGGGCGCCGATGATTTTATCAGCAGGATGTCTGACGAGCAGCGCGGCAAGCAGGTTATCGTTGCCGTTATTGATACCGGAGTGACCAGTTCACATGAGCTTTTCTCCGGCAGGATGGTAGGCGGAACAGGTATGCACAGCGGCGGTAGTTCGGAAGACGGCAATGGCCATGGTACTCATGTGGCCGGAACGATTGCTGATATTACAAAGGGAACCAATGTTCAGATTATGCCGATTCAGGCGTTGGATGCCAATGGTACAGGTTCTAACCTTACGATTGCGGCTGGCGTCCAGTGGGCGGTAGAGCATGGCGCCAACGTGATTAATCTCAGCCTTGGCGGTTATGACCCGTCGTCTTCTCACTACCTGGATACGGTTATCCAGAGCGCGATTAATTCAGGGGTAGTTGTAGTAGCATCAGCGGGCAATGATAATGCCAGCACAGACCGGTTTTGCCCTGCTCATATTAAGGAGCTGATATGCGTCAGCGCGATAGATTCCAATGACCAGCGGGCCTCGTTTTCCAATTACGGCAATAATGTAAGCATAGCTGCTCCCGGCGTTAATATAGTCAGTGCCGGACGCACCGGTTATACGACAAAAAGCGGTACGTCTATGGCAGCGCCTCACGTATCCGCCGCAGCGGCATTGGTGAAGGCCACGAATTTTGGGGCAGATCCTGCCGCGGTGAAGCAGACATTGCAGGATGGAAGCGATGACCGGGGGAGCAGCGGCTGGGATGCTTATTTTGGCTATGGAGTGTTGAATCTGGCTAATGTATCTACAGGAAATACTGCTCCGGAGCCAACCGAGCCGGAGACCACCCCAGCGCCGACGGAGCCAGAGACACAGCCGGATTCGGATAAGCCCTGGAAGGGATGGCAGCCGCCTGCTCCTCCGGAAGATACCCCGGAAGTGCCTATGTATGCGATTTCTGTTTCGGTGAAGACTACCACAGTCAATGGCAAGACGAAAGCGAACCTTGTGATTAAAACAAAGAAGGACGGAAGCCAGCTTGCTATAAAGATTGACGATATCCCGTATAATGGTTCAATATTGAATAAAGGGGATGGAAATTATGAAGTGGCGTTGTCTAATCTGGGCCATGGTACCCATCATTATGAAATAACTTATGGGGATACGAAAAAGAGCGGGAGCTTTGTCTACTAAATTAATATTTTGAAAAGTATTAGGTTTGATGCCTCGATCCACGTCTGTCAGGGAAAATTTCTTTGACAGGCGTTTTTTTATATCATAGGAAAGTGCGTCCTATGATACAAAAACGCTCCGCTTAGGATCGCACCGCGGCGGAAAGGAATTATGTCGCTAAAGCGACCCGCCGCAGGCGGAGAATCCTGCGAAGCAGGATTCTTTTTTACTTTATAGGAAAGTGCATCCTATAAAGCAAAAGCCCTCCGGGCAGGATTGCACTGCGGCGGAAAGGAATCATGTCGCTAAAGCGACCCGCCGCAGGCGAAGAATCCTGCGAAGCAGGATTCTTTTTTATGTACAGGCCCGCACAGAGGAATATGCCGCTAAAGCGGCGTGCGGGCCGCGCGGAGAGTAGGGGAAGATGGCTCTTCCCTACTCGTTTCCTCTATTTGATTGAAGAAGGGTGTATTTTTATGGATATGCGAAAAAGAACCAATCAAAAATGGATTATTCTTTTGTCGGTGATAGCAGGGAATATTTTATATGCTTTGGCGGTTAAGTTATTTTTGATTCCTGTAGGGCTGGTTACAGGAGGTACGACGGGAATTGCCTTGGCCATAAACAATGCTGTCGGAGTGCCGGTATCGCTATTTGTGTTAATATTCAATATTCTTATGCTGATAACCGGTTACTGCCTGTTGGGAAGAGCTTTTGCAGTATCAACGATAATCAGTACATTTGTCTATCCGATAGCGCTGGAAATATTTGATCAGATATTTGGCGATTGGGTCATTACGCAGGATATTCTGTTGTGTACATTGTTTTCCGGTTTAGGTATCGGCGCTGCTTTGGGCATAGTCATTCGGGCAGGAGCTTCTACGGGCGGCATGGATATCCCGCCGCTGGTATTAAACCGCTATTTCCGTATTCCGATATCACTTAGCCTGTATATATTTGATTTTTGTATTTTGCTGGCTCAAGGGTTTTGGAGTACTCCGGAAAAGTTATTGTATGGGATTTTGCTGGTGCTGACTTATACGATCGTATTGGATAAGCTGATGCTGATGGGAGCTTCCCGCACGGAGGTCAAGGTAGTGACCCGTTATCCGGATGAAGTGAGGAGGGCAGTTTTGACGAAAATGGACAGAGGCGTCACTCTGCTTAACGCGGAGAGCGGTTATCTTCAGATGGAGCTTAAGGTGGTATTCAGTGTGATTTCCAATCGGGAATTGCCGAAAATGGAAAGGCTTATTCATGAAATCGACCCGGAAAGTTTTTTGGTTATCAGCCGCGTCAGTGAAGTACGGGGAAGAGGGTTTTCCATGAATAAAAAGTATTATTAGTATGGCGCGTCAGCAGCCATTTCCTTTTGCACGGAGTGCGTTCTATGTTCCACTTCGGTCGTTGCTGAGTGCCACTGGCACTCAGCAACTTCGCGGAGCGTTTTTAATTCATAGGACACAATTTCCGATGAACAAAATAGCCTGCGGTTTACAGACTATTTTGTATCCGCCGTACTCCGGCTGTTATGTCTCTTCCATCATTTCTAAAAATTCTTTAAAAGCTTCTTTTGCTTCTTCGATAATTCCCTGGTCATAAGTATTCAGCGCTTTTTCAAATTTTCGGATTGCCGATTCTACGTATAGCCGGTCATCGCCCAGGCTTTCCTCATAAATCCGCTCCCCCCGCAGCAGCAGGTATTTGTTTTCTTCCCTGTCCCTGGGGTGGATTTTCAGATAGGAGAGGGTCTTTAAGCGTTCTTCAATTTCCTCTGGAGTCATGTCCACATCCCGGCCAAAGAAAACTTTTTTCATTATTTTTTGGGTAGAGACAACTTTTACTTCCACCTCCAAAAGAGAATTGATGTCATAGGTATAGGTCACGTCTACGGCTTCTTCGCCGGCCTTGGCAGGGGGAATATCAATCAGTAGTTCGCCGAGGGACAAATTGTTGGCAGCAAAGCGGCTTTCACCCTGGAGGACGTTGATGCGTATTTTGTTTTGGTTGTCCCGGACAGTATAGAGCCGTTCCGTGCGGCTGGCGGGAATTACCGTATTGCGGTCGATAATGGGGCAGAAAACACCATTCTCATACCGGTTCTCTTCCCATTCCCGAACTACTTCCGTACCTAAAGTGAAGGGACAGACATCGGTCAGGATGACCTCCTTGATAGCATCCTTGCGTTCTTTCATGGCTCCCTGGATGGCGGCGCCTAAAGCTACGGCTTCATCAGGGTTAATGTTGGTATCCGGAAGCATTTTGAACAGTTTGCTGACAAAACGGCGGATAATGGGGCTTTTTGTGGCGCCGCCTACTAATACCACCTTGTTGATATCCGACAGGCGTACGTGGGCATCGGCTAAGCTTCGCTTTACTGGCTTGCGTATCCGATCTAATAAATCGCTGCAGGCTTCTTCATATTGAGGCAGTTCTATTTCCAGCTCATATATCTCTTCGTTAATCTTGCATCGCATTACCGATGTCTTTTTGTCAGAAAAACCAAGCTTGCAGGCTTCAGCCTGCTTGTGAATATGACGCAGCGTCTTTTCGCTGAGCGACAGCCTGTCCAGGTCAGAATAATGGTCAAAAAACATGGTTTCCAAAACAGCGGTAAAATCTTCGCCGCCCAGGAAATTGTCTCCCGCCACGGCCCGAACCTCTAAAATGGTATCAAATAATTCCAAAATGGATACATCAAAAGTGCCGCCTCCAAGGTCGAATACCAGAAAACGGGCGTTGCCCTGGCTTTGGTACAGGCCATATGCCACGGCAGCGGCGGTAGGTTCGCTGATGATCCGCTCTACCTTAAGGCCGGCCATTTCCCCGGCACGTTTGGTGGCTTTGCGCCGCTGGTCATTGAAATAGGCGGGGACGCTGATGATAGCTTCCGTTACCTCTTCACCCAAATAGCTTTCTGCGTCTTCTTTTAAGGCACGCAGTACCAGGGCAGACAATTCCTCTGCCAAAAAAGTCTTATGGAGCAGCTTAAATTGTTTTTTGCTGCCCATATCCCGTTTGAAGACGGAAGCCGTACTTCCCGGGTATAAAAGCCCCCGTTCCACGGCTGATTCTCCTACATAAATCTGTTCTTCCTCATCAATGCTGACTACGGACGGGGTCAGATGTTTGCCGAGCCGATTGGGGATAATCTTTGGCCCGTTTTCCGTAAAGCAGGCCACCAGGCTGTTGGTGGTTCCCAAATCAATTCCAATAATCATAGTTTACCTTTCATTCCTTCGTTTTGGTAGCAGTTCAGACAATCTGAACATTTTTGTGAAGACTTATTGTAACAGTTCAGACGGGTGATCTTTTTCCCACCTGCACCGGACAAAAGCCTGGGTGACGTTTCCATAATCTTTAAACAGGATTGCCCATTTTTTTTCGTAAGTGTTCCCAGGTGGCCTGGGCAGTGATACTGTGTGGATTGGCTTTGAGCGCTTTTTCGTAATACTGGGAAGCTGTCTGGTAATCCTCAATAGCCTCATAATATATAGCCAGATACAGATAACTTTCGAAACATTCTCTGTGACGGCATTGCTTGCAGCGCATACATTCCCGCATTTGGTTAAGGTAGCTTAAGCCTTTTTCTGTCTCTCCCAGACAGATATACAGCCAGCCATGGCGGAACAAACGGGCCGGACGGTAAGGCCGGTAATTGAGGTAGATATCTTCACTCTTCCATTTAGTATGGTCAAAATGCTGCAGAGATTTTTGGGCATGGGCCTTGGCTTCCGTAAAACGTTTCATGCGGAAGCAGATTACGGCTAATTCCCATTCCAGTTCATGAAGTTCGTCTTCGTCAGTTTCCAGAGCCAATGCTTTCAGATAGTATGTTTCCGCTTTTTTGAAATCCAGCAACTGGTCCCGGTAATAGGAGGCCAGATCACTGTAACGGTCGGCTTTATCTTCCTTGTCGGCAGTCCGCACCCCTTTCTTATAAGTTGAAAGAGCTCTTAAAGTCTGGCCTTCAAGAAATTGGATATCTCCCAGACGGGCATAATAATTGTCATTGTCCGGATCTTTTTCAATATATCTAACAGCGTTTTTATAATCTCCCAAATATCGGTATAAAAACGATAATTCTTTAAACGTATTTTTATTATCCGGCTCTATGGCCAGGTTCTTTTGGTAGCATTCGATAGCTTTGCGGTAATCGCCCAAAGCCTCATAACAGTCAGCTAAGTTGCTGTAGGGAAGCAGGCTCTTCTTGTCTCCCAAATGCTCTAAAGCCTGTTCAAAATAACCGATGGCTTTTTCGTATTCATTCGTCCGTTCATAGCAACATCCCAGATTGTTGTAGATTACCCATTCGTCCGGGCCATATTTTAAGGCTTCCTCAAAATCCTTGACGGCAAGCTCAATATCCATGTTGTACATGTAAAACAGCCCCCGATGCACCAAGTCGTGGCAGGTAGGTTTGGCTTCAATCTGCCGGTCCATATAGCCGATAGCTTTGCGGAAATCCTCCGGG
This sequence comes from uncultured bacterium, assembly GCA_947383005.1. Lineage (GTDB taxonomy): Bacteria > Bacillota > Clostridia > Lachnospirales > Lachnospiraceae > Brotaphodocola. The sequence continues at coordinate 25,795 of CANDBT010000032.1, read as the reverse complement.
TCGTTGGAGTCTTGATAACGGTCGCGGTAAAAGTTAGCCAGCTTTTCACAGGCTTCCCGGTGAACCTGGCGGTATTTCAGGGTTTCTTCATAACATTCTATGGCCAGAACCTTCATGCCCAGGGCTTCCTGGCACAAGCCGCTGTTATAGTGGAGCACAGGAGAATCGGAATAGACCTCTTTGGCGGCGGTATATTCGGCCAACGCCTTTTTATGTTCGCCGTGATCCAGATAAATATGGCCGCGGATCATCCGATACTGCATGCGGTTGGGATTTTCACCGATAGCGGCCTCCATGTGTTTCAGGGCTTCTTCCAGGTGATCATTATCCCAATGAAGCAGAGCAATTTCATATTCGATTTCCGACAGATCTTCAATATCCGTATCGGGATTGTTGTGTTCTGCCATTAATTCGTTGGCAATAGCCAGGGGTTTTTCTCTATCTTCGGGATTTTCCGCCAGGTTCCGGAGAACTTTTACTTCGTAAAGCCGCAGATACGGACTGAATTCCACCTGATTCTCTCTGGCCCGATCCAAAACACCCTTGGCATCTTCAAACTGATCATGATAGAAAAACACCCGAAGAGCCAGCAAGTAAGGTTTATAGTGGCCGGCATAAATGCGGATGGCACGATAATAGTCGTCCACTACCTGCTGGCCTTTGTGCAGTTCGAAAGCGGCTTCCTGGCGTTGTACATATGCCGGATAATATTCATCGTCGTCTTGAATAACCTGGTCGCAGGCATCAATGCAACGGGTATATTCCTTGTAACAAAACAGCAGGTATGCCCGATACTGCATGGCAGCCAGCTTATCCCGCAGGTTTTTTGCGGCGGCGACAGCCATGTCGACATAGCTTAATGCTTGTTCCTGGTTTTTCAGTTCATGATAACATCCGCTCAGCAGGTGACATGCCTGGAATTCCCGGGAAATACGTTTGCTGTTTTCGGCAGATCCGTCATCCTCTGTGTGACGAATCATTTCCAGCCATTGAAGAAGATGGGGCAATGCTTCCTCATACCGGTCTATCCGGTAAAGGAGACGGCCAAACAGATTCTCATAGGAATAACGGGTATCTTCATTCGGCTGAAAGGTTTCCATTAAAGTGACGGCCTCTTCCGGCTGTTCGTTTTGAAACAGGCACCATCCGAGTTCAATGATATCTTCCTTACGTCTTGTATCAATGGTTTTTGAATCTTGGGTTTCGTTTTCTTCAAGATAAGAATCGGGCTGAGAGATGCGTGCCCGGTATTCTTCTATGAGGGCGTCGTTGACCTGACGCATCAAATCCAAAACCTCTTCGTCTTGTCCGTCCTTGTCCAATAGCTGCAGCATCAACTCTTTGGCTTCATGATATTTTGCTTTTTCTACCAGATAATGGGAAACGCCCAGTTTGGCCATGTAATGAGAAGGCATGCGGTCAAGAATATTTTGCCAAAGCTCATAAGCTTCTTCTTTTTGATCCAAGGTCCATAAACCATAGGCACAGTAAAGCATGATATAGTCATCGTATTCCTTGGCAGGCGTATTGCCGCTGGTTTTTGAAAACAAGGGAGAAAACCTGTTAATCAAATGCCTTGCAGCGTCGGATGCGACAGATAAATCCGCATGTTGTGACGTCAGGGAAGGTTCTTTGTGGGAAAAAACCCTTGCGATGCAGATCGCGGCTTCTTTTCTTAGACTTGCTTCCTTTTCTTCGTCCCGGACAGATGCTTTGTCCGATTTGCCGGCATCCAGCATGGCCGTCAATATCCGCAGGCGTTCTATATCGGCGTAAGGATGATGAAGGCCAAAAGCATCCAAATCGTTCAGCTTTGCTGCACAGCCTTCAAATTGCTGCCAGCTTATTAGTCGGCGGATATCCAAATAAGAACGGATATAGTCATCCGCCGCCATATGTGCTTCATCGACAACCTGGAATAAATCGTAACTGATTGCCTGGGGATTTTCTATATAGTAAAACATATAATTTAAAAAATTTTCCGGAAATTGCTGACTTAGCCCTTCTCGGTCTTCGGAAAGTTGAAAAGTATTGTCCAGCATCTGCCATACAGCTTGAGGTAAGTAAATATGGTCCATCAAATAGGCAATCATGGCTTCCCGGGTCTGCAAAGAAGTATCCAGATCATCACAAAGCGGATCGGACAGAACTTCTTTCCATAGCTCAGGCTGTCTTCTCAAACGGATGTCCTGATAGATCTGATCAACCCGATCGATCCATAAGTCAATCTCAGACTTGTCTTTCTGCTCTTCTTGCTGAGGCTGCCGGGCATAGGTAATGGCGCCCTCATAGGCTTCCCGCAGGCGCTTGAAACCTTCCGGGTCGTCTTCCGGATTGGTGGTTTTTAAAAGATTTAAATAGGCAGATTTAATAGCCGCCTCATCGGATGTCTCCTGAATACCCAGGATATGAAAAATTAACGAATGCTCCATAATTAGCGCTCCTGTCTCTTTTCATGCCAAATTCTCTGACGTTTGAACGGTTACGAATATTGTATCACTTTCGATGAAAAAGGGAAAGTGTTTATTTTATTGAATGGGGAAAAGAGTGGGATAGGTGTTACTGTTCACAGGTGCCCTGTGAACGTAACTGCATATGCCCATTTAAGATTGCCTACGGCAATGGGGCATATGCTTTGCCCCCATAACTGTATTGGCCCATGGCTAATCGGCGTGGTGATTAGCCATGGTGTGAACAGTAACGGATAGGTTCTGTTTTGGAAAAAAGGCGAAGATAAAAGAAAGGGGGATGTTTGACAGCATCCCCAAGTGATAATAGCCGGATAAAAGATTACAGATGCAGTACCCGGTCGCGAATTTCCTGTGTGCGGCCCTGATTCCAGAACTGGGTTCCGATGTAACCGCAGGTACGGCGGGCTACGGTAAGCTTGTTTTGGTCGCGATTGCCGCAGTTTGGACATTCCCATACCAGTTTTCCGGAAGCGTCTTCTTTGATCAGGATTTCCCCGTCAAAGCCGCAGCATTCACAGTAGTCGCTTTTGGTGTTTAACTCCGCATACATAATATTGTCGTAGATAAACTGCATGACGCTTAATACTGCGGGGATATTGTGCTGCATATTAGGGACTTCCACATAGCTGATAGCCCCGCCGGGAGAAAGCCTTTGAAATTCGGATTCAAATTTCAGTTTGGTAAAGGCGTCAATTTGTTCGCTTACGTGAACATGGTAACTGTTGGTGATATAGTTTTTATCTGTCACGCCGGGAATAATACCAAAGCGTTTTTGCAGGCATTTGGCGAAACGGTAGGTCGTGGATTCCATAGGAGTGCCGTATACGGAATAGCTGATATTTTCGGCGGCCTTCCATTGGGCGCAGCGGTCATTGAGGTGCTGCATGACCTTGAGGGCGAACTCTTTTGCCTCCGGGTCAGTATGGGGTTTGCCCATCATCCGCATGGTCATCTCGCACAGGCCAGCATATCCTAGTGAAATGGTGGAATATCCGTTATACAGCAAGCGATCGATTTTTTCGCCTTTTTCCAGCCGGGCTAAAGCGCCATTCTGCCAGAGAATCGGAGCGACATCCGAAGGGGTGCCAAGAAGCCTTTCATGGCGGCAGCGCAGGGCACGGTGGCACAGTTCCAGCCGCTCATCCAATATCTGCCAGAACTTGTCAATGTCTCCTTCGGAGCTGCAGGCTGCATCTACCAGGTTTATGGTGACAACGCCCTGGTTAAACCGGCCGTAGAATTTATGATGGCCGTCGTTGGTTTGCTGGGAATCTTCGACAGTCAAAAAAGAACGGCATCCCATACAGGGATACACGTCACCCCGTTTTAATTCCTTCATGACTTTGGCGGAAATATAGTCTGGCACCATTCGTTTGGCTGTGCATTGGGCAGCTAATTCCGTCAGATACCAGTACGGGGATTCAGGGGTTATGTTATCCTCATCCAACACATAGATCAGTTTGGGGAAAGCGGGGGTAATCCAGACGCCGTTTTGGTTTTTCACGCCCTGCATCCGCTGGCGAAGCACTTCTTCAATAATCATCGCCAGGTCTCTGCGGGTCTGGCCTTCCGGCACTTCATCCAGATACATGAAAACCGTGACAAAAGGAGCCTGTCCGTTGCAGGTCATCAAGGTAATCAACTGATACTGGATGGTTTGGATGCCGCGGGTAATTTCATCCTTCAACTGTTCTTCGGTAATCCGGTCGATAATCCGGTCATCCAGTGCCTCGTTGAGTTCTTTGCGCAGCTTGACGGTGTTCTCCCGGATCTTTTTGCGGCTGATTTCCACAAAGGGCGCTAAATGGGAGAGGGTAAAAGTCTGGCCGCCATATTGATTGCTGGCTACCTGGGCGACAATCTGGGTGGTAATATTGCAGGCCGTATAGAAAGAATGAGGTTTTTCGATCATGGTTTCGCTGATAACCGTCCCGTTCTGCAGCATATCTTCCAAATCAATCAAATCACAGTTGTGTTCCCTTTGGGCAAAATAGTCCGAATCGTGAAAGTGAATGATTCCTTCCCGGTGGGACTGGACCACATCTTCGGGGAGCAGCAGGCGCATGGTCAGATCCTTACTGACTTCACCGGCCATATAGTCTCTCTGAGTGGAATTGATGACAGGGTTTTTGTTGGAATTTTCCTGTTTAACTTCCTCATTCATCCGGTCGATCAGCGCCAGGATACCGTTGTCTGTTGTGTTGGCTTTGCGGGCCAGTTCGCGTCTGAAACGGTAACGGACATATTTCTGGGCGACTTCATAGCCCCGCATTTCCATAATGCCTTTTTCTACCATATCCTGAATATCTTCCACATTGGCGGCGTGGGGCAGTTCAAGAAGCTGCTTTTCTATCGTGTCGGCAATGGCGTCAATCTGATAGCGATTAAGCTGATGAAGCTTTGAAATCTCATTGTTGGCCTTCGTAATGGCGTTTTGGATTTTTGAAATTTCAAAGGGGACTTCTTCTCCATTTCGTTTAATGACTTTTAAAAGCATGGCGTACCTCCCGGGTATGTGTTGTTGTAAATATTGTATAGAATTTGCTGAGTTTACAGGATATAGTGTCTGAAAACCCATAAATAGTTTTATTCGTGCGACAAACCACAAGATATAGTGGGAGCGCCTTCCTATTATAGCTCTTTTGGAAGAGAAATGCAAGGGGAATATTTTATTGAATCATGTATTGGATGATTGAAGGTTACTGTTCACAGGTACCCTGTGAACGTAACTGCACATGCCCATTTTAAATTGCCTTCGGGTTCTAAGCGCCAGTGGCGCTTGTTTAGAACCGACCGGAACGGAGTGTAGACGGGGGCATATGCTTTGCTCCCATAATGATATCTGCGCATGGCTAATCAGCGGAGTGATTAGCCATGGTGTGAACAGTAACGATTGAAAATATTCCTTTGGGTGCCCGTGTGCATAGAGATGGGGCTGTCGCAATTTGCAACAGCCCCATCTTTGGCTTTCGGTTTCATTTCTCATTCTGGTTTCATTTCTCATCCCGGTTTTATTTTTCATCCTGGTTTTATTTTTCATCCGAAGCAAAAAGAACAATTTTCTGTACATTTCCTGCTTCATCGCTCCAAACCAGACAGGTGCTGCCTTTATTCACATCCGCCAGAGTCACAATGTTCCTGGTCAGATAAGGCAGGATCTGGCAGTCAGCCGGGACAGAATAAACGGTTCCGTCAGCGCCGGTCAGCTTCCAATTGCCATCTTCCCGTTGTTCCATGCTTTTTACCTGTACATAATCCGGCACTTTAAAATCTGCCGGGATCTGGCCGATAATCATTTCTGCGGTAGTCTGTGGGGGAAGGCTCATCGTCATGGCCGGTCCGATATAAGCATAAATCACTTCCCCTTTCTGCAAAGAGGCGATTTCTATCGGATAACCGTTTACCGCATCAAGAACCCGGGAATGTTCGGGGTCAATATGCAGAACAATTTCCCCTGCACTGGAAATTCCTGACTGGTTATCGATAATTACGGAATCGTCTTCTATGCCGATAACAGGCCCCCAGATCCGAAAGATCTCCGCAGCATCTTGTTCCTGCGGTTTTGCTCCCGGCCCGCCTGACGGCTGTGCCTGGGCATTGCCGGCGGAAATGACAGGGGATTGCGCCTGTGCAAGCCCAACGCACCCTAGGGCGAGTATCCCGGCGCAACAAACAGCTAACAAAATCTCTTTTCTTAATTTTTTCATGAATGTTATCCTTTCCTTTTTGTAAAAATAGCCTGTTTATGCTGTTGAGTTGAATTGAAAGCGTTTCAATAAAAGCAGCAGCTAAAATAGCATTAGCTGTTGCGGGTACATTTTTATTATAGCAAATTTTTATTGATAATACTATTACAATATCCTGTCAATAATGTGTCTTTTATTGGAAATGTTACTGTTCACAGGTACTCTGTGAACGTAACCGCATATGCCCATGTTAAATTGCCTTCAGCAATGGGGCATATGCTTTGCTCCCATAATGATATCTGCCCACGGCTAATCAGCGAAGTGATTAGCCATGGTGTGAACAGTAACTCGGAAATTTCCCAGCGATTTCCGATAAAAGGCACAGCTTTTCGTACTGTAAATCCGACTATAGGGTAACACATTAACTAATCTGCGCCTTCAAGAGAATCTAAAATCATCTGGATATCATCGATACAACCTCCGCAGACTGTCCCGGCGCCAGTGGCTTCCTGGATTTCCTCCACGGTTTTAGCGCCTGCTTTTGCGGCATCGATAATTGTTCCGGCTGAAACTTCCATGCAATGACAAATAATTTCATCTCGATCCATAACGTTTTCCTCCTGAAAAATGAGAACTGGCAGCGCTTTTGATACAAACCGTTACCGAAAATACATCTGTTTTGTGTTGAAGCTTTTATAGTATGTACAAATTTTTTCCCTTGTATTCGTGGTTGTTTGGCAGAGAAGATGTTGACAAAAAATGATAGAACTGTTATGATCAGTCTATGGAACGAGGGCGTTGCATAAAGGCCATGGTATTGGCTTTTTTGTTGCCCTTTATTTTTTTGCAGCAGTTCAGACGCGAGCCTTCTTGCCTGCCCCGTCTGAATTGATGCAAAGAATTAAGGAAGGAAGAGTGAGATGAACAAATACAGTAAAGAAGATATTCTTCGTTTAGTAGATCAAGAGGATGTGGAATTTATCCGTCTTCAGTTTACGGATATTTTTGGCATGCTGAAAAATGTAGCCATTACTTCCAGCCAGCTGGAAAAAGCGCTGGATAACCGATGTATGTTTGATGGTTCTGCGATTGAGGGATTTGTCCGTATAGAGGAATCCGATATGTTTCTGCATCCGGATCTGGATACTTTCGAGATATTTCCCTGGCGGCCGCAGCAGGGAAAAGTGGCCCGGCTGGTGTGCGATGTATACCGGCCTAACGGAGAACCTTTTGAGGGAGATCCGCGTTTTGTGCTTAAAAGGGTATTGAAAGAAGCCGCGGACATGGGTTATACTTTTCTTGTGGGGCCGGAATGCGAGTTCTTTTTATTCTATATGGATGAAGAGGGAAGGCCCACGACAAAAAGCCATGAGATGGCAGGGTATTTTGATGTGGGCCCTATTGATATGGCTGAAAATGTGCGCAGGGATATTGTGCTTAATCTGGAGGCTATGGGTTTTGAAATCGAAGCTTCCCATCATGAGATTGCCCCGGCTCAGCATGAGATTGATTTACAGTATGCAGATGCTCTGTCCACGGCAGATAATATTATGACGTTTAAGATGGCGGTAAAGACAATCGCCCGGCGCCATGGGCTTCATGCTACCTTTATGCCTAAGCCTAAAGCGGGAGTCAATGGTTCGGGCATGCACATCAATATGTCTCTGGCGGATAAAGACGGTAATAATGTGTTTGTGGATGCGTCTGACCGTTTGGGATTAAGCAGGGAAGCATATCAGTTTATGGCAGGTATTTTAACCCATATTAAAGAAATAACCGTGCTGACCAATCCTTTGGTAAATTCTTATAAACGTTTAGTTCCCGGATATGACGCGCCAGTTTACATTGCCTGGTCTGCTTCTTCTAATCGCAGCCCACTAATCAGGATTCCCTCAACCAGAGGGAGCAGTACCCGGATTGAATTGCGATGTCCGGACTCGGCGGTCAATCCTTATCTGGCGCTGGCCGCGTGCCTGGCCGCCGGGCTGGATGGAATCAAAAAGCAGATGGAGCCGCCGGCGAGCGTTGATGACAATATTTATGCGATGAGCTATGACGAGCTGAAAAAGAGAGGAATCGAGTGGCTTCCGGAAACTTTGGGAGAAGCGCTTGACATTTACACGGAAAGTGAATTTGTGAAGAAGCTTTTGGGAAACCATATTTTTACCAAATATCTGGAGGCGAAAAACGCGGAATGGAAAAAATTCCGTGCGGAGGTTACAGATTGGGAGGTTGAGGAGTATTTGTATAAGTTTTGAGCAAGTAAGGATAACTATTCCGCAGGGTTGAGCATGGTTTGGTGGGGAAAAATCTGCTTGGAGGTGAGGGCATGGCTAATGTAATTGTGGCGTTTTCTAAATCGACGGATGCCCGAAATATCAAAAATGTTTTGATGAGAAGCGGATTTTCAGTGGTGGCGGTGTGTAATTCGGGAGCACAAGTGTTGGCACAGGCAGAGGATTTAAACAGTGGACTGATTGTGTGTGGATATCAGCTTACGGATATGCTTTATGAGGAACTTCGCAATAACTTGTCTTCTGAATTTTCCCTGCTGGTGGTTGCTTCTCCCAGCAGGTGGGAATCCCGTCTGCCGGAAAATGTGATGTGCCTTCCTATGCCGCTGAAGGTTCATGATTTGGTTTCCACTTTGGAAATGATGGCTCAGGCGCTGGACCGGCGGCGTAAAAAGCAGCGTCAGTTGCCGAAAAAACGAAGTGACGAAGAGCAAAAGCTGATTGATCAGGCCAAAAAGCTTTTGATAGAAAGAAACGGCATGAGTGAAGAAGAGGCTCACCGCTATATGCAAAAATGCAGTATGGACAGTGGTACGAATATGGCGGAGACAGCCCAGATGGTGATTAGTCTGATTCTTTAGCAATGGAAGAATGGGCGGTGGCAGCATTGCCGACGGGAATGGAGAGATGATATGAGATTTACAAAGATGCAGGGGCTTGGCAATGATTACATATATGTCAATTGTTTTGAAGAAAAGATAGAGGAGCCAGGGCGGGTGGCTCGTTTAGTCAGTGACCGTCATTTTGGCATTGGTTCCGACGGGCTGATTTTGATTTGTCCTTCGGATATTGCCGACTGCCGGATGAGGATGTTCAACGAAGACGGAAGCGAGGGCGCCATGTGCGGTAACGGGATCCGCTGCGTAGGGAAATATGTCTATGATCACGGGATCGTGAAACGGACGCATATTACCGTAGAGACTTTAGCGGGAATCAAGACGCTGGATATGCAGGTTCGGGAGGAAAAGGTGATATCGGTAACCGTTGATATGGGGGCGCCGAAGCTGACCAGCCAGCTTCCGGAAAAAATCTTAGTAGGCGGCAGGGAACGGGAGTTTGTAGGCATTGATATGGGAAATCCCCATGCGGTTTATTTTTGCGATCAGATAGACGGGCTGGAACTCGATAAAATCGGCCCGGAGTTTGAAAATCATCCCCGGTTTCCCGATCGGGTAAATACGGAATTCGTCCGGGTAAATGACCGGAGCCATATTCAGATGCGGGTGTGGGAAAGAGGCAGTGGAGAAACATTGGCATGTGGCACTGGCGCAACGGCCAGCGTGGTCGCTGGCATAATGCTGGGATTGATTGAAGACAGGACGGAAGTCTGGCTTAAGGGCGGAAAACTGCAGATTTATTGGAATCGGCAAAATGGCCATGCGTATATGACCGGACCGGCGGCAGAGGTATTTCAGGGAGAGATTTTCTTTTAAAGCCGGTGTTCCTTGTCCGGTGCAGGCAGCTTATCCGGCGCGGGCAGCTTGTCTGGCGCAGGCAGAAAATATTATGTGAAAACGGCGGTTTTTAAATGAACGTGTCAGTCAGGCAACGGACAAACTCCTTGTGCATACGGTAATAGAGAGCTGTATGCGGAAGGAGTTTTATTTTGGCTGAAGTAAGAAAAGTAATTATTGATGCAGGCCATGGCGGCCAGGAACCGGGCGCCATATTTGAAGGCCGTCAGGAAAAAAACGACAATTTGCGCCTGGCGCTTGCTGTAGGGCAGATTTTAAGCAAAAACGGCGTGGAGGTAATGTATACCCGGGTGACGGATATTTATCAAAGCCCGTTGGAGAAGGCACAGATTGCCAATAGATCAGATGCAGATTATTTTCTGTCTATCCACCGAAATGCTATGCCGGTTCCCGGAACAGCTTCCGGGGCATTAAGCCTGGTATATGAAAATACGGGAGCAGCCGGGTTGATGGCACAAAATATTAATCAAGCCCTTAGTGAGGCTGGTTTCGCCGATTTGGGCATTAGTGAACGGCCAGGTATTATCGTACTGCGGAGAACTCAAATGCCGGCAGTATTGGTAGAAGCCGGATTTATTGATAATCCGGCAGACAATCGGTATTTTGACGCACATTTTGAACACATTGCCCAAGCCATTGCCGACGGAGTTTTGAATACGATCCGTCAGGAAGACAGGGAACCTGAATATTATCAGATTCAGGTAGGGGCATTTCCCGATAAGCAAATGGCGGATCAGTTGGTAGCGCAACTGCATAGCCAAGGATTCCCGGGGTTTGTAGTGGCGGATGACGGCTATTATAAAGTCCGGGCAGGCGCATTTTTAAATTTGGATAATGCGGCACGGATGGAGCAAACTTTGCGGAATTACGGGTATAATACCTATATGGTCCGTGAGGAAGCAAATACTTAAGCCAGTATAATCCTTTTCCGCCCGATCAGCGGCATGGCATGATTGGGCGGAAAAGATAACATTCGATTACGTCCCCCCGTCCATTTCCGGGACAGGCGTGGGCCTGGCCGGGTCAAATACCTCTTCCGCACGGAAAAGGTCTGCCAGCTTTCGCTCGCGGCCTTCACTTTCTGCTGTGATATCCTTCCACATTCGGTATCCGTCCAAGTTCCGGCGTCCCTGGCGGATATGATCTTCCCCAAACTGAATCCAGTGCTGGTTGGAATCCACATTGCAGAAGTAGCGGAAACCGGCTTTATGCAGATAAACGAACCGTTCATTTTCCAGTGTGTAAGGGTGCCAGTCATTGATATCGGCCCCGAAGGGGAAAAGGATAATATCCGTAGGGCCGATCAGGGTTTCTACCTGGGCTTCCCAATTGTCCGTGTCTGCGGCAAATCGTTCCCATTCAATCGTTCCCATATTTAAATGCCCCCAACTGTGGGAGGCCAGCTCCCAGCCATTGTCCCTTAAGCATTGGGCTACTTTGGCGGCCTCCTGCCGTTCCTGTTCATAATCATAATTGGGGTCATCTGCGTATTTTTCCGCAGTCCGATATCCGAGAATACCCTCATAACCGGTGAAAGCAATGACTGCCCTGGCGCCCTTGTAGGAGAAATCCGGATGTTTTTGGATAAAATCTTCCAAGAGAGGGACCAGGTCATAAGAACCAACCAGGGTTGTATCCTTGTCTATGCGCATTTCGCAGGTGGGTTTTCCGTCTTCTCCGATAATCATGCGGGTAGCAAAGCCGTCATCTGCCATGTAAGGATAATAGCAAACGTCATCCTGGGACATGACAAAAGGGATTTTCCCTTCCGGCAGCAGGATAGAACCAGGTTTCATGATCATATTGCCGTTTTCGTCGGCAGTTTCATAGGCCATGTCATGAAGACGTACCAGCACGAACCCCTTGTCATACATTGATTGCAGGATTTTTTCGAATTCGCCGACGGTAGTCATAACCTGGTTATAGCCAAAAGAATCGTGGTCGCCGTCAAAAGCTTTGCTGGTATCCATAACAAGGGAGTGAAAAAACACATGGGTGATTTCACTGATTTTTGCTTCCACCAGTGTGGATTTTATGGATTCGTATTCAGAGATGACAGCCGCCACTGATTGGTCGTCGGCATATTGGCTGTCGCCTTTGAGCAGAGCGATAGCACCATCATAATCATACTGCATGGCCAGCAGGTTGGCCTGGGCCAGCAATTGCCCGAGGGGAGAATCCGTCAGGATTACCTCCGGTGAAAGTTGGGAAGATCCATCCTCTGAGGATGGGAGGTTTTCCGATTGGGGTTGTTCAATGACAATAGAGACGTTTTGGGGATCTTCGGCAGGCATCAGGAACTTTTTACTGAAAAATACCAGGCCGGTGCTGCCTGCGCCAATTAAAATCAGACAGCCGATAAGCGTGACAGCCCGTCTGAAAGGATGACGATGTTGATGGTTATAGTGGTGATGATTGTAGCGGGGATGATTATGTTCATACATATTGAAAATACTCCGTATATTAAAAGAATAATTGATTAAAAGTTTTTCGGTTTCTGTTTTTAAACAGCCTGACAGGGCAGATTTTGTATGCACAGGCCCACACAGAGGAATATGCTGCTAAAGCGGCGTGCGGGTCGCGCGGTGAATAGGGGAAAATCTTCCCTACTCGATTGTTTTTAAGGCGATAAACATCCGCAGGATGTTCAACTCTAACATCATAACATAGATTTGAAAAAATAGCCATACATTAAATATAGAGAAGAAAAAAATGAGGAATGGATAATGAAAAAGAGTTTGGTTGCGTTAGGAGCAGGATTGCTATTATCACTGGCAGCGCCGGAGCAGCCAGGTATGCTGCGGGATATTTGGAGAATGGAGGATATGGCGCCGGAGAGCCAGGAAGCTGTTTTGGCATCGGCAGAAGCAGAAGCGGCCCCCATATCGGATGAAGCCGTGCCTGCACTGGCGGAAGCTGCTCCCGTTTCTGCAGAGGCCGGTGCTGCCCGTGCGTCAGTAGAGGCAGGACTTGAGGAAGAGACAGCCAATGAAATTCCGGAAGGGCCGGAAATCTCAGCGCCCAGCGCGCTGCTTATGGAAGCTTCTACCGGTCAGGTGATTTATGAGAAAAATGCAGATAAACAGCGAAGCCCTGCCAGCATAACCAAGATTATGACGTTAATTTTGATTTTTGATGCCATCGATTCGGGGAAAATTAAAATGGACGACGAAGTGGTGACCAGTGCTTATGCGAAGTCTATGGGCGGTTCTCAGGTGTTTTTGGAGGGTGCTGTGATAACAGGACGTAAATATGCCTCTTTGCCGCAGGCAACTGGTAATCAGGCGTATACAATTATGTTTACAGGATACCTGTGGACAGTAATGTTTATGCACATGGGCACTCCAAGGAAGATGTCAGCTAAAGCTGACGGGCGCCCGGCGCGGCGAGTAGGGGAAGTAGCCCCCTACTCGATTAAACGGATAATTTGCATGAGCGGTTTATGATTTTTTGGCATCAGCCGATATATTTATAAGAAGGCATAAGGGTTCAGACGGCGGAAAATACGGATTGTTCCGCCAGACTTATGGCGCAGAAATATGCGCTTTTATCAGCCGGCAACTGAGGGAACAGAGCCTGCGGCGAGGAGGTTGACAGCATGAGGATAGGCAATGATTTTTTGTACGTTGGAGCATATGATGCAAAAAGGATTCAGAATGGCGAGAAAAGAGGAGTTTACGAGCTGACAGAAAAGCAGAAGGCGCAGATTGTTTCCGGAATGAATGAAGCAGCAGTAAAGTACAAGCTGTTTGGCGAGGATTATGACTATGCCACGATTTCTGAAGAAGGCAGGGGGTTCCATATCAGTGACCAGATTGTGGAGCTGGAATCTTTCGATGTCGAAGAGGAGATAGCCAAACAGAATGCTAAGTTTGGCCAGGAACTGCAGAAGCTCAATCCTGATGATCCTTTTATGGGAAATGTAGGGCAGCAGTGGTTGGTATTCAGTAAATTTTTATATAATAACGGTTTTTATGATGATAAAACCATGTCCGAGGCCAGCAGTTCAGATGGGGATTTAAGAAATATTACCAGTTGTCTGGATGGCTTCAATCTTTATCAGGTAGTAGACAAAAGGATGGTTTCTTTTGACAGTCCATATTGCAGTTTCGTAATGGGTAGTTTCAATCCGGTAAAGATGGGTTCCCATGCGATGCGGCTGGAATTGGAATCAGCTACAGAAGCGCTTCATTATTACAGTGAGAATTATATTGAGGACGAGGGATTGAAAAAAGAGTTTGACCAGCTTATCAGCCGTTTTTATGATCATAACCTGGAAATGATGAAAGGTTATCGGTCGGCAGAGGAGGGTCTTGATCTGGCACGGAAAAATTATGTGCCGCGGCCGCATAGACTGCCGAGTTTGCAGATGGCTAATGCAGATACGCTGGAAGCTTCCCGGTATTTGGTTGATGTGACGCACAGCGAGGAGGAGGAAGACAAGTACCAATCGGAAATCACCTCCCTGATTGGCCAGATAAAACAACCAACGGTGGATTGGAATAATATTTGGAAACAGATACAAAGCACGTTTTTGGATTATGTGACGAAAGGCAGCGAAAAGCAGACGGTTCGCCAGCGCGCTGTGGAAGAAACAGGAGGAATTTTTAATCGGATGGAAAAAATGTGGTCGAATTTGCTGGGGAGGAAGCAGCCGGCCGCCATAGATATACAGTCATAGAAGATACTTGCCCGAACCGTTGCCATAGAAGAGGGGCTGTTGCAAAATAGCAGATTTATACAATATATAGCATAGAAACTAAAAAGCTTCTGCCATATATTGTAGAAACACTGAATTTTACAACAGCCCCTTTTATACTCAGGCCTGCGCATGGAAGGCAGATGCTGTCATCATATACATGTCACCGTATGCAGGCTGCAAGAAAATTGGCTGTTTTAACATATTGGTAATAATATACAAAATTTCTTAAAAATAGCTGATAGTTTTCGGCGCTAATATTTTGCTAAAATTAAATTTTTTTCTTGACATTTGGGAAAGATAGATATATAATAATAATTGTTAAAAAATTAACGTTAATTTTTTAACGTTGATTTTGGCGAATCGCCCGTAACAATGCGAAAAAATCTAATCAACCAACCAACAAATCTAAAACAGGAGGAAAAAAAGGATGGCAACATTGACCAACGAAGCAGTAGCGGAGCAGAATATTATTGATAATGTAGATGCGCTGCAAGCCCGTATGAAGGAGATGCGGGAGGCTCAGAAGATTTTTGCTACCTACAGTCAGGAGCAGGTGGACAAAATCTTTTTTGCGGCTGCAATGGCGGCAAACAAGGCAAGGATTCCCTTGGCTAAAATGGCTGTAAAGGAAACCGGTATGGGTATTGTAGAGGATAAGGTAATTAAGAACCACTATGCCTCGGAGTATATCTACAACACTTACAGAAACACCAAGACTTGCGGCGTGATCGAAGAAGACGCAGCTTATGGCATCAAGAAGATTGCCGAGCCTATTGGGCTGGTAGCCGCAGTTATCCCTACAACCAATCCCACTTCTACAGCTATTTTCAAAACGCTGATTTGCTTAAAAACCAGAAATGCGATTATTATCAGCCCCCATCCCCGTGCGAAAAACTGTACAATTGCCGCAGCAAAAACCGTGTTAGATGCCGCGGTTGCCGCTGGTGCGCCGAAAAATATCATCAGTTGGATTGATGTGCCCAGCTTGGAGCTGACGAATGAAGTAATGAGGGATTCGGATATTATCCTGGCCACGGGTGGTCCTGGTATGGTCAAAGCTGCTTATTCTTCAGGAAAACCAGCGTTGGGCGTAGGTGCGGGAAATACACCGGTTATTATTGACGATACGGCAGATATCAAGCTGGCGGTAAACTCGGTTATCCATTCCAAGACTTTTGATAATGGTATGATCTGCGCTTCCGAGCAGTCGGTGACTGTGGTGGGAGATATCTATGATGAAGTAAAGAAGGAATTCCAGTACAGAGGCTGTTATTTCCTGAAGGACGACGAGCTGGATAAGGTACGCCATACGATCTTGATTAATGGCGCGTTAAATGCTAAAATTGTAGGACAATCAGCTTATACGATTGCCAAGCTGTCCGGAGTAGATGTCCCGGAAGCAACTAAGATTTTGATTGGCGAGGTTGAATCCGTTGATATTTCTGAAGAATTCGCCCATGAGAAGCTGTCTCCTGTTTTGGCAATGTACCATGCGGTTGATTTTGATGATGCGTTGGCAAAAGCCGAGCGTCTGGTAGCAGACGGCGGTTATGGCCATACGGCTTCCCTGTATATCCATCCGGCTCAGAAAGAAAAGATTTTAAAACATGCAGCAGCAATGAAAACCTGCCGTATTGTCATTAATACTCCTTCTTCCCATGGCGGTATCGGTGATCTTTACAACTTCAAAGTAATTCCGTCCCTGACTTTGGGATGCGGTTCCTGGGGCGGCAACTCCGTTTCGGAGAATGTAGGCGTAAAGCATTTGATTAACATTAAGACTGTGGCTGAGAGGAGAGAAAATATGTTGTGGTTCAGGGCGCCCCAGAAGGTATACTTCAAGAAGGGATGTATGCCTGTAGCGTTGGATGAGTTGGGAACCGTGATGGGCAAAAAGAAGTGCTTTATCGTTACCGATTCCTTCCTGTACAAGAATGGCTATGTGAAGCCAATCGAGGAAAAATTAGATGAGATGGGTATTCAGCATACCTGCTTCTTTGAGGTTGCTCCCGATCCGAACTTAAGCTCCGCACTGGCAGGCGCCAAGGCTATGTCCGCTTTTGAACCGGATTGTATTATCGCTTTGGGCGGTGGTTCCGCAATGGATGCGGGCAAGATCATGTGGGTACTGTACGAGCATCCGGATGTAGATTTCCTGGATCTGGCTATGCGCTTTATGGATATCCGCAAGAGGATTTATACCTTCCCGAAGATGGGCGAGAAAGCTTACTTTGTGGCAATTCCCACATCTTCCGGTACAGGTTCCGAGGTTACGCCTTTCGCGGTAATTACCGATGACAGAACCGGAACCAAGTATCCGTTGGCGGATTACGAGTTGCTGCCGAACATGGCGATTATCGACGCGGACAATATGATGAATCAGCCTAAAGGCCTGACCAGCGCTTCCGGTGTAGATGCCTTAACGCATGCGTTGGAGGCATACGCTTCCATTATGGCTACCGATTATACTGATGGTCTTGCTTTGAAGGCGATGAAGGGTGTATTTGATTACTTGCCGAGAGCCTATGAGAATGGCGCTAATGACCCGGTTGCCAGGGAAAAAATGGCTGACGCTTCCTGCATGGCAGGTATGGCATTTGCCAACGCATTCTTAGGCGTCTGCCACTCCATGGCACATAAGCTGGGTGCATACCATCACCTTCCCCATGGCGTAGCCAATGCCCTGCTGATTTGTGAGGTGCTGCGCTTCAATGCGGTAGAGGTTCCGCCTAAGATGGGTACGTTCTCTCAGTATCAATATCCTCATACCCTGGCTCGCTATGCAGAGTGTGCCCATTTCTGCGGCGTATGCGGCAAGGATGACCAGGAAACCCTGGATCTGTTTATTGACAAGATCAACGAGCTGAAAGAGAGAGTCGGCATCAAGAAATGTATTAAGGATTATGGTGTTGATGAGCAGAAATTCCTGGATAATCTTGATCAGATGGTCGAGGATGCGTTTGATGACCAGTGTACCGGCGCCAACCCGAGATATCCGCTGATGAGCGAAATTAAAGAAATGTATCTGAGGGCTTATTACGGTAAATAAGACGGGCAACACAATAGGAATAGAGCACTCTCGGGAAACTCCCTTGAATCCGTCTTTGCGGCTGGTTTCCCACTAGAAGTACCCAGATTTAATTAACGTACGCTCCACGTACGCCTCATAATGCCCAGCATTTTTGACAAAAAATCATCTCGTAAATCTGGACACAAAGAGTTTACGAGAGTACTCAATAAAATTAAGGAGGAAAATAAAGTAATGGAAGAAAACAAAAAGGTTATATTTACACGGCCTCATAAGACGGTTTATGCTACTGAGGACAAGATTATCAAAGTATTTGATAGCCGGTATTCATCAGCAGAAGTTTTGAACGAAGCCCGTAATGAAGCCCTGGTAGACAATAATACCGATTTAAATATTCCGTCGCTGGTATCCGTATCCGAGACGCCGGAGGGATGGTGCCTTGTCCGTGACAAAATTGAGGGTAAGACTCTGGCCGAATTGATGGATGAGGAGCCGGAAAAGCTGGAAGAATATATGGAAATGTTTGTCAACCTGCAGCTTGAGGTTCACAGCAAGAAAGTGGCAACGATCAAGAGGCTGCGCCATAAATTAATGGATCAGATCAACAGCCTTAAGGATGTGAGCGCGACTATCCGTTACGAGCTGGCTACCCGTCTCGAAAGTATGCCAAGACATACGAAGCTTTGCCATGGTGATTTCAACCCTTCCAATGTGATTGTAGATAAAGATGGCAAATGCTGGATTATCGACTGGGCTCATGCGGCACAGGGCAATGCATCCGCCGATGCGGCAATGACATATTTGCTGTTCTGCCTGGAAGACCAGAAAAAGGCAGATATGTATATGAAGATGTTCTGCGAAAAAACGGATACTGCCCGCCAGTATGTAAACCGCTGGCTGCCGATCGTGGCCGCAGCACAGTTGACGAAGAAGAAGGAAGAGCAGAGAGATTTCCTGATGGGATGGATCGATGTGGCTGAGTATCAATAGGAAGTAGATAATAGGTGGAATAGTTTCCCCTCCAAGGTGCGGCGAGGCACCTTGGAGGGGATTTTTTTGGTGAAGGCTATGTTGTGTAAATGATGAATAAAAATCAGAAAACTTAAAAAACTCTACTAAAAAATACTGCCGGAGTATTGAGAGAAACTGCTTTTTAGAGTATACTTATGAAAGAAAGAGTAACGTTGGAAGGAAAGCTTTTCGAGGTGATGCATATGTTTTAAAATAGGAATTGCCATATTTTGAGGAGGCAGGAAATGAGTGGACAAACCAGCGGTACTTATGTTGCGGCACTGTATCTGCGTGTGTCGGTGGAAGACAGGGGGAAGGGCAAAACAGAGAGCGAAAGCATCAGAGGGCAGAGAGAACTTTTGCGCGGCTATATTGAGGACAACGAAGAGTTTTGTGGCTGCGAGGTGGATGAATACATTGATAGATAAACCGTTTAATTGATACAATGATGAATATGGGCCGCGTGGCGAGCAGGGGATATCCTCCCCTACTCGATTTTTTTAATGTACAGGCCCGCGTATGGAAGTTTGCTGCTGACGCAGCACGCGGGCCGCGCGTCGATTAGGGGAAGATGGCTTTTCCCTACTCGATTGAATTTTGTCACGGGTTGTTGCCAGGCATTACGTTTTGAATGTTTTCCATCATCCTATTAATGTTCGTTTCGTTTAACTCATAGCTGTTATCATAGTCGGCGCTATTGGTCATGGGATAGTTTGCTTTCCAGGTTGCTTCCTGGCCGTTAAATTCCTCTTTTGTTACAGGAGATCCATTAATTTCATAATAATTACCTGCGCTGTAAGAATCAAAACGAATTAAAGGGATACAGGTGTTATCTTGGATTTTATGGTATATTGCATAATATATCCCGGTGCTCAGTGAAGAACTGTAGAAAATGTTTGCTGATGGAATGTAGGAAATACCTCCGTTTTCGCCAAAGGAACCAAGTGCCTGTACTTGTCCCTGATAGTAATGATATAACTGTCCCTGTACCATGCTTCCGCTATTTTCTGAAATCAGCAATTCTGGTATAGCATCATGGTCAAGGTAAAGCAACTGGAATCTGGGGCTGCTGCCTTTGGGAATTTTGTAAGAGCGTAAAAACGTAGCATAAGCATCAAGGTATTGATTGGCTGAAGTTTGGGGTTGAGAATCCGGGAGCCATGCCCCGTCTGCCCCGACCTGATAGCCATCGGGTGTTGTCGTATTTACGAGCATGGCCCCGTCTGTTCCCAGATAGTAGTTTCCAACCCATGTGTTTGAAAGCATATATCCGTCTGCATTAATATAGTACCACTTTTCACCATCTTTAATCCATTCAGAAGCGGCATAGGTATCCCCTTTGTCGTACCTCCAGCCTTTCGCATCCGGTTTCCATTCACCTGCAAAAGAGAGGATTGTTCCGCCCAGCATAGTGAATACTGCCGCACATAATATGGTCGTTATTCCTTTTTTTGTCATAAGAACCTCCTTTATACTAAAAGTATTGTATTTTTTAAATATAATACCTGTAAAAGTGGTATGTCAAGTGTTTTAATCGTTCATATGAAGGATATTGTAACAGTTGTTACTGTTCACACCATGGCTAATCACCACGCTGATTAGCCATGGGCCAATGCAGTTATGAGGCCAAAGCATATGCCCCATTGCCGTAGGCAATCTTAAATGGGCATATGCAGTTACGTTCACAGGGCACCTGTGAACAGTAACTAACTGTTCAGACGGGTATCTTCTTGCACGTTTACGCCGGATAAAAGCTGGGATGTCCATCCAATGTGGAATTTAACATGAATTTTGGCTTACAAGCAAGCTTGACGCCAAAAATTCACGTTAAATTCCCCGCCGTCTGAACTGTTACAAGGATATTCCGAAAGGTGGCCTGGACGCTTTCCTAAGATATCTTGTGAAGAGTCACTAAAATTCGCAGAGAAAAATTGTGAAAGATTACAGAGGAAATCTTCTTGTCATATTATAGGAAAATGTGATATGATTTATATGAAATCGATTACACAAAAAGCAATACAGGGATGAAAGGCAGGAAGTGTGATGGGCAGAAAATTAATTTTTTTGGATATTGACGGCACCCTGACGAAGCCGGGGTGCAATGAGCCGCCGGAGTCGGCGCTGCGGGCAATACGGATGGCGCAGCGGCAAGGCCATAAAGTATTTCTCTGCACAGGAAGGAATTACGGGATGCTTAAGCCGCTGCTTAAGTATGGTTTTGACGGGTTTATCAGCAGTTCCGGCGGTTATATTGTGTGTGGCCGGGAAGAGATTTATGACTGTCCAATGACTGAAGAGCAAAAGCACAAAGCTATGGATATTCTTAAAGAAAACGGGATTTACCGGACGGTGGAATGCCGGGATGGAGCTTTTACGGACGAAGCATTTAAGGAGTTTTTGCAGGGTCATGCCGGGGAGGGGGGCAACAGTGAACTGCTGCGGTGGCGCAGGCAGTTGGAAGATTCTTTGAATATTCAGCCCATGGCCAATTATCAAGATGAGCCGATATATAAGATTGTGATGATGTGTCATAAGATAGAGCAGATGGAGACGGCCAGGGAGCTGTTAGGAGAAGAATTTTCTTTTTGTGTGCAGGAACCGGATTCTTACGGGTTTATCAATGGGGAGATGCTGAACAAAAGTTTTGATAAAGGGCAGGGAGTCCGGAGGATCTGCCGCTGTCTGGGAGTGTCTTTGGAGAATACCGTAGCTTTTGGTGACAGTATGAATGATTGGGAGATGATGGAAACGGCGGCGCTTTCGATATGTATGGATAACGGAAGCCAGGCGCTGAAAAAATTGGCGGATGCCGTTTGCCCGTCAGTGGAGGAGGACGGTATTTATACGGCGTTTGCCCGGTACCATCTGCTGGACGCTTGCTGATCCGGCGGATGGTATCTGAACGGGGGCGGATGACCAGCCGGAATAGGAAAACAGGCAAAAGACAGATGTCCGGGCAGGCCATATGGGACAGACGGAAGATGTCCGGGCAGGAAGATTCAGGAAGATGATTTTGCAGCCTTAAGTGAAATCGATATCACTATATTGCACAAAATAAGATTAAAATTTTGGATAAAATGTAAATTTACATGGATAAATAATGGGAGTATAATGAATATATAGATGTAATCGATTTCACATAACGTGCGTAATGTTTTGAAGTAAGGATAAGAAGTGAAGATAGGAAGAAGAAACTGGTTTTTCGGGAAAGCGCGTTGGAAAAGTCATAACAGAGTTTCCGAGAGGGCTCAACAGCAAAAAGGAGGATAAACGAGAAAATGGCAATGGATTATGCAAAATGCGCGAAAGAAATCTATGAGAACCTGGGCGGCAGGGGGAATTTGGTCAGTGTGGCGCATTGTGCCACTCGGTTGCGCCTGGTGACGGTAGATAACGGCAAAATTGACAGGAAAAAGCTGGAAAATGTGGATGGAGTCAAAGGCGTATTCAGCAATAACGGGCAACTGCAGTTGATTATCGGGACGGGTACAGTCAACAAAGTGTATGATGAATTCCTGAAAGTCAGTGGGATGAGTGCGGCTACCAAAGAGGAGGTCAAAGCGGCGGCCGCCGCAAGACAACCGCTGATAAAGCGGATCGTCAAAGCGATGGGGGATGTGTTTGTACCGATCCTTCCGGCAATTGTGGCTTCCGGGTTGATGATGGGCCTGGTGGAGGCATTAGGTAAAGCCATGCCTGCTTTCGCGGGCAGCGATTGGTATGGCATATTAGATTTGCTGGCCAATACTGCGTTTGTCTTTTTGCCGGTATTGATTTCTGTCTCTGCAGCCAGAGTGTTTGGGGGAAATATTTTTTTGGGCGCGGTTATCGGCATGATTATGATTCACCCGAATCTGATTAATGCCTGGTCTGTAGGCAGCATGGATCCGTCGGAAATCCCGGTATGGAATTTGTTTGGTTTTGCCATTCGGTAGGTAGGTTATCAGGGTCATGTAATTCCGGTAATTATAGCGGTATGGCTGATGTGCAAGGTGGAAAAATGGCTGCATCAGCACGTACCGGAAATGATTGATTTGTTTGTAACCCCTCTGTGTACAGTGATGCTGACAGCGTTTTTAACGCTGGGGATCATCGGGCCGGTATTTTCCACGGCAGAGAATTATGTGCTGAGCTTTGCCCAATGGGTGATTACCGTGGGGCACGGCATCGGGTCGGTAATTATGGGCACTCTTTATCCGTTTACGGTTGTTTGCGGCATTCATCATATGTACAATGTAATTGAGGCGGGGATGCTTTCGGCGGAAGGCGGACTGAATATCTGGATGCCTATTGCCAGTGCGGCTAATTTTGCCCAAGGTGCAGCGTGTCTGGCTGTGGGGCTGAAAGCCAAAAATCATAAGACGAAGGCTGTGGCAATTCCTTCTTCCCTGTCAGCGGCGCTGGGAATTACGGAACCGGCTATTTTCGGTGTAAACCTGCGGTTTATGAAGCCGTTGATCTGCGGTATGGTCGGCGGGGCATGCGGTGCTTTGCTGGGGGCGCTTTTCCACATCGGAGCTACTTCTTACGGGGTGACGGGGCTTCCGGGCTTTTTGATTACGATGGATTATACATGGCAGTATGCGGTGACACTGGCAGTAGCTTTTGTGATTTCTTTTGCCTTGACCTGGGTAGTCTGGAAAGAAGAGAGCGAGGGACAAGGAACAGAAGGCGCCGGTTTGGCGGCTGCGGGGGCAGGAGCGGGAAATACCGGCAGCATGGATAAAAATGGCAAGGTAAGCCAGACGGCAGGGTGTGAAGACGGACATAAAGCGAGCCAGGAAAAAGAGCAGGCAAAGGCAACCAGGCAAGCCGGGGAACCTGGGATTTTGTATACGCCGGTTCAGGGAAATGTGATTGCCAGGAGCGAGATTCCGGATGAGACGTTTGCTTCGGGTGTTTTGGGTGATGGTGTCGGCATTGAACCGGAGATTGGGCTGGTGGTAGCGCCTTGTGACGGAGAAATTTCTACTGTGACCGATACGCTTCACGCGATTGGGCTGGTCTCGGCAGAGGGCATGGAAGTGTTGATTCATGTAGGTATTGATACCGTCAACATGAAGGGCGACGGGTTTGAGGCTTTTGTCTCGGCAGGCGATAAAGTGAAGGCAGGGCAGAAACTTCTGACTTTTGATCTAAATAAAATCCGTGCTGCCGGTTATAGCACGACAACAGCGGTATTGGTGGCAAACAGCTTTATGTATCCGCAGTTTGTTGTAAAAAATACGGGAAAGATGAAACGGATGGAGCCGGTTATTTCGATAAAAGAAGGATAGGGATGGTCATAGCAATTGGAAGTGATCCAGGCCATGTATCCTTTTAGAAAATCCTTGTTATAGGCCGGAAGATAGTGTAAAATTATAGTAACTGTTCAGGCGGGACATTTCCTTGTCCGTATGTGCTGGGGAAGAAGCATCGGCTGTCTATCCGATGTAGGATTTGATATGAATTTTGGCTTGCAAGCAAGTTTGATGTCCAAAGTCCTATCCAATTCCGCTGCCGTCCGAACGGTTATAGATAATTAACGAATATGCTGCAAAAAGAAGGTGGACAAGGATGAATATTGCAGAGATTGCCCGGCTGGCAGGGGTATCCAGTGCGGCGGTTTCCCGCTATTTTAATCAAGGATATATTTCGGATGAAAAAAGGGAAGCGATCAGGAAAGTGGTGGAGCAGACCGGCTATCGCCCTTCCATGCAGGCGCAGACTTTGCGGACGAAAAAGACCAAACTGATTGGGGTTATCCTTCCCAGGATTGATTCTGCGTCTATTGGCAGTATGGTGGCGGGAATTTTGTCTGTGACCAATGAGGGAGGTTATCATTTACTGTTGACCGATACCCAAAATAACCCGCAAAAGGAATTGGAAAGCCTGACGATTTTTAACGAGAAACAAGTGGATGGGGTTATTTTAATTGCTACAGTATTTACGTCGGAGCACAAACAGTTTTTGAAACAGATGTCTGTGCCTGTGGTGCTGGCCGGACAAAGCCTGCCAGGGGCTAACTGCATTTGTCATGATGATTATCATGCTACTTATGATTTGACAAAGATGTTTTTGCAGAAAGGCAGATATCGTTTGGGATATATGGGAGTGTTGATGCAGGATCAGGCAGCGGGCTATGAGCGTTATCGGGGGTACTGTGATGCAGTGAAAGATTTTGGATTGGAGCGGCTAACAGAAAACTATGTGGTGGCGGAGGGATTTACCCTGGATGCAGGTATTGCCGCAGCCAGGAGGCTGATACAGCATGATGTCCCGGATGGAATGATCTGCGCTACAGATACATTGGCCGTAGGCGCTATGCAGTACTTGAAAAGCCAGAAAATAGCAGTACCGGATGAGATGTGGCTGGCAGGACATGGGGATTCTTCCCTTTCGGATGTGACTACGCCAACTTTGACTACGGTCCATTATTCATACGAGGAGTGTGGGGCTTTGGCAGGAGATATGCTTTTGAATTTATTAAAAAAAGGGGGGGAAATGGCGCCCCGGGAGATAAAATTGGGATATTCTCTTATCGTAAAAGGCTCTGGCGGCTGAGATGGCCGTCAGAGTTTTGCTTACGAAGTATCCAGCAAAACGCGCCAGTGACGCGTTTTGTCGGATTATGCACAGGTCCGCATATGGAAGTTTGCTGCTGACGCAGCACGCGGGCTGCGCGGCGAGTAGGGGAAGATGGCTTTTCCCTACTCGGTTTTTCCCGTCAGAACGGTTGCTTTTTCCCGGCGAGCAGCAGCCCCAAAGGCGGGTGGAATTGGTCTAGCAGGGTATTGTCAATCTGAGTGTATTCTTCTTGTGAAAGCAGTCCCTTTTTCATCATGGCTTTTGCCGGGGAGAGGGCTGCCCGGTACATCAATTCGGCTTCAAATTCTTCTTTGGTCATCCAGCCGTTTTCACCGTTCATTATGTTTTTTTCGTTCATTTTGTGATCCTTTCCCCTTTAGCATCTTGTATGAGTATCTTATGTAAGATAAACGCTGTACTAGTACAGAAGAATATTGACGCCCAAACTCATCAGAGATTATACCCGCGCCAGTTCGCGTCCGCCCAGAGGGAGGACAAATTCCCAAGCGAACTGTGCGCATCCCCCGGAGGGAGTATGTGCGGAGTACATGGTATAATCTC
>CANDBT010000031.1 GCA_947383005.1 uncultured bacterium | reverse complement strand
TTTGTAACAATATGGCAATGCTATTGGCACAATTTATATAAAATCAGTAACTATTTATTGTAACAGTTCAGACGGCGGGGAATTTAACGTGAATTTTGGGCGTCAAGCTTGCTTGTAAGCCAAAATTCATGTTAAATTCCACATCGGATGGACATCCGATGCTTCTTGTCCGGCTTAGACGGGCAAGAAGATCCCCGTCTGAACTGTTACTATTTATCACCGTTCATTGGCAAAACCTTCCTGGCAATAATACTCCAGCATTAAATCCACCATCCGGCCATAGCTTTGTACACCGTCGCTCTGATCATTCATTTTCAAATATACATCATTGACCTGATTTGCGGCTTCTGCTACCTTCCCCTCATATTGATCCCAAAAAACATTATTCCCTTGCAGATCCGATTTGGCCTGACCGCAAAGACGCTGATGCAAAGCCCTGTAAGCCTCTCCGTCTACTCCGGCCAAAGCATTCCCGGCATAAACCCAACCGGTCAGGTAACCGCTGTAGCGAAACACCTGACGTTCCGAACCTATACAAGCCAAATAACCGATAAAATTTGCCTCATCCTCTCTCATAAACCCCTTGAGATGCGATAATTCATGGCATAGTGTATGAGGTATATTATAATCGGGCATAGCCCCGTTAAAATTCGCTTCTACAGTAAAAGGGGAATAAATTCCGCATAATTGCTGTATGGAAAGAATATCGGAAAACGCCACCTGTTTCGGCTTGGGATAATAACCAGCCAACACCGGATAAGACGAAGCAGTTCCGGCCATAGCGCTGACTGCTTCCTCCCGCCATGCCTGACAATTACCCCGGCTTCCGGGTGAAAAACCTGCTCCGCCATAACTTTCTGCCGTTGCCGTTTCATTAACCATTTCTATCAAATACTCACACAGCTTCAATAAATCCTCTTTTTTGCGCGGCTCTGTCTTCAACCCTGCGTATTGGGAGAATGGAACAGCATAATAATTAATCCCACAATTACAAGTATAAGTGAGCAACAGCACTCCCGACAAAAACACCATCCGGGACAAAAGCCGCCATGGTTGCCGCCAAAAACGCACAACATACACAACAAAAACAAAAATAAGCAAATAGAGCATCATTTCTACCACCGAAAATGAAAAAATGCCAAAAAATCGTCCAATAGTCCCCACAATCATTGGATAAAGATGGCGGGCATACCAAGTGGAAAAACCTGCTATATTCCTGGCTGAAATCTGTAAAATCCCTGTCAATGCCAGCAAAACCAGCCCGATTTTCAAATATTGCTTGTTTTTATGCAACTTCATAATGTCCATTTCCACCATAAAATCAGAAACTCCCGGCAGATAACCAATCTCCTGCCAGGAGTCCATAATTTTCATTGTACAACGTCCTAATGTTTCAGCCCTAATCTCACCAGGGCACGCTTCAGCGCCAATTCCGCACGCAACGTATCCAGTCCGGTCTCATTGGCAGCCAGACGCCGCTCCGCACGTACCCGTGCCTCCTCGGCGCGGTTAAAATCAATCTCATCCGGCCACTCAGCCACTTCCGCCATAATCGTAACCGCATCCGGCAGGATGGTAACGAAACCCGAAATCAACGAAGCCTGCTTTTTTTCGCCTGCTTCATGAATAGTCAGCACTCCCGGCGATACTACTGCGGTCAACGGAATATGATTGGGATAGACACCGATAGCTCCCTCGGTAGTTACAAGCTCTACCATAGATACCTCACCCTCATAAAACTGTTTCTCCGGAGTAATCACCGTCAGTTTCATCATATCAGCCATAGACGTCCCCCCTATTTCATACGGGCAAGTACGTCTTCAATACCACCGGCATTTAAGAAATACTGCTCCGGAACCTCATCATGCTTCCCTTCCAGAATCTCCTTAAAGCCTTGAATCGTCTCAGCCAAAGGCACATAACGGCCTTCCATGCCTGTAAACTGCCCGGCCACAAAGAACGGCTGGGACAAAAATCTCTGAATCTTTCTGGCCCGGGATACAGTCAGCTTATCTTCTTCAGACAACTCATCCATACCCAGCATGGCGATAATATCCTGCAACTCTTTATACTTCTGCAGCACTTCCTGTACGCCACGGGCCACTTTATAATGCTCTTCGCCCACTACACGGGGATCCAAAATGCGGGAAGTCGACTCCAACGGATCAACCGCGGGATAAATACCCAGCTCCACAATAGAACGGCTAAGCACCGTAGTCGCATCCAAATGAGCAAACGTATTAGCCGGCGCCGGGTCTGTAAGGTCATCTGCCGGCACATAAACTGCCTGAACCGAAGTAATAGAACCATTCTTTGTGGAAGTAATGCGCTCCTGCAAGGCGCCCATCTCTGTTTGAAGCGTCGGCTGGTATCCTACCGCAGACGGCATACGGCCTAACAATGCGGACACCTCGGAACCTGCCTGTGTAAAACGGAAAATATTGTCAATAAATAACAGCACATCTTTTCCGCCTTCGTCCCGGAAATACTCGGCCATCGTCAAACCGGTCAGACCCACACGCATACGTGCACCCGGCGGCTCATTCATCTGGCCGAATACCATGGTAGTCTTATTGATAACGCCCGAATCGGTCATTTCATGATAAAGATCGTTACCCTCACGAGTGCGCTCGCCCACACCGGTGAATACGGAATATCCGCCGTGCTCCGTAGCAATATTACGGATCAATTCCTGAATCAACACCGTCTTACCTACGCCGGCGCCGCCAAACAAACCAATCTTACCTCCCTTCTGATAAGGGCAAAGAAGATCGACTACCTTAATCCCTGTCTCCAAAATCTCCGTCTCTGTAGACTGATCCTCAAAAGTCGGAGCCTTCCTGTGAATCGGCAGATATTGCTCTACCTGCGGCTTCTCTTTATTATCAATCGGATCTCCCAGCACATTGAAAATACGTCCCAGCGTATTTTCACCCACCGGCACGGTGATCGGCGCACCTGTGGCAATGGCGTCCATACCTCGTTTTAAACCATCGGTGCTTCCCATAGCGATACATCTCACCGTATCATCGCCAAGATCCTGGGCTACTTCCACGACAAGTTTGCCTCCATTCTCTAAAGGAATCTCAATCGCCTCATTAATCTCAGGAATCTTGCCCTGGGAGAACTTGATGTCCATAACCGCACTGATGATCTGTGTGATTTTGCCAGTATTTTGTTCTGCCATCTTGTTTCTCCTTAAACTATTCTTTTCTGGCAACTGTTCAGTACCTTCACAGTTACCTTTTCTGACTTTATATCCAAAACTTATCCTTGACTGTCCAGCCACAACAGCCATCCGGCGTAACATCGCTTATCTGTCTTCTGCCGGACAGCCTTTCCGAAATTTCCTAGCTGATTGCATTGGCGCCCGCGATAATTTCTGTCAGCTCTTGAGTAATAGAACCCTGACGCGCTCGGTTGTACTGAATCTCCAGCTTTCCCAACATCTCCTCGGCATTATTTGTAGCCGAATCCATAGCGTTCATTCGAGCGCCGTTTTCGCTGGCTACTGCCTCCAACAATGCTCCATAAATCAGACTGCTCATATACTTAGGGATGATCATATCCAGCACTTCCTCGGCATTCGGTTCATAATTCATTAAAGCCCGGGCTTTTGTCTCTTCGTCCGTCTTATCCTGCGCCGCCTCCCGCTCAAAAGGAAGCAGCTTTACCAACTTGGGGATATGGACAACCGTGTTTTTAAAGAAAGTATAAGCCAGATAAATCTCGCTGATCTCCCCCCGTCCAAAAGCGTCCAGAAGCTCCACAGTCAAATCCGCCGCGTCCTGGTATAGAGGTTCATTGATTACTTCCGAATAATCGGCAGCAATCTCATATCCCTTCCTGGCCAGTCCGTCGCGTCCCTTGCGGCCAATAGCATAAATCTTTGTATCCGCCGCCGCAAGCCCGGGATTACCCATAATCAGCTTAACAATATTGTTGTTATAACCGCCTGCCAGACCTCTGTTAGACGTAATGGCTATTACCGCCTTTTTCCCCTCAGCCCCGGCGCTAAGATATTTGTGCTCCATATTGCCGGATCTCTCCAGCATAGCAGAAATGGTAGCATACATCTGGTTAAAGTAGGGTTTGGAACTTTCGGCTTTCGTTCTGGATTTCTGCAGCTTGACTGTGGACACCAGCTTCATCGCCTTGGTTATCTGGCCGGTGCTCTGGATGCTCGCCCTTCTGCGCTTGATATCTCTCATGGATGCCATGATTTATGTTCCTCCCGTCCTACCGCTGTGCTTTACACTCCTTGATCGCCTTAATCAAAAGCTCCTCCATCTCCTCCGTCAACTGCTTCGTCTCACGGATGGACGACGGAATCTCTGAATACTTGGTATCAATATATTTGAACAGTTCTTTCTCAAAAGCCAGAATATCCGCAACCGGTATATCCAGCAGATATTTTTTGGTAACGGCATAAATAATGATTACCTGATATTCTACCGGCATGGGCTGATACTGAGGCTGCTTTAAAACTTCCTTAATACGTTCGCCCTGGGCAAGCTGTTCCGTGGTAGCCGCATCCAAATCAGAACCGAACTGGGCAAAAGACGCCAGCTCACGGAACTGAGCCAACTCCACACGAATAGGCGCCGCAATCTTTTTAATCGCCTTAATCTGCGCTGCACCACCTACACGAGACACAGACAAGCCGGCATTGATAGCCGGTCGGAAACCGGAATTAAACATTTCTGTTTCCAGATAAATCTGACCATCGGTAATAGAAATCACATTGGTCGGAATATATGCAGACACGTCACCGGCCTGAGTTTCAATAATCGGCAACGCAGTCAGGGAACCGCCGCCCAGCTCATCAGACAGCTTAGAAGCACGCTCCAAAAGCCTGGAATGCAGATAAAATACGTCGCCTGGGTACGCCTCACGGCCCGGCGGCCTCTTAAGCAGCAGGGACAGGGTACGGTAAGCCGCCGCATGCTTGGTCAAGTCATCGTAAATGACCAATACATCTTCGCCTCGCTCCATCCATTCTTCGCCGATCGCGCATCCCGCATAAGGCGCGATATACTGCAAAGGCGCCAAATCGGAAGCGGTAGAAACTACAATCGTTGTGTAATCCATGGCGCCAAACTCTTCCAAAGTTCTCACAATGTTAGCCACGGTCGATGCTTTTTGGCCAATAGCCACATAAATACAATGGACGCCCTGGCCTTTCTGATTAATAATTGTATCAATGGCGATAGCCGTTTTTCCCGTCTGACGATCGCCAATAATCAGTTCACGTTGTCCCCTGCCAATGGGAATCATGGCATCGATAGCCTTGATTCCGGTCTGCAGCGGGGTATCTACGGATTTTCTTTCGATAACGCCGTGAGCCACACGCTCAATACGGCGGTATTGGTCTGTTTCCACCGGGCCTTTGCCATCGATAGGCTGCCCCAGCGCATTGACCACACGCCCGGTCAGCGCATCGCCCACCGGAACCTCTACCACACGGCCGGTAGTCTTTACAATATCGCCCTCGCTAATGCTGCTGGTATCACCCAGAAGAACGACACCCACATTGTCCTCCTCTAAGTTCTGCACCATGCCATAGATCTCTCCCGGAAATTCCAGAAGTTCACCCTGCATAGCCTTTTCCAGCCCATGGATCCGAGCAATACCGTCAGCTACCGTAATCACGGTACCGACATCCGAGACTTCCAGCTTGGTAGAATATTTCTCAATCTGTTCTTTAATAACCGAACTGATTTCTTCTGGTCTCAAATTCATTTTGCTGTTTCCCTTTCTGAAATATTAATCTAAGCCAGCTGAAGCTGCTGCAGCTCCCTTTTCAGCTCATAAAGCCGTGTCTTAATGCTGTTGTCCACCACCCGATCCCCGATACGAATCGTCATGCCGCCAATCAGAGACGGATCCACCTGATAGTCCATCTCAAAAGCTACATAATCAGTAGACTCCAATAATTTTTTTCTCAGACGGTCTTTTTGTCCGCTATTTAACTCTACCGCACTGACTACAGACACGGAACCGATTTTTTTGTATTCCTTCACCCTTTGGATAAAATACGCAAAAATCGAAATCATTTCGTTTTGCCTGCCTTTTTCGACAATAATTGCCAGTAAGCCCATCAGCTCATCCGACACCCTGCCTGAGAAAATCCGATCCATGATGGAAACCTTTTCTTCATTGACAATCTGAGGGTTATTCAGCAATGCTGTCAGCTCAGGATTGTCCTTCAAAATGGTGATCAACGCACACGCCTCTTCATAAAGCACATCCACGGTGTCTTTTTCCACGGCTGTCTCAAACAACGCATCGCCGTACACCTTTGATACTAGCTTTGCCATGTATATTCACCCATTTCTTTCAAAGTCTCATCAATCAGAGCATCCTGAATTTTTACGTCAATAGAATTTCCCACAGCCTTCTGAGCCATCAGCGCGGCAATATTGACCACATCCTGTTTCAGGTCGTCTATAGCCTTCTTCTTTTCCAACTCAATCTCACGGTTGGCCCGCTCAAGAATCCGGGCTGCCTCCGTTCGGGCTTCCTGCACGATTTCCGCCTCCCGGGTCTTGGCCTTCTTTCGCGCCGCTTCCAGGATGCCCTCTGCCTCTTTGTTTACATCCTTAAGCTTTGCCTCATATTCTTCTTTTAATGCAGCGGCGCTCTTCTGGTCGCTAGCCGCCTGCTCCAACTGTCCGGCGATCTTTTTTCTCCGCTCCTCCAGTACATTGCGCACCGGATTAAAAAGCAGATAGGATAAGGCAAAGAACAATATGAAGACGTTGATGCCGGTCAGAATTGCATCATGCAGAAACTGCGCATCAAATGCTATCAGTCTATCCAAGTCTTAAGCCTCCTTTCGTTACTATCCCCCGATTCTTAAGCGGTAAAAGGCTTAACAAACATCAGGATAATAGCGACAACCAGGCCATACAGACCGGTAGTCTCAGCAACAGCCTGCCCCAGCAGCATAGTAGACGTGATATCTGACCTTGCGCCCGGATTGCGTCCTACGGCTGAAGCTCCATGACCGGCCGCAATACCTTGTCCGACACCAGGTCCGATACCGGCGATCATCGCCAGACCTGCACCAATTGCAGAACAACCAAAAATAAAGTCTTGTCCAGAGATACCATTCATAGTAAATTTCCTCCTGAATATATAAAAATGTTAATAAAACTACCGTTTAAACTATTCCATCTTATCATTAATGTATACCATAGTCAGCATACAGAACACATAAGTCTGGATACAGCCGGAAAATACATCGCAATAAATATGAAGAGCCGCTGGAATACCAATGTCTAACAAAATAGGCATCATTCCATACCATAGTCCCATAATAATCACGCCTGATAGCAGATTGGCAAACAGACGCAGGGAAATCGAAAGCGGATTTGCCAGCTCTCCGATTAAATTAATCGGAAATAAAATTGGTGTCGGCTCGAATAAGCTGGTAAAATGACGCACTTTCCGATTCTTAATTCCCTGATAATTAACGATAAAGAATGTGAACATGCCCAACAGAAACGTTACACCGAAATCTGCCGTCGGCGCTCTAAGCCCCAAAAGCCCACTGAGGTTGCAAAACAGGATGAATAGAAAAATCGTCCCGATGTAATTTACAAACCGTTTGGAATATCCTCCCAGAATGCCTGCCGCCATTTTATCCAACATTTCGTAAGCATATTCCAACACGTTCTGGAACACTCCCGGCACATCCGAGGCTTTCTTCATTGTCCTGCTTGCCAGTATGGCAAGCAGCAAGATAATGATGGTTATTATCCACATCCCGATCGTTGTTGTTGTAAGGTATAAATCCTGACCAAACAGTTGATAGTGCAATACATCATGTATCATAAAGTCAGGTTCATTGGAAATCAGCATCCCCATACACCATCCTCCTTTCCTCTAAAAATAACAACCGTCCCGCGGGCAGATGCCCGCATGCAAATCAACCGTTGTTTCATGTGTTTTCATCAGAAAATCCTTCCTGAAATTCTTGCCCATCATACTCTGCCCTCTGCGCTCCTTCCGGATACTGTTCAGGCTCGGGCGAACCTTTCAGGCCATCCTCCCCTCCGAAAATTTTGTGAACCAGTGGCTGCAGGTATGCACCCGCTTTCAGTCCCATGACACCAACAACCATAGCCAAAAGATCCACCTGAAGCGCCCGCCAGCAAAAAAGCATCGCCGCCACCAGTACAATCTTGCGGATTAAACTTTGAATGACCGTGGTTTTGTTGGCATAGCTCTCGCTCTGGCTGTCCAGCGCCCGTTCCATCGTTACTGCCATATGAATCAAAATCAACACGGCCCCGATGGCTCCTGCCAAAAGCCCCTTTAGCACCGACGCCAGCGAATAAGAGGCTCTTGGTATGATCAGACATGCAAACACCCCCAGCAGCAGGTTATACAATACAATTCCCACGGACATCTCAAAGAGAAGCCGTTTTGTTGATTTTCTCAGCAACTCCATTTTCGTCCGCCTCCCTGTCCGCCGTATGTCCCTCATTGATTCCCCAAACAAGATCCCGCTCCGGTTTATTGGGATTTTCCCCACTTTTCCGGATACGGCTGGCTTGTTTCGGTTTGCTGATTCCTGTCCTCAGGCTGCGGCTCTTTAGCTCCTCGCGAAGCTTTCTTTCTTCCCGGCAATCCTGCTCCAACGTATTCATGGCTAAACGCCAGGCGCATCTTCCTCCTGCAAGCACTCCCAGAATCAACATTGGTATCAAGGTCTTCACCTCAAAATGAGAATCAATCTGATACCCAATGAATATGCACAAAAAGATGGGGGTCACAACACTCAAACCTAACTGTGTCACCATTGCCAAACTTCGGAACACACTTTTTCGATATTGCATAAGCCACCTCTTTCCGCATTTTGCACGCATTTTTATTATACCCAATCTTTTCCGTTTTGTCTATTGCCAACCGAAAGAAAATCCAAATTGGTTTTACAAAAATGTCTCCGTTTTTTCATGTTTTTCTGGACTTCTTTTTCTTTTTTTACTATAATGAAAAAAGAAAGAACAGGTGATTTTATGGATAAT
This sequence comes from uncultured bacterium, assembly GCA_947383005.1. GTDB lineage: Bacteria > Bacillota > Clostridia > Lachnospirales > Lachnospiraceae > Brotaphodocola. Next base: position 44,161 of record CANDBT010000031.1, on the reverse strand, counting down.
AATTTTACAATACAAATACAAATGCTCGGCGATTTTTGCCTGACTGTCAATGGCAGCTCTATTTCCAGCAAGGCGCAGCAGGCAAAAAAGCCCTGGAATATTTTGGAATATCTGGCCTATTACCATGAGAAAAATGTTTCCTCAGAAGAACTTATTCGTGTGATTTGGCCTGACGGCAAGGATGTCAACTCTGCCAATGCCTTAAAAACCTTGATTTTCCGTACACGGAAGATTTTGGAAATTTTCCAGCTTCCCACTTCACAAATTCTCATCCAAAACCGAGGCGCTTACTGCTGGAGCCCGGAAGTGACGCTTATCGTGGATGCCCACCAGTTTGAACAGTTATGCCAACTCAGTCAGCAGCCCGGCATAACCGAAAGAGAAAAGCTTTCCCTGCTGACTCAGGCTTTGAAACTGTACCAGGGAGATTTTTTACCGAAATCAGCCTGGGAACCTTGGGTTATCCCCATTAGCAGCCACTATCACGAACTGTTTGTCCAGTCTGCTTTAAATGCTATCGATCTTCTCGCCAAAGATGAAAAATGGGAAGCCATCGTTGCCCTATGCCGCCATGCTGTTCAAATCGAAGCATATAATGAAGAATTCCATTATTATTTGATTTATGCCCTCTACCAATGTAATCTTCAGAACGAAGCCCTGGAACAATATCGCAACATGACAGACTCTTTTTACAATGAGTTTGCCATCACCCCTTCCGCCCGAATCACCGATTTATATAAGATGATCCAAAACAAATCCCGCGGAATAGTCACGGACTTAGCTCAGATTCAGGAATCCATGCAGGAAACAAAAATAAATCCGGGTGCATATTTATGCGAATTCCCCGTATTCAAAGATCTCTATCAGCTTGAACAAAGAGCCATCGCCCGGACGGGTGAATCGCTATTTTTGTGTCTGCTGACTTTGACAGGCGAAGACGGATTCCTGCCCAAATCATCTATTCTGAACCGGGCTATGGAACATCTAAATCATGCCGTCGTCTCTTCCCTGCGTTATGGAGATGTCTATACCCGCTACAGCATCAGCCAATATATGATCTTGCTGCCCTCAGCTTCCTACGAAAACAGTGAGATTGTTATGCAGCGGATTATACGAAAATTCAAGAAACTATATATGAGAAAAGAATTGATGATCCACTATTCCCTGCGGGCAGTAACCCCACTGGAAAATGCTGGTTATTTTTCTTCTTCAGGCCAATCGCCTCACTGATTGGCCTTTTTCCAGTTACGCTCACAGATTCTCTGTGAGCGTAACCGCATATACCCACTAATCTTCATCCGTTTCTACGGCAAAAAGCAGCGTCCGGGCATTTTTCATTTCATAACTGCATGTCACCAACACAAACATCGATTTCAAGCCTTTTGGGGGGAACTCGGCAAAAGCACAGGGCGACAGCCTGTCCTGCGTCCACTGGTCAAATTCCTCCTGGGATTTGAATTTGGTTTTCCGCACAATACCATCCGCACCGCTATAATAACAAGCCAGCGTTTTTAAATGTATGGTACGTTCCGGCGTGTATATTTCAAAATAGCGATGTGCATTAAAATATTCTTCATTTTTGAAATATTCCAGGCTTTTAAACATGGAACCGTCTTTCATATGATGGCCATATATAGGATTATTGCGTCCGGAAAAATCCGGCTCACTGTCGCAATCCAGATAAATCGCGCCATATACGCTCTGCTGCCCCTGGAAATTCAAATGAAGATACCGCTCATTATCTTCCGGATCATATACAATCGGATAATCAATCACCGTATCCGGAACACGAATCCATCCGATAGTATCCGGATTCACCTCCCAAAGGGCCTCAAAATCGATAGGTGAAACGTAAGGCGGCTCTGTCTCCGGCTCAGTTTCCGGTTCTGTCTCTATCACAATCCTTTCCGTCTCCCGGCTCTCTTCCGGAGAAGGCTGTTCCTCCTGATATTTTAGCGATTCCCGCCATTTCCCCAGCCAAAACACGCCACCTGCAACAATAAACAACAGCAAAAACCCGGCAATGATATTTCGCCGGGTAAAATTTCTGTTCTTTTCGCTCTGTTCCATATCCGCCATCTCCCGCCCCTTAATCCTGACAATCCGCAGCCCGGCGCACACAGCACACAGCATTTCATCGGCAGCCCTTCCACATGATTCTGTATGGGTATTGCCGCGCTTAGCGCTATGCTATACCGGGAGTCCTGCTCCCTATATCGCCTTTTCTTCGATCTGTTCATTCTCCTGCCGGATTGCCTCATTCATCATTCCCATGAGTTCCAAAAAACTGCGGAAACTTTTTTGCTTTTTGCTTTCCCGCCAGTATAATGTCCCCTGACAGGTATTATGTTCAAAAAACAACGGCTTAACCATGAATGTCCTGGTCGCGTCCCGTTTGTCAAAACGATAGACCCATGTACAGGGGAATATTTTCAATACCTCCGTACATTCCATCACCAGTTTCAAATACTTCTCCAGCTTCTGCTGATTCTTTTCCCGGGCATCCATATCGGCAGAATATTCATCCGGCTGGCCACACAGAACTCCGTGGATATAACTCACCATATCAAAAAAACTGGAAAAACGGTAAGTTTCTTCCGCTTCACTCTTTTGCAGAATCCCCTGCCAACTGGCATTCTGCCTCTGCGTTACCCGGATTGTAAATGTCGCCAATACTCCCAGCCTGCGGCCACACACGCTGTCCTCCTCCGGGGAAGCCATTACCATGCCACTCTCAAAGCTGCGCCGCGTCATAATCAAACGCGGAAACTGCATTTGCTGAAAAAAACTTTCCATTTTCTGTGCCAGATCGGGATAACCGATAAACGGAGTACCTGTCCGTTCTTTCCCATGGTAAAGAACACCTTTTCTGAGTCCGTCTTCATACTGATCTATTGCCACGACAAATAAGCGCTCAGCATCTGGCAAACTGCTTTTATACGATATTGCCATTTATGCTCATCTCCTAATTGGTGAAAATTACTTCAGATACATTTAATGTTATTTTACCATAAAATCAGAAATTTTGAAACAACTTTTTGAAACATTTTTAAATAAGCGTTACTTACTACCCCTCCTCATTCAAACGGCTCAGCTTCGCTGCCTGGTCGGCAGCGATCAAACTGTCAATCAGCTCTTGAATATCCCCATTCATCACCGAGTCAATTTTATATAAAGTCAGCTTAATCCGATGTTCGGTCACACGTCCCTGGGGAAAATTGTACGTACGAATCTTCTCCGAACGGTCCCCTGTACCAATCTGGCTGCGCCGCTCGGCTGCTTCCGCATTCATTTTCTTTTCCATTTCCAGATCATAAAGCTTTGAGCGAAGCAGACGGAAGGCTTTTTCCTTATTTTGAAGCTGAGATTTTTCCGTCTGGCTGTAAATCACAATCCCTGTGGGAATATGCGTCAAACGGACAGCCGAATCCGTAGTATTTACACACTGTCCGCCATTGCCGGAAGCACGCATTACATCAATGCGGCAATCATTCATATCAATCTGCACATCAACATCCTCTGCCTCCGGCATTACTGCCACTGTAGCGGTAGAAGTATGTATCCGCCCGCCAGATTCCGTCTCCGGCACTCTCTGCACCCGATGCACCCCGCTCTCATATTTCATACGGGAATATGCACCTTTTCCAGCAATCATGGCCACCACTTCCTTAAAACCGCCAATACCATTTTCGTTTACACTGACCAGTTCCACTTTCCATCGTTGGCTTTCCGCATAATTGACATACATCCGGTACAACTCGGAAGCAAACAACGCAGCTTCGTCTCCGCCGGCGCCGGCACGAATTTCCAAAATGATATTTTTGTCATCATTGGGATCTTTGGGCAGCAACAAGATTTTCAGCTCCTGTTCCAGCTCTTCCACCCGCTTTCGGGCATCTGACAACTCTTCCTTGGCCAGCTCCCGTATTTCCTCATCACTCTCTTCCTCCAGAAGCGACAGGCTGTCCTCAATATCCTGTTTTGCCTGTTTATAAGCATGATAAGCATCCGCCACCGGAGCCAGGTCAGATTGCTCTTTCATCAGCTTTCGGAAGCGGTTCTGATCTTCTGTCACTCCTGGTTCATTTAATTCCTGCATAACTTCTTCATAGTGAATCAACATATCATCCAATCGATCAAACATAAGAAACTTCCTCCTATATATGGTGGCAGATGAACCTGTCAGCGGCTACCACTCTGTCATGGCCTGACATATCCTGGCGTACCCGGATATTTTCATACCCCGCAGCATCCAACAGTCCGGTTACTGCTTCTTTTTGGTCATGCCCGATTTCAAGGTACAGAGTTCCTCTATCATCAAGCCATTCCCCAGCTTCCACAACGATTCTCCGATAATATTCCAAACCGTCCTCGGTTCCGTCCAAAGCCAGCGACGGTTCATAGTCTTTCACCTCCGGTTCCAGCGTAGCAATCACCGCCGTTGGAATATAGGGAGGATTCGCCGTAATTACCTGATACTTATGGACACTGCCCGACAAACCGGCAAATAAATCCCCCTGCCTGAATTCAAACTGCCGATTAGTTTTTGTTTCTTCATCTATTTCCGTATCCACATCCCAGCCCACAAGAAGCTGACCGGCATTTTTTCTGGCTACATCCAGCGCTTCTTTGGAAATATCCGCTACCGTCACTTTGGTAAAATCTCCTTTGGCTGCCAGGCTAATGGCAATGCAGCCGGAACCCGTGCATAAATCCAATAACCAACGGCCATCTGCATTTGCCGCTTTTTTCTTTTCTTTTTCTTTTGCCATCTCGTCCGCCAATACCATCTCTACCAATGTTTCCGTATCCTGCCGGGGAATCAGCACATGGCGATTGACATAAAATTCCAGTCCCATAAACATCTGGCTGCCCAAAATCTGCTGCAAAGGGCAGCGGCGGCGGCGGCGGCCAATCATATCCCGATACAGGCTTATGGAATCCCGATTATAAGAATTATCTTCCAATTCCTGCATACGGTTAAGCAAAAAATGCACCATATCCAAATGAAACGCTGCCAAAAGCATCTGCCTGGCATCCTGGCCGGCATTAGGGACTCCCGATTGTTCAAGCGCCCTGCTCCCTTCTGTCAGCAAACGAAACAACGTCATATCCCAGCCTCCGAAGGTTTAGTCTCGGGAAGTTCAGTCTCAGGGAAATTTTCCCGCAAGTATTCCCGCCAGTCAAACACTGCATTTACCGCGGCAATAGCCACTTCAATCATCGTATCGTCCGGCTCCTTGGTTGTCATATTCTGCATCCACATCCCCGGCTTGCTTAACATATTGATCAGTGCGGAATCACTCCGCCCCGCCAACCGCAAAAACTCATAAGATACTCCGGCGATTACCGGCACCAGCACAATCCGGCTGACAATCCTCATCCAGACATTATCCACCCGGATAATCATAAAAAAGAGAATGCTGATAATCATGACAATGATTAAAAAACTGGTTCCGCAGCGCTTATGCTGCTTGGAACTCTCCCTCACATGTTCTACTGTCAGCGTCATGCCATGTTCAATACAGTTAATACATTTATGCTCCGCCCCATGATACATAAAAGTACGACGGATATCTTCCATACGGGAAATCAGCCGGATATACAAAATAAAAATCCCTATGCGGATAAATCCCTCCAAAATTGCCATAATCCGTTCAGTGCCAACCCGGCTTAAAACACTACTGGCCCTGTCTGCTAAAGCCATATCCAGCAAATAACGAAAGCCATTGGCCAGCAGCATCGGCAATACCATAAATATCGCAACGGCTAAAAATAAAGAAAGCACCATTACAAAGGTCATCAAAGCCTTTTCCAGCTTTTCTCCAAATACCCGCTCCAACCACTTCTCCACCGGTCCCGCTTCCGGGCTATCCTCATCGTCCTCAAAAAAACTGGCAGAAAAACTCAGCGTGCGCATCCCCAAAATCATAGAATCGGCAAAGCTGAATACTCCGCGGATAAACGGCAGGGAAAACAGCTTGACCTTTTCCGTCAGGCTGACATAAGTCCCCTCTTGCACTTCAATCATTCCATTTGGCTTGCGTACCGCCGTTGCATACGCATCTTTATTTTTCATCATGATTCCTTCAATAACGGCCTGACCGCCGATACCAGAATACTTCATCCTTACCTCCATTCTGCCGCTAGTACTACCTCGCGGAAATTTCAGTGAATTCGGCACTCGCTATTTCCGCCCTCTGTACGCCTGCAAAGCTAGACGTAGGCACCGCTACGTTGCTAAGCGCCAGTGGCACACGTTCAGCACAGACCGAAGCGGAGCGTAGACCAACGCAGCAATGAGCATATACTTCGATTTTCCCAGGCTGTATTTCCCATAACTAATCCGCAAAGTGATTAATCATGACGTAAACAGCAACCCGCCGGCAATCTTTCATACAAAGATGGAAAAAAGGCTGAGCCAAAGTGTCTCCACTTAAGTCTCAACCTTATTTCGCCCATGTTTCCCTTATGCGTTAGCTTTGATGCCGTACTTTCTGTTAAACTTATCAATACGTCCGCGCGCCGCTGCTGTCTTCTGCTGGCCGGTATAGAAAGAATGGCACTTGGAACAAACCTCCACGTGAATTTCCTTCTTTGTAGAACCAGTAACAAACTCATTGCCGCAGTTGCAGGTCACCTTTGCCTGGTAGTAGGCAGGATGGATACCTTCTCTCATCGTCTTCACCTCTTCGCTTTTTCGATTCTATAGTCTTGTGATCATCTAACGGTCTCCTGTCGAACCGTTAAAATCACCCCACGTCTATAAACAGCGTTATAAGTATACCACAAAGGCAAACGATTTGCAAGTGTTTTTTAGTCTTCCTTCCGCTTACGCAGAGCCATGGCTGAGAACAATGCTCCCAATCCCGCCATGCCAAGCAATGCCAGCAAAGCTCCATTCTGTCGGCTGTCACCGGTTTTGGGCAGCGCCGCCAGAGGCACTTCCGAATCCTCAATTGTTTCCGCTACCGGCTCGTTCGGGAAATCGGCCAAGGGGACTTCCGGTGTTTCAATCGTCGTTGTAGTACCTGGGCCTCCGGGATTATCTCCTCCTCTTGGCGAATTGCCGCCACCGCCTCCGCTTGGACGGTTTGGCCTGCCCGGATTATCTGGTCTATCTGGTTCATCGGGAGTATCCGGCGGATTATCATCTCCCGGACGATGGTTATTAAATGCTGCTATAACCACCGTACCTTCCGGTATTGTCCCCGCCTCATTTTCTGACGAAGAAATATATCCGTCATAATCGCTTTCCTTTACCTCATAAGTAATTCCAGCCGGCAAATTATCTGCTCTTCTGCTCTGGCCATGTGCCAAACGGAAGGAGGCAACACCATTTTCAAAAACCATATCGCCATACTTTCCGTTGATTGTCTGATCGTCCAATGTCACTGTAAATGCAAAGTCCTTGGATGTACTTGCCCCGCTGCCGGAAACAGTCTTGCGCACCATAAGGCTTCCTGTCTTTTCCTCTTCATCCTTATGATTGACGAACTCCACATGCTCAGCATCTTCACTTTGAATCTTTCCGCTGACAACTGTAGCTTTCTCCGAAACCGTTCCTTTTATTACGGTTACTTCATAGTCCTCGCTGCCCGTCTCTTCTATCCGATATTCTGTTCCAGCCGGGATGTCCGCTATTGTTTTTGTCTCTCCGTCCTTCAGTTCAAAATCCATCGTCCAGGAAGAACTGCCTTCCTGTTTTACAAATCCCATAGAAGCGAAAGCATCTTCATCCAGCTTTCCGGTCAAAGTAAGAGTGAATGGGAACGCTTTGCTCTTTTCGCCCGCAGTACCGGTAACACTCTTGGCTATCACCAAACTGCCTTTTTTATTTACCAGTTCAAAACCGACTTCAATCCCCCACTCCGTGTCCTGATAAAAATCATTAGTCTCACCATTGAAATACAAACTTAAACCTTTCAAAGCCCGTGCCTGAGATGATGGCTCCAGCATTCCCCATGCTGACTTTGCACTATGGTCAAGAAGCACGTAAGGTGCATTGCCTCTCATATAATTGGCAACAGCAAAGTCTCCTGCCTCATCTTTACGGCCTTCATCACCGAGAACTGCACTGAGGAGCCGTGTGTACATAAAGCTGTAACCCACACCAGCCACTTCCGGATTTGTCTCCTTTATTGGACTGTTAGAACCATGGCCTCCGAAAATACCTTCGTCCCGCTGAACAAGAAGCCCATAAGGAACATCACTCAAGTTGCTCCACGTTGTACCATATTTTTCGCTATATGCATGATTATAATAATCCAGGTAGAATTGATGCAGATCGGCTATACCATTTACATATCCCTTTGCTTTAAGAGTTTCTCCTAATTTTTCATCTGTCAAATCTTCATTCCCAAGCCCGGTCTCTTTCTGATATAAATATTTTAACGCACCATTGCTTACCCGCGGCGGAATTGAAGTTTCCGGAACACCCACGCCATCAAAAGAACGGATATCTTCCAGATAAGGAGTTTGGCCGTAATGGCCATTGCTCTGAAGCGTTATGCTGTCATCCACATAGGAAAACGTCTTTTGGGAATTATTGATTACCTGGATATAAACAGGCCCCAGGAGATCCCCACCCTGTACTCCACCGTTAGCAAAACGTTTATCCTGGATTATTGCATAGGCGTCCATCATATCATCTGTTGCATTAATCTTTACCGTATCTTCAGCATAATCCTCTGGGATGATATAGGTAATCGTGGCACTTATATTATCATAATAAGGAACTTTTATATCGGTAATATCCGGACTGAACGTTATTTCTTTCTCAATTCCGTCTGATGTGTCTGCAATAGTTGTGCGCAGTCCCGAATCCGGATTTGAATTCGTAAAATCGTACTCCACTCTTTCCTCATTCACCACATCTTCCCGGACATCTTCCAGATAAATGACCCTTCTATTATTGTCAGAATAGTAAAACGCCCCTGGCATATCAGCCTTGAACAACTCTGGCACATCTGCATAAGCCACTTCCTGACCGGCTTTGTAAATCTCACCGTTATCGTCATCCATGCTGCGGTAGCCTACCACTTGTGTCATGACTATATTCCCCTCGGCATCTTTGCGGGGTTTTACTTTCCCCATCAGGGATTCATTAATCACAACAGTAAACGTATCACCGTCCAAACGGTAGCCGTCGCGATCCACTCCATAGGTTTCCCCGTCTTTCTCCGCAATCATCCGGGTACATAACTGGGTTTCATAACCACTCCCACTGGGTGTCGCGCCTTTTTCGTAGGTGTAAACCTCATATGCTATCGCTCCGCATTCCGTACAAACGCCATACTGTGCTTCCGGTACTTTCCCCTCAGGGAAAGTATGTCTGCCTTGAAGAACCTCTGTCACCTCTTCGCCGCAGTTCGCACAGGTATAAACAACCGAACCATCTTTACATGTTGCCGGAACAACCGTAATTTCATCCGGATTTTCCGGTTTTACATGGCCGCCTTTAATTACGGTTTCAATCTCCCCACAGAATTTGCACTCCTGAACCATAAGCCCGTCTTCCGTGCACGTTGCTTCTTTTTTGATTTCCGGTTCATTTCTCCCGTAATAGTGGGCATCCGGATCAATTTCTGAATTTTCATCGAAGCTCCAAAGCCACCTGGCTCCGCAGCCCCAACATTCTATCGCCTCTTCTGTAGTTGCGGGTGAATGGCAAGTTGCCGGCAAAAGTTCCGGACTCCCACCGCCAGGAGCCCAACCATTATGCGTACACTCCTCATTATTGCCAGGAATGACCACCTGTTTCCCCTTGCAGATAAAGTCTTCCGGATGCTCAGGATCATAAGTATAAGGATCTAATTCTTCCTCAGTAGCTTTACTGCAAACAGGACAGTCACTATTGATCTTGATATATTTTCCCCAAAACCAGGTACACAAATACTCACAGGTACACTCTTCCTCTGCTTCCAACGTTCCTGCTTCCAAGCCCAGAAGCTTCTGCAGCTCGGCCATTGCTTCAATAAGCTCTTCTGGATACTCAAAATCCTCGTCAAACGCCCCGATCATAGCCGTAATCGTGTCAATATCCGCTTCCAAGTCTTCGTCGGATTCATATATGCCATTACGATAATTCGCTATCACCTCGTTAATCGCATCCAAAAGAGACTGGACATCTTCTCCATCTTTGTCTGACGCCTTGATAATAGGCAAAATATCTTCCCAGGCAACCTTAAGCGCCCTGGCATTCACATGGTTTTTCAAGGTAACTGTAGCGTAATCTTTCCCTTTCAGTTTGCCCAGGAATTCTATGCTGTCGTCCTCTAACAGTTGCCCATCCATCTTGTCTGTGCTGCCTGTTTTGCTGCTGTCGGAACCGGCACTGTCCTTCCCTGTCTCTTCTTCGCTCTTTGTTTCCCCAACAGTTGTTTTATCCTCGGCTTCAGTTTCTTCTACAGTAGCATCTTTTTCCGTTTCTTCTGCTTCGGTTTCTTCCGCTTCCGTCGCTTCCTCAGTTTCTGTATCCTCAGCCTTGCTCTCTTCTTCTGTTTCGGCCTCGGTTTCCTCAGCCTCGGCTTCCGTCGCTTTATTTTCATCCTCAGCTTCGGTGGTTTCGCTTCCGGCAGCCTCTTCTGTCTTGCCCTCTGCACGCTCTTCAGCCTCGGTTTCTTTTTCTGTTTCAGCTACTTCTGTCTCTTCCTCAACAGAAACCTCTGTCGCCTCCGTACTTTCCTCTTCTAAATCCCCCAGAGAAACAGCTACAACCGCTGCCTGTCTGTTGGATTTGCTTAATGTTTCCCCCTCCCGCTCATCCAAAACTTCATCGTTATCCTCAACCTCTGTCTCCGCTTCAGTTTCCGGCTCTGTTTCAGTTTCTGCTGCTTGCTCAACCTCTGCCTGGGCATCGGTTTCTTCGTCTTCCTTGTCAGCAGCTTCTATCTCACTGGTTTTTTCCGTCCCCTCTTCCAGGGCAGCCTCAGTAGTATCGGCTTCTGCTTCCTGGCTTTCTTCCTCATCCGCCAGAGTTTCGTCTGCCGCGCTGCTTTCCTCTTTACCCTCTAAAGAAGCATCCTCTGTTGCCTCGTCCTTCCCGGCTTCTTCACTTTCCTCTCCGGCCGACGTCTCTTTTGTCTCCACTACTTCCGCCTTCGGGGCTGTCTTCACGTCGTCGATCATATCCGCCGCTTCATAATTTTCCCCGAAAGACGTATCCTCTTCCGCTTCAATATTAAAGGTATTAGGCTTTACCGTCACCGGCTCTGTCTCATAACCGTCGATATTTACCCGGTATTCCACTTCCATATCGGTTTCATTGAGGAACAGGAAAACCACGTCTTCCGTACCCGCATGGTAAAACACCTGTACGGCCGCCCCTTCCGGAGCATAACTGTCGTCAATTTCCAAATCCAGCTCATAAACTTCGCCGTCTTTTTTCCCTAACAGTTTTTCATACCTGTTCCGAATGCTTTTCCTGGCCGCCGCCAGCTCCAGTGCCGAAAACGAAAACACCTCCCTGTGTTCTTTCGCCTCCTGGATGGCTTCACGAAGCTCTTCCCCATCCACCAGGAACAAGGCACTTTCCGACATCCCTGCCGCGAACGCAACGCCGACATTCGCGCAGACATTGGTACCCACCATAACTGCGGTCAGCAAGAACGCTACCAAACGCCGATAATTTCTCCGAATTCCCTTCCACATAATTGTACACACCCCTTTTTAATTTGCCGTTATAATTTTAAGATACACTTGTTTTTAAACTTTCTTATCTTCAGCGTACTAATATCTACCATCTGAGTATGAGTATAACTTATTTAGTTTCAAAAATCAAGCGTTTTTACCAATTATTTCAAATAATATAACCATTTGTAGTTTAGGAACAGTGTCATAAGGTATGATAGATGTGGATATTGGCTGTCATACCGGATAGGGATTCTGGCGCATTCTGTAGAAACCTTTTGCGGAATAGCCTTCTGATACAAAGTATTCCGGCAGGAAACTAAAACTGCGGGGAAACAGGATAAATAAACTCTGTTTCCCCGCAGTCTTTTGTCTTTGAAACTGTACCGTTCTAACTAATTAACAAAATGATTCGTCCCCCAACAATAACCTCAACCAACCTTTAATCTTCCTTCCGCTTATGCAGAGCCATGGCTGAGAACAATGCTCCCAAACCAGCTATTCCCAATAATGCCAGCAATGCTCCGTTCTGGCGGCTGTCGCCGGTTCTTGGCAACGCTGCAAGCGGCACTTCCTCCTCCTCGATCTCTTCTGTCACCGGTTCATTCGGGAAATCAGCTAATGGGACATCCGGTGTTTCAATCGTTGTTGTCGTGCCTGGCCCTCCTGGGTTATCTCCTCCCCTTGGGGGATTGCCGCCACCGCTCGGACGGTTCGGCCTGCCTGGATTATCCGGCGTATCGGGTTTGTCAGGTTCATCTGGCTCATCTGGCTTATCTGGTGTATCCTTTTTGTTCGTGCAGATAATCTTTATGGATTCACCTTCACTGATTACTCCATTTATCTTGTTCTCCGCAAAAACAATGCCTTTACCTTCTTCTTCAAATGTAATTTCATATGCTTCTGCCCTGAGTTCTTCCGCTCCTAATTCTTCTACGGTATACCCTGTACCTGCCGGTAAATCCGTTATGCTCCTCGACTGTTGATCCTGCAGGGCAAATTCTTCAGAAATACCTCCGTCAAAGTTCAGCCCGCCAAAACGGCCGCTAATAGATTGGTCATCCAAAGAAATCCGGAAACGGAATGCCCTTTGTTTTTCGCCAGCCGTACCAGCCACAACCTTTTGAATGCTTAGATTCCCGGTTGCTGGTTTTTCTTCCTCGAAAGTATTGGTAAATGTAACCACATTGACATTTCCGCCAAGCTGAACGCTGCCTTCCGCCGTATCAACAAGGTTCCCATCAATGGTCATGCTGGTTTCTTTCGCTCCGCCATTGTTGGTCTCCTCAATCTTGTAGGTCATGCCTGGCTGGAGATTCTTTAATTGAAGCGACTCGCCTCCTCCAAGCCTTACTGTGGCCTCTCCATTTTCAAAGGAAAGCTTACCCTGGTTTCCGTTTGCCCTTATAACATCCACTTCCCCGGTAAACAAACTGTCGTCTTCCTGGCTAAGTGTAATTTTAAATTCAAAAGTATCACTGACTGCCGGGCCTTCCACCTTTTTTTTCAGGGTAAGGGCATAAGTTGGCGTGTTCGTAACCACAAAGGAATTCTCACCCTCTTTTTCGGTTACTATGCTGTCATAACCGTTTGGTGTCTCGGCGACTTTATAAATAAACTCATTTCCTTCTTCATCCTGTTTTGGCAAATCCTTCAGCGTTGCTTTTTCCCAATTATCTTTTCTGTAGAGCCTTACAAAACCGATATCGGTAAAATTCTCGCCATCAGTGCTCTGTAAAATACGGATATCCACATATTCAGGACGATGGTTTTCATAACCTGAATCATCCCAGTTTTTTTCTACAGTGAGTTCAACTACTTCCTCGGGTTCCTCGCCGATAATCACGTCGCCATTGCTGCCTATCGCCGCCCCTGGGGAACTCTTGGAATCCCCTGAAGTATTTCCTGTAATGTAAGTTTTTATCTTACCCAATCCGGTGACCGCATCGCCTGCCACCGGGGTCCTGGCATAAAAATTCTGCTCACTTACCTGAATAAAACCATCATTCAAAGGAAGCTCATTTCCTTCGTCATCCGTCCAATGATAAGCGCCTCCGCCTAACATATAAGGAGAAATCACCAATTGGGCTGTTCCTGAATAACCTCCTATCCTTTTGCTGCTCAGATAAAGATCGTTTCTGCCGCCATTTTCATGGATCACCCCGCCATTAGTCAGGTAAATTTTTGTCCTTGAAGTCGGGCATCCCGCAAGCGCAGCGCCGCTTCCTGTGCCTGAGCCTTCCTGGTTGCCGGTAATTTCCACTTTATACAGTTGCAGCAAACCGTTTTGATAATTTGAATCTTTTCCGCCATTGACATAAACGCCGCCACCGCCAAAATTACCTCCGAATCCCAGCGCCCGGGTATGGTTGTTTGTAATATAGCCTCCATAAACCGTTGCCACACAATTCATCTGAACAAAGATCCCACCGCCGGAAGAATATGCCTCGTTGCTGTCAATCGTTCCGCCATTCATCTCAAATACCGGCGAGCCATACTTAATGAATACATCATTCTCCGGACCTCCGAGGGAGATACCGCCGCCATCATAAGATGTATTGCCGGAAATACTTCCCCCATTCATGACCATTTTCCCATTATAACCGATAAATACGCCGCCTCCGGAAGTATAATAACCTGCACGATTAAACTGTCCGCTCCTGTCCGTCGTATTGTTGCTGATTTCCCCGCCGTCCATAATGAATGTACTGTCAGACATGAGCGAAATAGCGCCGCCGTTGTGGGAACTGTTATTGGTAAGTTTTCCTTTTTCTTTTAAGGTGACTTTTCCGCCGGAGATATATACGCCACCTCCGCCTTCAAACTGATTTCCCAGGCTTTTCATGCTGTTTTGCAAAACAGCGCCTTCATCAATGATCAGTTCCCCCTTATTAACCACCTTTACCAGGCCGTAACTCTGCACGCCCTCAACAGCGCCTCCATCAAGCGTGATATTCTTCATGGTAAGAACGCCGCTGCTTCCTTCCACAATTACCATGACGCTCTTGAATCTGCCCGACGGGTCACGTTTCAAAACTACTCCATTACTATTCCAGGAAGTTTCTTCCCTTATGGTTATTGTCCCAACAACATAGATGGTATTGCTCTTTTCGTTATCACCTTTTCCTTTATTAAATTCATCCAGAGCAGCCAACGCTCTTTCAAGCGTCTTCACCGCCGTTTCCGCAGAATAGCCATCGTTTGCGTCATCCCCTGCCCCGCTGATATAGACCCCCTCCGGGATTCTTCTTGGGAATGCCCATATGTGCAGTTCATTTTTCCCCTGCATACCTTTTATTGCTGTATTATTCCAGGAAACGTTGTCATCAAGCTGCATTTTTGCCGAACTGCCTTCAGGGTTTGCAAGCCATGTATAATTGTCATGCTGTTCATCAAAGACATTTTCTGTCATCAAAAAATTGTCTTTCATCCCGGAAGCCTTCGCCAGTGTCCAATGTGCGTTGTTGGAAAACCGGAAATCTTCCAAATTACCATTCGAGTAGTTACTATACACGGCGCCGGACTTCAGATTGAACTCTCCAAATGTAACATAAACTCCACCCGCAGAACCCCGGGGATTCGTCGTCCTGTTTTCGGTAATCACGACATTATCCAATGTGATTTTACTCTGGCTGCTGGCCTGCTTGATGCCGCCTACGCCAGAAGTTCCCTTAGCCTCATTTCCGGCGATTATTGAATCTGACATGGTCACTATTGCCTGAACAACTGAAACTGTCGCCACTCCGGAAGCAGAGATCGTGGAATTATCCTCGATTTTACATCCGGTAAAAGATACATGTGCTGAACCTTCTAAACAAACAATATTTCCAAACCGGTAATCTGTGCTGAGATTTTCATTGCCGGATATTGTACACTGGTCTAATTTCCGGACATTATTTTCCGAACCGCCATAAATATGCAGCACATTATTTTCTACTTTATTGCCATCGATTGTACACTCCTTAGCTTCAAACTTCCCTGCCTCTCTGGCAATATACAGTACCGGCCGGTTCCCCGTATTCTCACTAAAGACCACTTTATCCAACTGTGCGTCACCGCTCTGGATATATATGCCGCCATTGATATTCCCTGTAATTGCGGCATCATTTATTTCCATTGTGCCAGCGTTTGCCACGCCGCCGCCGTTACGTGCAGCTTCGTTCCCTGCTATCTTCCCCTCATCCAACCAGAAATCTTTGGCATTATATACGCCGCCGCCATCTCCATATGTCTGCCCGCTTGCCTTATTTCTTTCAATCGTTCCGCCATTCACGATAAGGGAACCGCCATTATATATGCCGCCGCCATAATATCTCTGATTTTCATTTCCGCAAACGTTGCCGCCTGTCATCGTAAATTCAGCGCCACTTCCAACATACACGCCGCCGCCATAATTTGTACAGGTATTGTCTTTGACCGATCCATCTGTCATGGTAAATTTGCCCCAGACATAAACACCGCCGCCGTTAGTAGCGCTATTATTGCTCACCTCTCCGCCGTTCATAACAAACTCGCCAGGGCTGTTGACTTTCACGCCGCCATACTCAGATGTATTTCCACAAATTTTTCCGCCTTCCAGTTTTAACGTACCGGAATTAACGACCACACCGCCGCCATTCACACCATCTTTGTGGGTAATGGCCCCGGTCTTTTCTTCAGATGAATCCTCAATAATTATTGAGGCACTGACATACAGCACATAATATGCCTCCGTCCCATAAACCGTATGACCATTCAAATCCAAAGTAAACGATTTTCCTGTAGGATTCAAATAGGGAACCTCTACATCATCCAGCAGTTGAACCCGGATTGCCTCATCACCGCTTCCTTCTATACTGCTAATTGCTTGCTGTAATGACGGATAATACGTCCCCTCAACCACAACGCTTCCCGTAGCCCCAAACACAACCACCACCGGCGAAAAGCTGTCTGTCCTGAATACAAACTCTGTTTCCTCAACATTCTCTACCGATGTAACAACTTCTGCATCTTCATTTTCCGGCAGATGGACTACGGAAATTTCCGTTACGGCCTGTTTATTTCTTCCGGAACGGCAACCTCTTTATAACGGATGTTCACTTCTACCGCCTCCAGCGGTTCAACTTCATTTCCGGAATCTTTTGAAACAAATGCAACATCATAAGCCAGCACACCGGCTACAATCTGACCTTCTTTCAAAGCAGCCGCAGCCTGGTTTGTCAGTTCATTTACTGTTTCTTCTTTCGTGATCTTCTCTACCTTCAGATCCACCTCTTCCATAAATGCGCCTTGCGGCACATTTATTGTAAAAATGGCATCATCCGTCTCAGCCGTATAGACGGAAGCCGCAATAATAGGAGCTAATTCTTCCAATTCAATATCGACCAGCAAATTTTCCGCCGCTTCCTCAGCTACATACACATGAGAATAGCCCTTCCAATCTGACCCGCTGGCCAAATCAGCCTTATTCTCGATTTCATCCAGTTCTTCTCCATTTGCCATCACACGGATGATTTCATACCCGTTCTCCGGTTCCACAGCAAAATACAGATCCTCGCCTTCCGTCACGCTGTCCGCACCTTTCACCGATGCGCCGCCCGGCAGGCTGACTACATAATCTACCATATACTCTGCTGCTTCTTCTAACCCGTCACTGGAAATAATCTCTTCAATATCCTCCCATGCAACCTTGACAGCCTTAGCATTCACATGGTTTTTCAAGGTAACTGTGGCGTAATCCTTCCCTTTCAGTTTACCCAAAAGCTCTATGCTATCATCCTCCAGCAGTTGTCCATCTACCTCGTCTATACTGCCAGTTTGGCTGACTGGGCCAGCAATGCCTCCTACTGCCTCTTCTTCATTCTTTGTTTCCTCAACGGTTGCTTTACTCTCCGTCTCCGGCTCTTCTGTAGCGGCATCCTTTTCCGTTTCTTCTGTTTCAATCCCTTCCTTAGTGCTTTCCGTTTCCTCAGATTTACTCTCTTCTCTTATTTCGGCTTTGGTTTCCTCATACTCGGTTTTTGTTTCCTCAGCCTTAGTCTCTACTTCCGTATTAGCATTGGCATCTTCAGTCTCGGCTTCGCTCTCGCTGTTTTTATCTAAGGCTTCTGTTTCTCCACTTTCCACAGTCTCTTCCGCCTCAGTTTCTTTTTCTGCCTCAGTAGCTTCGGCCTCGTTTGCTTCCGTTTCTTCCGCTACAGAAAGCTCTGTCTCCTCCGCACTTTCTTCTTCTAAATCTCCCAAAGAAACAGCCACAATTGCTGCCTGTTTATTGGATTTGCTTAATGTTTGCCCTGCCTGCACATCCGGATCTTCATCGGCAGCCTCAGACTGTTCCTTTTCCATCTCAGTTTCTGACTCTGCCTCAGCTTGGCTTTCCGGCTCCGCTTCAGTTTCTGTTTCTTGCCCTTCCTTTACCTGAGCATCGGTTTCCGCCTCCTCTTTGCCAACAGCTTCTGTCTCACCGGCTTCTTCCGTACCCTCTTCCGAGGCTGCCTCGGTGCTGTCAGCTTCCGTTTCCTGGCTTTCCTTCCCGCTCTCCAAAGTTTCGTCCGCCGCGCTGCTTTCCTCTTCCTTGCTTTCCAGGGAAACATCCCCAGCCGTCTCGTCCTTCCCGGCTTCTTCACTTTTCTCTCCGGCCGACGTCTCTTTTGTCTCCACTACTTCCGCCTTCGGGGCTGTCTTCACGTCGTCGATCATATCCGCCGCTTCATAATTTTCCCCGAAAGACGTATCCTCTTCCGCTTCAATATTAAAGGTATTAGGCTTTACCGTCACCGGCTCTGTCTCATAACCGTCGATATTCACCCGGTATTCCACTTCCATATCGGTTTCATTGAGGAACAGGAAAACCACATCTTCCGTACCCGCATGGTAAAACACCTGTACGGCCGCGCCCTCCGGGGCATAGCTGTCGTCAACTTCCAAATCCAGCTCGTAAACTTCCCCGTCTTTTTTACCCAATAATTTCTCATACTTATTCCTGATGCTTTTCCTGGCGGCTGCCAGTTCCAACGATGAAAACGGGAACACCTCCCTGTGTTCCTTCGCTTCCTGAACGGCTTCGCGAAGCTCTTCTCCATCCACCAGGAACAAAGCGCTTTCCGACATCCCCGCAGCAAACGCAACGCCGGCATTGCCCAAAACATTGGTCCCCACAATGACCGCCGTCAGCAAAAATGCTACCAGACGCCGATAACCCTTTCGAATCTCCCTCCACATACTGTACACTCCTTTTTTACTTACACCAACAACCTTGAGACATTTCCCCACAAGCATCTGTTTTCTATTGCTAATGATTAATGCCTAACTGAAGTATACTTTATTCGGTTTTAAAAATCAAGCATTTGAGGCAAGTATTTCCAATAAAATAACCATTCATAGAAATAGTCCGGATGGCTCTGTTTTTTTAACCAGCAAACACCTCAACAGACTCCGGCCTATTTCCAAAATGGTTTTTTCCACAACAGAGAAATATCCGTTCTTCTCCCGGCAAAATTTACGGCTCCCTGGCAACTTCAAAATCTTCCTCTACCGAATAAGAATCCTGGTCCGAAAAATGCCACCACTCTCCCGAATATGGTTTAAAACCGCATTGTTTCATCGTATTTTCCAACAGCAAGGCATTCTGTGCTGCTACTCTACCGCAATCGCTGTAATCCCGATCTGCCCGGCTGGAAAAATCGTCAAACCCCGTCGGCATTTCCATCTCTGTGCCATCAAGACAAACCAACGTTATATCAACGGTATTTCCTCTGCTGTGAGAAGAATAACCCTTATTCGGATTTGCCACATAAGTAGAATCCGGGCAGACCTCCCATAGACGGAATTGCGCGGAAACCGGCCGGTAAGCATCCCATATTTTCAGTTTCATCCCCTGCGCCTTCAGCATATCCTGAGCCTGCCTCAGCCGTTCTACCGTGCCATATCGCAAATATGCTTCCGTAAAATCATAAATCGTCTGACCAGTAAAATTGTCCGTCGTCGCATATTTCAAATCAACCAGAATATCCGGAATATAATCCTGTACATTTACCAGGCTGTCTTTCTCCGGAAAAACTAATGTTTGTTCCGTTTCATTGACCGGATATCCGCTCTCTTCTGCCGCCACATTTTCCACCGCTGTTCTTGGGGCTTGTGTTTCTTGGTTTTTTTCTGCCGTTGCATCTCTGATTATGGTTTCTTTCGCTGTCCCTTCGGATATTTCCTCATAAGAAATTCTTTCAGCCGAAGATACCGTTATCGCCTCTTTGGCTTTCTCAACGCAGCCTGCAAGACTTATCCACGAGCACAGAACAGCTATCCAAACAAACTTATTAATATAAGGTAATCTCGGAAATAACCGTGTCTTCATATTTTCCTCCCGGATAGACCGATTCAATGGTAAAAGTAATTTGATCTGTCAAGATTGCTTCTCCCAGGGAAATCTCCTGCATAGCAAAAACGTCCGCCAGCAAATAGGTCTCATTGAAACCGGACGGAGATGAAACTCTCAACACCGCAGGCCGGGAATTTTTTTGATACAAATCCATGCTTTTCTGATAACCGGCATTTATACAAAAACCGGTGACCTGACAGGTTCCTTCAAAAAGGAATGAAACCGATTCTCCCTGGCCTTGCCCGTCTGCACCTTCTACCCAGGCGGTTTTTAAATCCCCGTCAATAAGCCTTTCCGGTCCATGTGTCATATTATATTCAGATAGAGAACTGGTAGCCACCACCAATACCACATCATTCATCGTGACGTTTGGCGCTGAAATACTTTCCGCTTCTGTTGATGTTTCTTCATTGGATTCCGCTGTTGTATCTTCATTGGATTCTGTCGTGCTATCTTCTTGTGTGTCCGCACTCTCGGAAGTCTCTGACTCTACCAGTTCAGTTACCGGCTGCCGGACCGCAATTGTCGTCTCTGACCGAGCCTCCTCATCTGTCCGGGAAGAAAGATAAAATATCACCGATATAACGCCAATACCAACACATACTCCCAACAGCAGCAAAAACACCGCCCCTGCCCCCAGCCATACTTTCCGGGCAGATTTGCTGCTTGTTTCCGGCTGTCCCCTTTCGGCAGAAAATCTATCCGCCGCAGGCTGTATATTACCAGCCGGGTATGTATCCTCTGATGGCTGTGCCTGCGCACCGTTAAACGGATAAATATTTCCAGAAGGCTGCGCCAAACCATAACCTGCCGAATCCACTACCTGTCGATTCTGACCGCCCATCAAAGCTACTCTCAGCTCTCCAACTGTTTGAAAACGATCCTGCGCAAAAAGAGCCAATCCCTTCATCAGCGCCGCTTCCTGATAATCCGGCATTGGAATCCCTAACTCAGATGGACTTTTAAGCTGATCATTCTCCACCCGGCTCATAATATTATCTGGCTTTCTGCCGGTAACAGCGCGGTATATCGTTGCGCACAGGGCATAAACATCCGTCCACGGCCCCTGCCGCCCCCTCCCTCCATACTGTTCCCACGGCGCGTACTGAGGCCGCAAAATTACCGATAATTCCCGACCTTCCGCCGTAAAATCCCTTGCTGCACCAAAATCAATAAGCTTACACCGATTATCCGGCTCAACCATAATATTATCCGGACTGATATCCCGATGAATCAACCCTGACTGATGAACTTTTTCCAAAGAGGCCATGATCGGATCCATAAGCCTCAGTACCCAATCCGGATTCATCCGTCCCCCTTGTCTGCTGAGGACTTGTTCCAATGTCTGCCCTTCCACAAACTCCATAGCAATATATGCTGTACCGTTCTCCTGAAAATAATCTTTAACTGCCACAATTCCCGGCAATCCCCAAAATCGGGCCAGACAACGGGCTTCCTCCAAAAACTTGCCTTTCTCATCTTGGAAAACTACGTCTTTCTTCCCGGTCATCATAACTACCTGATTGCTGCGACTGTTCTCTCGGGTGACCAACTGATTAGGATAATATTCTTTTATCGCCAATTTCATATTCAAGTCCAAATCGCGTCCAATATAAGTAATGCCAAAGCCGCCTTCCCCAATTGCACGGCCTACCAGGTACTTCCCATTTAAAATTGTCCCAAGAGGAAGGTGACGGGGACTAATCAAATAATTTTCATCCTGGAATCCGCAATATGGACATGCTCCGGAGGACGGCTTTTCATTCATACAGCCCATACAAAAATTCAGTCCCATTTCATCTCCTTTTGCCTTTACCGGTTAATCCACAATTAATAAAAACGCATCCGCTTCACATTTTCCACAAACTCCTGGTTGGTTTTTGTCTTGGCAAACAAATCCAGTACTTTTTCCACCGATTCTTCTGGTTTTAATGTATTCGTTGCCTTGCGGATAATATCTACCGCCTCGGCTTCCTCAGCACTCAGCAACAAATCATCACGGCGTGTCCCGGATTTCAATATATCAATAGCAGGGAATATCCTCTTCTCCGAAAGCTTCCTGTCTAATACCAGCTCCATATTGCCCGTACTTTTAAATTCTTCATAAATCACATCATCCATACGGCTCCCCGTATCCACAAGCCCTGTAGCGAGAATAGTCAGGCTTCCACCTTCACGCATATTCCGGGCAGCGCCAAAAAAACGTTTTGGCATATGCAAAGCCCCCGGATCAAGGCCACCGGAAAGCGTACGTCCGCTGGGCGGCACAACCAGATTGTAGGCTCTGGCTAAACGAGTAATACTGTCCAGCAAAATCATTACATCCCGCTTATGTTCCACCAGACGTTTGGCCCGTTCTATAACCATCTCCGACACCCGTTTGTGCCGCTCCGGAAGTTCGTCAAACGTAGAATAAATCACCTCTACATTCGGCCCCATTACGGATTCTTTCACGTCTGTTACTTCCTCCGGCCGCTCGTCAATCAAAAGAATAATCAAGTGCATATCCGAATGATTTGCCGTAATTGCCTGTGCGACCTGCTTCAACAAAGTAGTCTTTCCTGCTTTTGGCGGAGATACAATTAAGCCACGCTGTCCCTTACCGATAGGCGCCAGCAAATCCAATACCCGCATAGCCGTCGTCGTTTTGCTGGCAGTCTCCATATGCAATCGTTCATTAGGAAATATCGGAGTCAGATTCTCAAAGCTGGGACGGCGTTCGATAACACTGATGGGATAACCATTAACGCTTTTGATGTACAGCAAAGCAGCGAATTTTTCTGCAGCAGTCTTCACCCGGCGATTTCCTACAATAATATCCCCCGTTTTCAGATTAAACCTTCTTATCTGAGACGGCGCAACATATACGTCATTCTCTCCTGGCAAAAAGTTTTCGCAGCGTATAAAACCAAAGCCATCCGGCATCACTTCCAATATGCCGTTGGCTCCGATACCGCTGTCCAGCTCCGCAATTTCCTGAGGAGATAATTCCGACTGCCGACTGTCTCTAATCGGCCGCGATATACGGGTACCTGCCCGTTCTTCCGTCTTCCCTTCATTTTGTGGCGGCGGCATTGTTTGTGGCGGCGGCTGAATCTTAGACGCCGGGGGCGCCACAGCCGTTTTAATAATTTCTTCCTGTTGTGCAGCCTCGCATAACGCTTCGATCAGCTCCGCTTTGCGCATGGTGCTGCTTCCTTTGATCTTTTGACTTTTTGCCAGCTCTTTTAGCTCTGCCAAAGGCAATGTCTGTAATTTTTCTCTCATTAATTATTCTCCATTCTGCCATAAATTGATTTTTCAAAAATTTAATTCATCTTCCTTTTCCTCTCGTCCCGGCCTTTCCCGTAATCGATTAATTTTTCCGGAAAAGTCTCTGAATTTGCCAAAACGACGATAATGCTAAATCAACAAGTGCTATCAATCACTTAGGGGGGGTAAAAGATTCAAGAAGATCCTGATTGCAGATGTACAAAAAAGCGTGCGAAACGATTTCTTGTCCCATATAAATATTATATAACGAATTTCCAAAAAAAGAAAGAGTTTTTATATCCATCAGAACCGTAACCATTGAACCACAAAACTTAACGCAAATAAAAATAGTTGCCAGCCCAGCCAAAGACTCTTTCATAATACCCAAAACCCAAAGAAAGACCTCCGCCAAATCATAACAACTATTCCCTATCAATATATCTGTCAAAATTGCTAAAACAATAACCACTAAATTGGACGCCGGCAATAATCAGCCGTCATCCTTTCTCTTTAAGAAAACACATATGTTCAGATATCTGCTTTTCGTATCCCATCTCCGACGGACGGTAAAAGACCCGTCCTTCCATACCGTCCGGCAAGTACTGCTGTTTCACGTAATGGTTAGGGTAATCATGAGCATAAAGATATCCTATTCCCTTTCCCAAAGCATTGGCTCCCTTATAATGACTGTCCTGCAAATGCACAGGTACCGGCATAGCCTGCTGGTCCCTTATTGCTTCCATGGCTTCATTAATCGCACATACCGCTGAATTGCTTTTCGGTGCTGTCGCTACATAAGCTACAGCCTGAGCCAAAATAATCTGAGCCTCCGGCATTCCAACTCTTTCTATCGCCTGGGCTGCCCCTACCGCCACCAGCAGTGCCTGAGGGTCGGCATTTCCCACATCCTCAGACGCACAAATCATAATCCGTCGGGCAATAAACTTAATATCTTCTCCCGCATACAGCATTCTGGCCAAATAGTAAATCGCCGCATCCGGATCAGACCCCCTCATGCTTTTAATAAAAGCAGAGATCGTATCATAGTGGTTGTCCCCGTTCTTATCATAATGAACCACCCGTTTCTGAATACATTCCTGTGCCACTTCCAGCGTAATATGGATTTTCCCGTCTTCTATGCTACGACTGGTGGTCAGCACTCCCAGTTCTACGGCATTAAGAGCGGCCCGGGCATCTCCTCCCGCTACATCTGCCAAAAAATCCGCCGCCTCATCATCGATCACCGCCCGATAACCGCCCAGTCCACGTTGCTCATCAGCAATTGCCCGGTATATCAGCTCCTTCACATCTTCCTTCTCCAAAGACTTTAACTCAAAAATCCGGGAGCGGGAAAGCAATGCTCCATTTACCTCAAAAAATGGATTCTCCGTAGTCGCACCGATAAGAATCAATGTGCCATCCTCTACATAAGGAAGCAGATAGTCTTGCTGCCCTTTATTAAAACGGTGAATCTCATCCACAAATAAAATCGTTTTCCTGCCGTACATGCCAAGAGAATCCTTCGCAGCCTTCACCACTTCCTCCATATCCTTTTTCCCCGCCACTGTAGCATTAAGCTGGCGGAAATCAGCGCTGGTGGTATTGGCAATCACTTTGGCCAATGTCGTCTTGCCCGTTCCCGGCGGACCATAAAAAATCAGGGAGCCCAACTGATCTGCCTGTATCGCCCGGTAAAGCAGCTTATCTTTCCCGATAATATGTCTCTGCCCTACCACTTCATCCAGCGTCTTTGGGCGCATCCGTGAAGCAAGCGGAGATTCCCTTTCCTGAGTCGCACTTCTCATATAATCAAAAAGATCCATATGTTCCCTCTTTTTCCGTTCACGATATTTTTAATAATATTTTATTATATCACAGCTTTATCTCCTAATCAATCAGGAGTTCATCTACCGTCACAAAACAATATCCTCTTTCTGTCAGATGATCGATCAGCTTCAATGCTGCTTCTACCGAAGTAGGAAAAATATCGTGCATTAGAATAATATCCCCGTCATTGACTTTTTTCTCCACCCGGCGGACAATTTTGTCCGTGTTTTGCAATTTCCAATCCAACGAATCCACCGTCCAAAACACAGTAATCAGTTCTACCTGGCATTCCAGATTTTCGTTCCAGTCTCCGTAAGGCGGTCGCAAATATTGAGGACGTACTCCGGTAATCCCTTCAATCAGCTTTTCCGTCTGCTCTACCGCTTCACATACGGCAGTCTCTCCCTCATTAGTCAGTTGAATATGACGAAAACTATGGTTGCCAATCAGATGCCCCTCCCGCTGCATCCGCCTGATCAAATCCTCATTTCCCTCAATATTCTGCCCCATCAAAAAAAATGTGGCCTTCACCCCGCGTTCCTTCAGTCCATCCAATAATTTTTCCGTATATTTTTTATGAGGACCATCATCAAACGTCAGAGCCACCAGCTTCTGTTCCGAAATATTAGATACTGCATTTTTACCATAACTGCCCTTCTGTCCGTTTTCTGCATTCCAATGTTCGGCCCTGTAGCTGGTAGCCGGCAATCCGCCTTCTTTTCCCAAAGTCACAACTCCCGCCATCGATCCCAGCAAACCGCCATCAACCAGCAAAACGGCCAGCAGCAGTCCTATGCGGCTTCCCATTCCCCATCTGCTTCTTTTCATGATACAAGCCCCGTTCATGTTCAGCTATCATCAAAAAAATATATGCAAAAAAGCAATTTAACATGCAAGGGGCAAACCGGCATTTTTCCTATAAGCCAAACCGGACAAACAATCGAGCAGGGAAGAACCATCTTCCCCTGCGTGGAGCTGCGCATAAACAAAAGCAGCCTCAACGAATACAAAGAGGCTGCTTTTGACTGTTGTAATATAACTTATCGGAAATTACGAAGTAATTTCCGATAAAAGGCGCGTCTTTTGCGCCGTAAATCCGACTATAGGAAGCCATTTTTGCTTCTTATAGTATAAGTATAATATTGGAGTCAAAGGTTATTTTGATCCCTATGATACCACAGATTGCTCCTCATTTCATGCTCCCGCAATCTTAAAACACCTCAACCCGTTTTAATCTCAGGCAGACAATACAGAATCGTAAGCTTTTTCCATGCCTTCAGCCCGAATCTGATCATACCATTTCTGTACTTCCGGCAGCATATCACTCAAATCCTGCCCCCAATATTCGCTCTTTTTCAATATATCCGCCACCGATGCATCTTTCATATATTTCATAATTTCCTCACCATCATTGGCTGCATCCGTACGGTAAAAAGCAATCAGAGCGGCCAATGAAAACGTCAGACCTTGAGGATATTGACCGAATTGTTCTTTGTATTCTAAAATTGTCGGAAGAACCCTGGCCTTAAATTTGGAAACGGAATTAAGCGCAATAGACAACAGCAAGTGCTTAATAAAAGGATTGGAGAACCGTTCCAATACTGCCTGTCCAAATTTCCGATTATCCTCCGTGTCACCAATTGTCGGGATAATCTCATCAAAGATACATTTCTTCAACAGCGAAGAAACTTTTTCGTCTTTCAGACACTGGCCTACTGTCTCCAGACCGTACAAATGGGCTCCTAATACCATTGATGTATGAGCGCCGTTGAGTATCCTCACCTTACGCTTTTTATAGGGGTCTACATTATCCGTCCAAACCACATTAAATCCTGCCTTCTGCAACGGCAGCTCATCTTCGTGGTGTCCCTGGATAACCCATAAATGGAAAATTTCGGCCGTATCCATCATATTGTCCTGCTGTCCGATCCTCTGACACAATGCCTGATGCTCGTCTCTCGGGAAACCTGTCACAATCCGGTCTACCAGTGTTGAACAAAAATCATTTTCTTTTTTCAGCCATGACTTAAACTCTTCTCCCAAATCCCACAAATCCGCATATTGCAGACAACACTTCTCCAACTCTTCACCATTATGATCAATCAACTCACAAGATAAAATGATAAAGCCTTTCAAACCCAATTTGTATCTTTTATAAAGAAGTTGGGTAAGTTTTCCCGGAAAGCTCCTGGCTGGAGCATCTTCAAAACGATTATCTGCAACGAATTCGATCCCAGCCTCTGTAGTATTAGATACAATAAAGCGAAAATCCGGATTCTCTGCCAAAGCCATATAATCATCACAATTTGTGTAAGGATTCACACATCTTGAAATCACCTGGATATGAGTATGCTCATCAACCACTTCTCCGTTGTCAATCCCCCGCAAAAACAGGTTATATTCACAATTCTGTTTTTCCAGCATCTCACACATGCCATTTTCTATCGGTTGTACCACCACTACGGAACCATCAAACAATCCCTGGTCTTTAAGCTTCTGCAAAAAGTAGTCAACAAAACCGCGTAAAAAACCTCCTTCACCAAACTGAATCACTGTTTCCTTCCTGTTGCCCATTATACGTAACCTCCATTAAATGTTTTTCCTGATGTCCGTATGCCAATATCCGCTCAAATACTCCTTTTTTACCGGATTTTCAACAATGTAAACGCTTACAAAATTGATCAAACAGCATACACACTATTTATAGCTTCATCATACACCATTTACCACCATTATGCAATAGATTTTATTCAATAATCCAAAAAAGAATCCTGCTCCGCAGGATTCTCCGCCTGCGGTGGGGCGCTTCAGCGACATGATTCCTTTCCGCCGCAGGCATTGGCTCACTTAGCAAATGCAATGAGCTTAGTGAACAAGCCCACACCGCGTTGCGATCTACATTCCACTTCGGTCGTTGCTAAACAAGGCCACTGGCACTCAGCAACCTCGCGGGGCTTTTTTAGATCATAGGACGCACTTTCCTATGAGTCGAAAGGTAAAAGCCATCTTCCCCTACTCGCCGCGCACTCCATGTGCCGCTTCTGCGGCATACTTCCTCTACATGGGGCTGTGCATATAAAAAAGCAGCGCAAAACCGCAATCTTCCGCCAGTTTTGCCACCGCCTTATTGTACTAATCCCAATCTTTTTTTGCTGTTCATCCTCACCAAAGCGTCACAGAAAACGCTTTTGGCTGTTTCACCTATAGCTTTGTCCATTAAGCTACTACGCGTACATTTACAGCCTGAACACCACGATTGCCCTCGGTTGTATCAAAAGTAACCTTCTGACCATCTTCCAAAGTCTTATAACCGTCAGCCTCAATACCGGAAAAGTGTACGAACACTTCCTCGCCTGTAGCATCATTAGTGATGAAACCATAACCTTTCGTTGCATTAAACCACTTTACTGTACCATTGTTCATAATAGCACCCTCCTTGATTATTATTGTGTATTTCGTCTAAAACATACGGAAAACTCGCCTTTGACAACTTTTCCGTATACTGAGGCATAAAAATCACATATTTGTGTAAATCATGAGACAATTTCATGACTTACACAAATATGTGAATCAAAGCTCATGCGAAGACACTTGAATATCCTATCACCAAACTTCCATACTGTCAAGCACTTTTTTGTTTTTCAACAACTGTTGTTCCCATTGACAATTTATTTTCTCTGTACTATTATAAAAACATAATATTTCTATTTTGTAATTCAATGGTAGGAGAGACAATTATGAATACCTATTCCTCAGCAAATGATTTATATGACCCTATGACCGGACTCAAGGACCGTACTGCGTTTATTCTGGACACTGAACGCTATGCTGCAAAGGGAATTCATGCACATATTATTTTAGTCCAGCTATCCCAGCTTCTCCGTATCAACCGCAAATATGGCGTTCTGGTATGTGACAAGCTCATTATTCATATTGCCCAATATTTACAGTCTCTTGATGCCAATTACGAAGCCTATCGCATTGCCAATTCCCGGCTTGTCCTGATGGGGCCGGAATGCAGTCAGGAAACCGCTGATGCCATAACAATGCGGATCAAAGATCGCTTTGATCATGCCTGGTCTATCAGTCATAATGAATACGTTTATGGCATTTCTACAAAAGCTTATTTTATTCATTTATTTCTCGGACTAGAAGACACGGAAAGTGATCTGATGGATAAAATGAATCACGCCATTTCTGTATTTCCTCAGCGATCAACAGACGGCATTATTTTCTATGATAAAGAAATTGATTCTGACATGCAGCATTTGAAATATGTCATGGAAGAACTTCGTTATGCCATCGACCATGAAACTTTCCAAATGTATTATCAGCCTATTTATGACTGCCATGAAAAGAAATTCACTACAGCCGAATCTTTGATCCGTCTCAGTGGGCGTGATGGTACATTTATATCACCAGGTGAGTTTATCCCTATGGCTGAAGATACTGGATTGATTGACAGCATCAGTTGGATTGTATTGGGAAAAGTATGCCAATTTTTGGGGACTCATCCCGATTTGCCGCTGAAAACCATCTCTGTCAATATGACTGGCCAGCAAATTCTTGATCCAAACTTCATCCACCGAATCGATGAAAGCCTGCGTGATCATCATATCAGCGGTTCCCGCCTGCGAATCGAAATCACCGAACGAACGATTATTGAAGATTTCTCCGAAGTAAAAAGGGTCATGGAGCATTTGGCCAGTAAAGGTATCCATTTCTACTTAGATGATTTTGGCACTGGCTACTCCAACTTATCACGTATGTTTTCTCTTCCTTTTGAAGTTATCAAATTTGACCAGTCTCTTATGAAAACAATCAACGACACCAATAAGGCTTTAAAAACCATTGGCCTTTTGGCGGATATTATGCATGAAAACGAATACTCCATTGTAGCTGAGGGTATTGAGACAGAAAACCAAGCCAAGACGGTTAACCAGTGCCGTTTGGACCGAATACAAGGCTACTATTTTTCCAAACCTCTGCCCGAAGATGAGTTACTTCGTTTTCTTGAGGAAAAGAACATCTCTGAAATATAGCATTATCGTAACTGTTCAGCACCTTCAACGTGACGAGCAAAAATACATTGAAAATCGTCTACGGCGGTCCTAAGCGCCAGTGGCGCTTGTTTAGGGCGAACCGAAACGGAGTGTAGAGGGATTTTTGCAAAAGAAAAACCTGCCTATGGCAGGTTTTTTATGCTGATGCACACGGCGCCCAAAGAAAGATGTCAGCTAAAGCTGACGGGGTACCCAGCGCGACGAGTAAAGGAAGCAGCCTTCCCTGCTCGACTCAGTATACAGAAAAGCCGCTGACGGCAAATTTTCTGCATGTTTACTTCAAAGTAACTTTTGCTCCTTCGCCTTCCAGCTTAGCCTTAAGTTCCTCAGCCTCTTCCTTAGAAGCACCCTCCTTAACGACCTTCGGTGCGCCATCAACAACTTCCTTGGCTTCCTTCAGACCCAGGCCGGTTACTTCACGGACTACCTTGATTACTTTTACCTTATTCGGACCAACCTCAGTCAACTCAACATCAAACTCGGTCTTCTCTTCTTTCTCTTCTGCCGGACCCGCAGCAGCAACAACAACACCAGCCGCAGCAGATACGCCAAACTCTTCTTCACAAGCTTTTACCAACTCGTTCAACTCCAGAACAGTCAATTCTTTAATTGCATCAATAAACTCAGCAGTAGTCAGCTTTGCCATTTTTATTTCCTCCATATTTGATTGATAAAATAGTATGGCTGCTCATGCAGCACACAAATAAAATAATCATTCAGGTTCTTAGCCTGTCAGACAGCTTTATGCAGTTTCTTCCTGCTTTTCAGCAATCTGGTTAATCACACGAGCAAAATTAGCAACCGGTGACTGCATACTACCAAACAATCTTCCCAGCAATACCTCTCTGGACGGAATAGTAGCGATAGTCTGCATGCCCTTCGCATCATAATAAGTGCCTTCTACAACACCGGCTTTGATTTCCAGCTGATTAGCCTTCTTTGCAAACTCAGCCAAAATTCTCGCAGGCGCCGTAGCGTCATCCTTAGATACGGCGATAGCTGTAGGACCTTCCAAATGGGGATCTAATACAGCAAAATCCGTATTCTCTGCAGCCCGGCGGATCAAAGTATTTTTGTATACTTTGTAAGTAACGCCAGCTTCTCTCAACTGTTTCCGCAGCTCTGTATCCTGGGCAACAGTCAATCCACGGTAATCTACCGCAACTGCAGATGTAGCGCCATTTAACAGTTCGGCAATCTCTGCTACAATCGGCTGCTTCAACTCAACTTTTGCCATGAATGTCTACCTCCTGTTAGATTTTCCACGGCAAAAAGCCGCGGAGCTTCGACTGCAATGACCAAAGGCTCTTTCCTACCTTTGCTTTCAGCAAGGCTGGAACACAAAAACCTCTCTGCCGCAGCACGACAAAGAGGCTCTACAAATTCATTATTAAAACAGATTTGTATGTTTCCTCGGCAGGCGGTTCCACCTTATGCCTTTCGGCGCCTGCTGTCTTCGGCAGTCAATACTTAGTTATAGTACCATAATCAATTTTTCTTGTCAATTCTATTTTTCATTATTTTTTTGAAAGAAAACAACAAAAGTTACTGTTCACACCATGGCTAATCACTCCGCTGATTAGCCATGGGCAGATATCATTATGGGAGCAAAGCATATGCCCCATTGCCGAAGGCAATGGGGCATATGCGGTTACGTTCACAGGGTACCTGTGAACAGTAACCAACAAAACCAGAAAAAGCATTAGCAAAAATAAGAAGTGCAGATGTTTTCTTTATAAAAACTAAGGCCGGAAAAATCATCAAATCTGATAACTCTCCCGGCCTTATTCTATTTATGCGGATGCTATGGTTAAAAACTAAGCCAACAGCTTGCTCACGTTCAGCTTTACACCAGGCCCCATCGTAGAAGTCAAGGTAACACTCTTGAGGAAAGTTCCTTTCAAAGTGCTGGGCCTTGCTTTAATTATTGCATCCATAAGCGTCTGGAAGTTGTCCGCTAATTTATCTTCTGTAAAAGAAGCCTTGCCAATGGGCACATGGATAATATTTGTCTTGTCAAGTCTGTACTCGATTTTACCAGCTTTAATCTCGTTAATCGCCTTGGTAATATCCATGGTTACGGTACCGGCTTTCGGATTAGGCATCAAACCTTTCGGGCCAAGGGTACGTCCAAGACGGCCAACCACGCCCATCATATCCGGGGTAGCCACAACCACATCAAAATCCAACCAGCCCTCATTCTGAATCTTCGGAATCAGTTCCTCTGCCCCTACAAAATCTGCACCAGCCGCTTCAGCCTCATCAGCTTTCGCGCCTTTCGCAAATACCAAAATACGGACAACTTTGCCGGTACCGTGCGGCAGCACAACAGCTCCACGAATCTGCTGGTCGGCATGACGCCCGTCACATCCGGTCCGGATATGGGCCTCAATGGTTTCGTCAAATTTAGCGCCTGCATTTTTCTTCACCAATGCAATCGCATCTGCTGAATCATACAGTACAGAGCGGTCTACATTCTTTGCCGCTTCAAGATATCTTTTTCCACGTTTCATAATCAATAACCTCCTGGTGGTATTGTCGGGGATTTTCCCTCCCACGCCTGTTTTCTGGAATTGAGCAGGAAAGGCTTTTCTCCTGCCCGCCATGCGACCCGCTTGCTGCGCCAACAGCAAATTCCTCTATGCGGGCCCTATGCATAAAAGGATGTGCTCTCTGTTTTTATTCGCCAACGGTAATACCCATGCTTCTGGCTGTGCCTGCGATCATGCTCATTGCCGCTTCCAAACTTGCCGCATTTAAATCAGGCATTTTAGTTTCAGCGATCTTCTGCAAGTCAGCCTTGGAAATGGTAGCCACTTTTGTCTTGTTCGGAACTGCGGAACCTGATTTGATTTTGCAGTATTTCTTTAACAATACTGCTGCTGGCGGAGTCTTGGTGACGAAGCTAAAGCTTCTGTCCGCATATACGGTAATCACAACCGGAATAATTAAGTCTCCCTGATCTGCGGTCCTCGCATTAAATTCCTTTGTAAACTGTACAATATTTACACCATGCTGACCCAATGCAGGACCAACTGGCGGAGCCGGGGTAGCCTTTCCTGCCGGAATTTGCAATTTAATATAACCAGTTACTTTCTTTGCCATGATAATGACCTCCTATAATGTGGTATTGTCGGGGATGTCCCTCCCACGTTGTTACCTTGTAGTGCTAACCGCCACGGCTTTAATGCTTCAATACGCCAGCAGCGGGGGTTTCTGTATAAGACCATGCAGCAGTTACATCTTCTTAACTTCTGTGAAATTCAATTCAACCGGCGTCTCACGGCCAAACATTTCAACATTTATCGTGAGCGTCTTTTTGCCTTCGTTAATCGACTGAACCGCACCGATAGTATCCTTCCACGCACCGGCAGTCACCACTATGGTATCGCCGATTTCGAAACCAACCACCACATCTTTCTTGCTAAAGCCGAGATTTGCCATCTCCGCTTCACTCAATGGCACCGGTTTGGAACCTGGGCCGACAAAACCGGTAACACCACGGGTATTTCTCACCACATACCAAGTTTCGTCGTTCATCACCATATGGATCAGCACATAGCCAGGAAACATCTTCTTATCAGCCAGTTTTTCCACCCCGTTCTTCAGTTCGGAAACCTCCAGCATAGGAACAGATACACCCAAAATCTGATCCTGAAGATTGCGATTTTCAATGGTCTTTTCAATGTCTACCTTCACTTTGTTTTCGTAGCCTGAATAGGTATGGACCACATACCATTTTGCCTCTGACATAGCATCGCCCTCGCCTTAATCACATAATGAAGCTGAGGCCCCATTTGATCACATAGTCCAAAACCCCGATGATGATTCCCAAAAAAATGGTAATCGCCACCACGGTAGCCGTCTGTTTCCCCACCGTCTCCCGGTCGGGCCACAAAACTTTCTTGAACTCAGCTTTCAGGCCTTTGATAAAGCTTTGTCTGGGAACTTTCGCGGCCTTTGTAGTTTCTGCCATCATCCACACTCCTTACTTAGTTTCCTTATGCAAAGTATGTCTTTTGCAAAATCTACAGTATTTCTTCGTTTCCATGCGATCCGGATGGGTTTTCTTATCCTTCGTCATGTTGTAGTTCCGCTGTTTACATTCCGTACATGCCAATGTAATTCTTGTGCGCACAACTTCCACCTCCACTCACTTTTCTTAGTTTCAAGGCCTTTTTTTGAGCACAAAAAAAAGACCTAAGCTCTTCCATTCGCCATATCAATATACCACATGTAACGAAGCGCGTCAATGTTTTTCTTAATTTTTGTATTACAATCCAGCAGCCTATTGTTACTATTCACGGGGTACTTGTATCTGAAACCAGCGGACAGCAGTCCGGGGGAAACTTTTTCCCGGGCGTCCCCTTCGCGACAACCGCCCCGTAAACTGTAACGTCTATTTTGCTGTCCCTATACAAACCACCAAGAAATAAACGCGCTGCACTCCTGCCGCTTTCAAAACCCGCGCACAAGCTTCTATCGTACTGCCGGTGGTATAGATATCATCAATTAAAATTACTGTTTTAGGGAAAAAATGAACAAGATTTTTGCAGCAATCCGGATGAAGCCGGAAAGCCTCCCGAAGATTCTTCAGACGTTCTGACGGATTTAAATCCCGTTGAGGAACTGTTTTGCGGTTTCGGATAAGAATTTGAGAGCAAACAGGGATATTCCAGCTTTTTTCCAAACGCTTTGCCAGTTCCTCTGCTTGATTAAATCCCCTTTGCCTGCGCCGGGAAGGATGAATCGGAACAGGGATCAAGCAATCGGCCTGCCAGTGGCCGACAATTTTCGAAAAGCGGCGCGACAATGCTGCACCATAAAAATCCAGATACTCACGTCGATTTTTATATTTAATTGCCGCCATAGAACGGCGAGCCGCCTCATTATAGTTGAAAAGAGCCATACCAGAATCAAATGTCCGCTGCCGTCTCATACAATCCGGACAATACTCATAATGATCCCCCAGAACTTCCTTGCCGCATTTTCGACAGACGGGTGATTTAACTGGAGATAACTGTAAAAAACAGGTAGCACAAATCAATTCCCCCGAAGGCTGTACAATCTGGCCACACACAGGACAACGGCGGGGAAATATCAGTTCCATGCCCCATTGGGCTAAAGAAGAAAAAATCCAATCTTTATGCTTCACTATACCTCCTCTATTTCCTGAATTCGTTCCTTTAGACCGGTATAACGTAATTGCTCACGTTCATTATTTACCATTTCTTGAAAAACACTCGGTATGCCTACCAGACAGACACAAACTTTCGCCCGTGTTACTGCCGTATAGATCAGATTCCTGCTCATCAGCATACGAGGGCCGGGAAAGACAGGAATAACTACTGCCGGATATTCACTTCCCTGAGACTTATGAATAGTAATGGCATAAGCCAGCTCCAATTCTTCCGCTTGTTTAAAGCTGTAGTCAACCATCCTCTTTTCATCAAATTCGACCGTCATTTCCTCGGAAAAAGTGTTAATCTCGCGAATAATGCCCATATCGCCATTGAAAACCCCCGTACCGCTTTCTATCGCCACTCCGTGAAGGCCACGAATTTCCCATTCGATTTGATAATTGTTCTTTATCTGCATTACTTTATCGCCCACCCGATAGATAACGCCGCCAATTTCCTTTTCCTGACCGGACGAGGATGGCGGATTCAAGCACTCCTGAAGAATGCCATTAAGCCGTTCCACCCCTAATGCCCCTTTGCGCATCGGCGTCATAATCTGAATATCCAGAGGTTCTGCATGAACATAACCTGGCAGCTTTTCTTTTACCAACGTAATCATAGCCTTAATAATGGCATCCGGCTGTTCTCCACGAATAAATATAAAGTCCCGGCTGGGCTTTCCCAAAGGTATCTGCTCTCCCGCATTAATTTTGTGAGCGTTGACAATAATATCGCTTTCTGCCGCCTGCCGGAAAATCCTGTTCAAGCATACCGTCTGACAATAGCCGGAATTAATTATATCCCGCAACACATTTCCTGCCCCCACGCTGGGAAGCTGGCTTACATCCCCCACCAATATCAGTCTGGTTCCTGGATTTATGGCTCGTAAAAGTGCATGAAACAAATAAATATCTACCATCGAGGTTTCATCAATAATAACCGCATCTGCCTCCAGCGGGTTCTCCTCATTTCGTTCAAAGTGCATGCTGGAAGTCCCTCCGGCATCATCAGGTATGCCTGTCAATTCCAATAACCGATGAATGGTACTTGCTTCATAGCCGGTAGCCTCTGTCATCCGTTTTGCTGCCCGCCCGGTTGGCGCCGCTAAAAGTATAGTCATCCCTTCCTGTTCAAAATAACGGATAATTGTATTGATTGTAGTGGTTTTACCAGTACCCGGCCCGCCGGTAATAATCAAAAGGCCGCAATTAACCGCCTGAATTACTGCCTGAATCTGTAGCTCGTCCGGCTCAATCTTTTCCTCAGCCTGAATTTGTTTTAAACGTCCGCGGATTTTCTCCTCGGCTTCATTTCCCCGAATATTCAAGTCATGGAGCATTCGGGCAGCGTTTAGTTCCATGTAATAGTAAGAAGCAGCATAAATTTGACGAATTTCCGACTGTTCGCCACCCATCTTAATCACTATCTTCTTTTCCATCTGCAAATCCATCAGATGTTTTTCCATCATGTCAAGCGGTACATGCAGAAGATCTGTTGCGTTGTTTATCAACTCTTCCTGAGGAAGATAGGTATGTCCGCCTGCGACAGACTGGAGAAGGCAATAAAAAATCCCGCTGCGAAGCCGATAATCGGAATCTGCCGTTATCCCTGCCTTTTGGGCAATTTCGTCAGCAATTTTAAACCCTACGCCTTGAATATCATCCACCAAACGATACGGATTTTCTTTAATAATTCCATATAGCTTTGAGCCATATTTCTGATAAATTTTCAAAGCCAAATTCATGGAAATCCCATAACCCTGCAAAAACATCATGGCCTGACGCATATCCCTTTTATCCTCCATCTGTTGCGAAAAGGAATATGCCATTTTTTCGCTGATTCCCTTAATCTGTGCCAGTTTGTCCGGCTCTTCCTCCATAATCCTAAATGTATCCGCCTTAAATCGCCGGACAATCCGCGCAGCCAAAGCCGCTTTTATCCCTTTAATGGCGCCGGAAGCCAGATAGCGTTCCATAGAAGCGGCATCTTCCGGTTCTTTCAATTCATAGCTTTCCACCTGGAACTGTTCTCCGTAAACTGGGTGGGCGTTCTCCCGGCCTTCAGCTTCAATTAAATCACCTTCATTTATGTAAGCGAAAGATCCTACCAGCACGTAATCCTTCCCCTCATAACCTACCTGCAGAACCGAGTAGCCATTTTCTTCATTACGGAATTTTATTTTCTCCACATATCCTTTTACTGTTGCCATATATGCCGCCCGCCATTCCCTTGTATCCTCACCCTGTCCCTTAAATCGAGTAGGGGAGGCTATTTCCCCTACTCGCCGCGCCGGGCACCCGTCAGCTTTAGCTGACATCTTCCTTCGGGTGCCCGTGTGCACAAAAGGCTTCCCGCCTTACCGAATCGGCGCGAAGCCATCATACCCAAAAACACCCCTTTTGTCACATTCACAGGCTTCCTGCTTAAAAATATCTTCTTTAATACTCCCGCGCCTTTGGCTCACCATGCTGAAATTCAATAAACTTTCCCGTACCAATAGCTACTGCTGTCAGAGGCTCTTCCGCCACCAGTGTAGTAATTCCCGATTTTTCCTCAATCAACTGATCCAAACCATTAAGCAGGGAGCCTCCTCCAGTCATCACAATACCCCGATCAAAAATATCCGCTGCCAATTCCGGGGGCGTGCGCTCCAGCACATTGTGCACGGCATCCACAATCTGCATGGCCGGTTCTCTCAGCGCCTCCAAGGTTTCATCAGAAGTCACCACAATCGTCTTTGGCAAACCCGTAACCAAATTCCGCCCACGGACTTCCATCGTTAAAACTTCCGGCCGTCGGTATGCCGCACCGATATTGATTTTTATTTCTTCCGCTGTCCGTTCACCGATCAGCAGATTATGCTTCTTCCTCATATAACGGACCAGCGCTTCATCAAAGTCATCACCGGCCACCTTAATCGAAGTGCTTACCACGGGACCTCCCAGAGAAATCACCGCAATATCCGCGGTACCTCCGCCAATATCCACAATCATATTGCCGCAGGCTTTAGCAATATCAATGCCTGCGCCAATAGCCGCTGCCACTGGTTCTTCAATAATGGTTACATCTCTGGCGCCAGCATTATAAGTAGCATCCTCCACAGCTTTTCGTTCCACCTCTGTGGCGCCGCTGGGAATACAGACAGCAATCCGGGGTTTACGCAAAGTCCTCTTGCCTACGGCCTTGGTAATAAAATATTTCAACATTTTTTCTGTCACTGTATAATCGGAAATCACGCCCTGCCGCAAGGGTCTTATAGCAATAATATTTCCAGGCGTCCTGCCAATCATCAGCCGCGCTTCTTCGCCAATAGCCATAATCTTTGATGTATCTCTGTCGATGGCAACCACTGACGGCTCCTTTAATACTACACCCTTTCCTTTAATATATACCAAAATACTCGCTGTACCTAAATCAATCCCAATATCATTGGATACCAACATCTGTCTTTCCTCCTAGTCTGAGCGGTTACTTTACTATTTGCCCTTCCCTTACCTCAAAATCTATAATTCTGTTTCTATTTATT
Source organism: uncultured bacterium (assembly GCA_947383005.1). Taxonomy (GTDB): domain Bacteria; phylum Bacillota; class Clostridia; order Lachnospirales; family Lachnospiraceae; genus Brotaphodocola. Next base: position 5,326 of record CANDBT010000031.1, on the reverse strand, counting down.
GTTTGCCAAATTTATAACTTTAATCTTGCTTTCTTTGATAATATGATAGCAACAGTCCATGCGGCGAGGATTTGACATAGATCTGGGCGTCAGGCTTACCTGTGAACCGAAATTTATATCAATCCCCACATCAGATAGACATCCGATGTTTCTTTTCCGGCATAGACAGGCAAGAAGAGGCCCTATCTGAGCTGACACACATGATGCCGTTTTATTTTACCTTTTTCTGCCTTATTCGCGGAATTTCTTTTTATTATATACAAAGATAAGTTATTTTGAAAGGGTTTTTTTATTTTATTTTTTATTTATATAATTTTTATTATGATGACACAATTTTGACACAATTCTTCTTTATACTCAAATTACATTATCCAACAGGATAATGGGCCTTTGTTTCAAGTATATATTTTATACTTGAATTTTAAAGCTTTTTCATACTCATACCTGCCAGAAGCGATTCTGGCAGGCCCCCCCTAAAAACCATTTTCTTTTATTTGTATACCTACCATTCCCAAAAGTAAGACAAAAACCCACTGGAAAAATCAGTGGGTTTTTGTCTTTATGCACACGGGCGCCCAAAGGAAGATGTCAGCTAAAGCTGACGGACGCCCGGCTCGACGAGTAAGGGGAAATCTTCACTACTCGATTCCCCTATCTTAATATACACATTCTTTCTATTTTCACATATACTGATTACAACGCAAAAACCGAGAAGTGAATGGTATGGTTCTACCATTAAGTCATATAAAACCCGGCGAACATGTCCGTGTAGTCTGGCTGGCTAGTGAGGCTCATATGAAACAACGGCTTTTGGATCTGGGATTCGCTCCTAATGAACATTTGTCTTGCGTCCTAAAAGCTCCCCGAAACGGAATGAGCGCCTATCTGGTTCGCGGCGCCGTCATCGCTCTACGCAAAAAAAATGCTGGAGAAATATTTGTGGAAATTTTATGAAATCATATTATCTTTTGGCTCTGACTCTTGAATTAAATCAAGCAGGACACCCTATTTTGCACGAGCCCATTTGCTGTGTCAGCAACAAACTTCCACACGTGGGCCTGTGCTTAAACAAATCGAGTAAGGGAGGATACTTCCCCCACTCGCCGTGCGCCCCATGCGCCGCTTCTGCGGCATACTTCCTCTGCATGGGGCTGCGCATACAAAAAAACGGATATGCCTCCTTCCCAGGCATATCCGAAAATAAAACCAATCCTCTTTCTAATCCTCTTCCTCTTCTTCCTCCATCGCAATAGCTGCTGCCGTGCTGGCTACAGTAGTCACCGCTGCAACAACAGCAAAAATAATAATCATTAATACCCCACCCATAAAATACATCAGTTCCATCTTGTCCCTCCTCGCATGTTATACTCTCTTAATAATCGAGTAGGGAAAGCTTCCCCCCTGCTCGCCGCGCCGGGCACCCGTCAGCTTTAGCTGACATCCTCCTTTGAGTACCCGTGTGTATATAAGATATTGTGGCCAAAAGGTAATTTGGCCCCTAAAATACACGGATTGCTCCGCATTCCAATCTTACCATTATTCTCACTGGTATAATCTCTATCGGGATTATATCATAACTATTTCCAAAATTCAACGCCAATGCGGGGTAAAAGTTACTGTTCACGGGGCGCATCTTCTTGTCCGGCTACGCCGAACAAGAAACATCGGGCATTCGCCCAACGGGGAAAACTATTTCATCTCTTCGGTAACCGTATCCTCGCAAGAACGCATGGCTTCAATTGTTTTTGCCAGCAATTCATCCAATTCCCACCCCAAACGTTCTGCTCCCTGCCGGATAACATCCCGAGAACAGCCTGCGGCAAATTTCTTATCTTTAAATTTTTTCTTCAAACTGGATACTTCCATATCTTTTGTGCTTTTTGAAGGTCTCATTCTGGCGGCCGCTCCAATCAGCCCGGTCAGTTCGTCTGCAGCAAACAAAACTTTCTCCATCGGATGTTTCGGCTCCCAATCGCAACAGATTCCGTAACCATGAGAACAAATGGAATAGATCATATCCTCCCCTACATTCCCTGCACGCAAAAGTTCAGGCGCTTTTACACAATGCTGCTCCGGGTACTGTTCAAAATCAATATCATGTAGCAGCCCCACAAGCCCCCAATATTCCTCTTCTTCTCCATATCCCAGTTCATTGGCATACCATCGCATAACTCCTTCCACCGTCAGCGCATGTAAAATATGAAAAGGCTCCTTGTTATATTGTTTCAAAAGCGCTAATCCCTCTTCTCTCGTAATCTGGCTTGTCATCATTATTCCTCCTCTATCTGCCGCCTGGCAAAAAAATCATCATCCAATTCCTTGTTGTATTGTATCACTAATCTGCCTGTTTTTCAACACAACAGAAATCCCAAAAACACTCTTGATTTTTTTCCTGATATGTGGTAGAATAATTTTCATTGAAATACAATAACGTGCGACAGTGGCTCAGTTGGTGGAGTACGACCTTGCCAAGGTCGGGGTCGCGGGTTCGAGTCCCGTCTGTCGCTTATAGAAGCCTTTAAATCAAGGCTTTTTTTATTGTAAAATACAGGAAACTGCTGTTTCATTTGCGCATTTTCCGAATAGCCCGCAATAAAATAAGAACAACCTCAGCCAAAAGTTGTTCTTAATAGCTTAAACCAATTGAGTAGGAAGGGTACTTCCCTTACTCCTCGCACCGGACACCCGTCAGCTTTAACTGATGTCTTTCTTTGGATACCCATATGCATAAACAAAGCAGATGACGGGAATCGAACCCGCCTCCTCAGCTTGGGAAGCTGATGTTCTACCAATGAACTACATCTGCATACATTGGTATTATACAATATTATTTTCAAAATTTCAACTGTTTTTTATAATAAAAATCACCCCTGAAAATGTCAACATTAAATGCGAAAGTTTTTTTGATTTTTTCGCTTTCAGCAATATACACAATAAATAGAGCTGTTTTATTGTGCAACTTTCACATAATACAAGTTTTGGTTTTGGAGTGATGCAGATCCGGATCCGGATCGCTTTCTGCGATACCTAAAAAATGGGCGCACGAAATAAAGGCTACTTGCATATCAAACATTTGTTCTATGCCGCAATCTTTTCCAGTTCCTTAATATATAATTCCTCTGCTGTTCTATACTCATGCAGGCGGCGCGGGTAGTTATTGATCCACTCTGCTATATTGTCAATATCCCCCTGCGTCTTATCATCAAAATTTACACCCTTTGGAATATGACGGCGTACTAATTTGTTTTGGTTCTCGTTGCTGCCACGCTCCCAACTGCTATATGGGTGACAGTAATATATTTTCGTCCTTTTCTTTTTGCCACGCTTGGATCGCTCCATTCCTTCCCAATCTGCAAATTCCGATCCATTGTCTACGGTTATACTTTTAAAGATTTCTCTAAATTTCTTTCCTAACTTCCTTTCCAACCGGTCTAATGCCTTTACAACTGCTGCCGATGTATGCTCTTTCAGTAAAAATATTATTTCCTTTCGTGTTTTCCGCTCTGTCAGTACCAATAAAGACTTTTTGGAAACGCCCCGCGCCCCTACAACGGTATCCATTTCCCAATGCCCAAATTCCTCCCGCGTGTCTATTTCGTCCGGTCTGTTCTCGATGCTCTCCCCCTTTGTAGCCCGCTTTTGTGTGGTTTTCCTCTTGTGTTTCTTCTCCCCTTTTCTCTTTTCCGGCAGGTGTTTCATTGTCAAATTTAAGAAAACGCCTTTATCAATGTAACTGTATAGAGTGGTTACGCATATTGAAAAATCATATCCTTCAGCTTTCACTTTTGCCAGTGCCGCCGCAGGGCTGTACCCCTCGTTTATTATGATTTCCTCTATCCGGTCTGCAAATGCCTGCTCGTTTCCAATTTTCAGATCTGCGCCCTTTGCAGCTAAAACCTCCTCTTTATGCTGCTGTGCTATGTCGGGGCTATATCTCATTTCTTTTGTGAGATCCGAATTTAACGCCTCAAACTGTCCTCGGTTTAATTCTCTGTAAATCGTGCTTATATGGAAATGTAGAATTTCCGCGATCTCCTTTGGTGTATGCTTTGCCTTAACCAATACCTCCAACCGCAACCGGTCATTATATGTAAATTGTTTGAATGATTTCATAAAATTGTATCATCTTCCTTTCTGCACACGCCGAAGGGCGGCGGGTAATAGTCTACCTGCCGCCCTTTACACGCGCCAAACTTTTTAATTCATGTCATTATCAATTAAGCTGTTAATATATTCGTTCACGCTCTTTCCTGCTGCTGCTGCCTTTTTCTTTATTTCCTCCTTTCTGCCCTTTGGCACCGTTAAATTGATCCGATCGTACTTTTCTTTGATATAGTCGTTTTGGTATGCAATTTGGTTAAACTCATTGTTGGATCGCAATTTCAGCCCTCCCTTCTTGACTTTTCCGGCTCCCATGATATAATGTAAATCAGTTAAGGGGCTTTGGTTGCTTAGTTACTACTGCTCTTTATCGTCTTTGGGGTTGTCGGTTTGGTCGCTGTCAACCCTATTTTTTATGTCCTCGATTATCTCTAAGACAATGACTGTTACTATTGCTATTTCTGCCAAAACTTCTATTAACTTTATCATGGGGCTTGTTTCCTTTCCTTTGTGCTGCCCCTTAACTGTTTACATGGATATTATAACACATATTACGCAATATGTCAATACATATTGCGTAATATCTATAAATTTTATAAAGCTGCCCGCATCGCCTCTTTTGCCTCATCGTCCAAATACCAGTACCGCCCGAAACCCCTTGTATATGGTTTATCAGAATTTACTTTATATACTCTGTTTTCACTCGTCACTTTTCCGTCAACCCTTATTTGTTGCCAAATCGCGCCGCCGCGCTTTATGTATTCCGTTTCCAATAACTGCCCTTCGTATATTTCCGAAACTGTGGCTTTCTTCCTTTGCTCTGCCGCTGTCTGCTGTGCCTCTCTGATTGCTGCCTTTACCAATTCGCCATACTCTGCCATTTCCCCGCCTCCTACATCATTTCTAAAATGGTTTCCAACTGCTGCCGCCTGCCTCTAATCATCGCCGCCGCTGTCTGTGTATCAATCTTTCCCGCTGTCGCTTTTACTATTTCCCTTGCCAACGCCTCAAACGCTTTGTATTCCTCGCTATATGCCAAATCAAAAGCCTTTTCTTTTTCCTCATTTTCCGGATCGTTTTCATACTCCCGATCGGCTGCATCTGCTTTTTTCTCTGCCTCTTTCAATCTCTTTAACAATTCTTTCATGGTGCTTTACCTCTCTTTCATTTGATATATTCATTATATTACATATTACGCAATATGTCAATACATATTGCGTAATAT